>NZ_ALJC01000076.1 GCF_000282975.1 Pseudomonas psychrophila HA-4
GCGCTTTCGATCTAAAAATTGCATCTGTCGCCACGCGATTGTGTGCACGACTCAAAGGCCCATTACAGGAGGCTGAACCTAGGTGCTGTTATGGATGTCAGCGCAACGTGCCCCCCAAAAAATCAACGCTCACTTAAGTCGGTGCTCCCATCCCAACCACCGCCCAACGCGGCAATAAGCTGCACGCTGGCGATCAACCGGCTTTGCAGCAGGTTCAATACACTACGCTCGGTGCTCAATGCTGTGGTTTGCACGGTCACTACGTCCAGGTAGGCAATCAATCCTGCCTTGTACTGATTGTTGGTCAGGCGCAATGACTCACGCGCCGATTCCAGCGCCTGTTCTTGCACCACGGTTTCATCCCCAAGCACTTTCAATTGCACCATGTAGTTTTCCACTTCGCGGAATCCATCCAGCACGGTCTGGCGATATTTAGCCACGGTCTGGTCATACACCGCTTCGTTTCGGTCCACTTCGGCCGAGCGCTGGCCACCATCGAACAAAGGTAAGGATATTTTCGGTCCCACCGACCAGAATCGGTTCGGCGCGCTGATCCAGTCTTGGTACTGGCTGCTGCTGTATCCGCCCGACAAGCTCAGGCTAAAGTCGGGGTAGTACGCCGCTTTGGCCACGCCAATGTTGGCGTTGGCGGCAATGATGGAGCGCTCCGCCGAGGCGATGTCGGGGCGACGCTCCAGCAGTTGTGAGGGCACGCTGACCGGAATCGCCGGCAGTGTGGGGATGTCTTTGGTTTCCGCCAGTTTAAAGCCCGCAGGCGCCTGCCCCGTCAGTACGGCGATGGCGTTTTCAAATTGGGCGCGCTGCCAGATCAGGTCGATTAGGCTGGCCTGGGTCGTGCGCAACTGGGTTTGCGCTTGCGCCACGGCGTCTTTGCCGGAGATGCCCGCACGGTATTGGTTTTCGCTCATTGTCAACGAGCGCTGGTACGCCTCGAGGGTCGCTTCCAGCAAGCGTTTTTGTTCATCGATCACCCGCAGTTGCAGGTAGTTCTGTACCAGTTCCGATTGCTGGCTCAGGCGCATCGCGGCCAGGTCGGCAAAGCTGGCTTGGGCACTGGCTTCGTTGGCTTCAAGGCCACGGCGCAATTTACCCCACACATCAGCCTCCCAACTCACCCCGACCTGCGCGTTCAGGGTGTCGCGTATTCCGCTGCTGGAGCTGGTTAGACTAGAGCTGGAGCTACCCGTGCCTTGGCTGGAGCGGGTTTTGCCCACGCTCAGGTCGGCGCTGGGCAAGAACGCCGCCCGTGCATTACGCACCAGTGCCTGCGCCTGACGAAACTGGGCTTCTGCTTGCGCAACGCTCTGGTTGTTGCTGTTGAGTTGTACTACCAGCGAGTTAAGTTGCTGGTCGCCGTATAACTCCCACCACGCACCACGCGCTAGCGCATCGCTCGGGTTGGCTTGGGTCCAGCCCTGCGCTTCTTTGAATTGCTGTGGCGCTGTCAGTTCAGGACGCTGGTAGTCCGGCCCCACTGCACAAGCGCTGAGCAACACCCCGCTCAGCACCAGGCCCAGCAAGCGCGAGCCACGGGCAAGCGCCCAACGTTGGGACGACAGTGCCGGGGCAAGGTTAAGCAAACGAGAGGTCATAGCGCAGTTTCCAGAGCAGCATCAGTACGTACGCCACGCCACTTGTTGAAACGATGGCGCGCACGGTCGAGATAGAGGTAAACCACCGGGGTGGTGTAAAGGGTCAGGATCTGGCTGAAGATCAGCCCACCAATGATGGTCAGGCCCAGCGGCTGACGCATTTCGGCACCTTCGGCATGGCTCAGCATCAACGGCAAAGCACCCAGAATGGCCGCTAGGGTGGTCATCAGAATCGGCCGCAGACGTTGCAAGCACGCACTGCGAATCGAATCCTGGGGGCTCATTCCCGAATGCCGCTCCAGTTGCAGCGCAAGGTCGATCATCAGAATCGCGTTTTTCTTCACCACGCCGATCAGCAAAAACAGCCCCAGCAAGGAGATCAGGCTGAACTCGCCCCCCGTGAGGTAGATGCTCAATAGCGCGCCAACCCCTGCCGACGGCAGGGTCGACAGGATCGTCAGCGGGTGGATGTAGCTCTCGTAGAGTATGCCCAGCACCAGATACACCGCGACCAACGCACCCAAGATCATAAACGGCTGGCTTTTCTGGGTGGCGGCAAAAGCGTCGCCCGTTCCGGCCATTTTGGCGATGACGTCTTCGGGTAAGCCGAGTTTGGCAATGGCCCGCTCAATGGCAGCGGTGCCCTGCTCCAACGACACGCCAGGCGCCATGTCAAAGGAAATGCTTTGAGAAGCGAACTGGCCTTCATGCTCGACGCGGTCGTCCTGCAAACTGTTCTCGTAGTGAGCGATTGCCGATAACGGAATCCGTTGCCCTTCGGCACCAATGACGTACACCTGATTCAGGGTTTCGGGGTCTTGGGCGTATTTGGGGTTAACCTCCATGACCACCTGATACTGGTTCAAGCTGTCGTAGATGGTCGATATCTGCCGCTGGCTATAAGCGTTGTTCAGCACCGCGGTGACCATGTCCATGTCGACCCCGAGGCGTTTGGCCTGGTCACGATCAACCACCAGTGTCACTTGCTGCGCGCCGCGCCCCTCCCGGGCATCGATCGACGTCAGTTCGGGCAAGGCTTTAAAAGCCGCCACAACCTTGGGATACCAAGTGCGCAACTCGCCAAGGTCACCACTTTGCAAAATGTAGGAGTACTGCGAACTGGTTTGCTCACGGCCACCACCAAACTGCAAATCCTGGTCGGCCATCAGCATCAGTCGCCCACCGGGCACCTTGGGCATGCTGTCACGCAAGCGCTCAATGACCTTTTGCGCAGAAATCTTGCGCTCGGAGATCGGCTTGAGGCGCACAATCATCACCGCGTTGTTGGTGCCACCGTTGCCGCCGATAAAACCAGCCACGCTGTCCACCGCCGGGTCGGCAAGTATCGCCTTACGGAAGATGTCCATTTTGGGTTGCATCACGGTGAACGACAGGCCGTCATCGCCGCGCACAAACCCAATCAGTTGCCCGGTGTCTTGTTGCGGCATAAAGGTTTTCGGTACGACCACGTACAACGCCACGTTAACGCCGATGGTCACCAACAGGCTGAGCAGGGTCAGGCGCTTGTGGCGCAAGACCCAGTCCAGGCTGCGCGCATAGCCATGAACCATGCGCTCGTTAAGCCGCATGCTCCAGCGCTGCATGGCGTTTTCAGTGCCCGGCACATGGGGTTTGAGCCAGCGCGCGCAGAGCATCGGGGTCAGGGTTAACGAGACCACCAACGACACCACAATCGAGGCTGCCAAAGTGATCGAGAACTCACGGAACAGGCTTTCGATGATCCCGCCCATAAATAGGATCGACAAAAACACGGCCACCAGCGAGACGTTCATCGAAAGCAAGGTAAAACCGACTTCCTTGGCCCCCAGGTACGCAGCTTTCATTGGCGCAATCCCGGCGTCGATATGACGCGAGATGTTTTCCAGCACCACAATGGCGTCGTCCACCACCAGCCCGGTGGCCAGAATCAGCGCCATCAACGACAGGTTATTCAGCGAGAAACCATACAGGTACATGATGGCAAAGGTGCCCACCAGCGACACCGGCACCGCCAAGGTCGGGATCAACGAAGCTCGCAAATTTCCGAGAAATAAGAACACCACCAAAATCACCAGCCCCACAGCAATCAGCAAGGTCATTTCGGCTTCGTGCAAGGTGGCCTTGATCACCGGCGAGCGGTCCATGGCAAGGTTCAGTTTGACGCTGGCCGGCAGTACCGCTTGTAACGCGGGCAACTGGGCCTTGATCGCGTTCACGGTCTGGATGATGTTGGCCCCGGCTTGGCGGTTGACCACCAGCAGGACTGCCGCGTCGTTATTGAAGAAACCGCTGTTGTAACGGTCTTCGACACTGTCCTTGACCTTGGCCACGTGGCTCAGGCGTAGGGCCGCGCCATCCTGATAACGAATGATCAGCGACTCGTAGTCCTTGGCCTTCTCCAGTTGGTCGTTGGCTTGAATCTGCCAATTGCGATCACCGTCCGACACCGCGCCCTTGGGGCGGCGCACGTTGGCGTTGGCTACGGTGTTGCGGACATCGTCCAGCGCCACACCGTACTGGTTGAGCAGTTGCGGCTCCAGTTCGATACGCACGGCGGGCAACGAACTGCCACCAATTTGCACTTCGCCCACCCCCGGTACCTGCGACAGGCTTTGCGAGAGGATGGTCGAGGCCAGGTCATACAACTCGCCCTTGGCGAGTACGTCGGAGGTCAGTGACAGCACCATGATCGGCGCTTGTGATGGGTTGACCTTCTTGTAGGTCGGCATACTGCGCATGCCACTGGGCAGCAAGTTGCGGGACGCGTTGATCGCCGCCTGGACTTCGCGGGCCGCACCGTTAATGTCGCGGTCCTGATCGAATTGCAAAATCACCCGCGTCGAGCCTTGGCTTGAGCGACTGCTCATGGTGTTGACCCCGGCAATTGCGCCGAAAGATCGCTCCAGCGGCGCGGCCACGGTAGACGCCATGACCTCGGGGCTGGCACCCGGCAAATTGGCCGACACCACGATGACCGGGAAGTCCATTTGCGGCAGCGGTGACACCGGCAGCAAACCAAAGCTCACCCCGCCCAGCAACATGATTGCCAGGCTCAGGAGCATGGTCGCCACCGGGCGCTTAATGAACGGGCCGGACAGGTTCATACCGATCCCTGCTCAGCCGTAACCGTGTCACCCCGCCAGCGGCGGCCCAAACGGTCGAAGTACAAGTAAATCACCGGGGTAGTAAACAAGGTCAACACCTGGCTCACCAACAAGCCGCCGACCATCACCAGACCCAACGGTTGGCGCAGTTCAGCCCCCGAACCTGTCGCCAGCATCAACGGCACAGCACCAAACAGCGCCGCCAATGTCGTCATCAGAATCGGGCGAAAACGCAGCAAGGCGGCCTGATAAATCGCGTCTTGCGGGGCCATGCCTTGGTTGCGTTCAGCGTCGAGGGCGAAGTCGATCATCATGATCGCGTTTTTCTTCACAATGCCGATCAGCAAGATGATGCCGATGATCGCGATCATTCCTAGGTCATTACCGCTGAGAATCAACGCCAGCAACGCGCCGACCGCAGCCGAGGGCAAGGTTGACAGGATAGTGATCGGGTGGATGTAGCTCTCGTAGAGCACGCCCAGCACGATGTACATGGTCACCACTGCCGCCAGAATCAACAGCAAGGTGCTCGACAAAGAGGCCTGGAACGCTTGGGCGGCGCCCTGGAACTCGGTTCGCACGCCAACCGGCATGCCGATGTCTTTTTGCACCTGATCAATCAACTCGACCGCTTGCCCCAACGCAACGCCCGGCGCCAGGTTGAACGAGACCATCACTGATGGGAACTGACCGATGTGAGAAATAGACAACTGCGATTGACGCTCTTCCACCTTGGCCAGACTGGACAGGCGAACCTGGCCGCCGTCAGTGGTTTTGACGTGAATCTGGTCCAGCGCTTGCGGGCCGATTTTCTCGCCATCTTTGGCCTGCAACACCACTCGGTACTGGCTGGCCTGGGTGTAGATGGTCGAAATTTGCCGCTGGCCGAAGGCGTCGTACAGGGCATCAGTGATGTTTGCCACCGATACGCCCAGACGCGAAGCCGCGTCGCGGTCGATGACCAGGTACACCTGCAAACCTTTGTCTTGCAGGTCACTGGCCACATCGATCAGTTGCGGCTGGTTGCGCAACGCAGTCACCAGCTTATCGCTCCAGGTACTGAGCAATTGGGCATCCGGTGACGACAAACTGAACTGGTACTGGGTACGGCTCACGCGGTCTTCGATGGTCAGGTCTTGCACCGGCTGCATAAACAGTCGGATCCCGACCAGTTTGTCTAGTTGCGGCTGCAAGCGCGCAATCACCTCAGAAGCACTGTCGCTGCGCTCGCTGTGGGGCTTGAGGTTGATCAGCATGCGCCCGCTGTTGAGCGTGGCGTTATCACCGTCGACACCAATGTAGGAGGACAGGCTTTCAACATCCGGGTCTTGCAGGATGATTTTGCCCAGCTCTTGCTGACGCTGGCTCATGGCGCTGAACGAGATCGACTGCGGCGCTTCAGAAATGCCCTGAATCACCCCAGTGTCCTGCACCGGGAAGAAGCCCTTGGGCACTACCATGTACAGAAAGACGGTGAGTGCCAACGTGCCTATGGCCACCAGCAACGTCAGCGGTTGATGCTTGAGCACCCACTGCAACATGCGTCCGTACTCGACAATCATCCAGTCAATAAAAGCCCCGCTGGCCCGGTAGAAACGGCCCTGCTCTTCTGGCTTGGGCTCAGCCTTGAGCAGACGGGCACACATCATCGGCGTCAGCGTCAGCGACACGACCAGCGAAATCAGGATTGCCACCGCCAACGTGATCGCAAACTCGCGGAACAAGCGCCCCACCACGTCGGCCATAAACAGCAGCGGGATCAACACCGCAATCAGCGACAGGGTCAGCGATATTAGGGTAAAACCGATTTGCTTGGCGCCCTTGAGCGCAGCCTGCATCGGGCTGTCGCCCTCTTCTATGTAGCGCGATATGTTTTCCAACATGACGATGGCGTCATCGACCACAAAACCGGTAGCGATGGTCAGGGCCATCAGCGTCAGGTTGTTGATCGAAAAACCGGCCAGGTACATCACGCCGAAGGTACCGATCAGCGACAACGGCACAGCAATCGAAGGAATGATCGTGGCGCTGGCACGGCGTAGAAACAGGAACGTCACCATCACCACCAAAGCGATGGCGATTAGTAATTCATGCTGCACATCACGCACCGAAGCCCGGATGGTTTGCGTGCGGTCAGTCAGCACAGTGACGTCGATACCCGCTGGCAGGTTGTCGGTGATGCTCGGTAACAGCGCCTTGATCCGGTCCACCACTTCAATCACGTTGGCACCGGGTTGACGCTGAATGTTCAGCAACACCGCCTGATTTTCATTGGCCCAGGCCGCAAGGCGCTCGTTCTCGGCACCGTCGACAATTTCAGCCACGTCCTTGAGTCGCAGCGGCGCGCCGTTGTTGTAGGCCAAGATCAGCTCAGCGTATTCCTGCGGGGTTTTCAACTGGTCGTTGGCATCGAGCATCGACACCCGGGTCGGACCGTCAAAGTTACCCTTGGGCTGGTTGACGTTGGACGCGCCGATCAGGGTGCGCACATCCGCCAGGTTCAAGCCATTGGCGGCCAGCGCCTCGGGGTTGACCTTAATCCGCACCGCCTGGCGTTGACCGCCAGCGATGCTGACCATGCCGACGCCATTGATCTGGGCAATTTTTTGCGCCATGCGCGTATCGACCAAATCATTGAGTTTGGGCAACAACATGGTTTTAGAGGTAATCGCCAGCGTCAGCACCGGGGTGTCAGCCGGGTTGACCTTGTTGTACACCGGCGGCGCAGGCAAGTCCTTGGGCAACAGGTTACTCGCAGCGTTGATCGCGGCCTGAACCTGCTGCTCGGCGACATCCATATTGATGTCGAGGTTAAAGCGCAAGGTCAGCACCGAAGCGCCGCCTGAACTGGTCGAGGCCATTTGCGTCAGACCGGGCATTTGCCCGAACTGGCGTTCAAGCGGCGCTGTCACCGCACTGGTCATGACATCCGGGCTGGCGCCGGGATACAGCGTCATCACGCGGATAGTCGGGTAATCGACCTGAGGCAAGGCGGACACGGGCAGCATGCGATAGGCGATGATCCCGGACAACACGATGGCCAACATGCACAGCGTAGTTGCGACCGGGCGCAGGATAAACAGCCGCGACAGATTCATTCGTGCGCCTTGCCCTTGGTCTTATCAGCCGCAGGATCGGATTCCGCGTCCGGGCTACCTTCCATTTGCTCAGTGGCGGTTATTGGCACATCGGTGCTGTCATTCACCACTTCAACCGCACCGCCATCACGCAAACGGTCCGTGCCTTCGAGGACTACGCGATCACCGGCCTCAAGACCTTCCTCAATCACGGTCAGATCTCCATCGGTAGCCCCGACTTTAATCGTGCGAATCTTGACCTTTTTATCGCCATCCATTGCATAGACAAACGAACCATTAGTGCCGTACTGAATCGCCGGGGTCGGGGCCAAGACCACGTTTTTCAGCGTGTCAGCCAGCAAGTGCACATTGACGAACTGGTTTGGGAACAGCGCCTGATCGCGGTTCTCGAACAGCGCTTTGAACTTTAGGGTGCCGGTGGTGATATCGATCTGGTTATCGATGCTGCTCAACACGCCCACAGCCAACTCTTTGCGATCACCACGGTCCCAGGCTTGCACCGGCAACTTGGCGCCGCTGCGATAACGCTCCAGCACCAAGGCCAGGTTGTTCTCCGGCAGGGTGAAGCTGACCACAATGGGTTCGGTCTGAGTGA
Source organism: Pseudomonas psychrophila HA-4 (assembly GCF_000282975.1). Lineage (GTDB taxonomy): Bacteria > Pseudomonadota > Gammaproteobacteria > Pseudomonadales > Pseudomonadaceae > Aquipseudomonas > Aquipseudomonas psychrophila_A. Next base: position 8,411 of record NZ_ALJC01000076.1, read on the forward strand.
TCACCACCAGCGCCGTGGTGTCATTGGCCGCAACCAAATTGCCGACGTCCAACTGACGCAAGCCCACACGGCCCGCGATTGGTGCGCGAATCTTGGTGAACTCAAGGTTGAGCTTGGCGTCATTGACTGCCGCCTGATTGGTTTTGACCGTGCCCTGATATTGGCTGACCAACGCTTCGGCGGTGTCTAGGGTTTGCTTGGCGATACTGTCTTCGGCGTACAGACCGCGATAACGCTGCACATCGACCTGAGCATTTTTCAACTGGGCCTGATTTTGCAACAGCGTGCCTTCGGCCTGGAGTAATGCGTTCTGATAACTGCGCGGGTCGATTTCGGCCAGCAGTTCACCCGCTTTGACCATTTGCCCTTCTTTGAAATACACCTTCACCAACTCGCCCGCCACGCGGCTGCGTACATTGATAGTGTTCAGGGCCGTGACCGTGCCCAATGCTTTAAAGAAAATTGGAAAGTCACCCAGCGTCACGTCCCCAACCCGAACAGGTACCGCCTGAGTCGAGCCACCAAAGCCAGGACGCATCATTCCCGAACGGCTGGTGTGGCCCGAGGGTTCTGCGGTCTGGGCCTTTTTCGCCGCAGATGGCCACAGCCACCAGCTCACGCCAGCAACGATCAGCAGAACCAGCAGGCCAACCAGCCAGCGACGAGATTTGTGGGTAACAGAGGATTGCATTGAGTGATCAACCAGTTGGGCGCGAGCGCTTATTTTCAGGAGCCTGAAAGATAAGCAGTGCAGACGGTTATGAAAAGGCTCTTTACCGGGTATTTACGTTATAGAGGTGTCAAGCAGATGAAGGCGACCACATTCTGTAGGAGTGGGCTTGCTCGCGATTCAGGCGACTCGGTGTATCTGCCATGCCGAGGTGATGCCATCGCGAGCAAGCCCGCTCCACCTGAAAGCATTAAAAACAGTTTTCGTCCTCGCAAAAAAAACGGCCTGGCATTAATGCCAGGCCGTTTTGGTTGTTGCTGCAGGGCTTACTTCAAAACAGCCAGCGCTGCTTCGTAGTTCGGCTCTTCGGCGATTTCTTTAACCAGTTCGCTGTGAAGTACGTTGTCGTTTTCGTCGAGCACGACAACAGCGCGAGCTGTCAGACCAGCCAATGGGCCGTCAGCGATTGCTACACCGTAGTTTTCGATGAACTCACGGCCACGCAGGGTCGACAGGTTTTGTACGTTTTCCAAGCCTTCTGCGCCGCAGAAGCGTGCTTGGGCAAATGGCAGGTCAGCCGAAATGTTCAGCACAACAGTGTTCGGCAGGTCATTGGCCTCGGCGTTGAACTTGCGTACGGAGGTCGCGCATGTCGGGGTGTCAACGCTTGGGAAGATGTTCAGCACTTTGCGTTTACCAGCAAAGCTGGCCAACGTTGCATCGGACAAATTACCCGCAACCAGCGAAAACGCTGGTGCCTTGGAGCCTACTGCTGGCAACACGCCGTTGACTTGAACAGGGTTGCCTTTAAGCGTCACTTGAGCCATGAACGATGTCCTTTTTAACAGTTTTTTGAAGAGGCAGAAGTTAAACACGAATCCCGCAGGCGACCTACGCCCTGCACATAAATTGTCATTCTTCGCGTTACAAAAAGATTATTCCCAACACATATTCAGCACCGACCTACGTTATATAAGGCCTCGAGCAACATCCTCAACGCCTTTGTCGAGCCGCAATTCACGCTGTTTGCAGGTATGAACCTTACCTTCGAACAATAACGGCCCACCACATACCCGCTCTTACAGGGGGTTGGCCAATGACTATTTCAGTTTCAGAAACGACTGATGCATATCCGACGCCCAGCCATCGATCACGGCTTTGACGTCATCGGCCTTCATGACCTGGCTGGCGTTGCTCAGCGGTTTGCCGGTGCCTTTGCGCACCACCTGCGCGATCACATCCTGGCTTTGTCCGTCGATAAATACCGCTTCGGTGGCCAACTGGGTTTCCTGGTCACGGATCCCTGAGGCGGTGCTCACCGCAGCTGCCACCAAAGCCACGGGAATGTACTCGTAGGGCGCCAGGCTTTCGGTCTTGCTGCTAACGGCGGTAATCGCCGGACGCACCACAATCACACCAGGGCCAGGGCCGCGGGCCAATGGCAACGACTTACTGACCTCGCGTTTAAGTGCTTGATCGTAATAGTTTGTGATGCCGTTCAACGTGCTTTGCGGGATTTTCTCTGTCGGTTTCGGCGCCGGATACAGCTGGCTTGGCTCGATATACACGCTGGTGTATTTATTGGCATTTAGTTTGGGATCGACCCAGCGCATGACGTCGGCGCCGGAAGGTGATTTGGCCTCTTTAAGACGGCTGTAATCTTTTAAAAAACCGGAGTATTCATCCGGTTGCTGAACCTTGCTAGCACAGCCGACCACCCCAATCGAGGCGATACACAGCGTACCGATCATAAGACCAAGCTTCATTATTTAGCTCCTGTAAGCAGCGCAACCGTTGATTCACTGAACGTTAGGTATAGCTAATTTTGTGTAAAACACCGCCCGGTTGTCACCTGTTAAAAATCGACTGTGATACAGGGCTCACACCGATTAGCAGCAATATTTATAGAACGCGTCTACCTTGCCCTGTCCGTGCGGGAGCGTGTGTTATGAAGATTAAATCTGCACCATTAGTTGCACTCACAGGGTGATCAACGGCATTCTGCCAGCTACCTTTTCGCGAACTTTCAATCTAACTCGCACTCCATCAGTACAGCCACTAATACCTTTAAGACAGAGACGCTCATGACTTCCAAGCTGGAACAACTCAAGCAGTTCACCACCGTGGTCGCAGACACCGGCGACCTCGACGCCATAACCCGTCTCAAACCTGTTGATGCCACTACCAACCCTTCCCTGCTGCTCAAGGCTGCCGCACTGCCTGGTTATGCCGACCTGCTAAAAAACGCCATCGCCCACGCCAAGGGTGACGTTGGCCTGGCCTGTGATCAGTTTGCCGTGTCTGTGGGTAGCGGTATCTTGAAGGTCATCCCGGGCCGTATCTCGACCGAAGTCGACGCCCGTCTGTCCTTTGACGAGCCAGCCCTGCTGCAAAAAGCCAATCAGTTGATCGAGCTGTATGACAAGGCTGGCGTAGGCCGCGACCGCGTTCTGATCAAGCTGGCATCGACTTGGGAAGGTATCCGCGCTGCCGAGAAACTGGAAAAAGCCGGGATTCAAACCAACCTGACCCTGCTGTTCTCGTTTGCCCAGGCCGCAGCCTGCGCCGATGCAGGGGTGTTTTTGATCTCGCCATTCGTGGGCCGGATTTACGATTGGTACAAGAAGTCCACTGGCACTGATTACACCGGTTCCGATGATCCGGGCGTGCAGTCCGTGACCCGCATCTACAACTACTACAAGACCAATGACTACAACACCGTGGTCATGGGGGCGAGCTTCCGTAACCTCAATCAGATTGAGCAATTGGCTGGCTGCGACCGCTTGACCATCAGCCCAGACCTACTGGAAAAACTGGCGCTGGATGAAGGCACGCTGGAACGTAAACTGAACCCAGCCAAAACCGGCGAGCCGCGTGTAATCCTGAACGAAGCACAGTTCCGTTGGGCTTCGAACGAAGATGCGATGGCTACCGAAAAGCTGGCTGAGGGGATTCGTCAATTCGCCCGCGACCAAGAAAAACTTGAGGCGTTGCTGAGTCACTAATTTCCAGCCCTTGGAGGTCGAGGCGAGCTTGCCGCGCAATCTTTTAAAAGATCAAAAGATCGCGCGGCAATCGAACGTCGACCGGCGGCGCCTGCAATGGGCTCCGTGCCGTTCTCAAGTGAACGACCTTGTCGTCAGAAACTGTACTTCATACCCAGCATCAGATTGCGCGGATCGCCGTAGTAATAGGTCGAGTACAAGCCATAGCCGCTTAGGTACTCGCGGTCGAAGACGTTATTGAGGTTGACCGTGGCACTGAGGTTTTGATTGATGTCATAGCGCGCCATCAGCCCGACGACAGCGAAACTCCCCTCCTTGGCGTCAGTTTTAATTGATGAGTCGAGTTCACTGTAGGTCGAACCTTGCCACGACACGTTGCCGCCCACGGTCAGGTCTTTAAGGTCGCCGTCGAGTTGGTAGCGGGTGGCCAATTTGAACAATTGCTCGGGGTGGTTGCTGTTAATTCGCTTACCTTCCTTGTCCCGTGGTTGGGCGTAGGTATAGCCCGCGAGCAACTGCCAGCCGCGTGCAACTTCGCCGGATATTTCAGCCTCGAAGCCCTTGGTTTTGGTGCCATCGATGGCCTTGTAGGCGTCTTGACCGTTATCGCGTTCGCCATCGTATTCGGCGTAGTTGTCCTGCTTGATCAGGAACACCGCAAAACTGGTGTTCAGCGCACCGCCGAAATACTCAGACTTAAATCCTGCTTCATAGCTTTTGCCGGTCATGGGGGCGAGGACTTTGTCGTCGCGATCAAAGTAGCTCTGCGGGGTGAAAATGTCGGTGTAACTGGCATAGACCGAGTGATTTTCGCTCAGGTCGTAGACGATGCCCGCGTAAGGGATCAGTTTGCCGGTTTTTTTAGCGTTGTCGGTCGTCGGGGTTATTTGCGCGGCGTTGTAGGTCATCGTCCCTTGGCGGTCGTAGTCCACCACACGCGTACCCACAATCACTGATAAATCATCGGTCGGCTTAAGGCGCAGTGCGCCGTAAACCGCCGACTCTTTGGTCTTGTACCGCTGCTTCAGACCTTGGCTCAAGTCTGTCGGGCGCGGCACATCATTGTTCCAAGTCTGATAATTGATGGTCACATCATCAGCATTTTCGGCCAGGTAGTCGGTGCGGCGATTACTGACGTTAGCCCCCAGCACCAATTCGTGACTGCGCCCCAGCAACTCGAACGGCCCGGTAGCGTAAGCGTCCAGCGTATCGGTGTTGATCTCAAAGGTTTTGGTCCCGCTCATGAGCTGTGCTTCGCCCGTGGTTTTGTCCGGGAAAGGCCCCCAGCCCACGATATTGCCCTGCCATTGGTCAGTGTTGCCCTTCCAGTGGCTGGCTTCGACTTTGAGCAGCCAGTCGTTGTCAAAACGTTGCTCAACCCCGGCGAAGTATTTAGTGCTCTCACTGTCGGCATACGCCCACTTGGCTGCCGGGTTCATTGAGCGTTTGAAGTGAGTTCGGCTGCCATCGCTGTAGTACAACGGTAACTGGCCAAAACTTGAGCCATTGGAATTTATCTGTTGGTAGTCGACACCGGCGTACAAAGTCGTGTCGTCAGTCACGTCCGCTTCGCCGATGGCATAGAACACATCTTTAATCGACGAGTAACGTTCGATAAAAGAACGACCGTCTTCACGGGCTGCCACCACACGACCGCGCACCGAACCGTTTTCAGTGAACGGACCGGACAAATCAACTTCACTGCGATAGCGGTCCCACGACCCACCGCTGCCCGACACAGCCCCCTGAAACTCTTTGGTCGGGCGCTTGCGTACCAAATTAACAGCCCCGGACGGGCTGCCTACACCACTCATTAAACCGGTTGCGCCCCGCACCACCTCTACCCGGTCATAAATGGCCATGTCGCGCATGCCCAAGCCATTGGTGTTGGTGGTGAAGTCCGATGTCGGAACGCCGTCGTACTGGAAGTTATCGAGGGTGAATCCACGGGAGTAGAAGTTGTAACGCTCGCTGTCGTCGTGCATCACGGTAATGCCCGGCGTTTGTTCCATGACTTGAGCGATGCTGCCCAGCCCCTGATCGCTCATTTGCTGGCGAGTAATCACCGTGACCGACTGCGGCGTTTCACGCAGCGAAAGCGGCAATTTGGTTGCCGTACTGGTTTGGCCGGTGGTGTAGGAATGGCTACCTTCGGTGGTGCCGCTCAACGCCAGCCCGGTCACGCTGGTGGCTTGCAGTTGCAATTTGCCGTCGGCGTTGGACGTCAGCGGGTACAACGTCCACACCCCATTTGCGCCTTCGGTGGCCGTCAATCCGCTGCCCTGGAGCAGTTGCTGTAGGGCTTGCGCCACGTCAAAGCGCCCTTTAATGGCCCCGGCCTGTTTGTTTCTTACCAGTTGCGGGTCGTACGGCAGCGAGATATTGGCCTGCTGGGCGAAGTGATTGAGCGCTTCTTCTAGATTGCTGGCGGGCACATCGAAACTGCGTTGTGCGCTGAGGGCCGCAGCCACACTCAACGAGAACGGTTGCGCAGCCGCCAGCACGGCACCGCCCAGTAAAACAGCCTGCATGGCGATAGCCAAACGGCTGCGCGAGGGCAAGGAAAGAGGACGAACGACACGGGACATGGGTCTGGCTCCTGCAATTAAAAGGTCTTATGCCTATTTGTCGAAGGACGCCAAAAAACCCGCAAAGAAATGTGAGAATTATTCGTGTTTGATGCGCTGGGTATAAACCCCTTTAAAGCCGGCTGGGTTCAGGCGGCCACTATCCGGGTCCAAAAACGCGTTCTGCGCTCGATACGCACGGGCAGTGACTGACTTAATCCTTCGAGCGCAGGGTCAATCTGGTCCAACTGAAACACGCCTGAGACGCGCAACTCACTGACTGCCGGATCGCACAGCATCCAACCATGGCGATAGCGTGACAATTCAGCCGCCAAGTCTTGCAAGCGCATGTGTTTGGCCACCAACGCGCCACGCGCCCAACTACTGGCGTACAGCGCCGGGGATGGCTGCAACTGGGCCGACCGGGTGTCGATTACATATTCATTGCCTGCCTGCACCAGCACCGGCTGTGCAGTCGGCTGATAAATAGCGACCACCCCCTCTTCGACCATCAACCGGGTGCGCCCTGCTTCTTGGCGCACGTCAAAAGCGGTGCCTATGGCCTGTAAACGCGCTTCTCGGGTCTGAACCCAAAACGGTCGACGCCCGCTAGCTGCCTCGGGGTCTTGGCCAGTGCGGATAAAAATCTCTCCCTCACGCAGCACAATCAGCCGCTGTTGCGCACTGAACAGCACGTCAGCAGCACTGTCGGTATTGAGTTGCAGGCGCGTACCGTCAGCCAGGTTGAAGAGCCGACGCTCACCGACCGCTGTCGCATAATCGGCGCCGAAGGTGCGCCAAGGTTGCTGCTGCCACACCAGGCCACCCGCCCCGGCGCCCAATACCCCCAAACCGAGGAGCTTGAGGGCCTGGCGCCGCGAACTCAGCCGACCCGCGCCCGTCAAGGTGTCAAGCGCCACACGCCCCGGCAACAATGAAGCTTGGCGAAAGGTCGATTCGGTGGCTTGCAGCGCTTGCCAAGCCGCCTCATGGCTGGCATTAGCGGCGCGCCATTGCTGGCAGGCCGCATGCAGGTGGGGATCTGCGGCGCCTGATTGGGTTTTCACCAACCAGTCAATCGCCACATCAAGCACCTCGGATGAGAACTCAATAGAAGCCGACATCGATCCGTTAACCCCGCTCACAGTACGTTGCGCGCCAAAAAACAATGGCGGATGGCCGTGGCCATGTACTTTTCAACCGAACTCACGCTGACTCCGAGGTGTTCGGCAATCGCCAGATACCCCAGGCCTTCAAGCCGTGACAACAGAAAAGCGGTTCGCACCTTGGGTTTTAAGCCGTCAAGCAAGGCATCAATGCGGATCAAGGTTTCGAGCAAGATCAGACGCTCTTCAGGCGAAGGCATATGCAATTCGGGCGAATGCGAGAGCGCATCCAGATAAGCCTGCTCAACCTGCTGACGACGATAACGGTCAATCAACAAGCCTTTGGCGATGCTGCTGAGCCAGGCACGCGGTTCGCGCAGTTGCGCCACTTGCTCCGGCTTACCCAACACATAGAGGAAAGTGTCTTGCGCCATGTCAGCCGCATTCTCGGTATTGCGCAGGCGACGTCGTAGCCAATTCACCAGCCAGTGGTGGTGGTCGCTATAAAGGGTGTGGACGTCGGCGTGCAACAGCGATGGGGTGGGCGGTGATGACGACACGGGAACCCTCGGTGCGTGCTGGGAATAAACTGCGAATAGGAATGGGTCGCAATCATATTCGCAGTATGAACCAGACTCAAGCGCGGAGCGGCTTGCGAGGGGTAATCATCTGCCTGTCGCTGCGCAGAACGGCAGCGACAGGCGGTGCATCAAGGCATCAGCGAGTAGACCAGCGACGAAATCGCCACCAAGCCAACAACAGTGACAAACACATTGGAGATCTTGCCCGAGTACTGACGCATGGCGGGAATGCGGCGAATCGCGTACATCGGCATCAGGAACAAGATGGCCGCAATCACAGGGCCGCCGAAGCTCTCGATCATCCGCAGAATACTTGGGTTGAGCGTGGCCACCGCCCAGCACACCAGCAGCATGAACGCTGCAGTCAGGCGGTCGAGGGTTTTACTGGCCGGGCGCTTGCCGGTTTTCAGCACCAGACCTTTAAGACCTTCGCTGGCCCCGATGTAGTGACCCAAAAACGACTTGGCAATCGCCACGAACGCAATCACCGGCGCAGCAAAGGCAATGGTCGGGTTGCTGAAGTGGTTGGCCAGATACGACAAGATCGACAGGTTCTGCGCCTTGGCTTCGGCCAGTTGCGCAGGCGACAGCGTGAGCACACAGCTGAAGACGAAGAACAGCACCATCACCACCATCAGCACATGTGCGCGCGACAGGATTTGCGAACTGCGCTCATCAGCATTTACGCCGTAGCGGCGCTTCTGGTCCACAGCAAAGGCCGAGATGATCGGCGAGTGGTTAAACGAGAACACCATGACCGGAATCGCCAGCCACACGGTGTGCAGCAACGCTGAGGGCTCGGGCAAGGTGCTGGCGGTGGTCAGAATGCCGCCATTCCAGTGTGGGATGAGGAACACCGCCAAAAACAGCAACGCGACGATAAACGGGTAGACCATCATGCTCATGGCTTTGACGATCACTTGCTCACCGCAACGCACCACAGCCAGCAGGCCAAGAATCAACACCAGCGACAGGATGACCCGTGGCGGCGGCGTGATGTGCAACTGATTGAGCATGAAACTGCCGACCGTATTGGTCAGTGCCACACTGTAGATCAGCAGGATCGGGAAAATCGCGCAGAAATACAGCAGCGTGATCAACGCCCCGGCAGTGAGGCCGAAATGCTCTTCAACCACATCGGTAATGTCAGAGCCGTCGCGACCCGAGAGCACAAAGCGGGTCAGGCCGCGGTGAGCATAAAAGGTCATCGGGAACGCCAGCAGCGCCAAAATCAGTAACGGCCAAAAGCCGCCAATGCCTGCGTTGATGGGCAAAAACAACGTACCTGCGCCAATGGCTGTGCCGAACAGGCCCAGCATCCAGGTAGTGTCGTGTCGGTCCCAGCGACTGAGGGTCGCAGGGGCCGCGTCAACGTATTCATCGACGCTGTTAGCCTGGTCATTCATCCGGTCAAATCTCCGCTAGCCGGTCGTTACCACGCGGCCGGGGCGGACAAAACACACCTTACTGACCACGCCCCAGCCATAAGAGGGGCGCGATTGTCCGGGATTAGACATAAGAAGCAAAGGTTTAGCTGAGGAATGGTGAAAATGATTGCTCACACTAAAGCAAGACTTTGACACCTATTGATACACTATCCGCATTCGAAAATTGCGCTAAAGGCCTGTCAACCATGACCGTTTCGCACCGTTACACCGCATTTGTCGGCTTGTTGCTTGCCCTGTCACTGCCCGTGGCCACTGCCGAAGGCTTAGTGATTACGTGGCCGGGTGGCTGGGAAGTTCAGGCGGTGCCGCCTGCCGAAGACAATAGCCTCCAGCGCCAGCGGGCGGTTAAAAACGACGCCAATGGCGATCCACAGATGGTTATGGAGCTGACTCAGTCGACCTTGGCGCCTGAGCATCAGGTGAACATGGAGGCGGTGTTGCTGCAAATGCGCAAGACCTTGCAGAAGAACTTCGCCCAAGGCGGGTATCAGAGTGCCTGTAACAAAATTCACGGCAGCACACTGGGCGGTCTGAAAGCGTTGGAAACCACGTGCAAAATCACCCAGAACGGGAACCACGTGATCACCCAAACGCTGGTAGCCGCGACTCAGGGCAGCAGCGCGTACGCCCTTTCCTACGCTGGCCCGGCAGAGGGGTACAAAGCCAACCAAGCAGAAGTTCAGGGCATTCGCGCCAGCTTGCGGCTGGGCGAAACAGCTAAGTAAACACCCCACAACGTGGCGTTTAAGGAATAAGCACCACTTTGGCGCTTGAGCCGTCATTAACCTGCGCGTAACTGAGCAACCCTTCGACCAGCGGGGTTTCTTGCAGGTCGCGCGGCAATGGCAGTAAGCCTTGATCAAAGTACTGGCCAAATTGGTTGAGCATGCGTGCACACTCTGCGCTGCTATAAAGCAGGCTGTTAACGCCCACCACTGAGCCACCCTTGCGGTACAACGCCAAGGCTGGCAATTGCACGTGGCCGTCCAGCGGTGCAGCAATAATGGCCAATCGACCAAACACGGCCAATGCCGGTACGGCAGCTGGCACCCAGTGGCCGGTGGTGTCAAAAATCACTTCCGCCCCTGCCGAAAACACAGCATTGACCTCGCCTGCCAAGGCTTCGGGCTGTTCCAGAACCACCACCTCAACCCCTTGCTCGCGTAACAGCCGGGCTTGTTCCGGGCGGCGAACGGCAGCCAATACGCGGGCACCCAACACGTTAGCCAGCGCGATGGCCGCCGAACCGACAGCGCCATTGGCACCAATCACCAGCAAGCGGGTTCCGGCTGCAACACCAGTGCGCTGCAAAGCGTCCCACGCCGTGGTGTACGGTACGCCCAGGCTTGCTGCCTGCACAAAGCTCAACGCCTCGGGTTTTCGCGCAACGCCTTCAGTGGGCAAGGTCAAATAGCCCGCGTGGGCGCCATCACGGTAAAAACCCAAGTCTTTGCCGGTGCCCCAGACGGCTTGCCCGATCAATGCGCTTGGCCCCTCGACCACGACCCCGGCAAAATCCCGGCCCGGAATGCGCGGCAACGTGGTGTAAGGAAAACGCCCAAGTACGTTTTTCACATCGCTGGGGTTCAAGCCCGCCGCCTTGACCTGCACCAACACCTCGCCCGCAGCAGGGGTCGGCGTTGGCCGTTCAACCACCGTCAGCGCCGCTAGATCACCGGTTTTGGAAAATTGCAGAGCCTTCATGTTCAACCCTCTAAGGGACAGTGAGAGGCCCTCAGTCTATGACCGACAAACACTGAGCACCTGCCAAAACCTTCTGCCTATCGGTCAGGTTGCAGCGCCTGATGCTTGACCCTGCCCATATAAAGAAGGACTCACGCCCAACTCGCGCCGGAACATGTCGCTGAAACTACTGGGCGAATACCCCAGCGAACGGGCGATCTGGCTGACCGGCACGCCCTGGATCAACTCAGCGGCCGAGGTCGCCAGCTGCACCTGCCGCCGCCACTGGGCAAAGCCTGTGCCCAACTCGCCCTGAAACAGACGCGCCAGTGTACGCACGCTGGCCCCGGCGTTCTCGGCATGTTGCTCAAAGGCAATGTCCAGGGTCGGGTTGGCCATCACTGACTGGCACAGATTCAGCAAGCGTCGATCCGAGGTGTCAGGCATTGGCACCCTGAGCACGCTGCGCCGGGCGCGTTGTAGCTCCAGCAACGTCAGGCTGAGCAACGCTTCGCTGTAATCCGGTTGCTCGTCGGCCTGCTCCACTACGCTAATAATCAGCTCACGCAATAAGCGCCCGACTTCCACTACCTGCACCGTGCGGTCCAACGTGCTGGCCGTGGTCTGCGGCAGATAGAGGTTGCGCATTTGCAAGTCCGACACAACGCGAATCCCGTGGGGCACGCCCGGTGGCAGCCACACCGCCCGTTGCGGCGGCACGGCCAGGGCTTCATTCGGGGTGTCGACCCACATCACCCCGCTCACCGCATACAACAACTGGCCCCACTCATGCTGATGCGGCTCAATGTACAAACCACGCGGGTAGGTTCGCGCCAGTGGTTGTACCGGCACGGCGGAGTCAGACAGATCTGGCGGGGCGGCAAGGGCCATGGGCAGTACGCGTGAGAAAAGTGAGTGCTTATGTTACCTGAGCGTGTTTACGCAAAAAGTGTCCCCACCTGACAAAATAGTCATCTTTCCCTCAGTTGCCTGACAGCCCCTGTTGTTCAGGCTTGGTTATTTTCTTTAAGAGGTTATTCATGAAAAACCCATTACGCGTTTTGGCGCTCTCAACCTTATTACTCTCTTCCCTCGCCAACGCGGCCGAACAACTGACCATGGACGTGCACCGCGATGCCAACTGTGGCTGCTGCAAAGCATGGATCTCGCACCTGCAAGCCAATGGCATCAAGGTGAATGACCATGTTGAAACGGACATGAGCAGCGTCAAACGCCAACTTGGCGTTGCACCGCGCCTGGCCTCGTGTCACACCGGAGTGATCAACGGTAAATTTGTAGAGGGCCACGTACCTGCCGAACACGTCATCGCGTTGAGCACGCGCGACGACCTCAAAGGGATTGCAGTTCCCGGCATGCCAGCCGGCTCTCCAGGCATGGAAATGGGCGATCGCAAAGACGCCTTCCAAGTGATAGGCCTGCTCAACGACGGCCGAGACAACGTCATCGCCGAGTATCCTGGCAACTAATGCGCCCCTGTTAACGCACCCCTATGGTGCGTTAACAGTAAAAAAGCGTTCTTAAGCAGCGCTATCGGTCCGGGGTGATCGCCTTCAGCCCGTCAGCCTCCTAGGCCACCGTTCAGCTCCCTTATACCCGTATGTCTTTTATATGCCGTTTTTAATCTAGTGCTGTCACACATCCCTCCTACACTCCAAGCTGTCGTTATTTGGGCTCGGTGTTTTTGCGCCTAAATAAACCGAACCTTCTGCATCAAGGCGGGGTCAAGTCATAGGTAGGGCGCAATTATTGGTGCATTCCTTGCAGCGCCCTATTTACCGCCTGTGTCTCCAGGCCGTCGGTGCTTTACCTGCAACACAGTGTTGAATGTCGCCCCCATGAGGAAATGGATATTTCCCTGCCGGGCGCACGAGAGCTGGCCAATAAATACAAAGGGAGAGAGTCATGATCAGTGCTGCTGCGCCACATCAAGATGAAAGGCAAAACTCGCAAGCCATTAACCGGGTGTCATTGTCAGATCTGGCACCGGCAGGTAAGGCAGCACTACCCGCAGGGAACGCTAATCCAAACAAGAAGAAGGTCTTGTTTGTGACCTCTGAATTGGCCGATCTGGTGAAAACCGGAGGTTTGGGCGATGTTTCCGCAGCCCTGCCGCGCGCCATGCGGCACTTGCATGACGTCAGGGTGCTGATCCCCGGTTATCGGCAAGTCCTTAATAGCGACAACCCCATTCACATTATTGGTGAACTCAGCGGCCATGCCGCCTTGCCTGCGTGCAAGATCGGGCGCATGGATTTGAAAGATGGCCTGGTCATTTATGTGCTGATCTGCCCTGAGCTTTATGAGCGCGACGGCACGCCCTACGGCGCCAATAATGGCCGCGACTGGCCTGACAACCATATTCGCTTTGCCCGCCTGGGCTTGGCCGCCGCCGACATCGCGGCCAATCTGGCACAGATCCATTGGCAGCCTGATCTGGTACACGCCCATGACTGGCCAGCCGGGCTAGCTCCGGCCTATATGCAGTGGCGCGGACAACGCACGCCCACGTTGTTCACTATCCATAACCTGGCGTACCAAGGCGTTTTCAATCGTGCGTGCTGCCCGGAGTTGGGCATACCGCACCATGCCTTGCAGCAAGATGGCATGGAGTTCTACGGAAAACTGTCCTTTCTAAAAGCCGGCATGGCGTATTCAAGCCACATCACGACAGTGAGTGCCACCTATGCACAAGAAATAACCACCCCAGAATTCGGCTGCGGACTGGACGGGTTTTTATCCAGTAAAACGCAACAGGGCCTACTAAGCGGCATCCCTAACGGGATAGATGAAAGCTGGGAAGCCTCAACCGACCCGCACTTACTCAACCCGTTCAACATCGGTGATTGGGCAGGCAAAGCGCTGAATACCGGACATATTCGCGAGTTGTTCGAGCTAAAACCTTCAAGCGGGCCTTTGTTTGCGGTGGTCTCACGTCTGGTTTACCAAAAAGGGCTGGACCTGACTGAAGCAGTGGCCGAGTACATCGTGGCTTCAGGCGGACAAATCTGCATCATCGGCCGTGGTGAGCCAGAGGAAGAGCAAGCCATGCGCGAACTGGCGCTGCGTTTTCCAGGTCAGGTCGGCGTGCGTATTGGGTTTAACGAAACCGATGCACGGCGCATGTTCGCGGGCAGTGATTTCTTACTCATGCCTTCGCGTTATGAACCCTGCGGCCTCAGCCAAATGTACGCGCAGCGCTTCGGCTCGTTGCCCGTAGCGCGTAACACCGGCGGCTTGGCCGATACGATTGAAGATGGCGTGACTGGCTTCCTGTTCAATGAGTCGACGGCTGACAGCTACAAGAAAGCCCTGCGTCGGGCATTCAAAGTCTTTGCCTACCCGGACCTGCTCAACGCCATGCGCTGCCGGGCCATGGCTGCGCCATTCAACTGGTGCAAGGCGGTAGAACCGTATGCCGAGCTCTACGAACAATTGGTGGCCAAATCACTGAGCAGACCCATAAATACCTGAGAGAGGGCTTTGACCAATGCCTTCACAGCGATTGGATACATGGCCTCATGGCGCCCAGTTGCTGGACGCAGAACACACCCGCTTTACCCTGTGGGCACCAGATGCCACGAGCGTCAGCGTTGAGTTACGCAACGGTCAATCACTGCCCATGGACCCCCAGCCCAATGGCTGGTTTGTACGAGAGGTGCCCTGCCCCAAGGGCACGCGCTACCGCTTCTGTATTAATGGCGAATTTGAGGTGCCAGACCCGGCATCGCGTGCTCAAGACGGCGGCCTTCAGGGTTACAGCGTCGTGGTCGACCCACGGGAATACACGTGGCAGACCCCTGACTGGAAAGGCCGCCCTTGGCACCACGCGGTGATTTATGAGCTGCATGCAGGTGTACTAGGCGGGTATGGCGAAGTCGCCAAACAACTGCCGCGCCTTGCCGCACTGGGGGTCACGGCCATTGAGCTGATGCCTTTGGCGCAATACAGCGGCGAGCGCAACTGGGGGTATGACGGCGTCTTGCTGTACGCGCCTCACGACACCTACGGATCGCCTGCCGCGCTTAAGCAGCTGATCGACGAGGCACACCGCCTTGGGCTTATGGTGATCGTGGACGTCGTCTACAACCATTTTGGGCCGCAGGGCAATTATTTACCGGCATACGCCAAGGCCTTTTTCCACGAAGACAGCCATACCCCATGGGGGGCCGGAATCAATTACCAGCGCCGTGAAGTTCGTGACTTTTTTATTGATAACGCCCTGATGTGGCTGCTGGATTACCGGGTTGATGGGCTGCGCTTGGACGCCGTGCATGCGATCAACGATGCCAGCTTGTTGCATGAGCTGGCGCAACGCATTCGTCAGCTCACAGCCCCGGACCGGCATGTCTGGCTAACCGTCGAAAATGAGTTCAACCAGTCGTTTCTGCTAGAAAAAGACTACAACGCGCAATGGAATGATGACGGACACAACGTGCTTCATGTGTTGTTAACCGGCGAAACAGACGCCTACTACGCTGAATTCGCTGACAACAGCACTGAAAAACTTGCCCGATGCTTAAGCGAAGGCTTTGTGTATCAAGGCCAGACCAACCGGCACGGCACATCTCGGGGCGAACCCAGCGCTCATTTGCCATCACACGCCTTCGTGCTGTTTTTGCAAAACCACGACCAAATTGGCAACCGTGCCCTTGGCGAGCGGCTGCACCGGCTGTGTCCGCCACAAGCGTTACGCGCCGCCACCACCTTATTACTGTTGTCACCCATGATTCCCTTGCTGTTCATGGGTGAAGAAAGTGCGGCACCCGAGCCCTTCCTGTTTTTCACTGACTACGCGGGCGAGTTGGCCCAAGCCGTTAGCGAGGGACGACGCAAAGAATTTGCAGATTTCAGTACCTATGGCTCAAGCACTGACAATGACAATGACAATGACAATGAGCAAATTCCCGATCCCAATCAGCGCTCAACCCATGCCCGTGCTCGGCCTTCACTGACGCCCGCACCCCATGAGACGGCTCGACACGACATGCTCACGCTTTATGAAAAGCTGCTGCACATCCGCCACCGGTCGATCATTCCGCGCCTGCAAGGCGCTCACTCATTAGGGGCGCAGGTGCTGGCAACGGGTGCAGTGGCAGCGCAGTGGCGTATGGCCGATAACAGCATTTTGCTCATCGCCCTCAACCTGAGCGCCCACCCCGCCCCTCACACGCTAGCAACCCATAGCCAATTGGTATTTGAAAGCCAACCGAATGTGGCCTCACACCTGCACAGCCATCATCTTTTAGAGCCCTATAGCGCGTTAGTCAGCCTGGTTGACGCGCCCTTCCCACCCTCCCGCCTGGAGAGCGCCCATGAGTGAATCACAGCTTGAAATACTCGCAGGCCGGGCCGGTCTGGCAGTTGACTGGGTCGATGCCAACGGCAGTCCACAACGTGTTGAGCACCCTGTACTGCAAGCCGTTCTGGCCGGTCTAGGACTGCCCGCCGACAGTGCCGAGGCCATAGAAACCAGCCTGCTTAACTTGCAACTCGAACAACAGAACAAACGCCTGCCGCCGTTACTGACCGCCGATGTGGGACGGGGCCTGGACCTGACACGCTATTTCCATCCGCACAGCCAATGCGTGGTTCACCTGGAGACCGGTGGCGCACTGGACATTCAACTGGATGCTGACGCTTTTTTACCGGGCATGATTCCGGTCGGTTATCACCGGGCGCAAGTGGATGATCAATACTTCACCCTCGCAGTGGCCCCGACACGGTGCTACAGCATGAGCGATGCGCTAGACAGTCAGCCGCCGCGTGCGTGGGGCTTGAGCACGCAGTTGTATGCGTTGAAACGCGATGGCGATGGCGGCTTTGGTGACACGCAGGCACTTGAACGTTTTGCCAAAGCGGCCGGTGAACGAGGCGCCGATGCATTGGCGATCAGCCCGATACACGCCATGTTTAGTTGCGATCCGCATCGCTACAGCCCGTACTCGCCGTCCAGCCGTTTATTCCTTAATAGTCTCTACGCGGCCCCCGCCAGCGTGCTCGGTGAAGTAGCCATGCAGCGCGCGGTTGAGGCCTGTGAATTGGCCGACGAACTGCACAGGCTCGAACAACTGCCACTGATCGACTGGCCAGCGGCAACCGCCGCCAAGCAACGGTTACTGCGCCAGTTGTACGAGGACTTCCAAGTGGGTGAACAACCCCTGCGCGATGACTTTGAGCATTTTCGCGACAGCGGCGGCGAAGCACTGGAAAACCACTGCCGTTTTGAGGCCCTACAAGCGCAACACGTGGCCGATCAACAAAGCATGGACTGGCGCTTGTGGGATGAACAATGGCGCGACCCTAACAGCCCGGCCCTGCTGATCTTTGCGCAAGAGCAAGCGCACAACATCGGCTATTACGCTTTTTGCCAATGGTTGATTGCCCGCTGCCTGGCGCAGGCTCACAAAGTCGCCAAAGGCAGCGGCATGGCCGTTGGCCTGATTGCCGACCTCGCGGTGGGCGCCGATGGCGGCGGCAGCCAGGCCTGGTGCCGACAAGACGAGCTGCTGTCCCACCTCACCGTTGGTGCCCCACCCGACCTGCTCAACCGCCAAGGCCAAGGCTGGGGTATCTCCGCATTTTCTCCTGATGGCCTCAAGCGCAATGGGTTTCGGGCATTTATTGAAATGCTGCGCGCCAACTTCGCCCACGCCGGTGGCTTGCGAATTGACCATGTGATGGGGCTGCAACGACTGTGGGTCATCCCATTGGGGGCCGAACCTACGCAAGGGGTGTACTTGTACTACCCCGTCGAAGACATGCTGCGCTTGCTTGCCCTGGAATCAGTGCGCCATCAAGCCATCGTGTTGGGCGAAGACTTGGGCACCGTGGCAGACGGGCTGCGCGAAAAACTTATTGAGCGCGACATTTTGGGCATGCGCGTGCTCTTGTTCGAGCAGGATTATGGCGCCCGTTTCAGGCCTATCCTCGACTGGCCCGACAATGCCTTGGCCACCACCAGTACCCATGACTTGCCAACACTCAATGGCTGGTGGCTGGAGCGTGACATCGACTGGAATGCCAAGCTGGGCATGATCGACGCGCAAACAGAGGCCCACTGGCGTGAAAACCGTCAGCGCGAACGGGAAGGCCTGCACGTGGCCCTGAGTCAGGACCCACAAAACTTTCAGGATGAATCCACGGGCGCCCATCAAGTGCTCGATGCCAGCGCGCGTTTCCTGGGGCACACCCGCGCCCCTTTGGTGTTGCTGCCCATAGAAGATGCCTTGGGGCTCGAAGAACAACCTAACTTGCCAGGAACGGTCGGCAGCCACCCAAACTGGCGACGCCGTTTGCCGATTGACTCCGACACCGTGCTGGATGTGCCGGGTGTGGCCCGACGCCTCGAATTACTGGCGTGTGCACGCCTTCAGGCGCAGGAGCGTGACCGGTGAGCCGCGGTCCGTCGCCAGCTATGCGGGCGACAGTGCGCCTGCAATTTCATGCAGGGTTCACTCTGGAGGATGCGCGAAAACAGGTGCCGTACTTTTCACGTTTAGGCATCAGCCATGTATACGCCTCGCCGCTGCTCACGGCACGTAAGGGCTCGATGCATGGCTATGACGTGGTCGACCCGACTCAGGTCAGCGCGGTATTGGGCGGTGAGCCCGCGCTGCGTGAACTTGTCGAGGAACTGCGCGCCCATGGCATGGGCTTGATCCTCGACATTGTGTCCAACCATATGGCCGTGGGCGGCGCAGACAATCCCTGGTGGCTCGATTTGCTGACGTGGGGGCGCGCCAGCCCGTATGCCGAGTTTTTCGATATTCAGTGGCACTCCTCCGACCCGCTGCTAGAAGGCCTGCTGTTACTGCCTTATTTGAGCGACAGCTACGGCATCAGCCTGCAAAAAGGTGAGATCCGTCTGCGGTTTGATGCTCAAACAGGCACTTTTTACGCCGAACATGGCAGCCATCACTTCCCCATTTGCCCAGTGGACTATCCCGCGCTGCTCAGCCCTCAACTGGCGCCTGAAGTACAACGCTTGGCCGGTGACTTTGCCGCGTTGCAGCGCTTTGGTAACCCACGTGACCAAGCCCAACCCTTGCAGCGGCAACTGAGCAAATTGAGCCGAGAGCCACCGATCCTTGAAGCAATAGAGCAAACGTTGGCGCGCTACGACTCGCGCCATGCCGAAGGCTTTGCGCGCCTGCATCAACTGCTTGAACGCCAGTCATACCGACTGGCTAGTTGGCGTACGGCGGCTGACGACATCAACTGGCGGCGTTTTTTCGATGTCAACGAACTGGCTGGCCTGCGGGTAGAGCGCTCAGCGGTCTTTGAAGCCACCCATGGCAAAATCTTTGCGTTGATTGAAGAAGGCCTGATCGACGGTTTACGTATCGATCACATTGACGGCCTGGCAGATCCGGGCGGGTATTGCCGCAAATTGCGTCGCCGCATCGACAGCCTGAGACCGGATCAGCATGTACCGATCTACGTCGAAAAAATTCTCGGCATGGACGAACAGCTACCTGCCGACTGGGGCGTTGATGGCACCACTGGCTATGAATTCATGGACCAAGTGTCACTGCTCCAGCATGAGCCCGAGGGCGAGCACACGCTGGCAACCTTGTGGGCTGAACACAGTCAGCGCCCCGCTGATTTCAAATCCGAAGCCTTGCTGGCCCGCCAACAAGTGCTAAACGGCTCATTGGCAGGCGATTTCGAAAGCGTGGCATTGGCGCTGCTGGACGTAGCCCGCAACGACATCATGACCCGCGACTTAACCCTGGGCGCCATACGCCGCGCGTTGCAAGCACTGGTGATGCACTTTGGGGTGTACCGCACCTATATCAGCGCGGCGGGGCGCAGCGCTGCTGATGAACAGGTTTTCCAGCAAGCACTGGCTGGGGCGCGCGAGGTGTTAAACGAAGCGGACTGGCCTGTCTTAAACAACCTGGAACAATGGTTGGGCGGTGAGCCCTGGCGCAGTCTGCCGTTAGGGCGTTCGCGCAAAATGCTCAAACATGCCTGCGTACGCTTTCAACAACTCACCTCGCCTACCGCTGCCAAAGCGGTTGAAGACACAGCGTTCTATCGCTACGCGCGTCTGCTCTCGCGTAACGACGTAGGTTTCAGTGCCGAGCGTTTCAGTGCTCCGATCGAGGCCTTTCACCACGCGTGCCAAACACGCCTGCAAACCTTCCCGGACAACTTGCTAGCCACCGCTACTCATGACCACAAACGTGGCGAAGACAGCCGTGCGCGGCTGGCCGTGCTCAGTGAACGTAGCGACTGGTACGCGCACTGCGTTGCTCGCTGGCGACCCATGGCCAGTGCGCTACAAACAGATCGCAGTGGCCCTACGCCGGGCGATGAGTTGATCCTCTATCAAATCATCCTCAGCACGTGGCCACTGAATCTGCGGCCTGACGATGCTCCCGGCGTGGAGGATTACTGCAAAAGAATCTGGCAATGGCAGCTCAAGGCCTTGCGCGAAAG
This sequence comes from Pseudomonas psychrophila HA-4, assembly GCF_000282975.1. GTDB lineage: Bacteria > Pseudomonadota > Gammaproteobacteria > Pseudomonadales > Pseudomonadaceae > Aquipseudomonas > Aquipseudomonas psychrophila_A. The sequence goes on from NZ_ALJC01000076.1 coordinate 28,936, forward strand.
TAAGCTGCAAACCCAGTGGTCCGCCCCGAATGAACTGTATGAAAACGCGGTAAAAACGTTTCTGGAACAGCTGCTCCTGCGTCCTGAAGGGCTGGCGTTACGTACCGAGCTGTACCAAGCCACTGAAGAAATCGCCAGTGCTGGGGCTGTCAACGGGCTTGCCCAAACCTTATTAAAACTGACCACCCCCGGTGTACCCGATATTTACCAGGGCACCGAGTTATGGGATTTCAGTCTGGTTGATCCTGATAACAGACGTCCCGTGGACGTTGAGTTGCGCCAGCGCCTGCTCGACAGCTCAGCCGACGCCGCCCAACTGTTGCAGAACTGGCGCAACGGCGCGATCAAGCAGGCGTTAATCGCTTACACGCTCGGCATTCGGGCCAACTGCCCCCAGCTGTTTAGACGGGGCCGTTACATCCCACTCACAGTGACCGGCCAACAGGCCCGACACGTATTGGCGTTTGCTCGCCAGTGGGAGGATCAATTGGCGATTGTCGTCATTGCGCGACTGAGCGCTCAGGCCATTCAAAAAAGTGTTCCATCCATCAATCCTGCATCCTTTTGGAAGGAAACCAGCATCGAATTACCGTTTGACGGAATAGACCTTAAATTAAAGGGATTTTTTGCAACACCCGTAGTCACTACCAATAGGACGCTGCGGGTCGGCGATGCTCTGAACACCTTCCCCGCCACCCTCATGATCAACACGTCAGTTCAGGAGCTTTGCGATGAGTAATAACGAAAAACGCGTTCGTGAATTTGCTTACCAAATCTGGGAGTCCGAAGGGCAACCTGATGGGCAGGAAGCCCGGCACTGGGAGATGGCTCACAAGCTGGCCCAAGCTGAAGCATTGGCACCCACCCCAGCGAAATCGACTAAGCCGCGCACCAAGCCCGCCACGGGTGCAACCGCCAAGCCGGAGGTCAAAGAACCTGCGGCCAAGAAGCCAAGGGCGCCGCGCAAGCCTGCAACGCCTTAAGGCTAGGCCTACAAGTGCGCCTACTTCCTATTAATAGGTGTGCGCACTTAAACAACCGCTTTTTAAAACAGGACCGTAAAGCCTGGCGGGAAAGTGTTGCTCAAAAACACCGAAACGCTGAGGCCACGTGATGAAAAAAAACAGCCTTAAGCCAGTATTGGGCGGCCTGCAACCCAGACATTCTGGTTAAACAACGCTCACGCTTTAACTCATTGCCCAGGAGCAACCATGACCCAGCGCAAGTCGGCCCCACCTGTAACACCGGACGTTGAACCCTCGCGCATTCGTGAAGGCCTGCCCTTTCCGCTAGGCGCCACATGGGACGGGTTAGGCGTTAACTTTGCGTTGTTTTCCGCCAATGCTACCAAGGTGGAACTGTGCCTGTTCGACTCCACAGGCGAAATTGAGCTCGAACGCATTGAGCTGCCCGAATACACCGACGAGACGTATCACGGCTATCTGCCCGACGCCCATCCTGGGCAAGTCTATGGCTATCGCGTTTACGGCCCTTACGACCCCGCTAACGGTCATCGTTTTAACCACAACAAACTGCTGATCGACCCCTACGCCAAGCAACTGGTCGGCGAGTTGAAATGGTCTGAAGCGCTGTTTGGCTACACCATCGGGCACCCTGACGCGGACTTGAGTTTCGATGAACGCGACAGCGCGCCCTTTGTGCCCAAGTGCAAAGTTATCGACCCGGCGCACACGTGGGGCCATGACCATCGACTGGTCGTGCCGTGGGAACGCACGATTTTCTACGAAACCCATGTGCGCGGTATCAGCATGCGACACCCCGCCGTCCCGGATGAAGCACGCGGCACCTTCGCGGGCCTGATGAACGACGAGGTCATCGAGCACATTCGCAAACTGGGCGTCACCAGCGTTGAACTGCTGCCAGTGCATGCCTTCGTCAACGACCAGCACTTGCTGCAAAAAGGCATGACCAACTACTGGGGCTATAACAGCATTGCTTTTTTTGCCCCCGACCCACGCTACTTGGCCAGCGGCAAAATTGCCGAGTTCAAGGAAATGGTCGCGCACCTGCATGAGGCGGGGCTAGAAGTGATCCTGGACGTGGTCTACAACCACACCGCCGAAGGTAATGAGCAAGGCCCGACACTGTCGATGCGCGGCATCGACAACGCGTCCTACTATCGCCTGATGCCCGATGACAATCGTTATTACATCAATGACTCCGGCACCGGCAACACCCTGGACCTGAGCCACCCGTGCGTCTTGCAAATGGTCACTGACTCGCTGCGCTACTGGGCGCAAGAAATGCACGTAGACGGCTTCCGCTTTGACCTCGCGACCATTCTTGGGCGCTATCACGATGGTTTCAATGAGCGCCACAGCTTCCTTGTAGCCTGCCGACAAGATCCGCTACTGCGTCAAGTCAAAATGATCGCCGAACCCTGGGATTGTGGCCCCGGCGGCTATCAGGTCGGCGGCTTTCCGCCGGGCTGGGCGGAATGGAACGACCGCTTCCGCGACACGGCGCGCGCCTTCTGGAAAGGGGATGAAGGCCAACTGGCCGACTTTGCAGCGCGCATGACCGCATCCGGTGAACTGTTCAATCAGCGGGGCCGGCGCCCCTATACCTCTGTCAACTTCATTACCGCCCATGACGGCTTCACCCTGCATGACCTGGTGTCTTACAACGACAAGCACAACGAAGCCAACGACGAAAACAACCAAGACGGCAGCAATAACAACCTGTCCTGGAACCATGGGGTTGAAGGCCCGACTGAAGACGCGGAGATCAACCGCCTGCGCCTGCGTCAGATGCGCAACTTCTTTGCGACGCTCTTACTCGCCCAAGGCACACCGATGATCGTTGCCGGTGACGAGTTTGCGCGCACACAACACGGCAATAACAACGCGTATTGCCAGGACAGTGAAATTGGCTGGATCAACTGGGAGCTAGACGACGATGGCAAGTCATTGCTCAAGTTCGTTAAACGCCTGATCAAACTGCGCATGAACTACCCCATTCTGCGGCGCGGACTGTTTCTGGTCGGGCATTACAACGAGGAACTGGGGGTCAAGGACGTGACCTGGCTGGCTCCCGAAGGCAGCGAAATGACCATCGAACAGTGGCAAGACGCCAATGGCCGCAGCCTCGGGATTCTGCTCGATGGTCGCGCTCAAGTCTCTGGGGTACAACGCGCAGGCGCTGATGCAACGCTGCTGATCACCGTCAACGCGCAGCATGACGGCGTCGACTTTACCTTGCCCGAAGTCCCGCAAGGCACAGGCTGGGTCTGCAAGTTCGACACCTTCGACCCGGACACTAAAAGCCGCGAAACCTTGGCATTTAACAGCACCTACGGCCTTAACGGCCGCTCGATGGCGTTGTTCGAATTGGTGAGGGAGCAAGAGGCGTGAACATGGACGTGCAACGTTTTTTTGAAGACCAGACCCCGTCTCTGCGCACCCCGGACGACCTAGGGTCCTGCCTGCAAAAAATGGTCGACGCCGGGCTGGATCAGTTACCGATGCCTGGCGCCGGGCACACGCAGCAGCGTTGGCAGCAACTGGCGTATGTCGCCAGCCAGAATCTTGGGCTGTGCAAATTGTACGAGGGACACACCGACGCCTTGGCCACGCTGCATGAGCTGGCTGCTGGTTATCCCGCTCAAGACAGTACGTGGGGCTTGTGGGCGGCAGAACCGCCCAATGCCCGCGTTCAGGTGCACCGCGTGGATGGCCAGATTCGGCTTAACGGGCGCAAGGCGTGGTGTTCGGGGGCCGCGGTGGTCAGCCACGGGCTGCTCACCGCATGGAATGAACAAGGTGCCGTGCAATTGGTGGCGGTTGACATGCAACAGCCCGGTATCTGCGTGGCTGAACAAGGCTGGGAAGCGGTGGGTATGAGCGCTACGGCAAGCGTCGAGGTGACGTTTGAGCATGCCCGCGCCACCTGCATCGGGCAGCCCGGCGATTACCTGCAACGCCCTGGTTTTTGGCAAGGCGCAATCGGCATTGCCGCCTGTTGGTACGGTGCGGCAAACAGACTGGGCAACTACCTAAAGCAGCACTGTCAGCAACGCGCCGAACCCCACGCATTGGCTCATTTGGGTGCGGTGAATGCTGCGTTATTCAGTGCCCGTTGTGTCTTGGCCGAATGCGCTCGGCAGGTCGACGCCTCGCCCAAGGCCGACACTCAATTATTGGCACGCCAAGCGCGGGCCCACGTCGAGGCCTGCGCCGAAAAGGTTATTCAGCATGTTGGGCATGCTCTGGGCGCGGGGCCGTATTGTAAAAACGCGCACTTTGCCCAGCTGAGCGCTGATCTGCCGGTCTACTTGCGCCAAAGCCATGCCGAGCGCGATTTAGAGGCGCTGGGTACGTTAGTGGCGTCACAGCCTGATGAGGCACAAACAGGATGAATACCAACCTGATAGTCGGCTTGGGGACCGCGCTCGATCACTGGCACCACGCGCAATGCCTGGCAAATATGCAGCCCATCACCCTTGCTGACTTGGTGCCTGAAGGCGCCCGTGCAGTGATTATTGCGCCTCATCCCGATGATGAAGTGCTGGGCACTGCTGGCTTACTTCAGCAACTCCACGCAGCCGGTCACTCTTTGCTGCTTATTTCAATCACGGATGGCACCGCCAGCCATCCGGGGTCAACCGACTGGCCAGCCGAGCAGTTGGGCGAACTGCGCGCACTTGAGTCCAGAGAAGCGCTGCGCCGATTGGGCTTGCAATGGCCGCACGTGAGCTGGCTGCGGGCCGGGTTTCAGGACAGCCAAGTGGCAGATCGCGAACACGCGGTGGCCACTTTTATAGAACAGCACCTGCTACCCGGCGATGTGGTGTTCGCCACCTGGCGCGAGGATGGGCACAGCGACCACGACGCCGTGGGCCGTGCAAGCAGTCGCGCAGCCAAGGCCGCGGGCGTCACGCTGTATGAAGTGCCGATCTGGACGTGGCATTGGGCTCACGATCACGACCCCCGGGTGCCGTGGAACCGGGCACGCAAGCTCTGCCTAAGCCCGCATGCCGTGGCACGCAAGCGCTATGCCGCGCACGCGTTTACCAGTCAACTTCAACAAGATCCGAGTACCGGGCTAGGGCCGATTCTGCCGCCCATGGTGCTGGAGCGTTTACTGCAACCTTTTGAAGTGCTGTTTGTGCAGGAGGAAGGATGAGCGTCCCCACTGCTTTTTTTGACCAGTTGTACCAACACAATCCCGACCCTTGGGCCTTTCGCGAACGCTGGTACGAACAGCGCAAACGCGCCCTGACGCTCGCCAGTTTGCCGCGCCAGCGTTACCGATCAACCTATGAGTTGGGCTGTGCCAATGGCGAACTGAGCCTCGGTTTGGCTCAGCGTACAGAAGCACTGCTGTGCTGCGACGCGGCGGCCAAAGCGGTCGAATTGGCTCGCCAGCGCCTCAGTGATTGCCCGAACGCCGAGGTACTGCAAAGCCGCGTCCCGGCCGATTGGCCCGAGGGAAGTTTTGACCTCATTGTGCTCAGTGAAATGGCTTACTACCTGGATGCCGGGGAGTTACGCCAACTGATTGAGCGCACCTTATGCAGCCTCGCCCCTGATGGGCACTTTGTGGCGTGCCATTGGCGCCCGGCCATTGAGGGTTGCAGCCTGACGGGCGACGACGTCCACGCCATGCTCCATGAGGGCCTGAGTTTGTGCCGACTGGCGCAACACATTGAGGATGATTTTGTACTTGAAGTCTGGGGCCGAGACCCTATTTCAGTAGCGAGCCAGGAGGGCCTGCGATGATCGGCATTTTGATACCGGCACATAACGAAGAGGCACTACTGGCCCAGTGTCTGCAAGCGGCACTGGCAGCGGCTCGACACCCGCGACTCAATGGCGAAACGGTCATCGTGATGCTGGTGCTCGACAGTTGCAGCGATCACTCAGCTGAAATCGCAACCGGCTTCGACGTCAGCGTGTTGCACATTGATGCGCAAAACGTGGGTGCGGCACGGGGTATGGGCGCGCAACACCTGCTGGATCAGGGCGCGCGCTGGATCTCCTGCACTGATGCCGACAGCCTGGTGGCTGATGACTGGCTGGTCGCTCAATTGGCGCTTGAAGCAGATGCGGTATGCGGCACCGTGCAGGTTCACGATTGGGGCAACCTGATCGACGCACCCACGCAGGCCCGCTACCTCAACGACTACCAGGCACGCGACGGACATCGGCATATTCACGGGGCCAATCTGGGCTTCAGTGCCAAGGTCTATCAGCAGGCGGGCGGTTTTTTGCCCCTTAAGTGCCATGAAGACGTTCATCTGGTGAAACAACTGCAAGCGTGCGGCGCCACTATTGCCTGGAGCCACCGCCCCAAAGTGACGACCAGTGCTCGCCTGGACTGCCGCGCCAAAGGCGGCTTTGGTGACTATTTGAAGTCACTGCTGACGTCGCCTGAACATGACCACCATCAACCGGACTCACGCACCGGTACGCTATAAATAGCCTGTGCACTCTACGGCCAAGCCGACGTGAGCCCACTCGCACAGGAGAAAGCATGAGCCTTGATATAGCCGGCAACATCATTGAATCACCCGTCCCTAATGCTGTGCCTGATGTTCACCGAATGAAGGTGCTGACGGTCAACACCCACAAGGGGTTCACCGTTTTCAACAGACGTTTTATCCTGCCCGAGCTGCGCGAAGCCGTGCGTGAGACTCAATCCGACTTGGTGTTTTTGCAAGAAGTGCTCGGCGAACATGCCAAGCACTCTGCGCGCTATGACCACTGGCCGTCCGTCTCACAGTACGAATTTTTGGCAGACAGCATGTGGAGCGACTATGCCTATGGCCGCAATGCGGTTTACCCCGATGGCCATCACGGCAACGCGGTGTTGTCCAAGTACCCGATCACGTCCTATCGCAACCTCGATGTATCGATCACAGGCCCCGAACAACGTGGCTTGCTGCACTGCGTACTAGAGGTGCCGGGGCATACGCAAGTACACGCTATTTGTGTGCACTTGAGCTTGCTTGAGAGCCATCGACAGTTACAAATCGTGTTGCTGAACCAACTGCTTAAATCCTTACCGCCTGAAGACCCGGTGATCATTGCGGGTGACTTCAACGATTGGAAACAGCATGGCAACGCGGCCCTTTCACAACGTGACGACTTGCACGAGGTGTTTGAGCGTCACCATGGCAAACTCGCCAAAACCTACCCGGCGCGCTGGCCATTACTGCGTCTGGACCGTATTTATCTGCGCAATGCCAGCAGCCAGAACCCGAGAATTCTCGACGGTAAGCCCTGGACACATTTATCCGATCATTTGCCCTTGGCCGTTGAGGTGCATCTGTAGCAGCGCCAGCACGATTGAGCAGGGGCGAGTTCGCCCCTGCCTGTACCGAAATCAGCCTGTAGGTTGCAGGATCAGCACACTGAGTGGCGGCAGATTTAACGCCACTGAAACACCCTGCCCGTGGCTGGGCAGTTCATCGGTCATCACTCCCCCGCCATTGCCATAGTTGGAGCCCGCATACATATCGGCATCGCTGTTGAGCACCTCTTGCCAGCCTCCGGCAAAGGGAACGCCAATGCGGTAAGCCTCACGCGGCACCGGCGTAAAGTTGGCCACCACCAGCAACGGTTTACCCTCTTTGCTCCAGCGCAACCAGGCATAGACACTGTTGGTCGCATCATCGCCAATCAACCATTGGAAGCCGGCCGACAAATCGTCCTGGTCGTGTAACGCCGGGAAGTCACGGTATAAGCGGTTCAAATCCCCGACCAACTTCTGCACCCCTTTGTGTTCGGGGTATTGCAACAAGTACCAGTCAAGTTCCTGATCGTGGTTCCACTCGCGCCACTGGCCGAATTCGCAGCCCATAAACAGCAGCTTCTTGCCCGGATGCGCCCACATAAAACTCAAGTACGCACGCAAGTTGGCGAACTTCTGCCAGCGATCACCGGGCATTTTGTCGATCAGCGAATGTTTGCCGTGAACTACCTCGTCATGGGAAATGGGCAGAATAAAACGCTCACTCCAGGCGTACACCAAGCCAAAACTCAATTCGTTGTGATGGTGCGCGCGGTACACCGGATCTTGTTGGATGTAATGCAGCGAATCATGCATCCAACCCATGTTCCACTTGTACGAAAAACCCAAGCCGCCCTGTTCGGTGCCCTGGCTGACACCGGGCCAGGCCGTGGACTCTTCGGCAATCATCAATGTACCGGGAGCCTCAAGCGCCACCACGTCGTTCAAGTGCCGTAAAAAGTCGATTGCCTCAAGGTTTTCACGACCGCCCAAGCGGTTCGGCACCCACTCTCCGGCCTTGCGCGAATAGTCGCGGTACAACATTGAGGCCACCGCATCCACGCGCAAGCCGTCGATATGAAAATGCTTTAGCCAGTGCAAGGCCGAAGCCAGCATGAAACCGTGCACTTCGGTACGCCCCAGGTTGTAAATCAGGGTATTCCAATCTGGGTGGTAGCCTTCAAGCGGGTTGGCGTATTCATACAGCGCCGTGCCATCAAAATGCGCCAGGCCGTGGGCATCATTGGGAAAGTGCGCCGGTACCCAGTCCAAGATCACACCAATCCCCGCGACGTGGCAGGCATCGACGAAGGCTGCAAAGTCTGCGGGTGATCCGTAGCGTGCGCTCGGTGCAAATTGGGACAACGGTTGGTAGCCCCATGAGCCGCCAAAAGGGTGCTCCATAATCGGCATCAGTTCGATGTGTGTGAAGCCCAACTGCTGCACGTAGGGAATCAACCTTTCAGCCAGTTCAGACCAGCTGTATTGACGGGCAACCTCTCCGGCATCGTCGATTTCACACTGCCAGGAACCGGCATGCAACTCGTAGATAGACAGCGGCGCGTCATGCCGCTGATGGTTGGCGCGTTCCTGCATCCAGGTCGCGTCTTGCCACTCCACTGCCAAAGGCGTGGACACCACCGAGGCTGTCAGTGGCGGCAGTTGGGTGGCCAATGCCACCGGATCAGCTTTAAGCAGAACGACGTCTTGCGCCCCGAGAATTTCAAACTTGTAGGCTTCACCCGCCTCTAGGCGCGGAATAAACAACTCCCACACGCCGCTTGGATGACGCGAGCGCATTGGGTGACGGCGGCCATCCCAACTATTGAAATCGCCGACCACCGAAACGCGTTTGGCATTCGGCGCCCAGACTGCAAAACGCACACCGGGCACACCGTCCACGCTCAAAATCTGCGCGCCCAAGCAACTGCTCAAGTCACGGTGATTGCCTTCGGCAAACAGGTATAGATCCATTTCACCGAGCAGCGGGCCAAAACTGTAGGGGTCTTCACTGGTCTGCTCGGTACCTGCCCAATTGATGCGCAATCGATAAGGCTGTAGGTCGCCAAAACGTGCTGCAAATAGCCCAGGCACTTCGGTACTGGGCAACTCACCGATGATGTCATCGCTGTCGCGTTCAACCAGTTTGACGCTTAGCGCCCCCGGCAGAAAAGCCCGGATGACCTGCCCGCCCTGCTCGTCCGGGTGCGGGCCCAGCACAGCAAACGGGTCTCGATGCCTGGCGTTGATCAATGCCTCGATGTCTTGACGCCCCGGCAATACAGCGCTCACGCCATGCCCCAAATCTTTACTTGAACTCATCACTTCTCTCCATCAGGTAAAGGCTTGGCCGTGCTTGGCAAGTGGACTAGCAAATCGCTCAAACCCTGCAAGGGAACATGCAACCAGGCAGGTCGATTGGCTGCTTCATAGATAATTTCATAGGCCGCCTTTTCCAGACTGAACAACGCCAATGCGGCCTCCTCACCGTTTGGCGCTTTCCACGCATGAGCAAGGCTAGCTGTTGCCAGCCGATATGCATCAATCAGAGCCTTACGAGACTCATTTAAATAACGCTTTACGACCCGTTGACGCGCTTCGCTCGCTTCTGCTGAGTGGTCAGCTTGCTGCACGTTGCTGATCGCCATAGCCGCGGCATAGTCAAAGGAGCGCAATAAACCGCTGACGTCTTTGTACGGGCTATGTTTGCTGCGCCGCGAGGCCAGTGAGCGGGCGGGCTCACCTTCAAAGTCGATGAAGTAAGCATCGCCCTGCACGACCAACACCTGCCCCAAATGCAAATCCCCGTGCACCCGGATCTTCAAACCGCCTAGGGTTTGCTTGGACAACTGCTGAATGTACGCCGCAATTGCGCTTTGCTGCGTGAGCAGTTTTTTGGCTTGCTGTTGCTGCTCGGCAGAGAGCTGTGGCACATGATCTTTAAGGTGTTTGAACGCTTGTTTCACTTGCTCGCTGATATGGCTTGCCCAATGCAGTACATCGGTATCCGAGGTGGTTTGTGGGGCAAACTGCGGGTTGTCATGGGCCTGAGCCAACACGCCATGCATTTCACCCAAGCGCTGACCGAGCAAACCCGCAAAGTCGGCCAGTTCACCCAGCGCGTTGAAATGCTGAGGGTGCTCAGACATGGCGTCGGCCAACTCATCACGAATCGCCCGCTCAAGGTTGTTGTGAGTCCAGGTCCAGGCATCCCCCTGATTACTCAGGTAGCCCTGCGCAATCATCAGCAAGGTGTCTTCACCTTGCGCATCTCGGCGAACCACAGAGCCCAGCAACGGTGAAATATTCGGGTACCCGGCTGCCGTCAGGAAAGCGCCCATTTCAAGTTCAGGATGCTGACCACTGTTCAGTTGCCGCAAGAGCTTGAGCACCATGACCCCGCCAATCACCACCGAACTGTTGGACTGTTCAGTGTTGAGGTAACGCACCTCGCTGTGTTCATTGAGCTCAAGAGAGGCCATTTCTGTGGTGGCGTCAAAGTGGATAGTGCCAGCGCTGCTGCTGACCTTCTGACCTTGTTGCATGGCTGCCAGCACGCTGTGTACGAAAGATTCCAAAGTGAAGGCATCGGTCATGAACCCCACGCGTGGCCCGCGACGCAATCTGGACAAGACCACGTGTTGGGCAAGCGCGCTGTTGGGTTGGTCTTCGCCGAGCACGCCTAAGGGCAACTGGTAACGGTGCTGCTGGCCTTCACTGGTCACCTCTATTTCAGTCAACAACACCGGGCGGCTGGCATCGCCAAACCGTGCGCCGTAAGCAATCTTCGCCGTTTCAATCGGCACATCCTTGCGTCCAAACCAACGGCGCTTGTGCAGCCAGGCCGGCAACACCACTTTCTCCAGCGTGGTACTCACCGGCGGATCGAGTAACTCTTCAAGCCCTCGCTTGAGCACCAGCGTGACCAGCTCCGGCAAGCTTTGCGACGGCTCGGCATGCCAACTGGGCATCTGGTTTTCGCTGGCCAGTAAAAACCAGTAAAACCCATAGGGTGAGAGGGTGAGCATGAAGTCCACCTGCCCAATAGGCGGAAAAGCATTGCCCCCCAACATTTCCACAGGGACGCGGCCCGCAAACTCAGACAAGTCCAACTCGACCGCCTGAGCACTGCGCGACACATTGGCCACACACAAAATGGTCTCAGTTTTGCCCTGCTCGTCAGTGAACTCACGGATGTAAGCCAAAATTCGGCGGTTACTGGGTGACAGCATTTTCAACGTGCCGCGACCGAAGGCCTTTTGCTGTTTGCGCACCCCCAGCAGTCGACGCGTCCAATTAAGCAGTGAATGCGGATCACCCGCTTGCGCTTCAACGTTCACTGACTGATAGCCATACAGCGGGTCCATGATGGGCGGCAATACGAGGCTGGCAGGATTGGCCCGTGAAAAACCGCCATTACGGTCTATCGACCACTGCATCGGGGTGCGAACACCGTCGCGATCACCGAGGTAAATATTGTCACCCATGCCAATTTCATCGCCGTAATACAGGGTCGGCGTGCCCGGCATGGATAACAGCAAACTGTTTAGCAGCTCGATACGTCGACGGTCGCGCTCCATCAACGGTGCCAAACGCCGACGAATACCCAAGTTGATGCGCGCGCGTTTGTCAGCGGCATAGTAGTTCCAGAGGTAATCACGCTCTTTGTCGGTGACCATTTCTAGGGTCAACTCATCGTGGTTACGCAAGAAGATCGCCCACTGACAGTTCGCAGGGATTTCCGGGGTCTGTCGCAGAATGTCGGTGATAGGAAAACGGTCTTCCTGAGCCAATGCCATGTACATACGCGGCATCAGCGGAAAGTGGAAGGCCATGTGGCACTCATCGCCGTTAATGCCATCGGTGTCGCCAAAATACTGCTGAGTGTCTTCAGGCCACTGATTGGCCTCGGCCAAGAGCATACGATCCGGGTAATGGGCGTCGATTTCTGCGCGGATCTGTTTGAGGATCTGATGGGTCTCAGGCAGGTTCTCGTTGTTAGTGCCATCACGCTCAATCAAGTAGGGGATGGCGTCCAGGCGCAGGCCGTCGATGCCCATGTCCAACCAATAGCGCATCACCGAGAGCACTTCTTTCATGACCTGCGGATTATCAAAATTGAGGTCTGGCTGATGGGAATAGAAGCGGTGCCAAAAGTATTGGCCCGCCACAGGGTCCCAGGTCCAGTTGGACGTTTCTGTGTCCAGGAAAATAATCCGCGTGCCGTCGTATTTTTCATCCGTGTCCGACCACACGTAGTAATCGCGCTCCTTTGAGCCGGCTTTGGCGTGACGGGCCTTTTGAAACCAAGGGTGCTGGTCAGAGGTGTGGTTGATCACCAATTCGGTAATCACTCGCAGGCCGCGGGCATGGGCCTCTTTGATAAAACGCTTAACATCGGCCAACGTGCCGTAATCCGTGTGTACGCCCCGATAGTCAGCAATGTCGTAGCCGTCATCGCGACGCGGCGAAGGATAAAACGGCAGCAACCACACCGTATTGACCCCCAACTCGGCAATGTAATCGAGCTTGCTGATGAGCCCCGGAAAATCGCCGATGCCGTCGTTATTCGAGTCAAAAAAAGACTTGATGTGTACTTGGTAAATCACCGCGTCTTTGTACCAGAGCGGGTCTTTGATAAAACTTGCCGGTACGCTTTGCTTCGCCATGGGAAATATACCTGCTGAGTCTGTTGCCCACGGCCTGACAGCCGCTTCGGGAACGGCCTTAAAGGGCTTTGATGCGCCAAATGCCAAACGGCTGATGCCAAGGCTCCAAGCGCATCCACTGGTTTTTTCCATACCAGGTCCAGCGATGCCCGCTCATCAAATCCTCACCTGACGTCTGCGCATCATCGGCAAGCCCCATCTCCCACAACGGCAACTCGAAATGCGCTTCCTGAGCGTTGTGTGGGTCGAGGCTGACAGCCACCAGTACAAAATTGCTGCCATCGGCACTGCGCTTGCCAAAGTACAAAATGTTGTCATTCCACGCGTTGTAGAGCGTAAAACCCAAATGACTGTGCAAGGCCGGGTTTTGACGTCGAATGCGGTTCAGTTGTGCGATTTCGGCAACAATGTTGCCCGGTGCGCTGAAGTCTCTTGGGCGGATTTGGTATTTCTCGGAATCCAGGTATTCCTCTTTGCCCGCCACGGCCTGGGACTCACACAACTCGAACCCCGAGTACATGCCCCACAGACCGGAACCCATAGTTGCCAACGCGGCCCGAATCAAAAAACCAGCCCGCCCTGACTCGTGCAGAAACCGAGGGTTTATGTCTGGCGTATTGACGAAGAAATTAGGCCGAAAACATTCACGCAGTGGGCTTTGGTTGAGCTCGGTGAAATAAGTCGCTAGTTCAGCTTTGGTGTTGCGCCACGTGAAGTAGGTGTAACTCTGCGAATAACCGACCTTGCCCAAGCGCGCCATCATCGCGGGCGTTGTGAAGGCCTCGGCCAGAAAAATCACCTCGGGGTGCAAGGCCCGCACATCCGCTATCAACCACTGCCAGAAGGGCAAAGGCTTGGTGTGCGGATTGTCGACACGAAAGATGTGTACCCCCTCGTTCACCCAACCCAGCACGATGTCGCGCAGTTCTAGCCACAGGCTGGGAATCGCATCGGGGGCATAAAAGTCGACATTGACGATGTCTTGATACTTTTTCGGCGGGTTCTCTGCGTAACGAATCGTCCCATCGGGGCGCCAGTTAAACCAGCCGGGGTGCTGTTTGAGCCATGGGTGGTCTTGGGAACACTGAATCGCAAAATCCAGGGCAATGGCCAAACCGTGTTGGTGGGCCGCCGCCACCAGTTGCCTAAACTCCTCACGGGTACCCAACTGCGGGTGTATGGCGTCGTGGCCGCCCTCATCACTGCCGATTGCATAAGGGCTGCCAGGGTCGTTCTCCCCGGCCTGCAATGAATTGTTCGGACCTTTGCGATGACTGCGGCCAATCGGATGGATAGGCGGAAAGTACAGCACGTCAAAACCCATGTCATGGATCATCGGCAAGCGCTCAAGCACATCATTAAATGTGCCGTGCCGGGCAGGATCATCGGTGACGGATCGCGGAAAAAGCTCATACCAACTGGCAAACTCTGCCAAGGGTCGCTCAACGTCTATCGGATACTCGGCGCTTAAACTCAAATAAGCGTGGTGTTGGGCCTCGGCCATCAATTGTGCACTGTGTTCGTGCACAAACAACGCCACCTGCTCCGTTTCCAGCAACCCGGACAACTGAATCAGTAGCGCGTGTAACTGCTCTTTCAGCTCATCGTGACTGCACTCGATGGCGCGCTGAACCAGAATTCGACCTTCCTGCAACTCCAAACTGACCGCAACGCCGGCCTGATGTTTCTTTTGCAGTTCGTGGCAAAAGCTGGCGAAACGGTCAATCCAGGCTTCTATACAAAAAACATAACGCCCCTGAACCGGCACCAAAAACTCGCCCTTCCAGGTGTCATTGCCCAAGAACCGCATCGGCGCAGTTGACCAGACATCGTGGCTGGATGACCGCCAGTGGACCATCACCGCCAATTGGTCGTGGCCGTCGGTGAACACTTTACTGCTCACCTCTACCCGTTGCCCAACCGTGGCCTTGACCGCAAATTCGCCGCCATCCAGCACCGGCGAGATGGACTCAATCGCAATACGCGGCATCAACAAAGCTTGGGACAGCGCCAAAGTGGCGCCAGTGGCGGGGTCCAGCGGGAAATCGGCATTCATCGAGCTCACTCCTTACGCCCGTGGACGTTCATGTGCGGTCGTTTCATTGCGCATTCCGGCGTCTGCACCGGGGGCTTAGGTGCTACACGACATGCATCTGCGCGCGGTTATGCAAGGCAAAAACATTTCGTACAGACCCTAAGGTGGGAGCAACGACGCCAGCCAAAGTTCAGACTATTTCCCGGTGCCCCGTTGGTCATCAAACGGGAACCGCAGACGATGAGGTGCGGTCGACCCCTTGTACTCCCCTGCCATGCAGCAATGAGGCCATGTCGATGAATATTCCAATTCCCGCTGAAACGCCTGACCCCAATATTGACGACCCTGTGTTACCGCCAAGCGAGCCCGAACCGATCCCTGAGCAAGATCCGCCCACCGGCGATCCAAAACCAATTGGCGACCCTCCCAGCGAACAGCCGCCGATTAAACTTTAATGGGAACCCTGCGCGTACTAGCGCTTCACACCGCCAATAGCAAAACGCATTGATCTCACTGGGCGCCACGGATGGCAGGCAAGCCCCTGATAAAAAAATCAGTGATTCGCTCATTTAATTGATCTTGATCACGCTCTGTTTGCGCAGTATCCGCTAGCCCTCCGAGGAGCAAGTACTGCGCGGCTCAAGCTCGGTGCAGCCGATTGTCGCAGGCCCCTAAAATAAGCAACTGATACGCTTTTTAAAAAAATACCTGAGCCTGTTATGCAAACAGTTGACGGGGGATAGTGCTCCGGCCTGATCGAGGCTGATGAGTGAAGGACCATGAACAAACATATTCCCGTCCAGAGACTTGAATCGTTTGAGGCTGCGCATTCCAACGCCACACATACGAAAAACAGGTCCAACGATAGCCAGATCCACACCCGCAGTTTTACCGGCTTGTTCCGCACCCTTCGCATGGTGGGCGCTGGCCTTTTATTTTTACTGTTCTTTGGCACCGTCTGGCTGAATTGGGACGGTCGTCAGGCTGTGTTGTGGGATTTGTCAGAAAGTAAATTCCACATCTTTGGCGCCACGTTCTGGCCTCAAGACTTCATTTTGTTGTCGGCACTGCTAATCATTGCCGCCTTTGGCCTGTTTGCGATCACGGTGTTTGCCGGTCGGGTGTGGTGTGGATACACCTGCCCGCAAAGCACCTGGACGTGGCTGTTTATGTGGTGTGAAAAGATCACCGAGGGTGACAGAAACCAGCGCGTCAAGCTGCAAGCCGCGCCCTGGCGCTTAAACAAGATTGCCCGGCGTACGGCCAAGCATTTGCTGTGGTTGGCGATCAGTGTGCTGACGGCATTGACCTTTGTCGGGTACTTCACGCCCATTCGCCCTCTGGCCATTGAGTTGATAACGCTAGAAATAGCCGGGATCAGTTTGTTCTGGGTGTTGTTCTTTACCGGTGCCACGTACCTCAACGCGGGCTGGCTGCGTGAAGCGGTGTGCATGCACATGTGCCCCTATGCGCGCTTTCAGAGTGTGATGTTCGATAAGGACACCTTGGCGATCTCGTATGACGTGGCCCGTGGCGAAAACCGTGGCCCACGCAAACGCGGGGTAGAACCCGCGAAAGCCGGGTTAGGCGATTGCATCGACTGCACGATGTGCGTACAGGTATGCCCGACCGGAATCGACATTCGCGACGGGCTGCAAATGGAGTGCATCGGTTGCGCTGCCTGCGTCGATGCCTGTGATTCGGTGATGGACAAAATGGGCTATGCCCGTGGCTTGGTGCGTTACACCTCCGAACATGAATTGCAGGGCGGCAAAACGCACTGGTTACGCCCACGCCTAATGGGCTACGCGGTGGTGCTGGTGCTGATGATCGGCGCCTTGGTGGTGGCCTTGAATCAACGCTCTATGGTGTCACTGGATGTCATCAAGGACCGAGGCCTGTTCCGCGAAAACAGCCAAGGCCAGATCGAGAACATCTACAGCCTTAAAATCATTAACAAAACCCAAGAACCGCAGCACTATCGCGTGTCGTTGCAGCAGGGCGACGAATTCCAGTTGCAGGGCAAAACCGAGTTGACCCTAGCCCCTGGCGAGATCGTCGAAGTGCCGGTGTCTGTGGCGCTGCTGGCCGAGCGGCCGAAGAGCAGCTCACAGACGATAGAATTTGTGGTCACCGATACCGATGAACCGAGTGTGCGCAGTGTGGCCAAGAGCCGGTTTGTGGCACCGTTGAACCGTTAACCCTAAAAATGTTGGTAGGAGCGCGCTTTTAGCCCATGAAACGCTACGAAAAATTCGCTGACGATATTGCTGAGCTGATCCGCAGCGGGGTGCTCGGCCCCGGTCAGCGTGTGCCTTCAGTGCGCTATGCCAGCCAAACCTATGGGGTCAGCCCGTCCACGGTATTTCAAGCCTATTACCTGCTTGAACGCCGTGGGTTGATTCGCGCCAAGCCGCGCTCGGGGTATTTCGTCAACACGCACGCGCCCAGCCCGTTTTCTGAGCCGGTGGTCAGCAGCCACGCGACTGAGTCCACTCAGGTCGATGTCAGCGACCTGGTGTTCTCGGTACTGGACTCGATCAAGGACCCGCACACGGTGCCCTTTGGCTCGGCCTTCCCCAGCCCCATGTTGTTCCCTCTGCAACGTCTGGCCCGCTCGATGGCCAGCGCCAGCCGCGAAATGGACCCGCGCATGGTGGTCACCGACATGTCGCCGGGCAATCCGCAACTGCGGCGCCAGATTGCCCTGCGGTATATGGTTGGCGGGCTGATGCTGCCAATGGAGGAGTTACTGATCACCAACGGCGCACTCGAAGCCTTGAACCTGTGCCTGCAAGCCGTGACTGAGCCCGGTGATTTGGTGGCGATTGAAGCCCCTGCTTTTTACGCCTGTCTGCAAGTGCTGGAGCGACTCAAGCTCAAGGCCATCGAAATTCCGGTCCATCCCCGTGACGGCATCGACCTCGATGCACTGGCACAGACCCTTGATCGACACCCGATCAAGGCCGTGTGGTGCATGACCAGTTTTCAAAACCCGATTGGCGCCACCATGCCCGAAGCCAAGAAACAGGCACTGGTCGAACTGTTGCGCGAGCATCAGGTGCCAATGATTGAGGACGATGTATACGCAGAACTGTACTTCGGTCAGCACGCGCCCAAACCCGCCAAGGCGTTCGACACTGAAGGGCTGGTGATGCATTGCGGCTCGTTTGCCAAAAGTCTGGCACCGGGCTATCGGATCGGTTGGGTCGCGGCCGGGCGCTTTGCGCAAAAGATAGAACGCCTCAAACTCATGACCTCGCTGTGTGCATCAATGCCGGCACAAGCGGCGATTGCCGACTATTTGCAGCACGGCGGTTACGACCGTCACTTGCGGCGCCTGCGCGATGCACTCGAAGACCAGCAAAACGCGATGTTGGCAGCGATCGCGCGGTACTTCCCGGCGCAAACCCGGGTCAGTAAACCGGCAGGCGGGTATTTTCTGTGGCTTGAACTGCCTGAGCAAATGGACTCACTCAAACTGTTTCAGATGGCGTTGGCCCAAGGCATCAGCATCGCGCCGGGGCCGATTTTCTCGGCGACCCAGCGCTTTAGAAACTGCATCCGCCTGAACTACGGTAGCCCGTGGGATGAGACCTGTGAAAAGGCCATGGAAACCCTGGGCAAGATTGTTCGCTCGTTCACCACTGTGTAGCAGTTGCCGAGCCTGCGAGGCTACGT
>NZ_ALJC01000077.1 GCF_000282975.1 Pseudomonas psychrophila HA-4
GCCCGACGAGCTACCAGACTGCTCCATCCCGCGTCTGTGGGGCGGATTCTACAGCGATACGCAATCCTGTCAAACCTTAATTTATAAAAAAGCCTTCTGGTTCAATCGCTTAGATAGAGATATAGGCTATGAAAATGGCTGCAAGCCTTATAGCGTAAGGGATGTAGCTCTATTAGAGGGATATGGTTGATTAGAAAAACAAATTTATGCAGGTCAGGCAGCGCTTGTCGGAGCGAGCAACACTACTGGTGCTATATACAGTTCTCGGTGACATACTGGCGGCCTGCATTGCCTACTCCCTTAAAGAACATCGCCTTACATGACGCAGCGCAAAATTATCCACGTCGACTGTGACTGTTTCTATGCCGCTATTGAGATGCGTGATGACCCGAGCCTGGCGAATAAGCCAATGGCTGTCGGGGGCTCTGCCGACCGGCGCGGGGTGATCTCAACCTGTAACTACGAAGCAAGGGCGTATGGCGTGCGTTCGGCGATGGCGTCTCGGCATGCCCTTAAGCTGTGTCCGGACCTGATCATCGTTAACGGTCGGATGGATGCTTATAAAGAGGCCTCAAAAGAAATCCATAGCATCTTGCGCGATTACACCGAGCTGATTGAGCCGCTGTCATTGGACGAAGCCTATTTGGATGTGTCGGATAGCCCACATTTTGGTGGCAGTGCCACGCGTATTGCTCAAGACATTCGGCGCAGGGTCTCGAGTCAGTTGCACATCACGGTATCGGCAGGTGTGGCGCCGAATAAGTTTCTGGCCAAGATTGCCAGTGACTGGAAAAAGCCCAACGGACTGTTTGTGATTACCCCGGATCAGGTTGAAGACTTTGTCTCTGCGCTGCCGGTCAACAAGCTGCATGGTGTGGGCAAAGTCACGGCGGACAAGCTGGGGCGACTGGGGATTGAAACCTGCCACGACTTGCGCGAGTGGAACAAGCTGGCGCTGGTACGTGAATTCGGCAGTTTCGGTGAGCGATTGTGGGGGCTGGCACGTGGGATTGATGATCGGTTGGTGCAAAGTGACAGTCGGCGCCAGTCAGTCAGCGTCGAAAATACGTACGACACAGACTTGCCGGATCTGGCTACCTGCCTGGAAAAGCTTCCCGAGCTTTTAGAGACGTTGAACAGGCGCATTGACCGAATCGACAGCAGCTATCGTCCTGGAAAACCGTTCGTCAAAGTTAAATTTCACGACTTTACCCAAACCACGCTGGAGCAATCCGGAGCGGGGCGGGACCTTGAAAGTTATCAGGGGTTGTTAAGTCAGGCATTTGCACGCGGCGCCAAGCCCGTTCGATTGTTAGGGCTGGGCGTGCGTTTACATGATTTGAGCAGTGGCCATGAACAGTTGGAGTTGTTCGCAAGACCCCTGTAGGCGCGAGGCTGTCGTCTCTTCCTATCCGTTGGTCATGCGCACAGTTGAGGCGTGCTCAGCTAACCCCAGGGTCCGCTACCAGACGACCGGCGTTCTTGGTCAGAGACTGAAGGAATTCACGCTGCAACTCAGGATCGTTGCGTGTGAGTTCGATCAGGCTTTGTTCCAGTTCGCTGGCTTCTTCTTCCAGTCCCAGTTCTGACAAGCGCTTGACCCGGTGAACCCATTGGTTGACGTCGTCGCCTTCAAGGTCGTCGTAGATCAGGTTGTGCGCTTCGAGCAACTTACCCCGCAGGTTGCTGCTGATCGACAAGGTCGAGTCTGAGTGGGTTTCGTCCTGGGCATCTTCGACCGTAATGGTCAGTTTGTTGACGTGATTCAAGTCTTGCTCGGCAAACGGGCTGTCGAGCAAGTTGAGGCGCAGCACACCATTACGATCAGTGGTCAGCTCATGGCTTTGCTTGCCTGCGCTGACGATGACCGGGCGTTCAGCCCACGGCAAACTTGAATACTCAAGCCGCTTGTCGCGTTGAACCTCGTCAATGCCAGCCAGGTTCTGCTCGGCGCGGCCATGGGATTGCACGTTCATGGCCGGGTTAATGCCCGCGAAACCGTAACTGATCCAGTCTTTGGTCACACTGTCAGGCAATTGCCCAAACATGAAAACGTTCAGCACATTGGCGCCGACGCCGCCCACAATCGCAACCGCACCGAGCGGGACTTCATAGATTTCACGCCACGGCTGGTAGGGCGTGTAACGGTCGTAATGACGGGTGACATCGAACTCAGTGACTTCAAACGTCTTCTGTTCATTGATGCGTACGCGGCGTTGAGGCAGCTCCAGCACAGACGGTGAACCGACATCAATCTGCAGGTTATGGGCAAGCAGTTTGCGCTCGATGCGCTCCTCGTGTTCGCTGCGTTGCGACATGTGATTGGCACAGCCGCTCAACAGCAGGGCGCCGCACATGGCGGCGCCCCCGAGGGTTAAGGTACTTCGATTGAACATGGCGTCTCTAATCTGGGTTCAGCGACGGATGCGCGCCTGAAGGAAAGCCAGAACGTCAGCAACGGGCAGGGCTTGTGGCTCTGCTTCAGTGCGACTCTTGTACTCCAGATTGCCTTCAGCCAGACCACGGTCACTGACAACGATCCGGTGTGGGATGCCGATCAGTTCCATGTCAGCGAACTTGATGCCTGGGCTGGTTTTCTTGTCACGGTCGTCCAGCAGCACTTCAAAGCCTGCAGCGGTCAGCTGTGCATACAGCGCGTCGGTAGCTTCGCGCACGGCTTCAGTTTCGTAGCGCAGGGGTACCAAGGCGACTTGGAAAGGAGCCAGTGCATCGCTCCAGATGATGCCGCGTTCGTCATTATTCTGCTCGATGGCAGCTGCCACCACGCGAGAAACGCCGATGCCGTAGCAACCCATGGTCAGGGTCACAGGCTTGCCGTTTTCGCCCAGTACCTGGCACTTCATTGCTTCGCTGTACTTGGTGCCCAGTTGGAAAATATGGCCGACTTCAATGCCGCGCTTGATTTCCAGTGTGCCTTTGCCGTCCGGGCTTGGATCGCCCGCGACCACGTTACGCAGGTCGGCAACGGTCGGAACTGGCAGGTCGCGCTCCCAGTTCACGCCGAAGTAATGTTTGTCGTCGATGTTGGCACCCACACCAAAGTCGCTCATCAGCTCGACCGAACGGTCAATGATGCACGGCAGCGGCAGGTTTAGCGGCCCCAGGGAACCAGCACCGGCGCCGATCGCGTCACGCAGTTCAGCGTCTGAGGCCATGGTCAATGGGCTTGCTACCAGTGGGTGGTTGCCGGCCTTGATTTCGTTCAGTTCGTGATCGCCACGGATCACCAAGGCGATCAGTTTGCCTTCTTCGGCAGCATGAACAATCAGGGTCTTGACGGTCTTTTCGATTGGCAGGTTGTAGCCTTCTACCAACTGAGCAATGGTTTTGGCGTCTGGAGTATCGACCAGGCGCAGCGCTTCGGTGGCCGCACCGCGTGCGGTTTCGGCTGGAACAGCTTCAGCCTTTTCGATGTTGGCGGCGTAGTCGGAGCCATTGCTGAACACGATATCGTCTTCGCCGGACTCGGCCAGCACGTGAAACTCGTGTGAGCCAGCGCCACCGATGGAGCCGTTGTCGGCTTCAACTGGGCGGAAGTTCACGCCAAGGCGAGTGAACACGTTGCAGTAGGCTTGGTGCATGCGGTCATACGTGATCTGCAGCGATGCCTGGTCTGCGTGGAACGAATAGGCATCCTTCATGATGAATTCGCGACCGCGCATCAAACCGAAGCGTGGGCGGATCTCGTCACGGAACTTAGTCTGAATTTGATACAGATTGATCGGCAACTGCTTGTAGCTGTTCAGCTCGTTGCGGCACAGGTCGGTGATGACTTCTTCGTGGGTTGGGCCCACGCAGAATTCGCGACCGTGGCGATCTTTAAGGCGAAGCAACTCTGGGCCGTATTCTTGCCAGCGACCTGACTCTTGCCACAATTCAGCCGGCTGAATGCTCGGCATCAGCACTTCCAGAGCGCCTGCAGCGTCCATTTCTTCGCGAACAATGGCTTCGGCTTTGCGCATAATCCGCAAGCCCATGGGCAGCCAGGTGTACAGGCCTGAAGCCAGTTTGCGAATCATGCCGGCGCGCAGCATCAGCTGATGGCTGATAACGACCGCGTCCGAAGGCGTTTCTTTCTGTGTGGCGAGCAAATATTGACTGGTGCGCATGAGTAGTCGTTGCCGTTACTGGTGACTAAAAGTGATTGGGCATTGTACGGGCGAGATGTGTTTGCGTACAGGCCAGGGGAGGGAGCGGCGCTCCCTCTGATTATTCGGGGTGTTTTTCGAAGTCTTCTGCAGGTTTCAGACGCGCCCTGCGGGTTTCCTGATACCAGTGCAAGCTGATTAGCAGCAGCGTCGGAATGCCCATCAATGCGGTGATGATAAAGAAGTTGTGATAGCCATACTTCTCGACCATGACCCCTGAATAGCCGCCCATCAAACGCGGAAGCAACAGCATGATCGAGCTGAGCAGGGCGTACTGGGTAGCGGAAAACTTGAGGTTGGTGAGGCTCGACAGATAGGCAACAAAGGCTGATGTGGCGAGGCCAGAGCTGAAGTTGTCGAGCGAAATCGTAACAATCAGCATATGCAGGTTCGGGCCCATGTCGGCCAGCAGCATAAATAGAAGGTTGGTGGCTGCGGACGCGGCTCCGCCAATCAGCAGAATTGGCAATATGCCGAAGCGCACAATTAGCAAACCGCCCATCCCTGCCCCGAGAAGGGTCATGATCAGGCCGAAAATCTTGCTCACGCCTGCGATTTGATCTTTGGTGAAACCTTGATCGATATAGAACACGTTGGCCATCACGCCCATGACCGTGTCCGACATGCGATAGGTCGCAATCAAGCCGAGCAGCAGTAACGCTTGCCAGCGATAGCGCACGATAAAGTCATTTACCGGCGTCAGTACTGGGGCCAGTCCTCGTCGTCCTATCGATGACAAACACAGCACCGTCAGCAAGGTGTAGAGGATGGCCCGCAGAAAGGCCCGATCCTCCATCACCAGCTTCATCGGGCTTACGCCTTCAAAAAGTACGCCTGCAAAGTTGGTGTTGTACAACTGAGTGAACATGGCAGGGACGGAAACCAGCAGCACAATCAGTACGAAAACCGAGGCCAACTGATGGACAAAGCTATAGCGTCCAGCTGATAGCTGAGTCCGTAACGTTACCGGCGGTTCGCGCATAAAAAAGGTAGTGAGCAGCGCCGGAACCATCAGCAGCCCGAAGAGCACATAGGTGCCGGTCCACGCTGAGTGTTTGTAGTTGAAGCCAGTCGAGCCGAAACCTTCGGCAAAAAATAGTGCGCCGGCTGTGGCAAGTAACGCAGCAACCCGATAGCCGGACATGTAACTGGCGGCGAGTGCGGCTTGGCGGTTGTCGCTGGCGATTTCGAGGCGGTAGGCGTCGATGGCAATGTCTTGGGTTGCCGAGGCAAATGACACGATAACGGCGATGGCAATTAGCCAGGAAAGGTGTTTTTGCGGATCACAAAAGCCCATGCCGATCAGGCCGAGTATTACCAGCGTCTGAGACAACACCAGCCAAGAGCGGCGTCGGCCCAGCTTTCCGAGCAATGGCAGGCGCCACTGGTCGAGTAGCGGCGACCACACCCATTTAAAGGCGTAGGCGAGTCCGATCAGGCTTGCATAACCAATGGTTTCGCGTGCCACACCGGCTTCGCGCAACCAGACAGAAAGCGTTGAAAATACCAGCATGTACGGTAAACCGGCGGCGAAACCGAGCAGCAACAGCACAAGGGTTGAGGGACTGGAATAGGCAGCCAGCGCTTCGCGCCAGGTTTTACGGGGCATGGACTTGAGTCTGCCTCTGATTACGGAAACAAAGGGCGCACTCTAACCGCAGTGCTCTATTGGGCGCCAGCCATGGCACTGTATATCCACGCGATTATTAACAATGCTTAACCCTTCGCTGCGCAGGCGCGCACGCTGTTCATCGCCCGACACGCTGCCTGCGGGCAA
Organism: Pseudomonas psychrophila HA-4; assembly: GCF_000282975.1. Classification (GTDB taxonomy): domain Bacteria; phylum Pseudomonadota; class Gammaproteobacteria; order Pseudomonadales; family Pseudomonadaceae; genus Aquipseudomonas; species Aquipseudomonas psychrophila_A. The sequence goes on from NZ_ALJC01000077.1 coordinate 5,947, forward strand.
ACTGATCCGGCCGCCAGCTGCCAGTACCCGATGCCAAGGTAATCGGGTGTCTTCGGGAAGCTGACTCAGTGTGCGACCGACCCAACGTGCTGCGCGCCCCAGACCCGCCAAATCAGCGAGCTGGCCGTAGGTCACAACCTTGCCTGATGGCACCAGCATCAAGGTTGAATAGAGCGCAGTACGGCGAATCTCAGCAGGTGTTGGGTCAGTATGGGGCGGTGTATTCATGGGCAGTTCTATGAATGTCTGGCGTTGAGAGATTAGACACGTGCGGTAACTGTTCTCATTAAGGAACTACATGATTATCAGCCGGTCTTTCTTTGTCTGGGGTGTGTCCTTGCGGATAATGCCGACATTCTTTCGAAAATCTGAGTTTCGCATCTGCTTATGTTGTCCAGAACCCTGTTATGCCTTGCCGTTTTGAATGTGTCCACGCCTTTACTAGCCGATACGGTCTGGCTGAAGAACGGTGATCGTCTGTCCGGCAAAATCAAAGTGTTTGATGGTGGCAAGTTGCTCATTCAGACCGATTATGCGGGCGCCATTCCCATTGACTGGAAGCAAGTCAAAACCCTGGAAAGTGATCAGGAGTTGCTGGTCAAACAGGATACCTACGTCGGTGAAAAGGCTAAGTCCCTGAAAGCCGCCGAAGACGGCCACGTCACACTGGCCAATGGCGAGGCTCCTAAAACCGTTGAGCTGGCGAGTATCCAGCAAATCATGAAGCCCAAGCCGCTTATCGAAGACTTTGCCTGGAAAGGCAATGTCGATGTTGCGCTGGACTACAAGCGTGCGGACAAAGACACCGATGACTACGACATCGACTTTAAGACGACCGCCCGTCATGGCGCCTGGCGTCATCACGCAGAGGGTTCATATAACCGCGTGTTCCAGAACGATGTCGTTACAACTGACAACTGGAACGCCGAATATGCACTCGACCACTTTATTGATGACAAGTGGTATTGGCAGGGGCGTTTGAGTTACACCCGAGACAGGGTCGAGGACATTTCTCGTCAGCGCACTGTGGGTACAGGCCCGGGCTATCAGTTCTGGGATGACGAGCTGGGCGCATTCTCGCTGGGTTCACTGCTGAACCGTACTGACTATGAATACTCGGACGGAAACAAAAACAACTTCTACTCGCTGGCGATGAAGTGGGATTACAACCGGTACCTGATAGGCAAAACGGTATCGCTCTTTACCAATGGAGAGTTGGGTAAACCGCTAGAAGGGGCGTCAGATTACAGCCTCGATGCTGAAATCGGCTTGCGCTACAAAGTGACCGAATGGGCATCGCTCAACCTCAAGGCCGAAAAAGACTTGATCGGCACCGGCAGTGGTTCTGACAACGCACTCAATAAAACCCGTTACACCGCAGGATTTGGCGTGATGTGGTAAGCACTGCCGCGGCTGCGATCCTTGCAACAATCAAAAGATCGCAGCCTTCGGCAGTTCCCAAACAGCAGGCTTTTAAATCCGCAACCCGCCGTCTAACTCCAGAATTCGCCCGCTGTAATAGTCATTTTCGAAGATGTATGCCGCCGAATGGGCGATCTCCTCAGCTTTACCCATACGCTTGAGCGGGATGCCTGAGGTCATTTTTTCTAGAGCCTCGGGCTTCATGCCCAGCGTCATCTCGGTTTCGATAAAGCCGGGAGCAATCCCCGCCACACGAATGCCATAGCGCGCCAGCTCTTTGGCCCAGGTCACGGTCGCCGCCGCTACGCCTGCCTTAGCGGCTGAGTAGTTGGTTTGACCCACGTTGCCCGCCCGCGAGATCGACGAAATATTGATGATCGCGCCTTGGTTGTTCAATTCGATCATCTTCGCCGCTACCTCACGGGTGCAGAGAAAAACCCCGGTCAGGTTGACGTCGATGACGGCCTGCCATTGGGCCAGGCTCATCTTGGTCATCACCCCGTCCTTGACCTTTAAGAGCAGGCCATCACGCAGGATCCCGGCATTGTTGACCAAGCCATTGATGGCGCCAAAGTCTTCAGCAATTTGCCCGACGGTTTGTGTTACTTGTTCTTCGTCTGCCACGTTGCACACGTAAGCACGAGCCTCTACACCGTGGGCCTCACAGGCGGCAACAGCCAGCCCGAGCTTTTCCGGATTAAGGTCAACCAGTGCCAGTTTTGCGCCCTTGGCTGCAAGATACTCAGCCATTGCGCGACCTAGCCCTTGGCAGCCGCCAGTGATAATGATTACTTTGTCTTTTAGTTGCATGAGTGCCCTGATCTCGACCGTTTCGACGGATTTTTATTGAGGAGTCATAAGTTGAGCGTTGAAGCTGCCAAGCATGCCCGAGAATTATTGCTCAAGGAATACCGTGGAGCGCTGTCCACGCTCTCCAAGGCGATGCCAGGGTTTCCCTTCGGTTCGGTCGTGCCCTATTGCCTAGATGAGCAGGGGCGGCCACTGATACTGATCAGTCGGATTGCTCAGCACACCCACAATTTGCGTAAAGACCCCAAGTGCTCCCTGATGGTCGGCGAGCGTGGCGCAGACGATGTGCAGGCCGTTGGGCGCCTGACGTATCTGGCTGAAGCCGAGCAACTGACAGATCCTGCTGCCATCGAAGCGGCGGCTGAGCGTTATTACCGCTACTTCCCACAATCGCAGAATTATCACACCGCGCACGATTTCGACTTCTGGGTGCTAAACCCGATTCGGCATCGGTATATTGGCGGCTTCGGCGCAATTCACTGGTTGGATCAAATCACCGTGGCCAACCCTTTTGCCGGTCCGGTCGAAGGGCGTATGGTCGATCACATGAACGACGACCATGCCAACGCCATCGCCCATTACGTCGAATTGAGTGGGCTGCCCCGCACCGAGCCGGCCAAAATGGTCGGGCTCGACAGCGAAGGAATGCATTTATGCATTGGCCAAAGCCTCTATTGGCTGGGCTTTCCAGAGGCTTGTAACAATTCGACACAGGTTCGCGAAGCCTTGGTTTTTCTGGCCCGTGCGAGTGAATGGCCGAAAAAAGAAACTTCACAGTCTTGAATTCAGAACGGCGCGACGTCATCTAAGCTGGGTTGGAAGATATTCTTCCGGAGAGGAATCATTTGATGCGCGCTTTTCTATTGCTCTTTCTTTTATTTCCAGTGCTAGAGCTGTACGTCTTTTTCAAGGTCAGCACCGCTATTGGGTTTTTCCCCGCGTTGTTGCTGATAATTGCAGGCTCCATGCTGGGTGTCCTGGTGGTACGCGTTGCAGGGTTGGCGACTGCCTTGAGTGCCCGCGAGAGCCTTAATCGCGGTGAGCTGCCTGCCCAGCAAATGCTGCATGGCCTGATGATGGCATTGGGTGGCGGCTTGCTGGTGCTTCCAGGTTTTATCAGCGACATCGCAGGTCTGTTGTTGCTGTTTCCGCCGGTTCGCCGTTTTCTGGTCAACCGCCTGCGCAAGCGCGCAGAAGAACAGGCCATTCGTCAGCGTGCGTTTGCCGATGAGTTTGAAGCGGCACGTCGACCGGGCACGCACCAACCGTTGGGTCGTGAGCCCAACGTGATCGAAGGCGAGTTCGAACACCGCGACAAGTAAACTTTCCTTCAAAGGCTTTGGCACGGCACCTACGGTGCCGTGTTTGTTTTTGGGCCGTACAAAAGGTAAAAAATTTCGGTAGGGCGCCCTTGTAATCACTGGATGCGCCCTTATGTAACTGACACCGCAGGGTTTTGCTGGCAACAGCAGGCTCCTTTAGCGAATCACCCCCGGCATTTCCGGACTTGCAAACCCAGCCGGTATTGACACCGGCCGATGAACACCACAATTAGGAGAGATCGACAATGAAGCTTCGTCCTCTGCATGACCGCGTCGTAATCCGTCGCAGCGAAGAAGAAAAGAAAACCGCTGGCGGTATCGTTCTGCCTGGTTCGGCTGCCGAGAAAGCTAACAGCGGTGAAGTCATCGCTGTGGGTACGGGTCGCGTTCTGGACAACGGTGAAGTGCGTGCGCTGGCCGTGAAAGTGGGTGACAAGGTTGTGTTCGGCCCTTACTCCGGCAGCAACACTGTGAAAGTCGACGGCGAAGACCTGTTGGTAATGGCTGAGAACGAGATTCTCGCTGTTATCGAAGGCTGATTCCCCGCTCCTTTTCCCGCTACTACAAAGTATTTAAGGAAGATCGATCATGGCTGCTAAAGAAGTTAAATTCGGCGATTCCGCCCGTAAAAAAATGCTCGCCGGTGTAAACGTCCTGGCTGACGCAGTTAAAGCGACCCTGGGCCCTAAAGGCCGTAACGTGATCATCGAGAAGAGCTTCGGCGCTCCGACCATCACCAAGGACGGCGTTTCCGTCGCCAAAGAAATCGAGCTGAAAGATCGCTTCGAAAACATGGGCGCGCAATTGGTTAAAGACGTTGCCTCCCGTGCAAACGATGACGCTGGTGACGGTACTACGACTGCAACCGTTCTGGCTCAGTCGATCGTCAACGAAGGCCTGAAGGCCGTCGCTGCCGGCATGAACCCGATGGACCTCAAGCGCGGCATCGACAAAGCGACCATCGCTATTGTCAAAGAACTGAAGTCGCTGGCCAAACCATGCGCTGACAGCAAAGCAATCGCTCAGGTCGGCACTATCTCTGCCAACTCCGACAGCTCCATCGGCGACATCATTGCCGAAGCCATGGAAAAAGTCGGTAAAGAAGGCGTGATCACCGTTGAAGAAGGCTCGGGCCTGGAAAACGAACTGTCTGTGGTTGAAGGCATGCAGTTTGACCGTGGCTACCTGTCGCCGTACTTCGTCAACAAGCCAGAGACCATGACTGCTGAGCTGGACGGTCCGCTGATCCTGCTGGTCGACAAAAAGATCTCCAACATCCGTGAACTGCTGCCAGTTCTGGAAGCTGTTGCCAAAGCTGGCCGTCCACTGTTGATCGTGAGCGAAGACGTTGAAGGCGAAGCCTTGGCGACTCTGGTTGTGAACAACATGCGCGGTATCGTGAAAGTCGTTGCTGTTAAAGCACCAGGCTTTGGTGATCGTCGTAAGGCAATGCTGCAGGACATCGCTGTTCTGACTGGCGGTACCGTTATCTCCGAAGAGATCGGCCTGAGCCTGGAAAGCGCTACCCTGGAACACCTAGGTAATGCCAAACGCGTAACCGTAACTAAAGAAAACACCACCGTTATCGACGGTGCTGGCGTTGAAGCTGACATCCAGGCACGTGTGACTCAGATCCGTGCTCAAGTCGCTGATACCACGTCGGACTACGACCGTGAAAAACTGCAAGAGCGTCTGGCCAAGCTGTCTGGCGGCGTTGCAGTGATCAAGGTTGGCGCGGGTTCTGAAGTTGAAATGAAAGAGAAGAAAGCCCGCGTTGAAGACGCCCTGCACGCTACCCGTGCGGCCGTTGAAGAAGGCGTGGTACCTGGCGGTGGCGTAGCACTGGTTCGCGCTCTGCAAGCCATCTCCGAACTGAAAGGCGACAACGCTGATCAGAACGTTGGTATCGCACTGCTGCGTCGTGCTGTTGAAGCACCTCTGCGCCAGATCGTTGCCAACTCCGGTGACGAGCCAAGCGTAGTTGTCGACAAAGTGAAGCAGGGTTCGGGTAACTACGGTTACAACGCAGCCACTGGCGAATACGGCGACATGATCGAAATGGGTATCCTTGACCCAGCTAAAGTGACTCGTTCGGCTCTGCAGGCGGCTTCGTCGATTGCCAGCCTGATGATCACCACTGAAGCTATGATCGCTGAGATCCAAGAAGACAAACCAGCTGGCGGCGGTATGCCAGACATGGGCGGCATGGGTGGTATGGGCGGCATGATGTAAGCCAGCCCTACCCCGATACGCAAAAGCCCCGCCTGAGTCATCAGGTGGGGCTTTTTTGTGCCTGTAAATTGTGGGCAAGCCACTGTATGCAGTCTGTGAACCATGAGTGAAAGAATTGTTAAAGGTGTCTGGCTGTTAACTAAAACGTGTAAAGGCCCTGTGGAGCTAGCTCTCAGCGGTTCTTGGCCTTAAGCTGCGCGGGCCAAGACGGCCGTTACTGCGTTCGGAGAAAAGTGCCCATGCGAATTTTATTGGTTGAAGACAACCGCGATATCCTCGCCAACCTTGCGGACTACCTGGGGCTTAAAGGTTATACCGTTGACTGCGCGCAGGACGGCTTGTCAGGGTTGCACCTGGCGGCTACCGAGCATTACGACTTGATCGTGCTCGACATTATGCTGCCCGGTATTGACGGCTACACCTTGTGCAAACGCCTACGCGAAGACGCACGTCGCGACACCCCAGTCATCATGCTGACCGCCCGCGACCAATTGGATGATCGCCTACAGGGCTTCAAGTCAGGCGCCGATGACTACCTGCTCAAGCCGTTTGCCCTCTCGGAGCTGGCGGCGCGAATTGAAGCAGTGCTACGCCGTGCTCAAGGCGGCGGTCGTCGTGAGTTGCAGGTCGGAGACTTGCGTTACGACCTCGATACCCTCGAAGTGACTCGCGAAGGGCGCCTGCTCAAACTCAACCCGGTCGGCCTCAAGTTGCTGGCTGTGCTGATGCAAAAAAGCCCGCATGTGTTACGCCGTGAAGTGCTTGAAGAAGCCCTATGGGGCGACGACTGCCCGGACAGTGACAGCCTTCGCAGCCACGTTCACCAGTTGCGCCAGGTGATCGACAAACCGTTCGACAAACCTTTATTGCAAACCGTGCATGGTGTGGGCTATCGCCTCGCCGAGAGTCGTGATGGAGTTTAAGCAAAGCCTTGCCCAACGGATCATCATCGCCTTCGCACTGATGAGTGCGCTGGTGGCGGGAACGTTTGCGATGGGTATTGTTGCCACCGTGCACTTGGTCGAAGAAAAACTCATTTCAGCAGGGCTGGGCGGTGACCTGCAACGCCTGCTGCTGATGGATAACGTCAGCGACTGGAACCACCGTCCCGAGCCGGATCAGTTGTTCTACTACAGTGGTGGCCGTGGCGATTTTGCCTTGCCCAAGGACCTGCGCCACCTGGAGCCGGGTTTCCATGAGGTGTTCCGCGATCAGTTGTCGTACCACGCGATGGTCGAAGTGGTCGATGGTCGGCGCTATGTATTGCTACAAGACCAAAGCGATTTTGAAGAGCGCGAGCGCGTGTTGTTTGCCGTAGTGTTGGTTGGCTTCGTGCTGGCGCTGGCGTTGGCAGTATTCCTAGGCTGGGTGCTTGCACGCCGAGTAATGGCTCCCGTGGTGCGATTGGCTCGGCAGGTGCGGCATCGAGATCAATTGTTGGGGTTGGCGCCGCCCCTGGCGCCGGACTATGCGGCCGATGAGGTTGGCGAATTGGCGGTGGCCTTCGATGCCACGCTAGGACGTTTGCGTGACACCTTGACTCGCGAGCGGTTGTTCACCAGCGATGTGAGTCATGAGTTGCGTACGCCCTTGATGGTGTTGGCCAGTTCCTGCGAGTTACTGCTGGAAAGTCCGTCGCTGGATCAGCGTAGTCGCTCACAAGTGGAGCGTATTTCCCGGGCCTGCGAAGAAATGCGCGAACTGGTGCAGACCTTTCTCATGCTGGCTCGCGCCCAGCATGAAGATGCCAGCATGTCGCCCACTGTCACCCTGACCACCGTGGCGGAAGGATTGATCAGCTTGTGGCGCGGCCCTATTGAAGCGAAGGGCCTGACACTGATTTACGACCCGGGTAATCCCCTTGATACCCGTTACAACGCGACATTTCTGCATGCGGTCATGGGCAACCTGCTTCGCAATGCTCTGCACTACACCGATACCGGTTTTATTCGACTGAGCCTTGAGCCCACTGGATTTGTGGTCGAAGACAGCGGCGTCGGGATCCCCGAAGAGAAGCGCCAAGCCATGTTTCAACCCTTTGTTCGCGGCAGTGAAAAGCGCGGCGAGGGGCTAGGACTAGGTTTGTCGCTGGTGCAACGGATCTGCGACAGCCAGGGCTGGCGTGTGACACTAACCACCATGGAGCCCAACGGCTGCCGCTTCCACGTCGAGTTGAACCCCGCAGAACTCTGAACTTCCTTTCGTGGCCCACGTTCTGTGGGTCGCTCTTCCTACAATTGATTAGTTGGCTGAATGGCCCTAAGCCAGTATCTTGAGCCTGTAAAACCCTGCAAAGTTTATGGGCTCAATGGTACAAATTTTTCACCTGATGATGACCTGATGCAAACGTGCTCCTGTTTAAGGTGGCGCTTACTTGCTTCAGGAGACTCGTCATGAGCACCACCATCAAACTTAAATTTTCTGAAAAATATAACCAGCAACATGCGACTGAATATTTGCTTAAACACCAGGACGGGCTTGCTCGGCGCCTCTCGCATAAACGCGATGTACAACTGGCGCGTAAAGCTTTGGCACTGGTGGGCGAACCTGGTCTAGTTTTAGACCTACCCTGTGGGGCGGGGCGGTTTTGGCCGCTGTTGGCTGAACATCCAAACCGGGGAATCATCGGTGCAGATAATTCGGCGTCCATGCTTGAGGTGGCGTCGATCGCTCAGCCTGCTGATGTGGTGAAACGCGTAAGGTGCTTGCAAACATCTGCATTTGACATAGACCTTGCAGACAACGCCGTAGACAGCATTTTTTGCATGCGTCTGCTGCATCACATTGGTGATGCAAGCCACCGGATGGCTCTGCTTAAGGAGTTTCATCGGGTCAGCCGAGACAGCGTAATTGTTTCATTGTGGGTTGATGGCAACGTTAAAGCCTGGAAACGCAAGCGACTTGAGAGTCAGCGCACTGCGGATGCCGGGCCGGATGGTTACCAAAATCGCTTTGTGTTACAGGCGGCTACCGTTGAAGCCGAGTTTAAAAAGGCTGGTTTTACTGTTCAGGAGCATCTGGATTTTCTCCCGCTCTATTCGATGTGGCGGGTTTATATATTACGTAAGAGGTAATGCATGGCCGTTGATTCTGTGTCGCCACACCAACCCGCAACTGAAGACCGTTTTGATTTCTACTGGCAGCAACAAGGCGAGTGGGTTGAGGAGCCAAATCAGCGTCGCGGTGGTGAGAGTGGCGTACAACGCATCCACGATGCCAAAGGGCGCACGCTGTATGTCAAACGTCAGGTCGAACACACCTATCGCAGTTGGCGCTACCCGCTGGGTCGCCCAACGGTATTGCGCGAGCAAGATGCGCTGCTCGCCATGAACCGTCTATCGGTTGGCGTGCCTGAACTGGTGTACTGCGGGGCTCAGCAAGGGCCCGAGAAACAATGGCGGGCATTGTTAGTGACCGCTGCGCTGGAACGTTTTATTGAAATAGACAATTGGTACGCTGCCGGTGAGCGTGAAGCTCATGGTGAGGCGCTCCATGATCGCGTGCTTGAAACCATTGCCGCCACCTTGGCGCGCATGCACCTAGGGCGCTGGCAACATGGTTGTCTGTATGCCAAGCATGTATTTGTTCGAGTGACAGGCAAGGGTGAAAGTGCTCAGGTAGAAGTAGCCCTGTTGGACTTTGAAAAAAGCCGGCAACGACTGACGGCCTCCAAGGCCGCCTCGCATGACTTGAAACAGCTACGCCGCCACTCGTCGTGGAACACTGACGACTGGACCAAACTGAACTACTTTTATGAAAAGGTGTTTGGCAGCACCATCAAAGGGTTACGGTGATGAAGCGAGAAGTAGCACGAAGTTTGTTTTTGCTGGGCTCTCTGGTCGTTGCCTCCGTGGCAATGGCTGCCTGGCAACCGCCAGTGACACAAGTACTGAGTGCAACGGCCACGGGTGCGCATTGCCCTATTCCACGTGTGGCCAAAGTTGTCGCTGAAGCAAAACCCGATCAGGAACTGTTGCTGTTTATGTATGGGATGAAGCAGGGCTTAAGGCCTTAGCGGCAACCAGCAAGCGGCAAGTTACAAGTTAAAAACAAGCCGTGTTGGCACCGATGCTCTTGCTTTTAACTTGAAGCTTATAGCTTGAAGCTTGCGGCTCTACACAACGTGTAGATGATTATCCCAAAGCCCCGACGGCAACCCCAAAGGCTTAGCTACCAACTCACTCTGACGGCAATCGTAGAACCGGCAACGGCCTTGGCCGGACGTCACCACAAACCCGTCTTTCACTGCGCCCACGCCTGCGCAGTCTGGCAAAGGTGCATCCAGACGCACTGCGCCGCTGTCCAAGTCCCACACAAAAAATCGGTTACCCCGTGGCGCCGTCAAGGCTACCAGCCGCAGCTCGCTGTGTACCGCGACACTGGCCGTGTAATGCCCCATGGCACGCAGTTGTTGCTCGGCCACTGGAAACGGTTCAAATGGCTGGCCAGGGCGCTTGATCGCCAGTAACTCGGACAACTCATGGGCATCGCCCATAAATTGCTGGCAGGCAACGATGGTGCCGTCGCTGGCGATCCCTAGGTGGCGCACGCTGTTCATCTGCTGGCTCAATGTTTCCTTGCTCAGCAACGTACCGTCACGCTGCATCAGCACCAAACTAGGCTCCATCGCGTTGAGGTTCATTTCAACCCGGCTTTCGGCCTCCGTGCGAATACCACCGTTGGCCACCACCAGTGTTTCGCCATCGGGCATCCATGACACTTGATGCGGGCCCACGCCATGAGTGGGGATTTCGCCGCTGTGAACTAGGCGTTCGCCTTCAAAGCGGTACACCCCCAGCAAGCCACGGCCCGGGTCGGTGGTGTCATTCTCGGTGGTGTATAGCCATTCGCCGTCTTTATGAATCACCGCATGGCCATAAAAATGCCGGTTGGGTAGCGACGTCAGGGTTTGCAGCAGTTGCCCGTCCCTGAGGCTGATCAAGTAGCTCTCAGTGCCGGGACGTCGCGCCACAAACAACGCAACAGGCAGTGTTGGGTGGTTGATGATGTCGTGGCAGCGCTGGCCGACTTGAGTACTGAACACTTGGGTGCCATCCAGTCGATAGCCGACGGCAAAGTGTTTGCCGTCCACATCGTCGCGGGCACTGAGCAGCAGCGGACTTTGGCCTTTGGGTTTAAACAGCGACCAACCGCCCAGCGTCACTGCGCTCAGCAATAAACCGCCGAGCTTGAGAGCTTGCCTGCGCATCATCGAACCATCCTTCATTAATCGCCGTCGTTGGCGTTAAAGCCCAGTTGAATACCCAGCGCCTTGGCCAGTTCGCCTTCGTGCAGACGGTGAACCACGTTAAGGCTGTCGTAGATGGCATCTAACTGAGCGCGGCCAGCGTCGTCAGCCAACAATTCGTTGAGCGTGCGCGAGTTGTCGTTGAACAGTTTGAGCGAGGCGGCGTACGCGGCATCGATCTTGTCAGCCAGCGGCTTTTGCTCGGCGGGCAACAGGCCACGCAAGCCTTTGTTGTCGACCCCGACCCATACGGTCTGAGCGGCCGCGAGGCTGGCCGCCAGGCTTTGCAGCGAGCCCTGACTGCGCCATGCGTCGGCCTGGAAGGGCTGTGGAATGCCTTTGCTCTGACGGCCCATGGGCGTGCCGAGCTTCTTCTTCAGGGTGTCGAGTGCGGTTACTTGTACACGCAGCAGGTCAGCAATGGCTTCGTGAGAGTCCGCATAACGCTGGTTCGGGAACTTGGTCATCTGCGCCAGCATGCCGTCAGTGCTGTTCCAGCTCGCCAAAATGTCTTCGGCCAGTTGTTTTTGACGTTCGCCAATCGCCGTCAGCAGAGGGCAATAGCGGGCTTTTTGTGCCGTGTCGGCTAGGTCGATATTGCTGTCGAAAAGAATGTATTCGTAAGCCGACAAGCCTTGCACCACCACGCTGGACTTGGCCAGCCCAGCGGCATCGATCTGCGGCTGGGCTACGACCAACTGCTCAACCTGACGCCCGACCAAGTTCTTTTTGTCTGGCCAGAACTGTACTTGCCACGAGCGATTGCCTTCGGCCAATGGCCCAATCAGCAACGGCTGCAACTCGGCCCAAGCCTTTTGTGCGTGCAAGAAGTCAGCGCGAGCGGTGTCGAGCGATTCTTTGCCTTCGCAGTACGCGAGTGCGCTGACCGCCAACTGGCGGTCAGCTTCAACCCAGCGGCTGTAGGTCGGCAGGATCACCTGTTTGGCGATAGCGGCCGAGGTAACGGCTTGCGGGTCTTGTGGCGAGCAGGCGGCCAAGGCAATCGCGGCAAGGCTGGTGAACAGAAGTTTGGGTCGAAACATGTCGGGGTCCCCGATCTTGTAAGGCGTTAAAGAGAGTTCAGGAACGCCAGCAACGCAGCGCGCTGCTCGGCATTGAATTGTAAAACCTGCTGCTTGGCCGACTCGGCCTCACCGCCATGCCACAGCACGGCTTCGAGCAGGTTGCGTGCACGACCATCGTGCAGAAACTGGGTGTGACCACTCACCGCCTGAGTCAAACCGATGCCCCACAAAGGCGGCGTGCGCCAATCGCTGCCTGACGCGGCGAACTCGGTACGGTTATCGGCAAGGCCCGGGCCCATGTCGTGTAACAGCAGGTCGCTGTAAGGATGAATGACCTGATTGGCCAGTTCGGGTTCGGCCGCAGTGGGCGACGTGGTGAACGTCGGCGTATGGCACGACACGCAACCGGCCTGATAGAACAGATTCTTACCGGCCAACACTTGCGGTGAACCGACATCGCGGCGAGCGGGCACAGCGAGGTTACGGGTGTAAAACTCGACGAGGCGCAAAATGTTGTCACTGACCTCGGGTTCGCCATCAGGGCCATTGCCGTTGGGCGCTGCCAAGCAGTCGGTTTGTGCAGACGTGCAATCATCAAACGGCCTCAGGCTGGTGGTGAGCCCCATATCACCAGAAAAGGCGTGAACATTTTGTTGATTGAGGTTCGGTTGGCCTGCTTTCCAGCCAAATCGGCCTAAAACAGTCTTTTGCTGAGCGTCATCCCACACCTGATTCGGGCGTCCGTTGATCCCTCCGCCCTGGTTGGCATTCTTAAGAATCGCCTCCTCGGGGATGGCTTCAAGCAATCCCAGCCCAATCATTGGCGGCGCAATGCGTGCCGAGAAACGGGTAGCAGGGTGCATAGGGCCATAGCCCAACTGCGTGATCTGGAGTGTGGGTTTGCGCAGTTCGACTTCTGTACCGTCTTTAAAACGTACCGACACCGGTTCGTAATCGACCCGAACTTTGCCTTCTGGAGCGACACCGGGCACCGCCATGTCTTGCAGCTGGCCGCCGTAAACAGGCTCTGGGACGACCCCCGTTTGCTCGATCAACGTGGCGTAAGTGGGTTCATTGGGAATCGACAGTCGCACCAACATAGACACCGAGTTCTTGGCGTTTGGCGCCGGTGGATGGCCGCGGCCGTCCTTGATATGGCAGTTCTGACAAGCATTGGTATTGAATAACGGCCCTAAGCCATCGCGCGCAGTCGTGGTAGAAGGCGCAATCACCCATGGGCTGCGAAAAAAGCTGTTACCAACACTGAAATCCAGACGCCGGGTGGGCGAGAGATTGGCGGAGGGCATAGAAAAAGCATTTTGATCCGTTTTACGCACCGTGGTGGCCCCGCCAGAGCGGGCTTCGCCGGGCTCAGGTTGAGTAAAGCGCGGCGCGTCATCACAGCCGGCAAGGCCTAAGGCCAGCAGCAGAGATAGGCGAAGAGGCAGCGAGGGCATCAAACGTCCAGATCAGTCAGCAAAATCGAGGGCGAAAGTTTATCAGGGAAGGTGAATTGAAATAAGAGGGATTAGCGTTTGGTTTGATCTGTGGCAGCCAAAGTCATGAGAGTGAGCGTGCTTATAAATGCCAGACAGATCCGTGGGGTTTTTAGTGTCTGCATCCTCCGGCGGCATTTGAAAAATATATTTTTGCTAGAAATGATTTTTCGACGCTTAGAATTTTGGGAAGCTAAAGTTTGCCTGTAGCAAGTGGCACTCCGCCCGTTAGTGTATTGATTGATCTGAGTGTTTTTTGGCATGCAGCGTAGAGCTAAACCCAACCAAACCAAGATCAAGAGATCGCGAGCAAGCTCGCTTCTACCGGATAGTCGTTCGACTGACGTTAGGCAGCGACTTCAGACCGCACACAATAAAGCGGCCCGAAGGCCGCCTCACATATCACTCACTCAAACGCCGCTAATCAGAACTCGTGATCGGCGTTGTCCGGGTTCAGGTCGCTGATGCCCAGCTTGCCAGCCGCTTGTTCGATAGCGCCAGTCTGCTTGACCAGTGCCGCGATGGCGTCACGCACCACTTGGTTGCCCGCTTCGTTACCGGCAGCGATCAACTGGTCGTAGTGCTCGCCCTTGTTGGCGAGGTCAACCATGACCTGGATCTTGGCTTCGGTGTCAGCCAAGTCGGATTTCAGTGTGGTGTCAGTGGCCGGGTCTACAACCACGACCAAGGATGACAGGCTTGGGCCGGTCATTTTGGTGCCGTCAGCCCGTACGTATTCACCTAGGTATACGTTGCGAATGCCTTTGGCATCGTAGAAGTGCGAGTTGTGGGTGTTGTCGCTGAAGCAGTCTTGCTCGTCTTCAGGGGAGTTGGCTTCCAGCGACACTTTCATGCGCTCGCCTGCCAGTTCGCCCAACGACAGGCTGCCCATGCCGAAGAACATTTTGCGCAAACCGTTCTGTACGGGTTCGGCTTCCAGAGTGGCGCGGTAGTTTTGCGGGTCATTTGGTGCCCAGTTACCGACCATTTCGTCGAGGTCGTTGACCAGCAGTTGGGTCACGGCTTTAAGGTAGGCACGGCGGCGGTCGTTGTGGCCGCCTGTTGCGCCTTCACCTTCTAGGTAGTCAGAGGCAGGGCGGTTGCCCGCGCCTGGGCCTGTACCGTTCAGGTCCTGGCCCCACAGCAGGAATTCAATGGCGTGGTAGCCGGTAGCCACGTTGGCTTCGGAACCGCCCAGCTCATTCAGGCTGGCCAGGGTTTCTGGGGTGATTTCGGTCACGTCAATTTTGTCTTCGCCGACCTGGATCTGGGTGTTGGCGATGATGTTGGCGTTGGCACCCGGGTTGCCTAGTGCGCCCGCATAGTTGGCGTCAACGTAGTCGATCAGGCCTTCGTCTAGCGGCCAGGCGTTCACTTGGCCTTCCCAGTCATCAATGATCGTGTTGCCGAAACGGAACACTTCACTTTGCAGGTAAGGTACGCGCGCCTCAACCCAGGCAGCGCGAGCAGCTTTCAGGGTGTCGTCGTTTGGCTTGGCCAAGAACGCATCGATCGCGGTTTGCAGTTTTTTTGCGGTGGATTCGGCGTCGCTGTACACGGCGTGGACCATGTTGGCGTAATGCGCGACAACGGCCTTGGCGGCTGCTTCGTCGACTTTGGCTGCCGTCACGTCAGTGGCTGGCGTGGCAGGCGTGGTCGCTGCTGCTGGCGTAGGGGCTGCTGCGGCTGTTTTTTCTTTGTCTTTGTCGCCACAACCGGCGAGTGAAATAGCAATGGCCAGCAGACTGGCGGTGGCCAGGGGCATACGAATCATGGCGAAAATCCTGCTTCGAGAGGTGGGACAAGCGTGCAATAGCACGCAAAACGTGCGACATGATGCGAAAGATTTGCATTTTGTGTAAAGGGTTAGTGTTGTAAATATTTCCTATTTACTTCGCAGCGATGCCTTATCTCTCGCAGCACATGTGGAAATCATGAAATACAAAATTACACATTAAGTGTGTTGTTGCGCTGCGCCTGTTTCAAATAAGCGCTCAATTCCCGTGCGCCTAGGGGCTTGCTGTACAGATAACCCTGGCCTTCATGGCAGCCTTCGCCGATCACATAGGCTTCTTGTTCGACTGTTTCTACACCCTCAGCAATCACCTGCATGCCCAAGCTTTTGCCCAGCTGAATGATGGCGCGCACGATGGTGGCATCGTCGTCATCGTCAATCAGGTCTTGTACGAAGCTTTTGTCGATCTTGATTTTGTCCAGTGGCAAGCTTTTGAGATAGCTCAGCGATGAATAACCGGTACCGAAGTCATCAATGGCGATCAGTGCGCCCGAGCGGCGCAGGCTCAACAAATGCTGGGCGGCGGTGCTGATGTCTTCCATGAGGCTGGTTTCGGTCACTTCCAGTTCCAGGCTGCCCGGCGGTAAGCGATACACCTGTAGCAGGTTGTTCACCACCCGAGGCAACTCCGCGTGGTGTAACTGCACCGTGGACAAGTTGACTGCCATGCGCAATTCAATGAAACCCTGGTCGTGCCATTCGCGTAGTTGGTTGCAGGCCTGGTCCAGTACCCATTCGCCGAGGGTAATGATGGTGTCGTTTTTCTCGGCCAGGGGGATAAACAGGTCCGGGGGGATCATGCCGTGTTCAGGGTGCTGCCAGCGCAACAGCGCTTCGACCCCGACCACACGATGGTCGCTGTAACGAATCTGCGGTTGATAGACGAGGTACAACTGATTACCGCGCAAGGCCTCGCGAAGGTCTTTTTCCAGCTCGCGTCGGCGGCGCATTTCACGGTCCACGCTGGCGATGTAAAACTGATAACGGCTGCGCGAGCGGTTTTTGGCCAAGGTCATGGTTTGCTCAGCTTTTTGCAGCAATTGCTCGGAGGTGTCGCCATCTTCCGGAAACAGCGTGATACCGATGGTGGCGCGCAAGCGGATGTTTTGCTGCTCCACGCTGAACACCGTTTCAAGGTCATCAAGAATGCTTTGCGCCAGTTCGGCAGCCTCGTAAGGCTGCTCGATATGCGCCTGGACCAGCGCAAACTGGTCGCCCCCCAAACGTGCCAACGCCCCCAAACTGCCGCTGTGGGCGCGGATCCGGTCGGTCAGCGCCTGTAATAGTTGGTCGCCCGTCTGATAACCAAATTGCTCGTTGACGCCTTTGAAGTCATCCAGCCCAACACACAGTACGGCCACGCGGCGTTGTGAACGGCCGGCATCAGTCAGGATTTTGCCGAGTTGGGCTTGCAATTGCTGACGGTTGGGCAGACCCGTCAAAAAATCGTACTGGGCCATGCGCAGCAAGGAGTTTTCGGCTTCGTGGCGCAAATGGGTATTGCGCTCAATCGAGGCCAGTAACTGGTTGGCGGTGTTGACCCACACCCCCAGTTCGTTCTTTTCATGGCCCTTGAGTTGCGGGATTAAATGCTCGCTGGGGTGATCCGGGTTGATGCTGGTCAGGTGCTGGATCATTTTCGATAAGGGCTTGGTCAGCAGCCAGTGATAAATCAGATACAGCACCAAGCTCATCAGCAGGGCACGCAGCACACCAGAGAGCAGTAAGGCCCCTGCGTTGGTCAAGAAGCTTTTGCCGTAGGTGGCGGTGTCGAGGGTAATGTTCAGGTCGCCGTAATACTCTTTGTACGGCCCGCTACCCTTCAGTGCTGTGCTGAAGGTGCGCTCCTTGCCCAGAATGAGGTCGGTCAGCCAGCGGCTGGACGTCTCTTGCAAGCCCCTGGATTTTTCAGCGAGCACCGGCTCGTTGGGGTGTCCGATTGACGCGTGACGAATGGCCTTGTCCTGAAACAGCCCCTCAATCACTTGCATCGCCATTCCGCTGTCCAGGCTGTATAGCGCCTGAGTGGACGGGTCGCGAAACATGTTGAGGATACGGTCGGCATCTTCCGTGACGGCTTGCCGTGTGATGTAGGCATCGAACACAATTTGCGCGCAACCCAGAATGCCTCCCACGGCCAGTGCTGATAGCAGCACGATTCGGAGTAACTTGATCGACAAGCTGTTCTTGAGTTCCAGCTTCAAAGGGCTATTCCTTGTTTCTTGCCGAGATGCTTGTGGTCTTAGGGCTGCGTAATCATTGCACCTTTTAAGGGGTGCTATCAGGGGGGGCTTCAACACTGGCTACTATGTCGGTCCATGGGTTTGTGAACTTGAGCCATTGAATGAAAAAAACCTGTTTGTTGATCTTAGCTGGCGCTGCTGCTGATGAGCGCCCCAACGTGACTTTTGATTTAGCAAAAAAAAAACCCGGCAGCGCCGGGTTTTTTTAACTGAAGTCAGATTCAGGCAGTGAAAGCTTTGCCTTCGAACTGCTCTGCAACGAACGTCCAGTTAACGATGTTCCAGAACGCCTCAACATACTTCGGACGTACGTTGCGGTAGTCGATGTAGTAAGCGTGTTCCCAAACGTCGCAGGTCAGCAGCGGAGTGTCGCCGCTGGTCAGCGGGTTGCCAGCGCCGATGGTGCTGGCCAGGGCCAGGGAACCGTCAGCCTTCTTCACCAGCCAGCCCCAGCCGGAGCCAAAGGTGCCGATAGAGGTTTTGCTGAACTCTTCTTTGAACTTGTCGAACGAGCCGAAAGCAGCGTTGATGGCATCAGCCAGAGCGCCGGTAGGCTCGCCGCCGCCGTTTGGCGACAGGCAGTTCCAGTAGAACGTGTGGTTCCACACTTGAGCGGCGTTGTTGAAGATACCGCCCGAAGAGGTCTTGACGATCTCTTCCAGGGTTTTGCCTTCGAACTCGGTGCCTGGCACCAAGTTGTTCAGGTTCACGACATAGGTGTTGTGGTGCTTGTCGTGGTGAAACTCCAGGGTTTCTTTGGAGATGTGCGGCTGCAAGGCATCGTGTGCGTACGGCAGCGGCGGCAATTCGAAAGCCATGATGATTCTCCTAATCAGGTCAGTTGCGATGAGCGCAAGGCCGATCACGGGCGGCCAAACACGCGCCGGGGAGTTTGTACTCTTTGCGGCGCAAGCGCTGGATCATAGCACCGGGGTTGCGCCTTAACCACGCGACAACTGTGTGGAATAGACGTTTCAGCGCGATTGATTCAAAAACTAGATTATTTCAATGATGCAAAAGTGCTCACGTTTGGAGCTGCCGCAGGCCGTGATCTTGCAGTCAATTAGCCAGCCACAATCAATTGCACCGCCACCGCATACATCATCACCGCCACCAGCAGGTCCAGCAGGCGCCAGGTGCCGGGGCGGGCAAGCCACGGCGCCAGCCATGCAGCGCCGAGCGCTAGGGTGAAAAACCACACCAGCGAAGCACTGGCCGCTCCCACCACATAAGCGCCGGGCACACTTTGTTGTGCGCCGAGTGAACCAATCAGCAACACCGTATCGAGATATACGTGTGGGTTGAGCAACGTCACCGCCAGCGCACTTAGCATCACGGCCTTAAGTGAACGTGCGGTTTGGCCGGCCGACTGTTCTAGGCTTGACGCCGAAAATGCCCGGCGTAAAGCCTGAGTGCCGTACCACAGCAAAAACACCGCTCCGCCCCAGCGGGCGATGCCCAGCAAGACCGGGTTTTGCGCCAAAATCGTAGCTAGGCCGAATACCCCGGCAGCCACCAGCAACGCATCGCAAACCACACAAAAGGCCGCCACTGGCAGGTGATGTTCACGGCGCAGGCTTTGCGCCAGTACAAAAGCGTTTTGGGTGCCGATGGCCATTATCAGACCGAACGCGACCAACAGGCCATTAAGGTAGCTTTGCCACATAGGAATTACTCGTCGAACTGCTTACGCAAGAGAGGGTTGTTGCTGGCTATTGTCGGGTCCATGGCTGTATAAGAAAAACCAATATTGCTGATCGCCCATTAGGAAAACTGATGTTCGACTATAAATTACTTTCCGCCCTCGCCGCCGTGGTAGAACAGGCCGGTTTTGAGCGTGCGGCGCAGGTGCTGGGTTTATCACAGTCGGCTATTTCGCAGCGCATCAAACTGCTGGAAGCCCGCGTCGGTCAGCCGGTTCTGGTACGTGCCACGCCGCCGAGTCCAACCGATATTGGTCGGCGCTTGCTCAACCATGTGCAACAAGTGCGTCTGCTTGAGCGCGACCTGCAAAGTGCTGTGCCCGCCCTTGATGACGAAGGCCTGCCCGAGCGGCTGCGCATTGCGTTGAATGCCGACAGCCTGGCCACGTGGTGGGCGCAGGCTGTCGGCGACTTTTGCGCCGACCAGCACCTGTTGCTGGATCTGGTGGTGGAAGACCAGACCGTTGGCTTAAAACGCATGCGCGCCGGAGAAGTCGCCGCTTGCCTGTGCGCCAGCGAACGCCCGGTGGCGGGAGCGCGCAGCGTATTATTGGGCGCGATGCGTTACCGCGCGTTGGCGAGCCCCGGCTTTATTGCCCGGCACTTTCCCGCTGGCGTGAGCGCTGAGCGATTGCCTAAAACCCCTGCGCTGGTGTTCGGTCCAGATGATTTTCTGCAACATCGCTACCTGGCAGCACTGGGCGTAGACGGCGGGTTCGAACACCATTTGTGTCCGTCATCAGAGGGCTTTATTCGCCTGACTGAAGCTGGTCTGGGGTGGGGGCTGGTGCCAGAGCTACAAGTACGCGAGCAGTTGGCCAGCGGGGCATTGCTGGAGCTTTTGCCAGATAAACCGATCGACGTGCCATTGTACTGGCATCATTGGCGCAATGGCGGACAACTGCTGGAGCAACTGACGGCGCATTTATCGCGTTCGGCATCTCGCTGGTTAGTGCCTTTGGCCTGACAAATAGCGTTTAAACAGCAGGCAACAAGAATTACAGCATTTGGAGCAATTGATGAAGATTCTGGTCACCGGCGCGAGCGGCTTTATTGGCGGACGCTTTGCGCGTTTTGCCTTGGAGCAGGGCTTTGACGTACGGGTCAGCGGACGTCGGGCTGAAGGGGTTGAACACCTAGTGCGACGTGGTGCTGAGTTTATCCAGGGCGATTTGACCGATGGCCTGCTGGTGCGTGACCTGTGCGTCGATGTCGATGTCGTGGTGCATTGCGCAGGGCATGTCGGCGCCTGGGGGCGTTATCAGGATTTCTTTCGTGACAACGTACTCGTCACCGAGAACGTCGTTGAAGCCTGCTTGAAACAGCGGGTGCGGCGTCTGGTCCACTTGTCATCCGCTTCGCTTTACTTCGACGGACGCCCGCACCTCGGGCTGACTGAGGACGATGTGCCCAAGCGTTTCAAGCACCCTTATGCTGAGACCCAATTTTTGGCCGAGCAAAAGGTTTTCGGGGCTCAGGAGTTCGGTCTTGAAGTAATCGCTTTGCGACCACGTTTTGTGACCGGGGCAGGTGACATGAGCCTCTTCCCGCGGTTGTTGAAGCAGCAACGCAAAGGCCGATTGGCGATCATTGGCAACGGCCTGAACAAGGTCGACTTCACCAGCATGCAGAACCTTAACGAAGCGCTGATGAGCAGCGTACTGGTGAGCGGCTCGGCCTTGGGCAAGGCCTATAACATCAGCAATGGCACGCCGATCCCGTTGTGGGACGTGGTCAACTACGTCATGCGCCAGATGAATGTGCCGCAAGTCACCCGCTATCGGGGCTACGGCATGGCCTATAGTGTGGGCGCACTCAGTGAGGCCGCGTGCAAAGTGTGGCCGGGCCAGCCTGAGCCGACACTCTCGCGTTTAGGGGTGCAGGTGATGGACAAAGACTTCACTCTCGACATCAGCCGCGCCCGACATTACCTCGACTACGATCCCAAAGTTAGCCTGTGGGCAGCGCTGGACGAGTTTTGCGGTTGGTGGAAGATAAGCAGTGGCAAGCTTTAAGCGCCAAGCTGCAAGTTTGAGGCCCCATGCTTTAAGCTTGCGGCTTTTAGCTGATCGCTTGCTGCTCTTTTAAGGACGTTTTTCCATGCGTAACGATGCTCGTGACGACTTCGACAATGTTCCGACCCTGCGTGCCAATGCGGATGACCATGATGACCCGGCCTCGACCAGTGGCGCGCGCGAGCGCACCACGGTGTACTCACGTAATACGCCGGTGATCAAGGTTAAAGGCCCGAGCACGGGGCCATTGTGGGCGTTGATCTTGGCCTTGCTGGTCGCGGTTGGCGGGTTGGCCTGGTGGAGCTTTCAGCAGATTTCCTTGATGGAACAACAGTTGGTGGCAACGCAAGAAAGCTTTGCGCGCATCAGCGAAGAAGCGGCGGGGCGTCTGCAGGCAATCTCAGGCAAGGTTGTGGCCAGTGAGTCGAGTATTAACAATGACAGCGAAGCCTTGAAGTTGCAGATCAAGCAACTTGAAGAGCAACTTTTGGAGCAGGGCAAACACCAGCAAGGTTTGGTGGCTGGGCAGCAAGGCGACCTGGACCAGCGATTCGAGCAAATCAACGCCGCGATGTTGCTGCAAGTGACCGCGCAGAAAGAAAACCAGACCCGGTTTGAGACAGACCTCAAAGCTATGAGCACTGAGTTGGCCACCCTCAAAGCCGCCGTCGCACAACAAGCCGCAGACGTGACCACCTTAAAAAAACAGGGCAATCCGAGCGCTGCGGTGGCGAGCTTGGAACAAGACATGATCGTGCTCAAAAGCCAGCTTGAAAACCGCCCAGCGCCGTCACAAGGCGCCAGCACCGCAGAATTTGACGTGTTCCGCGCCCAAATGACACGCAACCTCACCACCTTGCAAAGCCAGATCCAGAACCTACAAAAGCAAATCAGCGGCCGACCCTAACCCGATTGCGCACCCCTTGTAGGCGCAAGCAGGGATAGGCAATTACTGCGCTTTATCCCCGCGCCCACGCAGTACCTTATTCGGCATGGTGATCGCCGCGCAGAGGCCCAGCAGTGAGATCGCGGCACTGACCAGCAGCAAGTTGCGGAAGGTCATCAGCAGTTCACTGCGCAGGTTATCCAGCGCCGGGCCTTGCACAGCGTTGAGTCCGTCCAGCAACACATTGCCCGAACTGCCTTCACCCAGCAGCGGCTGGCCCACCGCTGGCGTCAGCAACGAATCATGCAGCAACGCGAGCAACAAGGCCGACATCAGCGCCACGCCCACCGCGCCGCCCAGCGAGCGAAACAGGTTAGTGGTGCTGGTAGCGACGCCAATATCGTGTTGCTCCACTGAGTTCTGCGCGCCCACCAGGGACGTCGGAAACTGCATCCCTGCCGCGATCCCGCTGAGCAGCATAAACACGCCACTCAATAGCTCGGCGCTCGGTGGGCTTAAGGCCATGCCGGCAATGGAGAGCGGCATCAGCACCGCTCCACTCAAAATCATGGGTTTGTAATACCCGGTCACGGAGGTCATGCGCCCAGCAAAGTAGGCGCCCATGGGCAACCCCATGGCCAATGGCAGCAAGTGCAGGGCCGCGCTGTCTGCGCCGGCGCCGGTGATGCTTTGGTAACGCAGCGGCATTAACACGATCAGCGAAATGGCCTGGAAGCTGGTGAAGAAAATGGTGCACCAACACAGCACTGCGTTGCGATTGGCGAACAGGTGCATCGGCAGCAATGGTTCTGGGGTGCGGCGCTCATGCCAGACAAACAGCACCAGTGCGACCAGTGCAGTCGCCATCAGGCTCAGTACCTGATCGTCGCGCCAGCTCTGGCCCTGGCCAATAAAGGTGATACCCAGCAGCAATGAGGTCAGCCCCACAATCATCAGCACGGTGCCAAGGTAGTCAATAATCGGTTTACGTTGTGGGACAGGTAGCCCGACCAATGTGCGATGCGCGATCCACAACGACACCAGTCCCAGCGGCAGGTTGATCAAAAACACCCACCGCCACGACAAGTATTCGGTCATGTAGCCGCCCAGCACCGGCCCGGCGACACTGGCCACCGCGTACATGCTGCTGAAATAGCCCTGATAGCGTCCGCGTTCGCGCGGCGGCACGATGTCACCGATGATCGCCTGACTGACTGAAATCATCCCGCCGGCGCCAATTCCCTGAAGAATTCGCGCCAATACCAGTTGTTCCATATTCTGCGCGAGCCCGCAAAATATCGAGGCCAGGGTAAACAGAGCCATGCCAAACAGCATCAGGCGCCTGCGGCCATACAAGTCGCCGAGCTTGCCGTAGATCGGTACCGCCACGGTCATGGCCACCATGTAGCCGGAAATCACCCATGCCAGTTGGCTGACATCCTTGAACTGCGCAGAGATGGCGGGAATCGAGACGGCAACAATGGTTTGGTCCAGCGCCCCCAGAAAAATCGCCAGCATTAGGGCGACGAGGATGCTGCGAATGGCGGGTTTAGCGTGTGGAGGCGGGTTCAGGCTGGTCACAAAATACACCTGCGGGCATCGAACGTGTGGCGGATGCCCGAAGTGTACTCGATAGCCTGCTATTCGATAGCTTCGTAAGGGAGGCCGACGTAATTTTCTGCAATGGTTGTGCGCCCGGCCTCAGAGTCGAGGAAATACGCCAGTTCGCTGTCGGTAATACGCTGGCTAAAATCGTCGCTGTCCGCAAAACGGTGCAGCATCGAGGTCATCCACCACGAAAATCGCTCGGCTTTCCAGATACGCCGCAGGCACACCTCGGAGTAGCGCTCGAGCAAATCGGTACGGCCCTCGGTGTAGACCTTTAGCAAGATGTTGAACAGTGTGCTGACATCGCTGGCTGCCAGATTCAAGCCCTTGGCGCCCGTGGGCGGTACGATGTGCGCCGCGTCACCGACCAGAAACAGACGCCCGAACTGCATGGGTTCGACGACAAAACTGCGCAGAGGCGCGATGCTTTTCTCAATCGATGGACCGGTTACCAGTCGCTCGGACAAGGGAGTGGGCAGACGGAGCTTCAGTTCGTCCCAGAAACGTTGATCCGACCAGTCCTCAACCTTCTCTTCGACGGGCACTTGCAAGTAATAGCGGCTGCGGGTGGCGGAGCGCTGGCTGCACAGGGCAAAGCCGCGCTCATGTTTGGCGTACACCAGCTCATCGTTGACCGGCGGCGTGTCGGCCAACACCCCGAGCCAGCCAAACGGGTAGACGCGCTCAAAGACTTTTAGCACATCGCTGGGAATAGACTGACGCGCTACGCCGTGAAAGCCATCGCAACCGGCGATGTAATCGCAGTCCAGACGCCAAGTTTCGCCGTCCTTTTCGAAGGTCACGTAAGGCGCATCGGTTTTCATGCCGTGTGGTTGCACGTTGCTGGCGTTGTACAGCGTTTGAACCCCGGCGCTCTCGCGGGCGGCCATTAGGTCGCGGGTGACTTCAGTCTGGCCATACACCATCACGCTTTTGCCGCCGGTCAGCCCCTTGAGGTCGATATGTACCTGGCGGTCATCGAGTGCCAACTCAAAGCCATCGTGTACCAAACCTTCCTCGTCCATGCGCTGGCTGACACCGGCCTGACGCAGCAGGTCAACCATGCCTTGTTCCAGCACTCCGGCGCGAATTCGACCGAGCACGTAGTCGCCGGACTGGCGCTCGAGAATGACGTTATCAATCCCTGCATTGTGCAGCAGTTGGCCGAGCAGCAACCCTGAAGGGCCAGCTCCGATAATAGCGACTTGAGTTTTCATTGTTGTTCTCTCTCGCAAGCTTCGTCCGTTCGCTTAATAACGTCATGCAATCTCTGGTAGGAGCGCGCTCGCTAAAGGACGAAATGGTTTTTATAATTTGTGCCTGTATTTTTCGCTTGCGAGCGAGGCAAATGAAGGTGATAAATGCGCCATTACCGGTACTTTTCACCAATCAGTGCGATTATCGGCCCATTGCGATCTCGACAGGTTGTGCCCCATGACCGCCTCTGCTCCTGTTTCTATCCCAGTGTTCAAACTGTACGGCGAACAGCAAGACTGGCTCAGCCCCGACCTGCTGCACTGCGAGACCATTTCACTGCGTAGCCGTGTTCATGACTGGGAAATACGCCCCCACCGGCATGCTGATTTGTGCCAGTTGCTGTACGTGCACAAAGGCCGGGCGCGGGTCGAAATTGAAGGCCAATTCCATGAACTGGCGCCATCGGCGATTCAGGTGATCCCGCCGCTGTGTGTGCACGGATTTCAGTTTTCGCCGAACGTTGAAGGTTTTGTTCTGACCCTGGCCGCGCCACTGGTGGCTCAGTTACAAGCGCAGTTAGGTGGCTCAATGAGCGCCCTGCAACGGGTTGCCAGCTACCCGGCGGGCAAGGATAGGAACTACCTCAACAGCTTGTTCAGCGCGTTGCAAAGTGAATATGTGAGCGCGCAGCCCGCTCGCGATATGCTCCTGAAATCGCTGATAAGTGTGCTGTTGGTGTGGGTCACGCGTCAGGTTATTCAGCGCCGTGAAGCCCGGCAGATACCACAACGCGGGCGTGAGTACCTGAACCTGTTCAATCAGCAGGTCGAAGCGCTGTTTCACGAACAGCCCAGCGTCGAGCAGTTGGCACATCGGGTGGGGATTTCGGTGGCTCACCTCAACAGCATTTGCCGCGAGCTGGCAGGGCAGTCGGCCTTGCAGATTATGCATCAGCGGCTGTTGTTGGAGGCCAAGCGTCATTTGATCTACACACCCATGAGTGTCAGCGAAGTGGCCGATAGTCTAGGGTTCGTCGACCCGGCGTATTTTGCACGGTTCTTCCGGCGCCTGACGGGCACCTCGCCCAGTGGATTTCGAACAGACCGGACTGACAGCGTCAACCCGGTTTGATGCTCTAAAGGATCCTTTCTTGAGAGCGCTAAACAGCGCGTTTGTCCCAAGCAGGTTCCTCAGTAAAACGCTCCGCAAGAAAGTCGAGCATGCTGCGCAACGTCGCAGGCATGTGCTTGCGCGAGGCGTACACCGCATAAATATTCATCGCCAACGGTTCAGCGTTAGGCAGTAGGCGCACCAACTCACCGCTGCGCACGTGGCACCCGGCCAGATAGGTGGGCAACAGCGAAATCCCCGCACCCGCTAGCGTGGCGCTGAGCAGCGTGCTGGCTTCGTTGGCGCTGATATTGCCCTGCACTGGCACTGAAACCACTTCGCCATGAGCCGTGAAATGCCACAGACTTTTGCCGTAGTAAGAATGGCTCAGGCAGTTGTGCTGGCTGAGATCATCGACCTGCTGCGGCGCCGGATGTGCGCGTAAATACAAGGGGGTTGCGCATAGCACCGAGCGGCAAACGGTCAGCTTGCGAGCGATCAAGCTTGGGTCCAAGTCGTTGCTGGTGCGAATCGCTAGGTCGATGCGCTCATCCACCAAATTCACTGTGCGGTCGAGCATTTGCAGGTCGATGCTTACGTCGGGGTAGCGCCGCACGTACTCGGTGACGGCGGCGGCCAACTGCGCCTGCCCGAACGAGGTGCTGACGCTGATACGCAATAGCCCTCGCGGCGCATCAGCGGGCACGCTCACGGCGGCTTGCATGTCGTCTGCCAGTTCCAGTAACTGCCGACAGCGGGGCAGGGTTTCATTGCCTGCGGCGGTCAGGCTCAGTTTGCGCGTGGTGCGATGCATCAAACGCGCGCCTACCCACTCTTCGAGTTCTGCCAAATAACGTGACACCACGGGGCGTGATAAGTCCAGTTGGTCGGCTGCCGCTGACTGGCTACCCAGGTCCACTACCGTGACAAATACCCGCATTGCGATAAGACGATCCATGATTTGCCCGATTACTGAAACAAACTATGTCGGAGCATCGCATTTTTTGTCGCCTATTGTGCGACTAAGCTCTGTCCATCGCTGACCCAGCCACAGGACGTATCCATGACCGTATTTTCTACTCTTCGCCGTTTTTGCCTCAGTGCTGTCGCTGTGGGCTTCGCTGCGCATGCGGCGGCGGCCCCGGCACCGGCACCCTTGACCTTGGATGTCTACAACCCAGGCAGCGAGGCGATTTTTCCGGTGTCGTCAGTGTTGGTCAGTGGCGAGAAAGACGCGATTCTGGTGGATGCGCAGTTTGGCAAGTCTCAGGCCCAGCAACTGGTCGAAAAAATCCGCGCCAGCGGCAAGCACCTGACCACCATCTACATTAGCCACGGCGACCCCGACTACTACTTTGGCCTCGACACCCTGACCAAGGCCTTTCCTGATGCCAATGTGCTGGCCACGGCTCCGACGGTTGAGCACATCAACCAGACCAAAGACGCCAAGCTGGCGTTTTGGGGGCCGAAAATGGGCAGCGATGTGCCGAGCCGGTTAATCGTGCCGCATGCCATGAAAGGCAACACCTTGGAGCTTGAAGGCCATGAACTGGATGTCGTCGGGCTGACTAGTCGGCAGCCGGAACGCACCTTTGTCTGGATTCCATCGCTTAAAGCGGTGGTCGGTGGCGTGGTCGTGGCCGATAACCTGCACGTGTGGATGGCCGATACCCAGACCCCGCAGTCGCACCGGCAATGGGTGGGCACCTTGAAACGCATCACCAGCCTGCAACCGACTATTGTCGTGCCAGGGCATTACCTAGGCGCAAACGATTATTCATTGAGCTCAGTGACCTTCACTCGCGATTACATCAAGGCATTTGATGAAGAAACCCTCAAGGCCAAGAACTCGGATGAGCTGATCACAGCGATGAAAAAACGTTACCCGAATGTGGGTGAAGAGTCTTCGCTGGAACTGAGCGCCAAAGTGGCAAAAGGCGAAATGACGTGGTGATTTAACGCGGACCTCTACGAAATCCATCCAACAGGAGAACATCATGAGCAACATTGCAATTATCGGCGCCACTGGTCGTGCGGGTGGCCAACTGCTGGAAGAAGCGCTGCGTCGTGGTCATCACGTGACCGCCATTGCCCGTCACGCTTCGTCCAAAATCGGTCAGCGTGCGGGTGTTGTGACCCAGGATGTTGACGTCAACGACCCCCAAGCGTTGCAGGCGGCCGTAGCGGGAAGTGACGTGGTACTCAGCGCAGCGCATTTTTCGACACTCAACCCTGAAGCGATCATCGAACCGGTGAAAAAGGCCGGGGTGAAACGCCTGCTGTTTGTGGGCGGTGCGGGTTCGCTATTACTGCCGGATAACACCAAGGTCATCGACAGCAAAGGCTTCCCGAAAGAATACCTGCCAGAAGCGTCGGCGGGCGGCGTGTACCTCGACACGCTGCGCAACGAAAAGGACTTGGACTGGACCTTTATTTCGCCATCAGCCGAGTTTGTCGAAGGCGAGCGCACGGGCACCTTCCGTCTGGGCAAAGACCACCTGCTGGTCAGTGCCGAAGGCAAAAGCTGGATCACCTTCGCGGACTTCGCCATCGCGATGCTGGATGAAGTTGAACAGCCCAAGCACTCGCGCCAGCGGTTCACCGTGGGGTATTGATCCAGCATTCACGTTGTAGCCGCTGCACGCTGCGATAAGGGCCGAAGGCCCTTCGACTGGCGTCATAAGCTCAGGCGCATGCGCGCCAGATCCCGTACCGGGGGCGCACCAAACTGTCGGCTGTACTCGCGGCTGAATTGCGAAGGGCTTTCATAACCCACGCGATAACCCGCCGCCGAAGCGTCGAGCCCCTCACTGAGCATCAGCCGTCGGGCCTCGTTAAGGCGCAATTGCTTTTGGTACTGCAACGGACTCATGGCAGTCACGGCCTTGAACCTGTGATGGAGCGTCGACACGCTCAAGTTGGCTTCACGGGCCAAGTTGTCAATGCGCAGCGGTTGTTCGAAATTACCGTTGAGCCACGAAATAGCACGGCTGACACGGTGGGTTTGACTGTTCTCGCTCGCAATTTCATACAAGCGATAACCTTGGGGACTGCGCAGCAGGCGATACAAGATCTCGCGGCGAATGAGTGGCGCGAGCATGGCGATGTCTTTCGGCGTGTCGAGCAGCCGCGTCAGTCGCAACAAGGCGTCGAGCATCGATTGGTCGATGGGTTCAACGTACAGCCCGCGCCCGGCAGGTCGCGAAGGCACGCCCATCGGGCCTGCGTCATTGAGCAAGGTGGTGATTTCTGCCGGATCAATATCAAGGCGCAAGGCCAATATCGGTTTCTCGGGAGACACCTCTACCACGCGCCCGCTGATGGGCATCGACACCGAAACCACCAGGTAATTGAGTGGGTCGTAGGCAAAGCACTCGTCTGCCAAGCGAACCTCTTTACGGCCCTGGGCCATGATGCACAGCGCGGGCTTGGGCAGGCTGGGGGAAAAATCGCTGGGTTGGCAGTAGCGCGACACAAACAGTGCCTCAACCCCCGTTTCGTACGAGCCTTCGCCGCCGGTATGCCGGTAAATCAGGTCGGCCAGTTCCACGCGCTGTTTTTCAAGCGCGGGGTCGAGCGCGGGTCGCGGCGGTTCCAGCAGTGACATTTGACGTTTCCTCATAACAGACGCGGTGTAGGCACAGCTTAATTTTGTGCAAGGCGAGGGGGTAGTCAATTTCTGTCGCAGTCTTGCCTGATCCTGCGAGAGCCATGTGTTAAGCGCCTGCCGGTGGCGTGACAGAGGTGGAGTATTGCTCGAAAGCGTGATTAGCGGGTGGTGCGGTCTGCTCAAAGGTGACTACGCGTAAAGACGAGGTTTTGCAGAATCGTGCAAGCCTGGGGCAGAAATCGACTAACGCCGTCGGGCGCAGGGCCTTAAGCTTTGAACCTCCCCCCCAATGTCACTTTCCTTTGTGGAGGCCTTCATGCCCCAGCACACTGCTGTCAGTCATATGACGTTGGTTCGCGCTCGCGTCGGGTGTTCGGCGAAAGTCCACGCCTGTTTGAACCAACTGATTGAGCCGTCCCGGCTAACGCCCGGTTGCCTGCACTTTGCCCTGCAGCATTGCGACAGTGACCCGTTGCTGTGGCACATCGCCGGTTACTGGGCGAGTGAGCCTGCGATGCAGGCGTACTTCAATTCCCCGTTGATGGACGTCTTCAGCGTGTTGCTCAACCAGCAAATGGTCGACAGCCTGGACTTTCAGACTTTCAACGAACACGCGTCTGCCCACCTGCACAAGCAGGCCAGTTAAGCGGGTAGAATGCCGTCTTTTCTCTGGCCGGAATGTGAAGCATGGCGCGTAAAGAATTTGCACAATTTGAAGCGGTATCGGCGGTTGTCCCGGTAGAACTGGGTGTTCCGGGTGCTTACAACGCAGCGATTGCAGTCAAAGCCTTGTACGAAGGTGGAGCACCGCGCTTTCATAAAGTCCTGATTGAGCAGACCTTTGCAACCGCCACGGCAGCCGATGCCGCAGCGCAGCAGCGATTGCAAAACCTGCAAGACGTTACTGAAGACGGTGAACTGGTTTGGTAGTCATCGTGGGCGGTGCATTTTGAACAGCGCCTCAGGGCCGAGCTGGAAATAATCCGCCGGCCCG
>NZ_ALJC01000078.1 GCF_000282975.1 Pseudomonas psychrophila HA-4
GCTGGAAGCTGGAAGCTGGAAGCTGGAAGCTGGAAGCTGGAAGCCAGCGTGGGGCGCCGGGGGATCTATGTCCAGTGCTTGGATTGTAAAGCTGCTCACTTAAGTACGGTACAAGACGACTGTAGCGAGCTTGCCTCGCGATCTTTTGATCGTTAATGAACGTTAGAAACCGCAAAACAACTCACTCCATCAGTGTCCGCGGTTGCATAAGTAAACACGCCGCCCTTAAAAGACTGATGCTTGGCGCCACTTTTTCGAGCGCAAAAAACAAACCCCCTGTCTGCGCGAGCAGACAGGGGGTT
>NZ_ALJC01000079.1 GCF_000282975.1 Pseudomonas psychrophila HA-4
GGGCTGTTGAAGCGCATCAATACCGGATTAAATGCCCGATACCCCTGGCCCAGTAAATAATGCCCGGTCACGGTGTCTGGCCGCTCACCATTAAATCCCAGTGTACTGAGTAAGCTGTGTTGAACAGGGTGGTAGCCATAGGGTGAATAGGCTTGAGCCTGGCGGCCCTGAGGGCTCACGCTATGCAGCACGCATTTTTGCAGATCGGTGGCGAGTAAAACACTGCTGGATGAAGGGCCTTGGTGCTGGGCCAGGGGTTGAGCGTTGTATTCAAAAAAATACCGCGTGTTAACACCTTCGATTTCGTTGGCGATACGCTTGGCGCAGTAAAAGCGCCGTAGTGAACCGACGTCAGTCAGACGGTCTAGCGGGTCGTAACGGTAGTGGTTCATTGATATGGGCCTATCAAGCTTTTGCCAACTCAGATGCCCAGTATCGAAGTGATAGCACGCTTTTCCTAGCTAGCAGAACAACTAGGTAGCGACCTGGTGCGCGGCGCATTTGCCTATGCCGAGGTCGTACAGGGGGCGATGACGGTTGTGGCACGTTCTAAGCTGCAGGCTGCATGTAAAAGCAGATCGGCTTGTCACTTGCCGCTGCTTCTCTCTAACAATAAGAAGGGTGAACACGATGGCTGACAATCGCGGTGTGGTGTACCTGGGCAATGGCCAGGTTGAAGTGCAAAGCATTCCTTTCCCCAAGATGCAAAACCCGCAGGGCAAGCCGATCCACCACGGCGTGATTCTGCGTGTGGTGTCGACCAATATTTGCGGCTCTGACCAGCACATGGTACGTGGCCGTACCACCGCGCAAACCGGGCTGGTGCTGGGCCATGAGATCACCGGCGAGGTGATCGAAGCCGGGCGCGATGTGGAGCATTTAAAAGTCGGCGACCTGGTATCGGTGCCTTTCAACGTGGCATGCGGGCGTTGCCGCAGTTGCAAAGAGCAAAACACCGGCGTGTGTCTGACTGTCAACCCGGCCCGTCCCGGCGGTGCGTATGGCTATGTGGACATGGGCGATTGGATCGGCGGTCAGGCTGAATATGTATTGGTCCCGTATGCCGATTTCAACCTGCTCAGACTGCCAAACCGCGACGCGGCGATGGAGAAAATTCGCGACCTGACCTGTCTTTCCGACATTCTGCCAACTGGCTATCACGGCGCTGTGACCGCAGGCGTAGGCCCAGGTAGCACCGTGTACATCGCCGGTGCAGGCCCGGTAGGCTTGGCCGCTGCCGCTTCGGCACGCTTGTTGGGCGCGGCAGTGGTGATTGTCGGTGACGTGAACCCAATTCGTTTGGCCCATGCCAAGGCGCAGGGCTTTGAAATTGCCGATTTGTCCAAAGACACCCCGCTGCACGAACAAATTGCAGACTTGCTGGGCGAGCCCGAAGTGGACTGCGCAGTGGATGCAGTGGGCTTCGAAGCGCGTGGTCACGGGCATGACGGTGTCAAACACGAAGCGCCGGCCACCGTGCTCAACTCATTGATGGGTGTGGTTCGGGTAGCGGGCAAAATCGGTATTCCGGGCCTGTACGTCACCGAAGACCCGGGTGCTGTTGATGCGGCGGCCAAAAAGGGCAGCCTGAGCATTCGCTTTGGCTTGGGCTGGGCCAAGTCCCATACCTTCCACACCGGGCAAACGCCTGTGATGAAATACAACCGCCAACTGATGCAGGCGATCATGTGGGACCGCATTAAAATTGCCGACATCGTGGGCGTTGAGGTGATTAGTCTGGATGACGCACCACGCGGGTATGGCGAGTTTGATGCCGGTGTGCCGAAGAAGTTTGTGATTGATCCGCATAAGTTGTTTAGTGCCTAAAGAGAAGGGGCTATTAATAAAGGCAGACTTTTTAGTTTGCCTTTATTGGCTTGGCGAGCACGCGGTTTCGGGGGATATATCTTTATTGATTTCGAATTCCAGCCAGTGTTCGTTGCATGTCTTGAGGGCGGTTTGTCATTTGTGGAGGTGGATTGGTGAAGAAATCATTGACTCTTATGGTGTCACTCCCATAGGCAGGGGGGGCAATCGGTAAGGGGGTCCATTTAGGGTACAAAATTCTCGGAGGTTCAGCTTCTAGGGCGACTTTGTAGGTTGGAGTAACTTGTGAATATAACGGTGGATAATCCCAAAAACGCATTGAGCCTCTCGGCGGTACAAATGCTGGCTTGGGCCCGCGAGAATAGGGCGGAGGCGTTTGGCTCATAGAAGATGAGGGCTTTGAAAACACAAAGTCATCGGTTGATTTGACGAGCGCCTTGGAATTGAAATCCATAATTGCCAGTGTTTTAGCCATATTCCAGCGCGGCCTGTTGTTAGCCTCTGGGACGACGGGCGGTTGAGGCCGTGAACGGCGTGGCACCCGCCCCATAAATGCATTCATAAACGATTTGCGCAGGTTAAAGTGCCCGGTCGGATCAATTTTATTCAACGGATTATTATCACAATACGCATACGCATTAATCCCCCCTTCCCCAAACGGACTCCAACTGTCCGGGCTATTAAAGCGCATCAATACTGGATTAAACGCTCGATACCCCTGGCCCAATAAATAATGCCCGGTGATGGGTTCTGGCCGTTCGCCGTTAAAACCCACAGCGTTGAGTAACGCGTCGATGGGGTGAAAACCAAAGGGCGAGTAAGCCTGCGCGTTCTGATTTCCCAGTGGACTAATGCCATTGAGCACGGACGTTTGTTGATCGGTCGCTAACAAGGCAGTACCGGGTTCAGTGCCGTGTTGCTGAACTGCCAGCGGTTGTGAGTCGGCCTCAAAAAATCGGCTTTTACGTGCACCTTCAATTTCGGTAGCGATGCGGGTGGTGTTGTAAAAACGCTGAACAGTGTTGGCGTTGGAAAGGCGGTCCAGCGGGTCGTATTGATAGGTGCTGGCGAATGTTTTGCTCATGCTGAGTTCCCATAAAGAGGGCGGCGGAGGTTTAGCATCCGCCTGCACTCATGGGCTGTATAGCTAGCAGAACTGCTAGGTAATGGCCGTTTAAACCTGCAAGCGCTGGCCCAGTACGTCGAGCAGGTCACAGCCGTCGCGCAGCAAAATGGCGCAAGGCTGGGTGATGTGTTTGAGGTCTACGCCGTCGGCGGCGCTCAGGTCCAGGCGGTTGAGGCTTTCGAACAGTTGGGTCACGGCCAAAATACGCGCCGCCGCATTGGCATGCAGCACGTCGGGCGGGCTTTGGCGGTCAATCAGCAAGCTGGGAATCAGGCAATCAATGGCAGTAAGCGGGATGTATTGGTTCATGGTGTGCGCTCTGGTGTGTTGGATAGAGCTACCACGCATTCGTCGCCAAACGAATAGGTGGCAGCTGCACGCAGGTTGGCGAACCGGAAACACACCACCCGGCAGACCCAAAGGTCTCCCGCGCACAGCTGCCATAACACAGCCTTGCGGGTGCAAAAATACCTGCAATAAACAGGAGTTTTCGCATGGTGGTTTACAGGTCGCCAAACCCGGTCGTCATATGA
The DNA here is from genome assembly GCF_000282975.1 of Pseudomonas psychrophila HA-4. Lineage (GTDB taxonomy): Bacteria > Pseudomonadota > Gammaproteobacteria > Pseudomonadales > Pseudomonadaceae > Aquipseudomonas > Aquipseudomonas psychrophila_A. The sequence continues at coordinate 3,487 of NZ_ALJC01000079.1, forward strand.
ACGACCGGCGGACTATAAGCCGCTTACGCCAGCCCACGCAAACCGAAAACCCTGTAGGAGCGAGCTTGCCTCGCGATCTTTTGATCTTTAAAAGACCGCGAGGCACCTCAATTACAACGCCGCCAACGGCCCTTGATACAACACCGGCCCAGTCGGCTGCCCGCTCGGTGAGCCGCCCTCAGGCTCCAGGCTTACAGCCAGCACCACATTGCTTGCCAGCAATTGCTGCTGGCTCGCGTTGAGCTGGATCTTGCAGTCGCCTGTCGCAGGCAGCAGACCCAGCGACACGGGGTTGCCGCCTGCCGGGATCGCCCACAATTGCAGGCTGCGGCCACTGTCCACGGCCGCCAGTTGCAGCGGTTTCACGTTCAGGTAGTCGGCGTGCGCTTCAATGCGCAGGGTGGGTTGCGCGGTGCCGCTGAGCAAGGTGGCTGTGTAGGTGATGCTGTCTCGGGTCGTCAGCACGCCCACGGCCACGGCGATTACCACGGTGCACGCGGCTGCCGTGACGCGCAGCCAGTTCCAGAAGGGCGGCTTGACCGGGACGTGGAGTTTTTGCGGCTCAATGCGCGCCACGATGCCCCGCCACACATGATCAGGCACAGGGTCTTGGCCAAGCGTATCGGTCAGCCGCACGAGGGTGGTCTGCCAAGCGGCGAGTTCTTCGCGCAGGCCCGCGTCATCGAGTAGCAGTTGTTCAAAGCGTTTGCGTGCGCCAGATGGCATTAAACCGATGGCGTAATCGGCCGCCAGTGCCCGGCGCAGGCTAGGGGTTTGGTAGTTCATGATTCAAGGCACCTGCGCAGACGTTCCATGCCCCGGCGAATCCAGGACTTTACCGAACCCAGCGGTGCGGCCAATTGCTCGGCCAATTCGCTGGCGCTGTGGCCATGAAAATAGGCCGAGGTAATGGTTTGGCGCTGCTTGCCCTCCAGTTGTTCAAGGCACTGGTTGAGCGCTTTGGCCTTACGGGCAGTGTCCAGTTGTTCGTCAGCGCCAAGGCCTTCATCGGCCAGGGCTTCTTGCTGTAAATCGCTTAACGGCAACTCGCGCTGCTTGCGCAGTTGGTCGATGGCTTGATGGCGGGTGATGGTGACCATCCAGGTCAACGGTGCGGACAAGCGAGGTTCGTAGCGCGCGGCGTTGTGCCAGATACGCACGAAACTTTCTTGTACGACTTCTTCGGCCAGATCCCGGCGACCCATGCAGTGCAAGGCCACGCTGTACAGACGGGGAGCGACGCTACGGTACAACGTTTCAAAAGCTCGGCGGTTACCCAAGGAGCACTGGACCAACAGTTTTTTGAGGTACTCAGCGTCGGAGATTAAAATACCCGTTCTCCCATTTATCAAAGTGGTGGCACAGTGCCATCCGCTTAATGAGCTTAGTCCAAAATTTAGGGTTATTCCAATCATTACGAGGTTAATCCACTCATTTTGATGGCTTTTTTTCTGACCGGCCCGTTAGTTTTTTGCGGGTTACGCGAGCGATCCGTCAGGTCTGTTCGTGTTTGATATACGCGGGGGGTTATAAAGCGGATGCAGCGCAGATCAACTTTTTTCCATTAAGCTTGCGCACCGTTTGATCCACCGCTGGCTGTTGGGAACATCCGCCGAGGATTTGGGTCTTATTGACAGTTTTGCTGCTCCGTTGCGGACAGCTTTTTGGTTTAAGAGGTTGATGCGATGAAAACGTTGAACGTGGTAGCACTGGCAGCACTGATGAGCGTGGCAGCGAGCCCGGTTTTTGCAGGTTTTGACTTGGGCGCGGCCACGCAAATACTGAGTCAAGTACAAGGCGGCAACAGCGCCAGCTCTGACAAGACCCTGCAGGCAGTCGATTTGCTGACTAAAGCCAAGGCACTGGGTGTTACGCCGGAACAAGCCGCAGGGGGTGCAGGCGCAATGCTGAGCCTGGCTAAAAACCAACTGACCTCTACTGATTACACCGCCCTGACCCAGCAAGTGCCGGGTATTAACAAGGTGACGGGCGCTGGTGCATTGACTCAACTGAACCAATTGAGCGCAAAGAACCCACAGATTCAGGCCCTTGTGGGTCAGATCAACCCGGTTAGCCCAGACGCCAAAGTGGCGGTGAGCAATGTGACCAACGCCTCGCAACTGAATTCCGCGTTCGAAGCCCTGGGCATGAAGAGCAGCATGGTTCAGCAGTTTGCTCCGCTCATTACCCAGTACCTGGGCCAACAAGGCGTTGCCAGCCCAATGTTGACCACCCTAGGCAGCCTCTGGGGTATTTAAGAATTAACCGCGCTTAGCGCGTCATGTGCTGTAGCGCTGGTCTTTCTTGGTCCAGAGCGGGTTGATCCAGCTCTGGACATGCTCGCTCCAACAGGGGTGTGACCACTGGATTCTTTTAAGGAAATGACCTCTATGAAGTCTGTTCTAGCCCTGCTGTCCCTGTTGGCGCTGCCGGTGATGGCCGCCGAACCGACTTTGTACGGGCGTTATGAGTACATCAAGTTGCCGGAAATCGGCGAGACGCTCAAAGCCAAAATGGACACCGGTGCTTTGACCGCATCGCTGTCGGCCAAAAATATTCAGACCTTCACCCGTGACGGTGAAGAGTGGGTACGTTTCCAGCTCGCTACCCCAGACGCGAGCAGCAAAGTGTATGAACACAAAGTGTCGCGCATCAGCAAAATCAAAAACCGCGCCGATGAAGACGACGACAAAGATGGCGCCGACGTGGCCAAACGCCCGGTGGTGGATTTAGAGATGTGCCTGGGGGGTGTTAAACGCACCGTAGAGGTCAACCTCACCGACCGCAGCAGCTTTAACTACCCATTGTTGATCGGCGCCAAGGCGCTGCGTGAGTTTGGTGCGGCGGTGAACCCGGCGCGTCGGTATACGGCGGACAAAACGGGGTGTTGAGTGAGCGTGAACTAAACGTTAATCACGCGTGCGGATCCTTCCGAGTGTTGAGGCAGGCCGCTCGGGGACAGGTGGGGCAAGCATAGTGGCACCTGGCTGGTTAGAGGCCTGTAGTGCGAAATTGCCCAGCCGTAAGCTTTCCCCCGGCGGCAGTGGTGAGTGGAGGATGCGTGGTGAAGGGTTCAGTTTCCATAGGCCCTCGATTTCTATAACGGGACCTCCTAAGTGTCTGCTGGCTTGAGCCCTAGTTACAAATGAAATTCTATCGCTATTATTTGGGTTTACCAGAACGGCATGAAATTGATCTAGCTCGTTGGCTGGGGGGCTCGCCACTCTTGAGCTTGAACCGGCTCTAGCGCTAGCCGCAGGTAGTTGCGCAATGTCATCGCCAGTACTTAGTACTGAGGGTTGAACGTAAGTGTTGCTCGTTCCAGACCTTTGCAATGAAGAGATACTCCCCAGATCCAGTGCTTCAGGATTACGACGAAACAACTTTTTTAAGCTCCCGAATACATGCCCTGTTGGATCTAAACGATTCACCGGCTCTCCCCCGCAATACGCATACGCATTAATCCCACCCTCACCAAATGGGCTCCAACTGTCGGGGCTATTAAAACGCATCAATACTGGATTGAACGCCCTGTAGCCGTTGCCCAGCAAGTAATGCCCGGTGGTTTTATCATCACGTTCACCATTAAAACCTATCACGCGCTGTTCATCGCTTGGGCTGTAGCCGGCTGCGGTATAGGCGATGGCGTTGTGTTGTTCGCCATTGAGCGTGGCAAGTGTTGAACATTTGTCGTCGTGGGCAATCAGCATGGTGCCGACAGTGCCTGCGGTGTCCGTGTGTTGGGCTAGCACGACGCCTTCAGTTTCAAAGACGCGATAGACCGTATCGCCTTTAATCTCAGTCGCCACACGGTCGTTGTTGTAAAACAATTGTGTCTGCTGATCCCCTGAACGCCCACTGTTCACATGGCGGTTCAGTGGGTCATAGGTGTAGTGGTTCAGCAGTCGTTGCTTTTTCGAAGTCATGGCATTAACCCTTCAATTGCTTCATCTATGAAGGGTTAGAGATAACGGGATATAGCCCTGGGCGGTACTGTTAGAACTGCTAGTTTTTACTACCGTTGATCGGTGATTGTTGGCTGTTGTATTTAAAGATCAAAAGACCGCGAGGCGAGCTCGCTTCTACGGGGTTCAGGTGCGCCGCAGGCTGTCAGCGTTTAAGCAGCCCGCGCACGCTGATCAACGCCGGGATGCCTAGGCCGATCCAGCTCAGTGCGTCCCAGGCGCCGTCGCCCAGTAGCGCGCCGAACAAGCCCGCACCCGTGACGAGCGCAATCGCCAGCGGCACAGAGAAGACCTTCCAGAAACTCGATTGACGCGGTTTCATCGCACGCTCTCCTTCGCGGCCTTGCGCCGCACCCACCACAAGTACAGGCCGCTGCCGAGCACGATGATGGTCAGCAGGTCGAGTGCCGCCCAGAGTATTTTCATGGGCATGCCGCCGTAGTCACCAAAGTGCAGCGGCTGCGACATGCCCATGGCGTCCATGTACCAAGGGCGTGAGCCCACAGCGGTGACGAGCAGGGTGCTGGCGTCGATCAAGACCGGTGTTAGCAGGTGCGAGGTGAGGTGAGTGCTGCCATTCATGAACACGGCGTAGTGGTGTTCGCTGGAAAAACGCGTGCCGGGGAAGGCGATAAAGTCTGGGCGCATGCCGGGCGCCGCCGTGGCGGCGATGTCCAGTAGGCGGCTGGCGGGGGCGAGTTGGGTCAGTGGTGGCGCAGCGCGGTAGGGTTCGACCATGGCGCTGAGAGTGTCGTTGCGCCAGGCGTCGATGATCAGGTCGGCGCAAGCGCTGATAACCCCGGTGACGCCGACCACCAACGCCCAGGTGAGCGTGACCACGCCGAGCAAGTTGTGCAGGTCGAGCCAGCGCAGGCGTGTGGATTTATCGGTGCGTACGGTGGCGAAATCATGACGGCGCATGAAGGGCAGGTACAGCACGGTGCCGGAGACGATCGCTAGCACAAACAGGGTGCCCATAAAGGCCAGCAGCAGTTTGCCGGGCAGCCCGGCGAACATGTCCACGTGCAGGCGCAGCATGACCATCATGATGCCGCCGTTGGCCGAGGGCACTTCTAGGGCCTCGCCGGTGCGGGCGTCGAGCATAAAGGTGTGGGATGAGTTGGGTTCGGTGCCTGCGGTGGCGGCCATGATGGCGAGAACTGCGTGGGGCTCGTCTTCTTCCCAGCCGAAATACTGCATGACCTCGCCCGGCCGGTGTGCTTGGGCGGCGTGCACCAATTGCTGCAAATCGAGCGGCGGCGTGCCTTCGGGCAGTGCTTTGACCTGCGGCGCATTGCCGATCAAATGGTCGATTTCATGGCTAAAAATCAACGGCAAGCCGGTGAGCGCCAACATCAGCAAAAAGGCGCTGCAAATCAGGCTGGTCCACGTGTGGATAAAGGACCAGCGGCGAATGGTTTTGCTTTTCATGACGGTCCTGAATGTAAAAACACCCCGTAGGAGCGAGCTTGCTCGCGATCTTTTGATCTTAAAAAGATCGCGAGCAAGGGGGGCTTAGCGGGTTACCACTTGTAGTCGACGCTGGCCATGATGTTGCGGCGGTCGCCGTAGTAGCAGTAGAAACCGTCGCAGGTCGACAGGTACTGCTTGTCGAACACGTTGTTGGCATTAATCGAAACGGTGGTGCCTTTGAGGGTTTGGCTCACTTTGCCCAAGTCGTAATGCACGGCCGCGTCATAGACGGTGTAGGCGTCGGTATGGCCGTAAGCTGCGTCTGCCACGTAACGCATGCTGCCAATGGCGATGTTGTCGGTTTCGCCAATGTAGCGGGCGCCGAAACCAATGCCGAAGCCTTCCAATACGCCTGTGTGCCAGGTGTAGTCAGCCCAGATCGAGGCTTGGTGTTCAGGGGTCAACGGCAGCGGACGGTTTTTGTCCTGTGGGTCCGAGACTTTGGTCATTTTGGTGTTGGCGTAGGTGTAGGCGGCTGTCAGCTTGAGGTTGTCATTGACGTTGCCCACGGCTTCCAGTTCCAAGCCCCGCACGTTGGCTTCGCCCAGTGGGCGGCTCACACCCAGCGTGTCACTCAGTACGATGTTTTTGCGGGTCAGGTCATACACCGCCGCGGTGAACAGCATGCTGCTGCCCGGTGGCTGGTATTTAAGGCCCACTTCGTACTGCTTGCCGGTGCCCGGCTTGAACGCCTTGCCGCCAAAACCACCCGGTTCGGCTTGGAACGATTCGGCGTACGACACGTAAGGCGTGAAGCCCGAGTCGAAGACGTAACTTAACGCAGCATTGCCAGTGAAGGCGCTGTCGTCGCGCTTATCGCGGGCATCGTTTTGGTTGTAGAAGGTGGTGTCGGTGTGCAGCCAGTCTTGGCGCCCGCCTAGGGTCAAGCGCCAGTTATCCAGCGCCATCTGGTCTTGCAGGTACAGGCCGGTGTCGCGGGTTTTCTGGTTGTAGTCGTTGTAGGCGGTGTAGTTGATGTGGCTGAAGTCTTGCCCGTAGATCGGGGTGATGATGTTGCTCACAGGGGCAACACCGTATTGCCATTTGTAATGTGTGTCGACGCGCTGGTGATCGAGGCCAATCAACACCGTGTGCTTGACGGCGCCGGTGTTGAAGTCAGCTTGCAGGTTGTTGTCGACGGCAAACTGGCTGATGTCTTCGTCCACGATGTTGGCACCGCGCTCCACGGTGCCGTCATCGGCCACCGAACCGAAGTAGCCGCCTGCGGTAATGCTTTGAAAGGACAACTCACTTTTGGTGTATCGCAGGTTTTGGCGGAACTGCCAGACGTCGTTCAGCCGATGTTCAAAGGCATAGCCGAGTGCGTAGTAGGTTTTGTCGTAGAACTCCCAGCTCGGGTCACCCAGGTTCTTGTGGGGTTTCACTTTGCCTGCCGGGGTTGACACCAAGGTGCCCTGAATTGGCAAAAACTGGCTGGTGGTGCCGGTGTCATCGCGGTTGAACTGGCTGAGGAAGGTCAGCGTGGTGTCCGGGTCGATGTTCCACGTCAGGCTTGGGGCGATGTTGTAGCGCTTGTCATCGGTGTGGTCGATGGTGGTGTTGCTGTCACGCACCACGCCACTAATGCGATACAGAAACGTGCCTTCGTCATCTATCGGGCCGGTGCTGTCGAAGCTGATTTGTTTGCGTTGGTAGCTGCCGATTTGCAGTTGCACTTCGTGGCTGGCGGTGTCTTCTGGACGGCGGCTGACCATGTCCAACAAGCCGCCTGCCGGGGTTTGTCCGTACACCGATGAGGCCGGGCCGCGCAGTAAGGCGACACGTTCTAGGTCCCAGGTTTCCAGCTTGGGCATGGCGTAGGCGCCCTTAGGCAGCGGCAGGCCGTCGAGGAACTGGGTCGGTTCAAAGCCGCGCACTTTTAGCCATTCAGCACGGCTGTCGCTGCCATAGCTGCTGGCGGTGACGCCCGGCATGTAACGCACGGCATCGTCGAGGTTTTGCACGGCGCGGTCTTGCATCTGGCTGCGGGTGGCGACCGAGATCGATCGCGGGGCTTCGGCCAGCGCGGTGTCAGTTTTAGTGCCCGCGGCAGAGCGTTGGGCGAGGTAGCCATTGACCGGGCCCCAGGCACTTTCGTAAGTGTCCTGGCCGGAAATGGTGGTGGCTTCAAGGGCCACGACGCCCTGCGGGATGGCGATCAGGGTGTAACTAGCGCCGCTGCCGGGCACCAGTTGCAAACCTGTGCCGCGCAAGGCTTCGTGCAACGCCGCGCCGGGTTCGAACGAGCCTTTGACCGCGTTGGAGGTTTTGCCTGCGACCAGCGCCGGATCAATCGCCAGCGTCACTCCGGCCTGGCTGGCGATGTGGTTCAGTGTGGCCGCCAACGGTCCGGCGGGCAGATTGTAGCTGCGCGCGCTCGAACTGTGCTCGGCAGCCATCAGCGAGGTGCTGGCCAGCGGGGCACTGAGGGCGATGGCGACGGCTAACAGGCTAGGGCGCAAAAACGTGTGTAGGGTGCGGGACATTCGGCGGATTCCTGAATGGAAATGTTTCTCAATGCTTATGTGCCGAACGAACATTCAAAAGTGATAGGGCTAATTGAAAATAATTTAGATTTGCCGTTTACGGCTTGGCGCTGACGGTGATCCACCACGGGGTGAGTTGCTCAATTTTCACCGGCAGGGTCGGTTGCAGAGCATTAAGTGCCAACTGCACGTTATTGAGCGGGAAGCTGCCCGTGATGCGCAGGTCGGCCACTTGTGGGTCGACGCCCAGGTGGCCACGCTGGTAGCGATTAAGTTCGTGCACCATGTCGGCCAGTCGCACGTTGTCGAGCACCAGCATGCCGCGGGTCCAAGCATCGGCCCCCGCGTTGACGGCAACCGATTGCCCCAGCCGGTCGCGGTGCATGAGCACTTGCTGGCCTTCGCTGTAGAGGGTTTCGTCGTTGCTGTCTTCGGGGCGCGCAGCCACGCGTGATTGCAGCACGCTGAGGCGGGTGCCGTCGTCTTCGCGCTTGACCAGGAAGCGTGTGCCCAAGGCGCGCAGGCTGCCATCGCGGGTTTGCACGATAAACGGCCGAGGGTCGCCATGGCCGGTCTGCACCATGATCTCGCCTTCTTGCAGGATGATCCGCCGAGTGTCGGCGTCAAACTTCACGTCCACGGCGCTGTGGGTGTTGAGGTTGATCACGGTGCCATCGGCCAGTTGCAGTTCGCGCTGCTCGCCGGTGGCGGTGCGTTGGTCGGCCATCCAATAATCAATCGGCAAATAACTTTTGCCCGCGAACAAGGTCAGCCCGCAGACCAGCACGATGCTCGCTAACCCGCTGCCCAGCTTGCGTACCCGTTGATGCAAGCCGTTGCGGGCGTTCAGCAGGGCATTGCGAGCCGGGAGGCTGGCATTGCTGAAGCGGTGGTCAAGCATGCCCAATTGTCGCCAGGCGCGGGCGTGCTCTTCGTTAGCCTCGTACCACTTTGTGAACTCGGCTTGTTCGACCAGGCTGCCATGGCCGCAGTCCAAGCACAGTTGCCAGGCGATGGCGGCGTCGAGTACGCGGGCGGACACCGGTTTGGAACTGATCGCGTTCATGTTGGCTCGCCATACAGCGCGATGTAGCACTGGCGAATGCCTTGCGCCAGGTACTGACGCACGCGGGGCACCGACACGCCCAGGCGCTCGGCGATTTCGGCGTGGGTTAGGCCATCGAGGCGGCTATACAGAAAGGCCGCGCGCGATTTGCTCGACAGCTTGCCCAGCAGGCGGTCGATGGCTTTGAGGTCTTCGAGAATCAGGTGCTGCTCTTCGGGCGAAGGTTGCTCGGCTTCGGGAATCAGCATCAGTTCGTTGAGGTACGCCTGCTCCAGCGCGGCGCGGCGAAAGTAGTCAAAGAGCAGGCCTTTGGCGATGGCCGCGAGAAAGGCCCGGGGTTCACGCGGGGCGGTCAGTTCAGGGCGGCCCAGCAGGCGCACGAAGGTGTCTTGGCTCAAGTCTTCGGCGCGTTGCGGGCAGGCCACGTTGCGCCGCAACCACGCCAGCAGCCAACCGCGATGGTCGCGGTAGAGCGATCCAACCAGTTCACTGTTAGGGGTTTGGACTGACGACACGAGCAGCACCGAAGGCAAGTTTTAACTAACGATAATTATTCGCGATTGTGTCAGAGGGGGACGAGCGGCGCAATTGACGCTCATCGGATGGGTTTTGGTCGGTTGGACAGCCCTCACCCCAACCCTCTCCCTGTATGGAGAGGGTTAGGGTGAGGGCGCTCTTAAAAGCTGTGCACCTGTTTGCGCCGTTGCCACTGGTTAAGCCGCTGTTGCAGGGCGTGGGGGCTGTCGATGCCTTGTGCGCGCAGGCGGCTAAAGAGGATCAGCGCCAGCTCAGCGGTGGCCAACGCGTCGGCGCTGGCGTTGTGACGGTCTTCGACCTGCAGGTTGAAGTGCTTGATCCAGTAATCCAGTCCTGCTTCTCGCACATTGACCTGTGGGCACAACATCGGCGCTAACGCCGCCACGTCCATGAACGGATGCTGCAAGCGATAACCCAGGCTGTCTTTGAGTGCGCGGCCCAGCATGTGCTGGTCAAACGGGGCATGGAACGCCAGCAACGGGCTGTCGCCGACAAACGCCATAAAGTCGAGCAGGGCATCCACCGGGTCACAGCCGGCGGCGATCGCACTCGGCCCTAGGCCATGCAGCAATACGCTGGGGCTGAGCGGGTTGTCGGTGCGCAATAAGGTGCGTTCGAACGCTTGGCCCAGATCAATCGCGCCGTCTTCGATAACCATCGCGCCAATCGACAACACTTGGTCACGATTAAGGTCAAGACCGCTGGTTTCCAGGTCGACCACCACCCAGCGTTGGGCACGCAGGGTGTGTTCGTTCAATCCCGCAGGCGCGGTTAATTGCGCTAAACGTTGTTGTTGAGCGGGGTTCAAGCTTGGTTTTTTGCGTGGCAGTAGCCAGGAAAACAGGCTCATAGCTGATACCGCAGGGCCAGACTGCTTTGCAGGCGTTGGGCCTGGCGCAGGGCTTCACGCAGGATGCGTCGGTCCAACTGGTTCAAGTTGTCGGGGTCGACACGGTTGGAATACGGGCGGTTTTGCCGGGTCTGCAATTGGTGCTGTTGCATGCGGGTTTGCTGAATAAAGTGATACGCCTCTTCGTAGGCCGCGCCGTCCAGCGGCTCGATCACGCCGAGGGGGATGAGCTGGCGCAGGCGCTCCAGGGTGTTGATGGCTTCAACGCCATGGGCCAGCGCCAGCAGGCGGGCGCCGTCAACGAACGGGGTGAGGCCTTGCACCTTGAGGTCGAGGGTGGCTTTGTCACCGCCCTTGCGCTCCAGCACAAACTCGCGAAAGCGCCCCACGGGCGGGCGATGGCGCAAGGCGTTGTCGGCCATCATGCGCTGGAACAAGCGGTTGTCGGCCACTTGCTGAAGGATCCCGCGGCGCAGTTGCTGACAACCCTGCTCATCGCCCCACACCACCCGTAGGTCGAAGTAGATGCTCGAACCCAGCAGGTTTTCGGGAGTGGCCTCGCGGATAAACGCTGCAAAGCGTCTGGCCCATTCGGCGTGTGAAAGGCACAGGTCGGGGTTGCCCGCCATGATGTTGCCTTTGCACAGGGTGAAGCCGCAGGCCGCTAGGTGGGTGTTGATGTGCTGCGCAATGGGCAGCAGGCGCTGACGAATCTCGGCGGCCTGCGTGGCGTCTTTGGCTTCAAACAAAATGCCGTTGTCTTGATCGGTGTGCAGGGTTTGCTCGCGGCGCCCTTCGCTGCCAAAGCACAGCCAAGTGAAAGGCACGCCAGGGTCGCCTCGTTCGGCCAGCACCAATTCGATGACGCGGCACACGGTGTGGTCGTTGAGCAAGGTGATGATGTGCGTGATCTGCGTCGACGAGGCGCCGTGGGCCAGCATGCGCTCCACCAGTTGGCCGATCTCGCCGCGCAGGTTGATCAGGGTATCCAGGCGCGGCGCGTGGCGAATGGTGCGGGCTAGGTGAACCAGGTCGACCCGTTGCAGGGAAAACAGGTCACGCTCGGACACCACGCCGCACAGGCGCTGTTCTTTGACCAAGCACACGTGGGCGATGTGCCGCTCAGTCATGGCAATGGCGGCATCAAAGGCGCTGTGATCGGGGGACAGGTAAAACGGCTCCGAGGTCATGTGCGCGTCGATGGCTTGGTCAAAATCGTGTATGCCATCGGCTACCACGTGACGCAGGTCGCGCAGGGTGAAAATCCCCAGTGGCGCTTTGTCTTCGTTCACGATCACGATGCTGCCCACTTGTTGCTCGTGCATCAGGCGCACGGCCTCGCGCAGGGCGGTGTGCGGACTGCACGTAACTGGGTGGCGCATGGCCAGTTCGCCAAGGCGGGTGTTGAGCGAGTATTGCGTGCCCAGGGTTTCAACGGCTTTTTGCTGCACTTGCTGATTGACCTTGTCGAGCAGGCTGCTGACCCCGCGCAGGGCGAAGTCGCGGAACTCCTCGGATAGGGCGAACAGTTTGATAAACGCAGCTTTGTTCAGTTGCAGGCAGAAGGTGTCTTCTGCGGCCCGATGCTCGGTGCGGGTGGCGCGTTCACCGAGCAAGGCGGCCAGTGGGAAGCATTCGCCCGCAGTGATTTCAAATGTGGTTTCGGCAACGTCTCGTCCTAGGTGCGTGCGCTCGCCCACCACGCGGCCTTGCTTAACGATATAGAAGTGTTCGACCGGCCCGTCGGCAGGCCGAATGATGCTCTCACCAGGGCCATAGAAGCGCAGTTGGCACTGCTCCACCAGGAACGCTAGGTGAGCGTTTTCCATTTGGTTAAAGGGCGGAAATCGCTGCAAGAACTGCATGGTGCCGTGAATGTTCTGCAACACCGCAGTTTTTCCTGCCTGGAGAAACGCATCCGATTTACTCATTACCGTTACCGCATTGTTGGCCGTTGTTGTTATGACGGGACGAGGCCCCTGCTGACCCTCATGCTCGGTTGTCTGCACGCAGGTGCCCATTGGACGTAAGTCTATGGACGGTGGTTTGAGTAGATGTAATTGCGACGACGTGCAGGTTTTTTGCGTGTTTCATGTGGCGCTTACTTGGAAACCGTCTTATCTGAGTGCACATTGAGCACATCAGAAGATAACTGATTGGACCGCTGGGTTATTTAGCCCGTGGCAGTTTTCGAGAACCGTATGACTGATCACGATATTTTGAGCGCCGCCGAACGTGAGGCCCTGAACGAGGTGATGCAAGCACCCGCGCAGGCCGAGCAATGGGTATTGATCGTAGACGACGATCCGACGACGCGTGATTTGCTGGCGGAGTTTCTGACGCTGCATGAGATCGAGTGTCTGAAGGCGAGCAATGAAAAGCAGGCACTGGAGTTGCTGGATTCTGAGCGGCCGATTGGCCTGATGCTGACTGACCTGCGCATGGAGCCCCACGATGGCTTGCACCTGATTCGCAAGGTGCGCGAATCAGATCGCGCTGAGCTTCCAATCATCATCATGTCGGGGGATGCGGGGGTGCGGGACGCAATTGAAGCGATGCACTTGAACGTGCTGGACTTTTTGCTCAAGCCCATTGATCCGCCAAAGCTGCTGGACCTGATCAAGCGGACACTCAACGTGTAGGAGCCAACTGTCTCGCGATCTTTTAGAAGATCAAAAGATCGCGAGGCAAGCTCGCTCCTACAGGGGTTACGAGGTTTTACAAACCGTTTTTAGCCTTGAACTCACGACGACGACGGTGCAGCACCGGCTCGGTGTAGCCGTTTGGCTGTTGAGTGCCTTCGATCACCAGTTCGACTGCCGCCTGGAAGGCGATGTTGCTGTCGAAGTTCGGTGCCAGTGGGCTGTACAGCGCGTCGTTGGCGTTCTGGCGATCAACCACCGGGGCCATGCGCTTGAGGCTTTCAAGCACCTGGGCCTCGCTGACGATGCCGTGACGAAGCCAGTTGGCGATGTGCTGGCTTGAAATACGCAGCGTCGCACGGTCTTCCATCAGGCCTATGTCGTTAATGTCTGGCACCTTCGAGCAACCCACGCCCTGATCAATCCAGCGCACCACGTAACCCAGGATGCCTTGCGAGTTGTTGTCCAGTTCGTTCTGGATCTGCTCAGGCGTCCACTGCGGGTTCACGGCCAGCGGGATGGTCAGGATGTCGTCGACCAATGCCGGGGCGCGCTTGGCCAGTTCGGCCTGACGCGCGAACACGTCCACCTTGTGGTAATGCAGCGCGTGCAAGGCAGCGGCGGTCGGCGATGGCACCCAGGCGGTGTTAGCCCCGGCCATCGGGTGAGCGATTTTCTGTTCCAGCATCGCCGCCATTAGGTCAGGCATGGCCCACATGCCTTTACCGATTTGCGCTCGACCTTGCAGGCCCGTGCTCAAGCCGACATCGACGTTGTTGTTCTCATACGCCGAAATCCACTTCTCGGCTTTCATGTCGGCCTTGCGCACCATCGGCCCGGCTTCCATCGAGGTGTGGATCTCGTCGCCCGTGCGGTCCAAGAAGCCGGTGTTGATGAACACCACGCGCTCGCTGGCGGCTTTGATGCACGCCTTGAGGTTGATGGTGGTGCGGCGCTCTTCGTCCATGATCCCGACTTTAAGCGTATTGCGCGGCAGATTGAGCACGTCTTCGATGCGCCCGAACAGTTCGTTAGTGAACGCCGCTTCTTCTGGGCCGTGCATCTTCGGCTTAACGATATAGACCGAGCCGGTGCGGCTGTTTTTGCGTGAGGCCTGGCCATTAAGGCTGTGGATCGCTGCCAGGCTGGTCAACAGACCGTCGAGAATGCCTTCTGGCACTTCGTTGCCGTCTTTGTCGAGGATCGCGTCGATGGTCATCAGGTGACCCACGTTGCGCACGAACAACAGCGAACGGCCATGCAGACTGACCGTGCCGCCGTTGGGCGCGGTGTACTCGCGGTCCGGGTTCATGGTGCGGGTGAAGGTGGTGCCACCTTTGGAGACTTGCTCGCTCAGGTCGCCCTTCATCAGGCCGAGCCAGTTGCGGTAGATGACCACTTTGTCGTCTGCATCGACAGCGGCGACGGAGTCTTCGCAGTCCATGATGGTGGTCAGCGCGGCTTCCATCAGTACGTCTTTGACGCCCGCCGCATCGGTTTGGCCGACAGGGCTTGTAGCGTCGATCTGGATCTCGAAGTGCAGGCCATTGTGCTTGAGCAACACAGCGGTCGGCGCTGAGGCAGAGCCGTGATAGCCGATCAGTTGCGCGGCGTCGCGCAGGCCGGTGTTGGCGCCGCCCTTGAGCGTGACCTGCAAGGCGCCGTCAACGATCGCGTAGGCGGTGGAGTCAACGTGCGAGCCGCTGGCCAGCGGTGCGGCTTCGTCGAGGAAGGCGCGGGCGAAGGCGATGACTTTGTCGCCACGGACTTTGTTGTAGCCTTTGCCCTTTTCGGCGCCATCGGCTTCGCTGATGGCATCGGTGCCGTACAACGCGTCGTACAGCGAGCCCCAGCGGGCGTTCGACGCGTTGAGGGCAAAGCGCGCATTCATCACCGGCACCACCAACTGTGGGCCAGCCATGCGAGCGATTTCGTCATCGACGTTTTGCGTCGTTGCCTGGAAATCAGCCGCTTCTGGCAGCAGATACCCAATGTCTTGTAGGAAGGCTTTGTAAGCCACGGCGTCATGGGCCTTGCCGGCCTGAGCCTGGTGCCAGGCGTCGATCCGCGCCTGCAAATCATCGCGTTTGGCGAGCAGTGCTTTGTTCTTGGGTGCCAGGTCATTGATGACCTTGTCGGCACCGGCCCAGAACTGGTCGGCGTTGAGGCCGGTACCGGGTATGGCTTCGTTGTTGACGAAGTCGAACAGGACTTTGGCGACCTGCAGGCCACCGACGTGAACGTGTTCAGTCATTGCTTGCCTCACTCATTTTTATTTAAAGCCTGGAGCGCTTCTCAAAACACCGCCTGAGCGGGTTTGTACGGGGGTAAAGCAGACGCCTTGACCGACCTTGTTGCTAAATATGTAGTGGTCGCCGAGGCATACTACATGATCATTTGCCGATGTGAAAATTAGACTAACTACGTCGTTCTGCGACTTTTCTTAAGCTGTCGGTCACGTAGAAGAATCAGATGTTCTCAAGAAATGCACAGGTTGTTCCAGATAATTCTATAAACGGTACACAATTTGTTTTTTAAGGCACTGCCTATACTCAACCGACCTCCCCTAATCCAATAAGAAAAGAGAGCCTGCCATGAACCATCTCGTGATTACGGTGTTTGCCCCGGACAAGGCCGGGCAGGTAGAGCGCATTGCCCAGTGCATCGCCGAGCATGGCGGTAATTGGCTGGAAAGCCGGATGTCGCGCATGGCTGGGCAATTTGCCGGCATTTTGCGCGTTGGGGTGCCTGCCGAGGCCCATGATGGGCTGGTCGAGGCGCTGCACAGGTTGGCGCCAGAAGGGATTCGGGTATTAATTGCCGAAAGCGGCATTGAGCAGTCTTGCACCTGGAAGCCCATTTCCATGGACCTGGTGGGCAATGACCGCCCAGGCATTGTGCGCGACATCACTCGCGTGCTGACGGAGCAGGGCGTCAACTTGGAAAGGCTGGTGACCGAGGTGCGGCCCGCGCCCATGAGCAACGAGCCGCTGTTTCATGCCGAAGCGATTCTGGCGGTGCCGCTGACGTTGTCACTGCAGGTGTTGCAAGAACGTTTGGAGACGTTGGCCGATGAACTGCTGGTTGAGCTCAAATTACGCACAGACGAATAGGTCTGTGCGTTTTTTGATCAGGCGTTTCGGCGCAGGCTCAGCCACGCGTCGAGGCTGAACACCACCAGACCAGCCCAGATGAACATGAAGGCGAGCAGGGTGCTTTCGGACAAGTGCTCGCCAAACACATACACCGCCAGGATTAACACCAGCGTCGGCGCCAGGTACTGCATAAAGCCGATGGTGGTGTAAGGCAAATGCCGGGTAGCGGCGTTGAAGCACACGAGAGGAATCAACGTTGCCGGGCCTGCGGCGACCAACAGCCACGCTTCGGATGTTGTCCAGAATTGGGCGTGGGCGCTGTTGGCTTCTGGGTGCATCAGCAGCCAGCCGATGGCGATCGGCACCAAGATCCAGGTTTCGACCACCAGCCCCGGCAGCGCCTTGACCGGTGCTTGTTTGCGGATCAGCCCGTAAAAGCCGAAGGTCAACGCGAGCACCAGCGATACCCACGGCAGGCTGCCGACTTGCCACACTTGCTGGGCAACACCCACCACGGCCAGGCCTACGGCAATCCATTGCAAGCGACGCAAACG
This sequence comes from Pseudomonas psychrophila HA-4, assembly GCF_000282975.1. Lineage (GTDB taxonomy): Bacteria > Pseudomonadota > Gammaproteobacteria > Pseudomonadales > Pseudomonadaceae > Aquipseudomonas > Aquipseudomonas psychrophila_A. The sequence goes on from NZ_ALJC01000079.1 coordinate 20,155, forward strand.
TTCGCCTAGCAGCAACATGCCGAGCAGTACGTTTACCAATGGGTTGATGTAATAACCTAGGCTGGCCTCGAGCATACGGTCGTTGTTGACCGCCCACACATACGTCAGCCAGTTAACCGCGATCAGCAGACCGCTGCCAGCGAGTACAGCGAGGCGTTTAGGGTTGTCACGCAGTTCCTGCCACCAGCCGGGGTGCTTCCAGACGAGCAACAAAAGAGAGCCAAACAGCGCCGACCAGAGCACCCGGCTGACGATGATTTCGGCGGCTGGCACGCTGGCCAGCAGTTTGAAGTAGAGCGGGAAGAGTCCCCAGATGACATAGGCGCTGAGGCCTAAGATGTACCCCCGGCGCGGGTTGGCGGCTTGCATGCAGGATCCTTGGTTAGTTCAATAACAGAGACAGCGACTACTAAAACAACTTAAGCGGTTCTTCATTGAGCGCCGAGAGTTGTTCGCGCAAGGCCAGTACCTGATCTCCCCAATAGCGTTCGCTGCCAAACCACGGAAAGCTGTGCGGGAAGGCCGGGTCGTCCCAACGGCGGGCCAACCAGGCGCTGTAGTGCATAAGGCGCAAGGCACGCAGCGGTTCGATAAGGGCCAGTTCACGCGGGTTGAAGTCGTGGAACTCGCTGTAGCCGTCCATTAATTCAGACAGTTGGCCTAGGCATTCCTGGCGATCACCGGCCAGCATCATCCACAGGTCTTGCACGGCTGGGCCCATGCGGCAGTCGTCGAGGTCGACGATATGGAACACGTCGTCGCGGCACATCATGTTGCCGGGGTGGCAGTCGCCGTGCATGCGGATGTTGGTGTGCGGGGTGGCGGCGTACACATCTTCGACCCGCTTGAGCAGATCCCGGGCCACAGACTCGTAGGCTGGCAACAGGCTGCGCGGAATGAAGTTGCCTTCGAGCAACGTGGTCAGCGAGTCATGGCCGAAGTTTTTCACGCCTAGGGCTTCGCGGTGTTCAAACGGCTTGGTGGCGCCAACCGCATGCAGACGGCCCAGCAGTTGGCCTAGGCGATACAGTTGGTCGAGGTTGCCCGGTTCGGGCGCACGGCCGCCACGGCGTGGAAACAGGGTAAAGCGAAAGCCTTGGTGTTCGAACAGGCTTTGGCCGTTGTGAATCATCGGCGCGACCACCGGCACTTCGCACTCGGCCAGTTCGAAGGTGAAGCGGTGTTCTTCGAGAATGGCTTCGTTGGTCCAGCGCTGCGGGCGATAGAACTTGGCGATCAGCGGTTCCGAGTCTTCGATGCCGACTTGGTACACGCGGTTTTCGTAACTGTTGAGCGCGAGCACGCGGGCGTCGCTGAGGAAACCAATGCTTTCGACGGCGTCGAGCACTAGATCAGGGGTAAGTGTTGCAAACGGATGAGACATGCTGACTCCTGCGCGCAGCAGGCTGCCGCGTCCGGCCATGCATCTTAGCGTAGACCGGTTACAAGCTGGCACAAAACCTGTAGCCGCTGCCGCATGCAGCGGATACAAGGGTCCGGGTTACGCGCCGACAATACCGCCGTCGTCGCGGCTGATGGCCATGACGGATGAGCGAGGCTTGCCGTTTGGGGTGTGCTCAGGGAAGGTCGAGCCGCCGTTTTCACCAGGGTGCTGAATACCGACAAACAGGGTTTTCTGGTCGGGTGAGAAGCTGATGCCCGTCACTTCGCAGCCAATCGGGCCGACCATAAAACGGCGGATTTCACCGCTGTCCGGGTCGGCGCAGAGCATTTGGTTGTTGCCCATGCCCGCGAAGTCACCACTGTTGCTGTAGTCACCGTCGGTCAGGATCCACAGACGCCCAGCGTCGTCAAAGCCCAAGCCGTCCGGGCTGTTGAACATGTTTTGCGGGGTGATGTTGGCCGAGCCGCCTTTGGGCTGCTTAGCGTGGACCACCGGGTTGCCGGCGACCACGAACAGGTCCCAGTCGAAGCTGTTCGCGCCGTGGTCGTCGTTGTGGGTTTTCCAGCGCAGGATCTGCCCGTACACGTTCTTCTCACGTGGGTTGGGGCCTCCCACAGGCTGCCCGTCTTCGCCGCGTTTGGCGTTGTTGGTGAGGGTGCAATACACCTGGCCGTCTTTAGGGCTGACGACGATCCATTCCGGGCGGTCCATGCGCGTGGCGTTGACCACGCTGGCGGCCAAGCGAGCGTGAATCAACACGTCGGCTTGGCTGGCAAAACCCTTGCTGGCGTCGATGCCGTTTTGCCCGTGGCTGAGTTCGATCCACTGACCCTGGCCTTTGGGGCGATCGGGGTGGTTGTCACCCGCGTCGAAACGCGCCACGTACAGCGTGCCGTGATCCAGAAGGTCGCGATTGGCCTTGGTGTTTTGATGATCGATGGTGTCGCGGCTGATGAACTTGTAGATGAACTCGCCGCGTTCGTCGTCGCCCATGTACACCACTGCGCGGCCATCACGGGTTTGCGCCAAGGCGGCGTTTTCGTGCTTAAAGCGGCCCAGCGCGGTGCGTTTGACCGGCACTGACTGCGGGTCGAAGGGGTCGATTTCGACCACCCAGCCGTGACGGTTGAGTTCGTTGGGGTTGAGCGCCAAATCGAAGCGCGGGTCGTGCAGGTGCCAGTTGATGTCTTTGCTGGTGGCGACGGCGCCATAGCGTTTTTGCGCGGGGTCGAAGGTTTGCTTGGGATCAGAGCTGCCAAAGCAATCAGTGAAGTTCTCTTCACAGGTCAGGTAAGTGCCCCACGGCGTTTTGCCATTGGCGCAGTTTTGGAACGTGCCCAGCACCCGGTTGCCATTAATGTCAGCTTGGGTGCGCAACAAGGCGTGGCCTTCAGCGGGGCCGCTGAGGCGGATCGGGGTGTTGCCATGGATGCGCCGGTTGAAGGGCGAGTCCTGAACAAACTGCCAGCCATTGCCTTTGCGTTGTACTTCAATCACCGACACACCTTCGCTGGCCTGGGCTTTGCGCACGTCTTCGGCAGACGTGGGCTGGCCGCCATGCGGGAAAAGGTAACGGTAGTTGGTGTATTCGTTGTTGATCGCCAGCAGGGCGCGGTTTGGGTCGCCGGGGAACGCGAACAGGCTCATGCCGTCGTTGTTGTCGCCGAACTGCACCTCCTGGGCTTCGGCGCTGCCATTGCCGCTCGGGTCGAAAGCCGGGCCGTTGACGTGCAAGGGTTGGCCCCAACTGATGAGGACCGAGGCGCGATAGCCGGGCGGTAGGCTGAGGGTGTCGCTGGTGGCGGCGTTGATGCTCTCAAAGCCGAGCAAGGTGCTTGAGGCGGTGCTGACACCGGCGGCCAATGCGCTGCGGCTGAGCAGGTTGCCACCCAAAAACATAGCCGCCCCGCATAGAGCGCCTGCGCCGATAAAACGCCGTCGACTGAGGCCGATCATCTGTTCAAGGTCGGTGAGTTGTTGTTCTTCTAACAGGTTCATATCGCGCAGGCTCTCGAAGGTTTTTGCAGCAACCTTAAGCCGCGGGTATGACAGCGATGTTTCACAAAGCTGGCCAATCACCTTGTGGGAGCGGGCTTGCTCGCGATGGCATCGGCGCGTTTCAACGGGTAGACCGGGGCGTCTGCATTGCGAGCAAGCCCGCTCCCACAGGGTGGAGGTCCACCGTTAAAGCGGTGTGCCTAGCAACACCAGGGTCGGCGAGAACTGCACATTGACCGCGCTGCCGACCTTCAATTGCAGTGTTTCGAGTTGTTGCGGTTCGGTCAGGGCGCACAAGGTTTGGCCACTGGGCAGGCTGACGCGCACTTCGCTGGGGCCATCTTCGGCGTGGAGGATCTGTTCGATTTGCCCGTGCAGTTGATTGTGTTCAGGCGCGGCGGGTTGGTGTGGGGCGGTCAGTTGCAGCCAGCCCGCTTTAATCAGCGCCACCACCGGGGTACCGAGGCTCAATTCCAGACGCTGGGTACTGTCGTGGGTGATTTGTGCGTTCAGTGTCAGCCCGCCGGGCAACTCCAACTGAATCAGATCATTGTGGCCATGGTGCTGGATGGCGATCACGCTGCCGTGCAACTGGTTGCGAGCGCTGGTCCTGAGCATCAAGCGGCCTAACAGATCGAGGTCGCTGCTGTCTTCGGCAGCGTCCAGCACTTGGCTCTGTAGCACCTGCAAGCGCTGATACAGGCGCAGTACCCGCTCGCCAGCAACAGACAAGCGCGCCCCGCCGCCGCCTTTGCCACCGACACTGCGTTCAACCAGCGGGGTTTGTGCCAGGTTGTTCAGCTCATCAATCGCGTCCCACGCAGCTTTGTAGCTGATGCCCGCGCTTTTGGCGGCGCGGGTGATCGAACCTTGCTCAGCGATGTGTTGCAACAGTGCAATACGCTGTGGGCGGCGGGCGATGTGTTGTGTGAGCAAAGTGGGTAGCGGCATGGCGGCGTGTTTCGCAAAGCGGGCAGAGCCTCGCAAAGTGCCTGCGCAGCGAGGTGCCGTCAAGGTGGCCCGTCGGGCTTGGGCGTCCGCGCCAGGCAATACACATCCACCCGGCGCGCCCCGGCCTTGAGCAGTAGGCGGGCCAGACTTTGCGCAGTGGCACCCGTGGTGAGCACATCGTCCACCAGCGCTAGGTGCAACCCCCGCACCTCAACCCCCGGCGCAAGGCTGAAGGCTTGCAGCAAGTTGCGTTTGCGGGTCTTGGCGTCGAGTGCCTGTTGCGCGGTGGTGTCTTGGGGGCGCAGCAGCCAGTGTTCACGGCAAGGGATGTTCAGGTGTGCGCTGAGCCAGTCTGCGAGCATGCTCGACTGGTTGTAGCCCCGTTGGCGCAGGCGCTTAACAGACAGAGGCACGGGCAGTAAAACGTCGGGCGGGTCGTTGCCTGCTTCGAAGTGATTGCGCAGCGATTGGCCGAGAAGTTCGGCTAACAGTCGGCCATAGGGCCACTTGCTGTTGTGCTTGAACCGAATGATCAAACTGTCGATTGGAAAGCCATACACCCACGGTGCATGCACCGACTCGAAGGCTGGGGGGTGCTTGAGGCAAAAGCCGCAGGTGAGCCCCGGCATTGGCAAGGGCAATGCGCAGCGCTGGCAACTGTCCCCCAACCAGGGCAGCTCAAGTTCACACGCGGTGCACAGCGCGAGGTGGGTATCGGTGCGTTCATCACACAATAAACAGGTCTGGTTATTAAATAACCAGTTGTCAACCAGTGATCTTAAGTGTGGTTGACAACTCATGTTGCATCCTTAAACATGCCGAGCATCCGTGCCGTGCCTGAGGCGATGACCTCAGGTTCTAGTCAAAGCATAAACAAGAGAAACGCCGATGAGCGCCAGCACCCTTGCCAACTTGCGACATGATTGGTCTTTAGCCGAAGTTCGGGCGTTGTTTGTCCAGCCGTTCAATGACCTGTTATTTCAAGCGCAGACCGTTCACCGCGCGCATTTCGACGCGAATCGGGTTCAGGTTTCGACGCTGCTTTCGATCAAAACCGGGGCGTGCCCGGAAGATTGCAAATATTGTCCGCAGTCGGGCCACTACAACACTGGCCTGAAAAAAGAAAAGTTGATGCAGGTACAGGCGGTGCTCGAAGAAGCCGCACGGGCCAAGTCCATCGGCGCGACGCGTTTCTGCATGGGCGCGGCCTGGAAGCACCCGTCTGCCAAAGACATGTCCTACGTGCTGGAGATGGTCAAAGGCGTAAAAGCCTTGGGCCTGGAAACCTGCATGACGCTGGGCAAGCTCGATCAGGAGCAAACGGCGGCGCTGGCGCACGCCGGGCTGGATTACTACAACCACAACCTCGACACCTCGCCGGAGTTTTACACCAGCATCATCACCACCCGTACCTACAGCGAGCGCCTGCAAACCCTGAGCTACGTGCGTGATGCAGGGATGAAGATCTGCTCCGGCGGGATTCTGGGCATGGGCGAGTCGCTGGACGACCGCGCCAATCTGTTGATTCAGTTGGCCAACCTGCCAGAACACCCGGAGTCGGTGCCGATCAACATGTTGGTGAAAGTGGCGGGTACGCCGATGGCCAATGCCGAAGACATCGACCCGTTCGACTTCATCCGCATGCTGGCGGTGGCGCGAATCTTGATGCCGCAGAGCCATGTACGGTTGTCGGCCGGTCGTGAGGCGATGAACGAGCAGATGCAGGCGCTGGCGTTCTTTGCCGGGGCCAACTCGATTTTCTACGGCGACAAATTGCTGACCACCGCCAATCCGCAGGCCGACAAAGACATGCAACTGTTTGCGCGCTTGGGCATCTTGCCTGAAGCCCGTGAAGAGCACGCCGACGAGGTGCACCAGGCGGCGATTGAACAAGCGCTGGTCGAGCAAAAGTCCAGCGAACAGTTCTATAACGCTGCGGTGTAACCCTCTTAACTGTAGGAGCGAGCTTGCCTCGCGATCTTTTAAACGATCAAAAGATCGCGAGACAAGCTCGCTCCAACAACGTCTTCTGCGTTTTCCGAGGCCAGCATGTCTTTTGATTTAAGCGCCCGTCTGGCCGCGCGTCGTGCCGACAATCTCTACCGTCAACGGCCATTGCTTGAGAGCCCGCAAGGGCCGCTGGTGGTAGTCGATGGCCAACCGTTATTGGCGTTTTGCAATAACGACTACCTCGGTTTGGCTAATCATCCGCAGGTCATTGAAGCCTGGCAGGCCGGTGCGTCTCGCTGGGGCGTGGGCGGTGGGGCGTCGCATTTGGTCATCGGCCACAGCGGTCCGCATCACGCGTTGGAAGAAGCCTTGGCAGCCTTCACCGGGCGCCCACGCGCGCTGTTGTTCAGCAATGGCTACATGGCCAATCTGGGCGCTGTCACCGCGCTGGTCGGGCAGGGCGATACGGTGCTCGAAGACCGTCTCAATCACGCGTCTTTGCTGGATGCCGGTTTGCTCAGCGGTGCGCGTTTTAATCGCTATCTGCATAACGACGCAGCAAGCCTGGCCAAGCGCTTGGAGAAAGCCTGCGGCAATACGCTGGTGGTCACCGATGGTGTGTTCAGCATGGACGGCGATGTGGCCGATTTGCCAGCCCTGGCCCGTGAAACCAAAGCTCGTGGCGCGTGGTTGATGGTCGATGATGCCCACGGCTTTGGCCCGCTGGGCGCCAATGGCGGCGGAATAGCCGAGCACTTTGGTTTAAGCGCGGACGATGTGCCGGTGCTGGTGGGCACCTTGGGCAAAGCGTTCGGCACCAGCGGCGCGTTTGTGGCAGGCAGTGAAGACTTGATTGAAAGCCTGATCCAATTCGCCCGGCCTTACATTTACACCACCAGCCAGCCGCCGGCGTTGGCGTGCGCCACGTTGAAGAGCCTTGAGCTGTTGCGCAGCGAGCAGTGGCGTCGCGAGCACCTCACGACCTTGATTCGCCAGTTCCGAAAAGGTGCCGAGCAGATCGGCTTGCAGTTGATGGACAGCTTTACGCCGATTCAGCCGATTCTGATTGGCGACAGCGGCCGGGCGGTGCGCCTGTCTGCGATGTTGCGCGAGCGTGGTGTCTTGGTGACTGCGATTCGCCCGCCGACCGTGCCTGCCGGGAGTGCGCGTTTACGCGTGACTTTGTCGGCAGCCCACACAGAGGCGCAGGTGCAGCTATTGTTAAGCGTACTCGATGACTGTTGGCGCAAGCTGGAGCCCGACCATGCGTGATCGTCTGATTTTGCTGCCCGGCTGGGGCTTGGGTATTTCTGCGCTGGAACCCTTGGCCGCTGCGCTACGCGGATTGGACGAGCATTTGCGGGTCGAAATAGAACCGCTGCCGGTGCTGGAGTCTGCCCTGTTGCAGGATTGGCTGGATGAGTTGGACTCCAACTTGCCGGACAACGTGTGGCTGGGCGGCTGGTCGCTCGGCGGTATGCTCGCCAGTGAGTTAGCGGCACGGCGCGGTGAGCGTTGTTGCGGGCTGGTCACGCTGGCCAGCAACCCGAGTTTTGTTAGCCGTGACGATTGGCCGACGGCCATGCCAAGCGCGACCTTCGATGCCTTTATCACCGGCTTTGCCGAAGCCCCGAACAGTACCTTCAAACGTTTTTGCCTGCTGTGCAGCCAAGGCGCGGTTGACCCGCGACCCATGGCGCAGTTGCTGCTGGGCGGGGCACCGCGCGCGCAGCCGTCCACCTTGCTGGCGGGTCTTGAGCTGCTTGGGCAAATGGACGTTCGCCCTGCGTTGCAAGCGTTTAATGGGCCGCAACTGCATCTGTTTGCGGGCACGGATGGCTTGGTGCCAGCGCAAGCGGCCAATGCATTGCTGGCACTGCTGCCCGATGTCGAAGTGGGTCTGATTGAACAGGCCTGTCATGCATTTCTACTGGAAGCGCCCCACGAATTGGCGGCCGCGATTCAGGCTTTTTTACACGAGCTGGGCGATGACTGATTTAAGTGTGGCAACCCTGACAGGCCATCTGCCAGACAAGCGTCAGGTGGCGGTTTCGTTTTCGCGGGCGGCGGCCAGTTACGACAGCGTGGCCGAGCTGCAACGTGCAGTGGGGCATGAGTTGATCACCCGCTTGCCAGTCGATAGGCCGCCGCAACGCTGGCTGGACCTGGGCTGCGGCACCGGGTATTTCAGCCGGGTGCTGCGCCAGCAATTTGCCCACAGTGAAGGGCTGGCACTGGACATTGCCCATGGCATGTTGACGTTTTCCCGGCCCCTCGGCGGTGCGTCGCATTTTATTGCCGGTGATGCCGAAAGCCTGCCCTTGCAGTCCAGCAGCTGTGATTTGATCTTTTCCAGCCTGGCGTTGCAGTGGTGCGCCGATTTCGACCGTGTGCTCAGTGAGGCCCATCGTGTGCTTAAACCCGGCGGTGTGCTGGCGTTTGCCAGTTTGTGCGTCGGTACATTGAGCGAGTTACGCGACAGTTGGCGGGCGGTGGATGGGCAAGTCCACGTGAACCGCTTTCGCGAATTCGATCAGTATCAGCACCTGTGCGCTGATAGCGATTTACGCGTGCTCGACTTGCAGACTCAGCCACATGTGCTGCACTACGCGCAGGTTCGCCAACTGACCCATGAACTTAAAGCCTTGGGCGCGCATAATTTAAACCCGGGTCGCCCTGAAGGGTTGACTGGCCGGGCGCGGCTTCATGGATTGGTTAGCGCCTACGAACAATTTCGTCAGCCTCAGGGCCTTCCGGCGACGTATCAGGTGGTCTACGGCATTTTGGAGAAAGCGCGATGAGCCCTGCGTACTTCATCACAGGAACCGACACCGATGTGGGTAAAACCACGATCGCAGCGGGTTTGTTATATGCCGCACGTGAAGCCGGATTAAGTACCGCGGCGGGCAAGCCCGTGGCGTCCGGCTGTGAAATGACGTCCAAAGGCCTGCGCAATGCTGACGCGCTGGCGCTGATGGCCGAGAGCTCTGTGGCGCTGACTTACGATGAGGTCAACCCATTTGCCTTCGAGCCGCCCATCGCTCCGCACATTGCGGCGCGTGAAGCCGGTACGGTGGTGAACGTGCTCTCTTTACTAGGGCCGATGCGTCACATTCTGGCCAAAAAAGCAGATTTCACTTTGATCGAAGGTGCCGGTGGTTGGCGCGTGCCGCTGTCGGGCCAGGACAGCTTGTCGGACTTGGCCCAGACGCTGGACTTGCCAGTGATTTTGGTGGTCGGCGTGCGTCTGGGCTGCATCAGCCATGCCTTGCTGACGGCCGAGGCGATTGCCCGCGACGGCCTGCAATTGGCCGGTTGGGTGGCCAACATTATTGGGCCGAAAAACTCGCGCCTTGAAGAGAACCTCGCCACCTTGGCTGAGCGTCTCCCAGCACCTTGTCTGGGGCGTGTGCCCAAGCTCAAATCGGCGTCGGCCCAAGCCGTGGCCGAGCATTTGCAGTTGGACTTGCTCGACTAAATGTAGGAGTGAGCACGCTCGCTCCTACACGTCTATTTCAAAATCCCAATGATGTGATCGATCCGTACCTAGACGAACGGAGGCTTCGCGCTGCTTGACAACAAATGGGCGTAAACGTATGTTTCAAACAACTGTTTGACCGCCTATAACAAATCCATGCGGTTGTTCATCCCCCGGATTCATCAGCAGAGGTTTATCGCTATGCCTGACTACAAGGCCCCCTTGCGTGATATTCGCTTCGTTCGTGACGAACTGCTCGGTTACGAAGCGCACTATCAGAGCCTGCCGGCTTGCCAGGACGCTACTCCAGATATGGTTGACGCCATTCTCGAGGAAGGCGCCAAGTTTTGTGAGCAGGTGCTGGCACCGCTGAACCGTGTGGGTGACATCGAAGGCTGCACATGGAGCGAGTCCGGGGTTAAAACCCCTACCGGTTTCAAAGAAGCCTACAAACAATTCGTTGAAGGCGGTTGGCCAAGCCTGGCCCATGACGTAGACCATGGCGGTCAAGGCCTGCCTGAGTCGCTGGGCCTGGCGGTGAGTGAAATGGTCGGCGCGGCTAACTGGTCGTGGGGTATGTACCCTGGCCTGTCGCACGGCGCGATGAACACCATCTCCGAGCATGGCACCCCCGAACAGCAAAACACTTACCTGTCCAAGTTGGTGACTGGCGAATGGACTGGCACCATGTGCTTGACCGAATCGCACTGCGGTACTGACCTGGGCCTGCTGCGCACCAAGGCTGAACCTCAGGCTGATGGCTCGTACAAAATCTCCGGTACAAAGATCTTCATCTCGGCCGGTGAACACGACATGGCCGATAACATCGTCCACATCGTTCTAGCCCGCCTGCCGGATGCACCAGCTGGCACCAAAGGCATTTCGCTGTTCATCGTCCCTAAGTTCAACGCGAACGCCGATGGCACACTCGGTGAGCGCAACGCGGTGTCGTGTGGCTCCCTTGAACACAAAATGGGCATCCACGGTAACGCTACCTGCGTAATGAACTTCGACGGCGCCACGGGTTACTTGATCGGCCCGCCGAACAAAGGCCTGAACTGCATGTTCACCTTTATGAACACCGCGCGTCTGGGTACCGCTTTGCAAGGTCTGTCGCACGCTGAAATTGCCTTCCAAGGTGGCTTGAAATATGCGCGTGACCGTTTGCAAATGCGTTCGTTGACCGGCCCTAAAGCCCCTGAAAAGGCGGCAGATCCGATCATCGTTCACCCAGACGTACGTCGCATGCTGTTGACCACCAAGGCGTTCGCTGAAGGCAACCGCGCCATGGTTTATTTCACTGCCAAGCAAGTCGACATCGTGAAATACGGCGTTGACGAAGAAGAGAAAAAGAAAGCTGACGCACTGCTGGCGTTCATGACGCCGATTGCTAAAGCCTTCATGACCGAAGTGGGTTTTGAAGCCGCCAACCACGGCGTTCAAATCTACGGCGGCCACGGTTTTATCGCTGAATGGGGCATGGAGCAGAACGTTCGCGACAGCCGCATTTCGATGCTGTACGAAGGCACCACCGGCATTCAGGCTCTCGACCTGCTGGGCCGTAAAGTGTTGATGACCCAAGGCGAGGCCCTCAAAGGCTTCACCAAAATCGTCCACAAGTTCTGCCAGAACAACGAAGGCAACGAAGCGGTTCAAGAGTTCGTCGCGCCGTTGGCTGCACTGAACAAAGAATGGGGCGAGCTGACCATGAAGGTCGGTATGGCTGCCATGAAAGACCGTGAAGAAGTGGGTGCGGCCTCGGTCGACTACCTGATGTATTCCGGTTATGCGTGTCTGGCGTACTTCTGGGCTGACATGGCGCGTTTGGCGGCTGAAAAACTGGCCGAGGGCACCTCTGAAGAAGCCTTCTACAAAGCCAAGCTGCAAACAGCGCGGTTCTACTTCCAGCGCATCTTGCCGCGTACTCGCACGCACGTTGCGACCATGTTGTCGGGCGCTGCTAACCTGATGGACATGAAAGAAGAAGACTTCGACCTGGGCTACTAAGCCTTGGTGAGTCACCCTTAAAAAGCCGCTTTTCCTTCGGGAGAGCGGCTTTTTGGGTTTATCCCTTTCAATTGAAGGTTGTGACCGTATTTTGTTTTATGGTCACTGCTTGACCCTATGTATCGCTATCGTCGTTCAGCTAGACTGGGTCCCACATTAATCGTCGTTTACAGATTACGAGGTTTGCCATGGCTGATTACAAAGCGCCCCTGCGTGATATGCGCTTCGTCCTCAATGAAGTGTTCGAGGTTGCTTCTCTTTGGGCGCAACTGCCTGCATTGGCAGAGTCTGTTGATGCTGAAACGGTTGAAGCGATTCTCGAAGAAGCTGGCAAAGTGACTGCCAAAAGCATCGCGCCATTGAGCCGCAGCGCTGACGAAGAAGGCTGCCACTGGCAGGACACCGTGGTCACGACGCCAGCCGGTTTTGTCGATGCTTATAGAACCTACGCTGAAGGCGGTTGGGTCGGCGTGGGCGGCAACCCTGAGTTCGGCGGCATGGGCATGCCTAAGGCAGTGTCGGCCCAAGTCGAAGAAATGATCAACTCCTCAAGCTTGGCATTCGGTCTGTACCCGATGCTGACCTCGGGTGCCTGCGTATCGATCAATGCCCACGCCAGCGAATCGTTGAAAGCGACTTACCTGCCCAATATGTACTCGGGCGAGTGGGCCGGTTCTATGTGCCTGACCGAGCCACATGCGGGTACTGATTTGGGGATTATCCGCACCAAGGCTGAGCCGCAAGCTGACGGCTCTTATAAAGTCAGCGGGACCAAGATTTTCATCACCGGCGGTGAACACGACCTGACCGAAAACATCATCCATCTGGTGCTCGCCAAGCTGCCGGATGCACCGGCCGGACCCAAAGGCATTTCGCTGTTCCTGGTGCCCAAGTTCATGGTCAATGCCGATGGCAGCCTGGGCGCCCGCAACCCGGTGACCTGCGGTTCGATCGAACACAAAATGGGCATTCAGGCTTCGGCCACCTGCGTGATGAACTTCGACGAGGCCGTTGGTTATCTGGTGGGCGAGCCGAACCGTGGCCTCGCCGCCATGTTCACCATGATGAATTACGAGCGTCTGGGGGTCGGTATTCAGGGGCTGGCATCGGGCGAACGTTCGTACCAGAACGCAGTGGAATATGCGCGTGACCGCTTGCAAGGGCGTTCGGCAACGGGCGCACAGGCCACAGAAAAAGTCGCTGACCCGATCATCGTGCACGCGGACGTGCGCCGCATGCTGCTCACCATGAAAGCCTCCAACGAAGGCGGCCGGGCCTTTTCGACTTACGTGGCCAATCAGTTGGACATCGCCAAGTTCAGTGAAGACCCGACCGCACGTGCACGGGCCGATGGCTTGGTGGCATTACTGACGCCGGTGGCCAAGGCCTTTTTGACCGACTTGGGTCTGGAAACCACTGTTCATGGCCAGCAAGTATTGGGTGGTCACGGCTACATTCGCGAGTGGGGCCAGGAGCAATTGGTGCGTGATGTTCGCATCACGCAGATCTACGAAGGCACCAACGGCATTCAGGCGCTGGACCTGATGGGGCGCAAGATCGTAGGTAATCGCGGGGCGGATTACCGAGTGTTCGCTGACGAAATTCGCCAATTCATCGCCTCTGCCTCTGACGACCTTAATGAGTTCACGCAACCATTGGCAGCGGCGCTGGACAATCTTGACCAGTTGACAGCTTGGGTCTTGGAGCGTGCGCAGCAGAACCCCAACGAAATCGGGGCGGCGTCGGTCGAGTACCTGCACGTGTTTGGTTACACGACGTATGCCTACATGTGGGCACTGATGGCCCGCACGGCGTTGGGCAAAGTGGCTGATGATGCGTTCTATGTCAGCAAATTGGGCACTGCACGCTTCTACTTCGCGCGTTTATTGCCGCGTATTCATTCGTTGAGTGCGTCGGTAAAGGCGGGTAGCGAGTCGTTGTATTTGCTGGATGAAGCACACTTTTAAAGTGTTTAGTGCGATGTAAGCATTTGCTTACATCGCGTGCTGGCAATCGCCCATATCGCCAGATTGGATCCAGCGGTAATCTACTTTCAATGGACGTTGAGCAGGAAGCTCAAAGCAACAACACGGACACGTAGGATTCTGCCAGGACGGCGGAGTGAAAAGGATGTCAGGGAAACAGTCTGCAAAACCCCGCTTAGGCGGGGTTTTCTTTTTTCTGCGTCTGAAATTCCTGTAGCCGCTGATCCTTGCCCCGCAAACTCCGTAGCAACTGCCGAGCCTGCGAGGCTGCGTCCGATTGCGAAGCGATCGTAAATGCTATGAGCAAGGTTTAACTGCCCCATCGCAGTGTATGACTCTACGACGGCTAGGCCGCCGGACGTAGCCTCGCTGGCTCGTCAACTGCTACTCAATTGGCTGCCTACAACGGCGCCTCTGCCTGATTCATCACATCCTCCAGCAACGTTCGCAACAGCCCCATTGTGGCTTGCTGGCGTTGCACGTCGCGGCACACCAACCCCACCTTCAACGGCACCCGAGGCTCAGTCAGCGGTTTCCAGAGCAATGCCTGATGGTCATGCGCGTGACGTGAGCGCCCCGGTAGCACAGTCGCCAGCCGGGTATGCAGCAGGCTGTCGAGTATGGCTGCCATGGTGTTCAACTCGGCCTGTACCTGTGGGCGGCGGCCTAAGTTGGCGAGTTGTGCTTGCCAGATCTGACGGACCTGAAACTCTTCCCCCAGCAGCAACATCGGCAATTCGGCGGCCTGGGTCAGCGAGACTTTCTTGAATTCGCGCAAAGGATGATCCGCCGGGATCACCAGTTGCAGTTCATCTTCGTACAGCGGCGTGCCGTGCAGCCCCGGCTGACGCGGCGGCAGGTAGCTGATGCCGATGTCGAGCGATCCATTGAGCAGGCGGCGTTCGATTTCCAGCCCTGTGAGTTCATAAATCTGTACCACAAGGTGCGGTTGCGCCTGACGCACGCGTTCAAGCATTTGCGGCACCAAGCTGGTGTGTACGGTTTGCAGCACGCCAATGGCAATGGTGCGCAGCGCGTGGCCCTGGAAGTTGCGCAATGCCTCTTTGGCGCGCTGCAACCCGTCGAGCAACGGCAAGGCATGGTTGTACAAAGTGTGGGCGGCCAAGGTTGGCAGCAAGCGTCGGCTGCTGCGTTCAAACAGGGTCACATCCAGGTTGTGTTCGAGCTGGCGGATCTGTTGTGACAGCGCGGGTTGCGAGATCGACAGCCGCTCGGCAGCACGGCCGACATGGCCCTCTTCGTAGACCGCGACGAAATAACGCAGTTGTTTAAAATCCATAAGTATTACTTATCGAAAATGCTTAAAAAACGAAATGGCTCAATGGGCCGTGGGCGCCTAGTCTACGCCCGTTCTACTGGGGGTGATCGAGTAATAGCTCGAGCTAAAGCGCCTGAGTGGAGCACTAATTTGCATAGGCAAGGCTAAAAACCCGACAGAGGTTTTAGCGCCCCGATAACTGCGGGGGAGGTTGCAAATCGAATCTGCTTATGAACACAAGGTCTGCGTGCATGAACCTGTTTAACCTGCGTCGCTCACACTCAAGTCGCGATCAACTGGCGGCTGAGTCGGTGCCATCGCACACCAGCGACTCCTCGGCTCGCCATTGCCTGATGCCCAGCGTTGAACGCCCGGCGCAAGAATTTGTGCGTGGCCAGGGTTCGTGGATGTGGGACAGCAACAGCCGCGCTTACCTCGACTTCACCCAAGGTGGCGCCGTTAACAGCTTGGGCCATAGTCCGGCGGTGCTGGTTAAGGCGATGGCCGATCAAGCCCAGTCGTTGATGAACCCGGGCTCAGGTTTTTTTAATCGGCCCATGCTCAACTTGGCCGAGCGCCTGTGCCACAGCACTGGCAGCGATCAGGTGCATTTTTTGAACACCGGGGCCGAGGCCAACGAAGGCGCGATCAAGCTGGCGCGTAAGTGGGGGCAACTGCACCGTGGCGGCGCTCACCGCATTATTACCGCGAGCCGTAGCTGTCACGGCCGCAGCTTGGGTGCGATGTCAGCCTCCGGCAGCAGCACTTTTGATAATCGCTTTGAGCCGCAGCTGCCTGGCTTTATCAATGTGCCGTTCAATGACCTGCCCGCCCTTCACGCAGCGGTAGACGCACAGACCGTGGCCATCATGCTGGAGCCGGTGCAAAGCGATGCCGGTGTGATTCCTGCCACCGAGCATTACCTCAAGGGCGTCGAGCGCCTGTGCCGTGAGTTGGGCATTTTGCTGATCCTGGATGAAGTCCAGACCGGTATGGGCCGTTGCGGCACCTTGCTTGCTGAACAGAATTACGGCGTTCGTGCCGACATCATCACGTTGGGCAAAGGCTTGGGTGGCGGCGTGCCATTGGCGGCGCTGCTGGCGCGGGGCAAGGCGTGCTGCATGACGCCGGGTGAGTTGGGCGGAACCCATCACGGCAATGCGCTGATGACCGCGGCGGGTGTTGTTGTGCTCGATACGCTGCTGGAAAAAGATTTTTTGCCGCAGGTGCGCGACACGGGTCAGTACCTGCGCGAAGGCTTGGTGCGGCTGGCCAATAGTTATGCACAGGGTGAATTGCGCGGCCAAGGCTTGTTTTGGGGCCTGACGTTGTCGGATGACTCAGCTGCTGAGGTGGTTAAAGCGGCGTTGTACGAAGGGTTGCTAATCAGCGCCCCGCAACCCAACTGCTTGCGGTTTACCCCAGCGTTGTGCGTGAGCAAAGGCAGTATTGATGAGATGTTGTTGCGTCTGGCCCGGGCCTTTGCCCGCGTACGGACGGCACAATTGCACTGTCGTCGCGGGGTTGCCATCTAATCGGCCCCACAGATTTTAAAGAACCGTCTTGCGGTATAACGCATCGCCCTGTGCCATTTAGTTCGGCACGGGGCGTTTTTTTGTCTGTGGATAAAGGTCGGCTGAACCTTTTGTTGGCTCCCGGAGTCGATAAGCCGTTGGGCTCGATTGAGCCCGTAACTATTTGGGAGCTGAGCCTGTGGAACTTATTAAAATCATCTTTGCCATCCTGCTTCCTCCGCTGGGCGTATTTATGCAAGTGGGTTTAGGCGGCGCATTCTGGCTGAATATTCTGCTGACCCTGTGCGGCTACATTCCGGGGATCGTGCACGCGGTTTACATCATCGCCAAGCGTTCGAATTAACCCGCCATCTGTAGGAGCGGGCTTGTCTCGCGAGCTTTTAAAGATCAAAAGATCGCGAGGCGAGCTCGCTCCTACACGGGGTTCAGAGGTTTAGCAGCTCGCTGTAGAACAACCATTCATGCTCCAGCGCATGGGCTTGGTTGCTGGCTTTACGAAAACCGTGGCGCTCATCAGGGTAGTAATAGGCCTTGGCCGCAATGCCGTTGTCTTCAAGTGCCTTTAGCATGTCGCGGGTTTGCTGGGGCACCACCACCGCATCTTGTTCACCTTGAAAGAAGATGACCGGCACGCGGATCTGATTCGCGTGCAGTAACGGCGTGCGCGCGGCATAACGTTCGGCATCGCGCACGGGGTCACCGATCAGCCAGTCGAGGTAGTCGCCTTCGAACTTGTGCGTCGTGCGCGCCAACGCAATAGGGTCGCTCACGCCATACAGGCTGGCGCCTGCGCGGAATACATTGTGGAAGGCCAGCGCGCACAAGGTGGTGTAACCGCCCGCACTGCCGCCGCGAATGAAGGCGTTGTCGCCATCAATCAAACCTTGTGCTGCGAGGTAGCTGACGACTGCGCAGGCGTCTTCGACATCGACGTTGCCCCAGTTCAAGTGCAAGGCCTGGCGGTATTCGCGGCCATAGCCGGTGCTGCCACGGTAGTTGAGGTCGGCCACGGCAAAGCCGCGCTGCGTCCAGTACTGGATGCGCGGGTCGAGCATTGGGTAGCAGGCCGACGTCGGGCCGCCGTGTACAAACACCACCAGCGGCGGTTTGTTTGCGCCGTTCATGGCGGGGTAGAAAAAGCCATGCGCCTCGCCGTTGCCAGAGGGGTAACGCAAGGTCTGCGGGCGGCTGATGTGTTCGGCAGGCAACGGTGCCACGCCACCGGCCAGCACGCTGACCTGTTTGTCACTGCGACGGATACTGATAATCGCCGACGGGCTGATGGGTGAGGCGGCGATGCAATAGAGGTAAGCATCATCCAGTGCCAGGCAGCGAAACCGGCTGTAGTCGCCGGTGAAGTCTTCAACGCTGCCGTCAGCCGCGTGAATACCCAAGCGCCCGAAACCGGCTTCGGTCCAAGTCGCCAAGTAGCTTTGTTCGCCCAGCGGCAGCCAGGTCCGACCGCCCAGTTGCCAGGGCGCCGGGGCGTGATCGGCAGCGGCGCTTTGCGCAGGCACCAGACCTTCACCCGACTCAGCCCACGGCTGCCAGTAACCCGCTCGGTCGGTGAGGCAATACAGGCGGTTGTGTTCGTCAAAGCGTGGCTGTTGCAGCGACTCTTCACTGAGGTCTCCGGCAAGACACTGCGCGGGGTTCCACTGGCCCTCTGTTTGGCCTTCGGCAAGCATCAGGCGGGTTGACGTCCAGGGTTGATGCGGCTTGCTCCACTCGATCCAAGCTAGGCGCTGGCCATTTGGGCTGAGGGTCGGGGCGGCGTAGAAGTCGGCGCCTTCGGCCACTATCTGGCGCTGCTGTGTGGCCAGGTCAATGCTGACCAGTCGATGTTGATCGGCGTCTTGTTCGACCGCCAATATCTGGCCATCCGCACACTGCACATCGCCGTATCGGCAGGTGCCGTGGGTCAGCGCGTGCGGGGCGCTGCCATCCAGGGCATGTCGATACAGCTGTTGATCTTTCTCGTTGACGAACACCACGCCGTCATCGCTCAGGCAGAACGAGCCGCCGCCATACTCATACACCCGGCTACTGACGCTGAACTCGGCGGGCGTCAGGCAATGTGCCTGGCCATCACGCCAATGCCAGATGCGGCTGGCTCCGTCTTGCGGGCGGTATTCGTTCCAGAACAGACCTCGTGGGCCGACTCGCAATTCTGCGAAATCGATCCCGGCGGCGACGGCGAGGGCGGCGCTGAAAGGTTCAGCCTTTGGCGATGAGGCGTGAGTTTCGTTCATTTCGGAAGGCCAATTGTTCGATGGTCTGGGTGGCGTGCTCGGCTTCTTCGCGCGCCTTGAGAATCAGGTCGTGTTGCGGCGACTTACTGCACACCGGGTCCGTGTTGCTGGCGTCTCCAGTGAGCATAAAGGCCTGGCATCGACAGCCGCCGAAGTCCTTTTCTTTCTCGTCGCACGAGCGGCAAGGCTCGGGCATCCAGTCATAGCCTCGAAAACGATTGAAGCCGAACGAGTCGTACCAGATGTGCTGCATGCTGTGGTCGCGTACGTTAGGGAACTCGACCGGCATTTGTCTAGCGCCATGGCACGGCAGGGCGGTGCCGTCTGGGGTCACCGTCAGGAAGATGCTGCCCCAGCCGTTCATGCAGGCTTTCGGCCGTTCTTCGTAGTAGTCCGGGGTCACGAAAATCAGTTTGCAGGGGTGACCTTCGGCTTCAAGTTTGGCCCGGTATTCATTGGTGATGCGTTCGGCGCGCACCAGTTGCTCTTTGGTTGGCAACAGGCCGACCCGGTTGAGCTGCGCCCAGCCATAAAACTGGCAGGTCGCCAGCTCGACGAAGTCGGCCTCAAGCGCGATGCACAGTTCGATGATGCGGTCGATCTTGTCGATGTTGTGCCGATGGGTCACGAAATTCAGCACCATCGGGTAGCCGTGGGCTTTGACGGCGCGGGCCATTTCGAGCTTTTGCGCGAAGGCCTTTTTCGAGCCCGCGAGCAGGTTGTTCACTTGCTCGTCGCTGGCCTGAAAGCTGATCTGGATATGGTCCAGCCCGGCCTTTTTGAAGTCGCTGATTTTTTGCTCAGTGAGGCCGATGCCCGAGGTGATCAGGTTGGTGTAGAAACCCAGTGTGCGTGCCTCGCTAATCAGCTCGGCCAAGTCCTGGCGTACCAGCGGCTCGCCGCCTGAAAAGCCCAGTTGCGCCGCGCCCATTTCCCGCGCTTCGCGAAACACCTTGATCCACTGCTCGGTGCTTAGCTCTTTACCTTGCTGGGCAAAGTCCAGCGGGTTAGAGCAATACGGGCATTGCAGCGGGCAGCGGTAAGTCAGCTCGGCCAGCAGCCACAGCGGCAGGCCGATGTCGGGTTTTGGCGGCAGCGCCAGTGAGCGCTCAGACAAGTTCGATCCAGTGCTGTGCACGCGCGACCTCCATAAATTGCTCGATGTCTTCGCCGAGCTCGGGTACGCCAGGGAACTGCTTATCCAGTTCGCCAATGATGGCCGCGACGTCACGCTGGCTGTCGATCAGGCCGCCGATCAATGCCGCGCTGTCATTGAGTTTGATCATGCCTTCGGGGTACAGCAGCACGTGGCCTTTTTGCGCGGGCTCGTACTGGAAACGATAGCCTGGGCGCCAGGTCGGGATTTTGCTGCGATCAAAGCTCATAGGGTGATTCCTTTGTGCCAGACACGTTGGTCGGTCACGCTGTGATAAGGCGGGCGGTCCAGTTCGTAAGCCATGGTCATGGCATCGAGCATGCTCCAAAGAATGTCCAGTTTGAACTGGAGGATTTCGAGCATGCGTTGCTGGCCTGCGTAGGTGGTGTAGTGCTGCAAGGTGATCGCCAACCCGTGCTCCACATCACGGCGGGCCTGGCCCAGACGGGTGCGGAAGTATTCATAACCGGCCGGGTCGATCCACGGGTAATGCTGTGGCCAGCTGTCGAGGCGCGACTGGTGGATTTGCGGCGCGAACATCTCGGTCAATGAGCTGCTGGCGGCTTCTTCCCAACTGGCGCGACGGGCGAAGTTGACGTAGGCGTCGACCGCAAAGCGCACGCCAGGCAGGACCAGTTCTTGGGAGCGCAGTTGGTCCGGGTCCAGGCCGACTGCTTGGCCCAGACGCAGCCAGGCTTCGATACCACCGTCTTCACCGGGGGCGCCGTCGTGGTCGAGCAAGCGCTGGATCCACTCGCGTCGAACTTCACGGTCTGGGCAATTGGCCAGAATGGCGGCGTCTTTGAGTGGGATGTTCACCTGATAATAGAAGCGGTTCGCGACCCAGCCCTGAATCTGCTCGCGGGTCGCACGGCCTTCATACATCGCCACCTGATACGGGTGATAGATGTGGTAATACGCGCCTTTGGCCCGCAGCGTGGCTTCGAACTCGGCGGTGGAGAGAGGGGCTTGGGTCATGGTGCCTCCAGAAGAGTACGTTTTTGTAGTCGCTGCCGCAGGCTGCGATAAGGGGCGTAGCCCCTTCGTAACAGCAGGGCCGCTGCGCAGCCCTTCGCAGCCTGCGGCAGCGACTACAGAGTCTTGTGGGTTACAACTCGATGCTCATGCCATCAAAGGCCACTTCAACACCCCGGCGAGCCAGTTCGGCGCGCTCGGCGGAGTCTTCATCGAGGATCGGGTTGGTGTTGTTTATGTGGATCAGCACTTTGCGCTGTTCGGGCAATTGCTCTAGCACTTCGAGCATGCCGCCGGGGCCGTTTTGCGCCAGATGGCCCATTTCACGCCCAGTGCGGGTGCCAACGCCACGGCGCTGCATTTCGTCGTCGTCCCACATCGTGCCGTCCACCAGCAGGCAATCGCTGCCTGCCATGATCTCGAGTAACGGCGCGTCGACCTTGCCCAGGCCTGGGGCGTAGAACAGTTTGCCGCCGGTGCGCAGGTCTTCGACGATCAGGCCAATGTTGTCGCCTGGGTGCGGGTCGAAGCGATGCGGGGAGTAGGGCGGGGCAGCGCTGCGCAAGGGCAGCGGGCTGAAGCGCAGGTTAGGGCAGGCCGCAATCGTGAACGAGCCTTCAAGTTCGATGCGGTGCCAGTTCAGGCCGCCGTTCCAGTGCTTGAGCATGTTGAACAGCGGGAAGCCGGTGCTCAGGTCTTCGTGGACCATGTCGGTGCACCACACATCGTGCGGGCAGCCTTCGCGCAGGCTCAGCAGGCCAGTGGTGTGGTCGATCTGGCTGTCCATCAAGATGATGGCGCTGATCCCGGTGTCACGCAGGGCGCGGCCTGGTTGCATCGGGGCAAAGCTTTGGAGCTGTGCACGAATGTCGGGCGAGGTGTTGCACAGCACCCAGTTCACGCCATCGTCAGAGATCGCAATCGAGGATTGGGTGCGTGCCTTGGCGTTCAGACTGCCATCACGAAAACCCGCGCAGTTGACGCAGTTACAGTTCCACTGTGGGAAACCACCGCCAGCGGCGGAACCTAAAATCTGGACAAACATGGCGTGTTCTCTTGTAAATCTTCAAATAAAAACGCCCCGGCGAGCCGAGGCGTTGGGTTGCGCTGCTCAACTCTTGTTCACCAAGAGCCGGGGCAGATCAACGGCTTGCGAAGTACATGGTCACTTCAAAGCCAATACGCAGGTCGGTGTAAGCAGGTTTAGTCCACGACATAGGGTGTCTCCTTCAGCGGGTGGGTGGGGGTATCTCTTGATTAGTCCAACTCCCGAAAGAGTTGTTCCGATGCTTAGGGCGCTATGTTACTAAAATTGTCTGCTGATGAACGCTCAATGTAGGAGAAAGCTCATTACGAGGCTGGTAAAAATCAGCTTTCCCTGAGAAAAAACGTTTCAGTTTCTGGCTGGGTGGCGACACATAGCCAAGCGCAGTTTGGCTGAGCAATGTGCTGGGCCGCTTTGAGTGTAGTCCGTTGATCCAGCCTCATAAGCGCGCCGTAGAGGCCTTTCAAGTAGTCCGACGGGTGGCCACCTAATTTAGCGTGCCACAACAGTTCGCTGGCCTGTGACCCGCTTAGGGTCTCGGGTGAGAATTGCTGTGCCAAGGCGGCACGGGCCTGAATGAAGGATGTTTCATCCAGCGCGTTAATTTGAGTAGGCAAATCGGCGAGGAAGGTTCGGATGTGCTCGAAGATTTCGGCACATGAGGCGTGAGGCGATTGCACGCCTAACAGCAGGCCGACTTGCCCGTTGAGTTGGCGCAGACCACTGAACACCGCGTAACCCAGTTGCTGTTCAACACGCAGTTGTTGGTAGAAAGGTGTGTGCGTGAGGTGGGCGAGCAGGCGCCAGGCTGCATCGGCCTCCAGATCGCCTATGGGGGCCGGACAAAACACCAACAAAGCGTGTTCGCTGGAGTCGCACGCTTCGGTGATCCAGCGTCGTTGGGCTGGGTGTTCGAGCGTCGGCAAGCTCGCATCCGGGGTGCCGGGGGCTTTGCTCAATGCAGCGCTAATCAAAGGCTGTGTAGCCGCGGGCAGACCGACGGCCAAGCCGTCCCAACGTGCCGAGGCCCAACATTGCGCCACGTCGCTGATGACCGAGTCGGTGGCCTGCAGGCTGGCATCGGGTAGCCGTTTAAGCAATTGGCGGATTGGCATTAACGGCGTTGCAGGCGGCGGGCTGAGCGTGTCAACCGTGGGCGCACTCAGCGCTCGCAGCGCGTGTTCCAGAATGGCGGGCAGCGGCATATGAAAGCCGTGGAGTTTCAACAGCCAGTCATTGCCCCCAGCACTGAACGACAGTTCAACCCCGGCTTGGCGGGCATCGTGTTGCAGAGGGCGTAAACGCGCCTCCAACGCTGACAATAGAGTGTTCGTCGGGGTGGCCGCTAAACGCCAGCGCAGGTAAACCGTGGCCTCGCCGTCGAGCGTGGGCAGTTCTGCGCTAAAACTCATGGCCGACGATCCGTCGCGACGGCTGCGCAGGCGGTCTTGCGCAAAGGTTCGTAGGCCGCGGTGAGCGCTGGTCTGGCCGCGAATCAGTCCGGCATTGGCGGGCTCTTTTGGCGTAGCCAGAAACGGGTTGGGTGCAGGCAGTTGCCACGCGTGGCGGGCTGACGGCTGCGTGGCAGGCAGCATACGTTGCAATAGCACCTTGAGCGCGTCTACGGCTTTCTCTGACAAGTCGGGTGCGCGTTGCTCAGCGTCACGGCGGGCCAGTTGCAGTGCGCTGCCGACCTCTTGCTGACGCTGTTGCAGTAACTGGTATTCACGGCGCTGGGCAGGCCAGTCTTGTTGAGCGCTGAAAAACGCCAGCCAGTCGTAAACAGTGTCGAAGATCTGCGCCGCGTGGTGGGCGATGTTATGCGGTGCGCTGAATTCGAAGTGCAGCAGGGCCTGGTCGTTGAACTGATACAGCACCTCAGCCTTAAGCCTGCTGCACAGTTGTTGCTCGCGCAGTTGTGCGATGAGTCCGCCGGGCTTGTCGGCATTGATCCAATGACACAGGAAGTCCAGGGCCGCGTCTGACGCCTCTGGCAATTGCTCGAAGGGGAACACCAGGTTCAGGCATTGCCCGGTGAGCAGTTGGTACGCCTTTTCATTGCTTGGCATCAGCGCGGGTGGGCGAGCTTGGGCGCACGTCAGGTTTGTCGTCCATTGATCGGTGTGACGCTCGGCGAGTGCGCGAAGCGTGTCTTCGGGCATGGGCCCGACGAGGCTCAGGCTCATGTTCGACGCGTGATAGAACTGCTGGTAGAAGTCCCGTAGCGCTTGCTGAAAGGCTGGGCGCGGGATCGGCAAGCTGTAGCGATTGCCCGCATGGAAAGCCCTGAGCGGGTGTGTCGGGTTCAGTGGCTGGAGCAGACTCAGTTGGCGCTGTGCCGAAGGCTCGCGGGCCCACGCAATAAACTCTGCGTGCAGCACTTCGCGTTCGCGCAATTGGTCGTCTAGATTCATACGCGGGTGGGCGAGCATGTCGCACAGCCGCTCCACGCCACCTTCAAAGGCGGCGGGCGGCAGTTCAAAAAAGAAGTCGGTGTGGCGTTCACTGGTACGGGCGTTTATTTGGCCGCCGTGACGTTGCACGTAGGCCATCACGTTATCGTCAGCCGCAAAGCGTTCAGTGCCGAGAAACAGCAGGTGTTCCACAAAATGTGCCAGGCCGGGCCAGGCCGCCGGAACATCATGGCTGCCCGCGTGAACCCGTAAAAAAGCCGCGCAGCGCTTGAGGCGCGGCTCATGGCGCAGTGAAAGGGTAAGACCGCTATCGAGGGTCAAACGTTGGGCGAGAGGGTGATTCAGCGCAGGCATGGGCATTTCCGGAACAGAGATGCCCACATGCTAGCGGATTACGGGCAATTAGCGCTTGGTCAGTGCGTTGTAAAGCTCCGGACGGCGGTCTGCGAGGTAGACGTTTCCGGCTTTGGCATCCTGCAACTGTTGGCGGTCGAGGGTGGCGCTGATTAGGGCTTCTTCCTGTTTGGCCAATGCGACTTGCAGGCCGTTGGGCGCGGCGATGCTGCTTTGGCCACAGTACTGGATGCTGCCTTCATGCCCACAATAGTTGGCGTAGGCCACATAGCACTGGTTTTCGAAAGCCCGGCAACGCACGGTGACATCGGCGATAAAGTCGTAGGGCGTCATATTGGCGGTCGGTACGACGATCAGCTCAGCCCCGGCCAACGCTAAGCGGCGGGTGTTTTCTGGGAACTCAAGGTCGTAGCAAATCAATATCCCGAGTTTCCAGCCATTGAGTTCGAACACCGGGAACGCGTCAGGTCCGGCGCTGAACATGCCGCGATCCAATTCGCCAAACAGATGGGTTTTGCGGTAGTTGCACAGGCTTTTTCCGTGGCTGTCGATGACCTGCACGCTGTTGTAAATATGCCCGCCAGCATCGCGTTCGGGGTAGCCATAGGCAATCGCCATGCCGGTGGCTTTCGCCAGCTCGGCGATTTGCTGTGCGGCAGCGCCATCGCGGGTCTGGGCCAGCTCGGCCACGGCCTGGGCACCAATGTTGTAGCCAGTCAGAAACATCTCGGGCAGCACCAGCAAATCAACGTTTTGGGACTGCGAGGCGATGGTTTTTAAGCGTTGCAGATTGCCTGCTACGTCCAGCGGCAAAGGGTGGCATTGGTAAAGGGCGACGCGCATGGAGCTCTCCTGTTGTGCACCATCCTCGTAGGAGCGAGCGTGCTCGCGATCTTTTGATCGTTTTAAAGGTCGCGAGCAAGCGCTTATACGGGTCTATGACGTGGGGTCAATCTGGCAACGCGATCGGCCCGATCTCGTTGAATACATCGCCGGGGCCGGGGTTTTCGGCGTGGGTGCTGCCGCCGAAGTGGGTCATGATGCCCCACACCGCATTCAATGACGTTTGCACCGCGCCTTCGACCCAAGCTGGGGTCCACGATACATCATCGCCGGCAATGAAAATGCCGCGCTGCTCGCCGGGTATGTCTTGCTGCATGAAATGCGCGTACATGCGCTGGTTATAGCGATAGTGGCCCGGCAAAGCGCCTTTGAAGGCACCCAAGAAGTGCGGGTCAGCTTCCCACGACACGGTGATCGGATCGCCGATGATACGGCTGGCGATATCGACCTTTGGGTAGATCTTTTTCAGCGAGTCCAGCGCCAGTTTCACGCGCTTTTCCACCGGGTGCGGGAGCATTTTCAGCGCATCGCTCATCCACGAGTACGACAGGCAAATCACCCCCGGTTTGTCGTCGCCGTTATCGAACAGGTACGTGCCACGGGTCAGGCGGTCGGTGAGGGTCATGCTCATCAGGTCGCGGCCGGTTTCGGGGTCTTTGTCTTTCCAAAACGGGCGATCGACCATGACGAAGGTTTTCGAGGACTGCATGTACCGCGTGCGGTCCAGCGCCATCCACAGTTTTTGTGAGAAGAGTGACTCTTCGCATTCGATTTGCGTGGTCAGCAGCCAGCTTTGGCAGGTGACCAAAACCGCCTCGTGAATGCGGGTCACGCCGAGGTTATCGGTGACCGAAAAGAGCCCGTCTGCTGAGCGCGAAATGGCTTTGACCCCGGTGCGCGGTGCGCCACGGTGCAGCGAGCGCAGGCTGGTGCCCTCGGGCCAATGGGCGCAGCGCTCAGGTGCGTGACGCCAGATGCCCAGCGGCACTTGCTCAACGCCGCCGACCACCAGGTGCTGGTGGTCGTCGCAGTTGGTCATCACCACACGGAAAATTTCGAGCATGGAGTTCGGGAAGTCCGAGTCCCAGCCGCCCGTACCAAACCCGACCTGACCAAACACTTCGCGGTGCTGAAAAGACAGTTTGGCAAAGGCTTTAGACGTGGCGACAAAGTCGTAGAAGGTGCGGTCATCCCACAGCGGAATCAGTGTATTCCATAGCTCTTTAAGGCGCGGGACGTCACGGTCCCGGATAGCTTGCTGAATATCGCCAAAGCGCGAACCTTCTTCCAGCGCGTCGGCCCAAGCGTCGGCAACTTCCTGGAACAGTTCAGGCAAATCTGCCAGCTTTTGTGCGTAGAAGGTCTGGCCTTCAAGGTCGATCACTGTGCTGCCAGACGCGGGGGTCAGCGGGTTGGGAAACGGTTTGGTTTCGAGTCCCAGCTTATCGACGTAATGGTAAAACGCCGTTGAAGACACCGGAAAACGCATGCCGCCCAACTCGGCAATCACCCCTTCGCTGCCCTCAAACGCTTGCGAGCGCAGGCGTCCGCCCATCTTTGACGCTTCATACACCACCGGCTTGAGGCCCAGCTTCATCAACTCGTAGGCGGCCACCATGCCCGCCATCCCGGCGCCAACAATCGCCACTTCTGCCCCCAGCTTGTCTGCCGGAATACTGCCCAGGCCTGCGGGGTGTTCGATCCAGTCATCAAACGCAAACGGAAAATCGGGGCCGAAAATAGTGATCGGTTTTTTGCCGTCGACAGGGTGGCGATTATTCTTGTTCATGGCTGACCTTACTGGGCGACTCGCGTTACACGTGAGTATAGGAAAAGACAGCCGCCAGTTTAGAGCGCGTGGAACACGTAATTAAGACGCAAAATGTCGTCGTTATGACCTTGTTTTAGTCGATGTGACGAAGTGGATAGTCAATTTGACGTGGTGGAGTGGCGTTATGGCTTAACCACGATCCACTTTGCTGCTGAGGATGATCGACGTGGTGGTCTTCTCAACCCCCTCGACACTGCCGATCTGATCGAGTAATTGATCCAGTTGCTCAGGCGATTCACTGCGCAGCCAGGCCACGTAATCGAACTCACCGCTGACCGCGCACAACTGCTGTACTTGCGCCATATTGCTCAAGCGTCGAACCACCTCCTTACCGGAGCGTGGCTGCACGGTAATCCCGACATACGCCTGCAAACCGCCATCAATCAGGCGCTGACTCAGACGCACGCCATAACCGGTAATGACCTGGGTTTTTTCCAGCCGCGCCAGGCGCGACGTCACCGTGGTCCGGGCAATGCCCAATTCACGTGCCAGCATGGCCACACTTGCGCGGGCATTAAGCTGCAAGGCCGCGATTAATTGGCGGTCGATTTCATCCAGTGCAGGCGTGCGGGTATCGGGCAAGAGAGGCTCCCAAGGTGTGAGCGTGACGGGCGGTTATCGTACAGGGCTGAGCGGGCATTAACAGAGACATAGCATCAGGCGCTCCCTTTTAAAATCCGCGGTCATGGGGTAGGTATGGATAACTGTTCGATATTTTTAAACGATCAAAAGATCGCGAGGCACGTTCGTTTGTATAGGAGCAGAGTTGGTTTCAAACGCCAGAAACACAAAAGCCGCGCAATGCGCGGCTTTGAGTTTGGTGGGCCCAGTAGGACTCGAACCTACGACCAAGGGATTATGAGTCCCCTGCTCTAACCAACTGAGCTATAGGCCCTCAGTAGGCCGCGGATTATAACGATGGTTTCGCGCGAGTGCTATCCGAAAAATCCTAAATAGAGGTACGAAGAAATGTCTCTGCGAATTCTGTCGCACTTAATGGCACGCTGATGAGGTAGCCCTGGATTTGCTCGCAGCCCTCTGCTGCCAGAAATGTTTGTTGCGCCTGGGTTTCGACGCCCTCGGCGATGATGCTGAATTGCATGCTGCGCCCCAGTGCGATGATGGCGCGCACGATAGCGGCGTCGTGGGGGTCGTCGGGTAGGCCGCGGATGAATGACTTGTCGATTTTTAGCGTGTCCAGCGGTAGGCGCTTGAGGTAGCTGAGGGAGGAGTAGCCGGTGCCGAAGTCGTCGATGGCCAGTTGCACTCCCAGGTGTTTGAGCTGATGCAGGGCTTCGAGCGCTTCTTCGGTCTGGCTCATGATGGAGTTTTCAGTGATCTCCAGTTGTAAGCAGCCGGGTTTGAGGTCGTATGTTCTAAGCAGTTGCTGGATACGACCAAGCAATTTTGGCTGATGCAGTTGTGCCCCGGCGAGGTTGACTGAGACGGGACCAAAGGGCTCGTAGGTTTGGTTCCAGAGGTGCATCTGTTGGCACGCGTGCTCAAGTACCCAGTCACCAATGGGGATGATCATGCCGTTTTCTTCGGCCAATACAATGAAGCGGTCGGGCGAGATTTCTCCCAATGTGGGGTGGTGCCAGCGAATGAGCGCTTCGGCACCGATCAGTTGCAGGTCGTGCAGGCTGATTTTGGGTTGGTAGAACAATGACAGTTGGCCGCGCTCCAGTGCTCTGCGCAGTTCTTGTTCCAGGACCACGCGAACGCTGGCCTGGGCGCTCAGGTCGTGGGTGTAGCGTTCAACGCGGTTGCGGCCTTTGAGTTTGGAGCGGTACATCGCCGCGTCGGCATTTTTGACCAGTGTGGCTACGTCTGCGCCATCTTCCGGGTAGACGCTGATGCCGATGCTGGCGCTGATGAACAGTTCGTACTCTCCGGCGCTGAATGGGGCGTTGAAGCAGGCCAGCAGTTTGTCTGCGATCAGTTCTGCGTCGTCAGGCTGTTTGAGGCCTGGCAGCAGGATGATGAATTCATCGCCGCCAAGGCGGGCAACAGTGTCGATGTCACGCAGGTGTTTTTTAAGGCGTGCGGCAATGCCTTTGAGTAGCAGGTCGCCGACGGGGTGGCCGAGGCTGTCATTGATGTTTTTGAAGCGGTCGAGGTCCAGAAACAGGACGGCGCCCCTTTTGCCGTCGCGCTCTTGGTCAATGAGGACTTGCTGCAAACGGTTGTCGAACAGAAGCCGGTTGGGCAGGTTGGTCAGCGGGTCATGGTGGGCCTGGTGGTCTAGGCGGGCCTGGGCGCGTTTGATGCTGGAGATGTCGGCAAACACGGCGACATAGTGGGTCACGTGTTTATCGCTATTGTGTACGGCGCTGATGGTCATCCAGCAGGGGTAGTTTTCGCCTTTTTTGCGTTTGTTGCAGATTTCGCCTTGCCAGTGGCCATCTTGTGAAAGCTGGTGCCACATGGCGGTATAGAAGGCGCTGTCGTGTTGGCCGGAAGCCAGAATACGCGGCGTTTTGCCCAGTGCTTCGCTTTCGCAGTAGCCGGTGATCTCAGTGAAGGCACGATTAACTGCGGTGATTTTTTGCTCTGGGTCGGTGAAGAGGATGCCTTCGGCTGTGCTTTCAAACACGGTGGCTGTTTGCAGCAGTTTTTCCTGCATTTGATGGCGTTCGGTGATGTCGCGGGCGATGGTCAGCATGCAGTGTTCGCTGCCAATCATCAGTGGGCTGCTGGATATTTCACACAGCCGGATATGCCCGTCCTTGCGCCGTATATGGCAAGTGTAATCGCGCACAAAGCCATCTTTTTCCAGTAGCCCCACCAGCCCTTTGCGTTGCTCTGGATCGACCCACAGTTGCAGGTCCAGGGTTGAGCGATACAGGGATTCGGCGCTGTTAAAGCCGCTGAGGCGGGTGAAACCTTCGTTCACTTCGATCAGTAGGCCGTCGCTTTGTCTGGTCAGTAACAAGCCATCGGGCGAGGCGTGGAAGGCTTTGGCGAACTTTTCTTCGGAGAGTCGCAAGGCTTCTTCGGTTTTTTTGGTTTCGCTGATGTTGATCATCAGGCCGCGCAGCACGGTGTGTTGGTGCTGGCTGGTAAGGCTGACAATGTCTCGTATCCACAGGGTCTTGCCGCCATTGGCGAGGACTCGGTAGTCAACGCTGTAGTTGTGCTCGGCGCTGATTTGCGTATCGCAGTAAGCCTTGATTCTGGCCAGTTCGTCCGGGTGCACAATGCTGTCCCAAAAGCCCGGTCTTAACCAGTCGCTCATGGGGTAGCCGAGCAGGGCTTCGGCTTGTGGCGACACGTAGGTATAGGTGTAGGTGTTGTCGTTGAGCCGGGCTTCCCAAGCAATGGCTGATAGATTTTCGATCAAGCCTCTGTAGTGATATTCGCTGCTGCGCAGTGCTTGTTCGAGATCCACCCGCCGGGAGATTTCGGAGCTCAGGCGTCTATTGATGCGTATGAGCACGGCCATAATGGCGATCAGCAGCACGATGGCTGGGAGCACATAGAGCAGTAGAGTGCGCAAAAGGGGGCGGTAGTCGCTGGTGCTGCCAATCCAGCGCTCTTGTATGGCCTGGGTTTCACTGGGGGTCATGTCGGCCAGCACTTTGTCGAGCAGTGCAAGCAGCGTGGTTTCGCTTTTAGGCACCGCCATTGCCATTTGGTAGCGGTAAGGCGTTTCGCCGCTGACGTAGAGACCGTCGAGCTTGAGTTGGCGCAGGCTCCACACGCTGGAGGCCAGGTCGCCGACCATCGCATCCACCTCATCGGTGGCCAGTGCTTGAAGCGCGGAGCTGACGTTGGGTAACGCGACGATGTTCAGGTCGGGATGCTGAGCACGCAGCAGTTCATGGGGGGCGTAGTTTTCCACGACGGCAATTTTGAGGCCGTAGAGGTCATTAAGATTTTTGGGGCTAGCGCCACCCTTGTGGGCCAAGATGACAATCGGGAAATCGAGATATGGGCGTGTAAAGCCTAAGGTCTTTTGCCGCTCGGGGGTCGACATAACGCTGGGCAGCCAGTCGATTTGGCTGTCATTGGTTAATTTTAGTACGGCGCTCCAGGTATACGGTTCCTCCAATTTTACGGTGACCCCAAGACGCTCTTTGATTAGCTTTACATAATCTGCGGTCAGCCCGGTGTAGACGCCTTGCTCGTCACGGAACTCAAAAGGCGGCCACGTGGTGTCCACTCCAAGGCGCAGTTCCGGGTGGTTTTTAAGCCATTGCTGTTCTTCGTCGGTAAACGTCAGGGCTGCGACCGCTGAGTTCCAGGCAAGAAGCGATAGAGACAGAAGTACCAGCAGACGTGACATGCGCTTCTCGTTTTACGCTTGAGTAAGACGAGTGTAGCCGGGCTCTGGGGTGGAAGAGACAGTGGGGAGGTAGATTGTGATGGCTGTAAAGCAAAACCCCCGGCAGGGCCGGGGGTTTTGGGATCACTCGTCGAGGAAGGAGCGTAAATGCTCGCTTCTCGTCGGGTGGCGCAGCTTGCGCAACGCTTTGGCTTCGATCTGACGAATCCGCTCACGGGTAACGTCGAACTGCTTACCAACCTCCTCAAGGGTGTGGTCGGTATTCATGTCGATACCGAAGCGCATGCGCAGTACTTTGGCTTCGCGTGCCGTGAGGCCGCCCAGTACGTCGCGTGTCGCTTCTTTAAGGCTCTCAACGGTGGCGACATCGATTGGCGACTGCATAGTCGAGTCTTCGATGAAGTCGCCCAGGTGGGAGTCTTCGTCATCACCGATCGGGGTTTCCATGGAGATCGGCTCTTTAGCGATCTTCAATACCTTACGGATTTTGTCCTCAGGCATTTCCATGCGTTCGCCCAGCTCTTCCGGGGTCGGTTCACGGCCCATTTCCTGCAACATCTGGCGGGAAATACGGTTGAGCTTGTTAATCGTCTCGATCATGTGCACCGGAATACGGATGGTGCGGGCCTGGTCGGCGATCGAGCGAGTGATCGCCTGACGGATCCACCAGGTGGCATAAGTCGAGAATTTGTAGCCGCGGCGGTATTCAAACTTGTCTACCGCTTTCATCAAGCCGATGTTGCCTTCCTGGATCAGGTCGAGGAACTGCAAGCCACGGTTGGTGTACTTCTTGGCGATGGAGATCACCAGACGCAAGTTGGCTTCAACCATTTCTTTCTTCGCGCGGCGGGCCTTGGCCTCACCGATCGACATACGACGGTTGATGTCCTTGATCTCGGCAATCTTCAAGCCGGTTTCTGCTTCTAGAGCAGACAGCTTTTGCTGGCAACGGATGATGTCCGGTTGCAGGCGACCAATGGCTTCAGCGTATTTGCTTTTGCCTTTGGCCAGCGCGTCGCTCCAGCTTTCGTCGACTTCGTTGCCCGGGAACAGGCGCAGGAAGTCGGTACGCGGCATGCGTGCATCACGTACACACAGCTGCATGATGGCGCGCTCTTGTGCACGCAAACGCTCTAGGGCGCTGCGAACACGCTCAACCAAGCCTTCGAATTGCTTCGGGACCAGTTTGATTGGCATGAACAGTTCGGCCAGTGCAACCAGTTCGGCAATTGCTTGCTTGCTGTCACGACCGTGCTTTTTCAGTGCCTTGCGAGCGACTTCCATCTGATCGGAGACGGCACCGAAGCGCTGTGCTGCGATGATCGGATCCGGGCCACTTTCGACTTCTTCCTCGTCTTCAGTAGCGGTTTCGGCTTCGTCATCATCGCTGTCGTCGTCAGCTTTGACAGCTTTCGGGTCGACAGGCGGCGGCACTTCGGCGGCAGGTGGCGCAATGCCGTCGTCTGGGTCGATATAACCGCTCAGAACGTCGGACAGGCGACCACCTTCGGTGGTGACGCGAGTGTACTCGGAGAGAATATGGTCAACCGTGCCAGGGAAGTGCGCGATTGCGCCCATCACTTCACGGATGCCCTCTTCGATACGTTTGGCGATTTCGATTTCGCCTTCACGTGTCAGCAGTTCTACCGTACCCATTTCACGCATATACATGCGCACAGGGTCAGTAGTACGACCAATATCGGTTTCTACTGCCGCCAACGCTGCGGCTGCTTCTTCAGCAGCTGCTTCGTCGGTGTCAGCATCGGCCAACATAAGGGCGTCCGCATCCGGAGCACTCTCGTGTACGGGGATCCCCATGTCATTAATCATGCGGATGATGTCTTCCACTTGCTCCGGATCTGAAATATCTTCGGGCAGGTGGTCGTTGACCTCTGCGTAAGTCAGATATTTCTGCTCACGACCGAGGGTGATCAACTCTTTGATACGAGACTGTTGTTGCGCTTTTCCGGACATAACACCCTATCCACTGAAGGTCTTGGCGGGCAAAAAACAAGCCGAGGATTATACCTTAGCTATGACCTCACGCGCCAGTTGAGGTCGGGTTTGATGCTGGATTATTGCGACTCAAGAGGTCGCGTAACTCATTTTTCTCCTCGGTACTAAGCTCGCCTTGACGTGCTTTTCGAAGAAGTTGTTCTAGATTTCGTTCACGTTGACGCGCTGATAGGCTAGTTATGGTGTCGAAAAATTGTTGTTCAAGGTTGTCGGCATCAATTAGCCACTCCTTTTCCAGCAGTCTTTGCAACAGGCGGCCCTGTTCTGTGCCATGCCAGCGTGACAGCAGCTGTATAGAGCTTAGCTTAGGATTTTTCTGTACGGCCTCGACCAGAGCAATCAGTAGCTGATTGTTGGTCTGATCTTCTGCCGCAAAGTGCCCGGCGTCTTCCACTTTTTTTGCCAGTTGCGGGTGATGCAGCAACGTGCGCAAGGCTGTCAGCGTGGGGGGCTCAACGCCGACCGGAATCCAAGCCTGCTCCCGCTCGCCGCCTCGTTTACCTTTTTTGTCCCACGGTTTGTTTTCCCATTTTTTGCCGCCAGCGCCGGGCTTTTTCGGTGTCCATTCCTGTTGGGGGATGTACATCTCCGGTTGCTGAAAATCGCTATAGTCAGGCATTGCATCGTAATCAATGCCGGGGTCGTAAGTGGGTTGTGCTTGGGGCTTGGCAGGCGCATTTTGCGCCAGTTGGCTAACGGTTTCGCTGCTTAGGCCGGTAATTTCGGTCAGTCTCTGGCGCATCAGAATGCGCAGATTGGCACCCGGGACTTTGTCGATTAGCGGTGCCGCCAGCGTGGCCATGTGGGCCTTGCCTTCCAATGAGCGCGGGTCGGCTTCTTCGATCAGTTGCTGGAAGAAGTAATCGGCCAGCGGCTGTGCGTGCTGGTTGATGCGAGCCTTGAAAGCGTCTGTG
The DNA here is from genome assembly GCF_000282975.1 of Pseudomonas psychrophila HA-4. Classification (GTDB taxonomy): domain Bacteria; phylum Pseudomonadota; class Gammaproteobacteria; order Pseudomonadales; family Pseudomonadaceae; genus Aquipseudomonas; species Aquipseudomonas psychrophila_A. The sequence goes on from NZ_ALJC01000079.1 coordinate 54,831, forward strand.
CCTTCGGATCGCACCAATGTGTCCGGGTCTTCGCCTTCGGGCAAAAACAGGAAGCGTGCGCGACGTCCGTCCTGTAGGCAGGGAAGCGTTGCCTCAAGGGCGCGCCATGCGGCATTACGGCCAGCCTGGTCACCGTCAAAACAGAATAAAACGCTAGGCACCACGCGAAACAAGCGTTTCATGTGCTCTTCGCTGGTCGCGGTGCCCAGTGTGGCGACGGCGTTGCGCAGGCCTTGCTGGGCCAGCGCGATCACGTCCATATAACCTTCCACCACGATGATTTCGTCGAGGCTGCGGTTGAACTTGCGCGCCTCGAACAGCCCGTACAGTTCCTGGCCCTTGTGGAACACCGGCGTTTCCGGGGAGTTCAGGTACTTGGGTTTGTCGTCGCCCAGCACCCGGCCACCGAAAGCAATGATGCGGCCCCTGCTGTCGCGGATCGGGAACATGACGCGGTCGCGGAAGCGGTCGTAACGTTTGCCGGTCTCGGCGTTTTCGACCAGCAGTCCGGCGTCAATCATGGCTTTTTGCTGCAGGGTGTCGCTGCTCAGGTGTTTGTACAGGTTGTCCCAGCCTGGTGGGGCGAAGCCCAAGCCAAAGTCGCGGGCGATTTCACCGGTCAGGCCGCGGCCTTTGAGGTATTCGACGGCGGCTTTTCGCGAGGGATGGCTCTTGAGTGCTTGCCGGTAAAAGTCGGCTGCAGCTGTGAGCAGTGGGTAGAGCGGTGAGTCGGTCGGTTGCCGGGGTTTGTGCTGACGGCCGCTTTCTTCTCGGGGAATTTCCATGCCGGCGGCTTTCGCCAGCTCTTCGACGGCCTGGGGGAAATCCAGGTTGTCATGGTCCATGATGAAGCCGAGGGCGTTGCCGCCAGCGCCGCAGCCAAAGCAGTAATAAAACTGTTTGTCGGGGCTGACACTAAAAGACGGCGTTTTTTCTTTGTGGAACGGGCAGCAGGCCGTGTAGTTCTTGCCCGCTTTTTTCATTTGCACGCGCGAACTGACGACATCGACGATATCGGTACGGTTCAGAAGGTCGTCAATAAAGCTCTGGGGGATTAACCCGGCCATGGCGTTCTCGTCATCACGGTGCAGAAATTATCCCAGTTGAGGGGCTTGGTCATGATGGCGTGCACGGGCGTGCGCTGCTCGATCGTGTGACGTCTGCTCAATCATTTCTGGAGAAGTGTATCTGTCGAATCTGATCTGACTAGCGTTCTAATCAGTACGAATGTGTTCGATAGGTGTTGCGCTCTGAGTCCGGATTGACCTGAGGTGGGTCTCGGATAGCTCATAAGCCGGTACAGGAGAAGTACCTTGGGCTGATCGTCTTTGGGAGAATCAGAAATGTGTGCTCGTCGGTAGCCTTGTTAGGCTCGTCAGTAAAGACGTGCACCGCTGGCTGAAAGCCAGGTCTGACGTGGTATTGCGCTTGTCGCGGTCGCATCTGCGGCCTTGACGGTAAAGCGTGTAACTTGCTGCAACTGCCTACGGCCCGGCTTTAGGCCGGGCTTGGCAGAAGCTTGCAACGAACGTCTGTGTATTAGTACAGACGAACGGCGCGGCGCTGCTCGCGCTGAACTTTCTTCGCGTGACGCTTAACAGCTGCTGCTGCTTTGCGCTTACGCTCAGAAGTCGGCTTCTCGTAAAATTCGCGGCTGCGAACTTCAGCCAGTACACCGGCTTTTTCGCAGGAGCGCTTGAAACGACGCAGAGCTACGTCGAAGGGTTCGTTCTCTTTTACTTTGACGGCTGGCATCCAGAGCTACCTTCATTCATTACCGGGGTCAACGTCTCAAGGCAAAATCGCGTTGGAAGACGTCGGTTTTTAAGGGTTGCGGATGTTAACCCCTCATCGCTCGGAATGCAAAGCCTCTGATCGAAAACCGCTGGCCGGGGGCGGGAGTGGCGACTATTATGCGCGCCTTCGAATTTAGCCTCTACAAGGCGTAAACCCATGCTAGTACTGGGATTAGAAACCTCCTGCGACGAAACCGGCGTCGCGCTATACGACAGTGAACGCGGGCTCTTGGCCGATGCGCTGTTCAGTCAGATCGACCTGCATCGTGCCTATGGTGGTGTGGTTCCGGAGCTGGCTTCCAGGGATCACGTCAAGCGCATGCTGCCCTTGATTCGTCAGGTGTTGGCTGAAGCCGACTGCGTGCCCACAGAAATTGACGCGATTGCCTACACGGCGGGTCCTGGACTGGTTGGAGCCCTTCTGGTTGGGGCTTCTTGCGCCCAAGCGCTGGCATTTGCGTGGGGCATTCCAGCCCTTGGCGTGCACCACATGGAAGGCCATTTGTTGGCGCCGATGCTGGAAGAGCAGCCACCTGAGTTTCCGTTCGTCGCTTTGTTGGTGTCGGGTGGTCATACGCAACTGGTTCGTGTGGATGGCATCGGTGAGTACGAGTTGTTGGGCGAGTCGCTCGATGATGCGGCCGGCGAAGCCTTCGACAAGACCGCGAAGATGATGGGGCTCAATTATCCGGGCGGTCCTGAGATCGCACGATTGGCGGCTCAGGGCGTTGCAGGGCGCTTTGTGTTCCCGCGGCCAATGACTGACCGCCCAGGGCTGGAATTCAGCTTCAGCGGTCTTAAGACCTCGGCTCTGAACACCTGGCAGCGCTGTGTGGCGGCAGGTGACGATAGCGAGCAAGCACGCTGCGACATTTCGCTGGCGTTTCAACAAGCGGTCGTTGAGACGCTGACCATCAAATGCAAGCGCGCGCTCAAGCATACGGGCATGAACCGCCTGGTGATCGCAGGCGGGGTGAGTGCCAATAAGGCGCTGCGTGAGTCTCTTGAGAAAATGCTTGGCGATATGAAGGGGCAGGTGTACTACGCTCGGCCGGAATTCTGCACTGACAATGGCGCGATGATTGCGTTTGCCGGTTGCCAGCGTTTATTGGCGGGTCAGCATGAAAGCCTGGCAATCAGCGTGCAGGCGCGTTGGCCGATGGAGCAGTTGAAGCCGTTGTAAGTGGTGGGCGGACAAAACGTGGGCCTTTTTCATTCGAGCAATTCAGAAATGCCGTTCGCGCCCGGCCATCAGGTCGCGTAAATTGCTGCGGTGTCGCCAGACGATGAGCATCGTCAAGGCGCTCATGGGCAGCAGTGCGGCGGGTTCTTGCCAGGCCAACAATGGCAGGGTGAGGGGGGCGGCAACTAGCGCTGCCAGTGAGCTGGTGCGGCTGACCTGAAAGGTCAGCAGCCATGCGGCAACGGCTAGCAGTGCGGCGGGTGGGTAAAGCCCCAGTAACATGCCGGCAGCAGTGGCAACACCCTTGCCACCGCGAAAGCGAAAGTACAGCGGATACATATGCCCGACAACGGCGCAGGCGCCAATCCAAGCTTGTTCCTGGAGCGAGCAGCCAAGTTGATAGGCCAGTAATACGGGTAAAAGCCCTTTGCACAGATCGCCGAGCAAGGTCAGGATGGCGAGCTTTTTACCGGCTAGGCGCAACATGTTGGTTGCGCCAGCATTGCCTGAGCCACTCATTCGCGGGTCGGGATTTCCCGTCAGGCGGCTGAGCAAAATAGCGAAGGACATAGAACCAAGCAGGTAGGCGAGGATCGCCAGTAACCAAAACATGCTAACTATTCCGGGCAAGGACGCCCTGATTCTAACGGCGCATTGCGCCCTTGTCGTGCTGCGGAGAAGAGTGCTTGGACAGAGTGTTTATCGAAGGCTTGGAAGTCGACACCGTTATTGGTGCTTATGACTGGGAGCGCGGCATCCGTCAGTGTCTGCGACTTGATCTGAGTTTTGCGTGGGACAACCGCCCGGCTGCTGCCGGAGACGACCTGACACTGGCTTTGGACTATGCGAGCGTGTCATCACGCATTCAGGCATTTGCCGATGAAGCTCAATTCCAGCTGGTCGAAACGTTTGCTGAGCGTTTGGCGCACGTGCTGATGAGTGAATTCAATATTCCGTGGTTGCACCTCAAATTGACCAAGCCCGGCGCCGTTGCGGCGGCCACAGGGGTGGGCGTGGAGATTGAGCGCGGATGCCGCTAACAGAGGTTTATCTCGGGCTTGGCAGCAATGTCGAGCGTGAGCGGCATTTGTGTGCCGGGCTGGATGCGCTTGCGGGCTTTTTAGAGGGCATGACGTGTTCGGCCGTGTTTGAAAGTCAGCCGGTGGGCATAAAAAGCGGGCCTTTCTTCAATCTAGTGGTTGCGGCCCAAATCGATTTGCCACTGATGGAATTAAGCCGACGTTTGAAGCTGATTGAAGCGGATAGCGGGCGTTATGCACCGGATCGCAAAGGGCTGCCGTTGGATATCGACGTGTTGTTTTACGGCGATCTGGTAGGCGACTTTGAGTTCCTGACCTTGCCGCGAGCAGAAATTCTCAAGAATGCTTTTGTGCTATGGCCGTTGTCTTTGATGGCGCCAGACAAGGTGCATCCGGGCGTGGGTAAAACCCTTGCCCAGATGTGGGCTGATGCGCAAATAGACCAAGTGTTGGCGCCGGTTGCGTTTGAGTGGCGAGGCGTTCAGTTGACGCCCCCCGAGATGCTTGAGCGCTCGGTCTAAGGGCGCGTGCAGAACCCTGTAGCAGTTGACGAGCCTGCGAGGCTACGTCCGATTGCGCGGCGATCGTAAACGCCAAATGCAAGGTTTTACTGTCGCCCCGCAGTGTTAGATTTTACGACTGCTGCGTAGCCGGACGTAGCCTCGTAGGCTCGGCAACTGCTACGAAATCGGCTTGTATAGATCCTCAAGTCAGCGCCTGGCCGCGTCTTTGTAGGCTTGCAGTGCCTTGAGCCGTTCGCGCTTAAGGGCTTCGCCTAGCTCCGGGCCTTTGAAGCCTTGCGCAAGCAGTGGTTGAACCGCCACCGCTTGCGCTGCCAATGCTGCGCCTCGCAAGTAGTCGGCCTGTGGATAGGGCCGATTTTCCAGCCCCAAGCGTCCTTTGGCGTCCATCTCGCACGCGGCTACAAATTCTTCAAAACGCTGCGGTCGACGGTACACGTCAAAACGTTGCAGCAGCTCCAGTAATGTCGACGCCTTGAGTTCCAGGGCGCGATGACCGTGGGTGTGATACTCGCCCACCAGCAGCGCCAGCTCTTGGCAGTCTCTCGGTACCTTGTAACGCTCATTGACCGCTTTGATCAGGCGTAGCCCTTTGTGTTCGTGGGCAATGTGCCTTGGCCACTCGCTCTCGGGTGTCAGCCCTTTGCCCAGATCGTGTAGCAGGCAGGCCCAGCGCACGGTCAGGGGTTGGCCATGCAAAGCCGCTTGCTCAAGCACACTCAGTGTATGCAGGCCGCTGTCGATTTCAGGGTGGTGAGCGGGAGGCTGAGGCACGCCAAACAGTGCGTTCACTTCGGGCATCAGCACTTCGAGTGCATCACAACTGCGCAGCACTTCAATGAAGACCTGTGGGTTGTCTTCCATCAGTGCGCGGGAGATTTCTTTCCAGCAGCGCTCCGGGGTCAGAGCCTGCAACTCGCCAGAGGTGGACAGTTGGCGCATGAGTTCCAGGGTCTCAGGTGCGATGCTGAAACTCAGCCCGGCATAGCGTGCAGCGAATCGGGCAACACGCAGAACGCGTAAAGGATCTTCGGCGAATGCGGGCGAAACGTGGCGCAAAATGCGTGCGTCAAGGTCTTGTTTCCCGTGGTACGGGTCGGTCAAGTTACCTGAGTCGTCTTCGGCCATTGCATTGATGGTCAGGTCGCGACGAATCAGGTCTTCTTCAAGGGTGACGTCGGGGCTTGCATGGAAGATGAAGCCGCCGTATCCGTGGCCACTTTTTCGCTCGGTGCGGGCGAGTGCATATTCTTCACCCGTTTTTGGGTGAAGAAAAACCGGGAAATCCGAACCCACCGGGCGATACCCCAGGGCGAGCATCTGCTCGGCGGTAGCGCCCACCACGACCCGGTCGATGTCGGTGACGGGTATGCCCAGCAAGCGGTCGCGTACTGCGCCGCCTACTTGATAGATCTTCATAAAAAAGCCTCCGTTAGCGCGACAGAATAACCTGTGTGCCGCGCCAACGCAGGCGGGTGTTGTTACAGATGGACAACAGACAGGTCCAGGCGTCCGTAATCGTTGTCGCTATGTTCGCCTTTGGGGGGCACGTGGTGGACTTTCATCACCTGGTCGCCTTGCAGGGTTTCGAGATGAATATCAAAGCCCCAGAGCCGATGCAGGTGTTTGAGCACTTCGTCTGTCGATTCGCCCAGCGGTTTGCGGTCATGTTGTTGATGGCGCAAGGTCAGTGAGCGGTCGCCGCGTCGATCAATGCTCCAGATCTGAACGTTAGGCTCACGATTGCCTAGGTTGTATTGCGCTGCCAGTGTTTCGCGAATGGTTTGGTAGCCGTTTTCGTCATGAATGGCCGGCACCAGCAAATCATCCTTTTGATCGTCATCCATGATGCTGAACAGTTTCAGGTCGCGGATCACCTTGGGTGACAGGTATTGCAGGATAAAACTCTCATCCTTGAAGCTGCTCATGGCAAATTTGATACTGGACAACCAGTCGGTGCCCGCCAGATCCGGGAACCAGTGACGGTCTTCTTCGGTAGGGCTTTCACAGATGCGCCGGATGTCGCGGTACATCGCAAAACCCAGTGCGTAAGGGTTGATCCCGCTGTAATACGGGCTGTCAAAGCCCGGCTGGAAGACCACGCTGGTGTGCGAGGTCAGGAACTCCATCATGAAGCCTTCGGTCACTAGGCCTTCGTCGTACAGATCGTTCATCAGGGTGTAGTGCCAGAACGTGGCCCAGCCCTCGTTCATGACCTGTGTTTGGCGCTGTGGGTAAAAATATTGGGCGATCTTGCGCACAATTCGCACCACTTCGCGCTGCCACGGCTCCAGTAATGGCGCGTGTTTTTCGATGAAGTACAGGATGTTTTCCTGCGGTTCTTCAGGAAAGCGGGCGTTGTCTTTTTCGCTGTATTTGTCAGCCCCTTTGGGGATGGTGCGCCAGAGGTCGTTGATCTGTTTTTGCAGATGCTCTTCGCGGTCTTTCTGGCGCCGCCGTTCTTCTTCGGCGGAGATCGGATAAGGCCGTTTATAGCGGTCTACGCCGTAGTTCATCAGGGCATGGCAGGAGTCGAGTAGGTCTTCCACGGCGTCGATGCCGTGGCGTTCCTCGCACTGCATGATGTACTGCTTGGCGAACACTAAGTAGTCGATGATCGAGCTGGCATCGGTCCAGGTGCGAAACAGGTAGTTGCCCTTGAAGAAGCTGTTATGCCCATAGCACGCGTGTGCCACCACCAGCGCCTGCATGCAGATGGTGTTTTCTTCCATCAGATAGGCGATGCACGGGTCTGAGTTGATGACGATTTCGTAGGCCAAGCCCATCTGCCCGCGGCTGTACGATTTTTCGGTACTCAAGAAGTGTTTGCCGTAGGACCAATGGTGATAGCCCAATGGCATGCCAACGGAGGCGTAGGCGTCCATCATTTGCTCGGCGGTGATGACCTCAATCTGGTTCGGGTAGGTATCCAGCGCATAGCGTTCTGCTAGGCGACCGATTTCTCGGTCGTAGGCCTGGATCAGCTCAAAGGTCCATTCTGAGCCGGTGGAGATAGGTTGGCGTTTATGCTCTTTGGCGGTCATGTGGCTAACCTGCGCTGGAAGAGTTCACGGAAGACCGGGTAAATATCACCGGCCGAGACCAGTTGCTGTTGCGCGAAGGTGTCGGAAAAAGCCTCTCTGATCCGCTCATATTCGAACCAGAGCGCCTGATGTTCGCGTGGTGTGATCTCCACGTACGTGTAGTACTGCACAAACGGCATGATCTGGTTGATCAGAATGTCGCGGCAAATGGGAGAGTCGTCGTTCCAGTTGTCACCGTCCGAGGCCTGGGCCGCGTAGATGTTCCATTCATTGGTCGGATAACGCTCGGCCATGATTTCCTGCATCAATTTGAGCGCGCTGGAGACGATGGTGCCGCCTGTTTCCCGGGAATAGAAAAATTCCTCCTCATCCACTTCGCGAGCGCTGGTGTGATGGCGAATAAATACGACGTCAATCTTGTCGTAGTTTCGCTTGAGGAACAGGTACAGCAGGATGAAGAAGCGTTTGGCGATGTCTTTGGTGGCCTGGGTCATTGAGCCGGAAACGTCCATGAGGCAGAACATGACGGCTTTCGAGCTGGGGTTGGGCTGCTTGACCAGCAGGTTGTACTTGAGGTCGAAGGTGTCGAGAAACGGAACGCGGTGAATCCGTGCGCTGAGTTTCTCTATTTCAGCTTCGATTTCTTTGATATCGCCGAAGTTGTCGGGTTCTTCACGTTTTAGCCGTTCCAGTTCGGCTTTGGCTTCTTTGAGTTTTGCCCGGCTGCTGCCAGAGAGCGCGATACGCCGCGCATGCGCTGAACGCAGGGTGCGGATGATGTTGATGCGCGACGGGTTGCCCTCGCTGCTGATGCCAGCGCGTACGGATTTATAGGTGTCGGTGCCGGTTAGGTTGCGTTTGACCAGATTCGGCAGTTCGAGGTCTTCGAACATGAATTCGAGAAACTCTTCCTGGGTAATCTGAAACACGAACTCGTCCATGCCTTCGCCGGAGTTGCCTGCTTTGCCGGGGCCGCCACCGCCACCCGCGCCGCCTTGCGGGCGCTGGATATGTTCGCCCGTGGTGAATTCCTTGTTGCCAGGGTGAACCACGGTTTGCTTACCGCCACGGCCGTGGTGAAGCACGGGCTCGTCGATATCTCGGCCCGGAATGCTGATTTGCTCGCCATGTTCCATATCGGTAATGGAACGGTGGCCTACGGCCTCTTCGACCGCCTTTTTAATGTGGTCACGATAGCGCCGTAGGAAACGTTGGCGGTTTACCGTGCTCTTGTTCTTGCCATTGAGGCGTCGGTCGATCACATAGCTCATAAGGCCCTCCGGGCAGCTTCAAGTTGTCAGCTGCAAGCTGCAAGTCGAAGCACAGCGCGTGTGTTTTCTTCTTGCAGCTTGAGGCTTGAGGCTTACAACTGCCTCACTGCGATTTTCTGACCCGCAGATACCACTCGGAGAGCAGCCGTACTTGTTTGTCGGTGTAGCCGCGTTCGACCATGCGTGTGACGAAGTCGTTGTGCTTCTGTTGGTCCTCTTTGCTCGCTTTGGCGTTGAAGCTGATAACTGGCAGTAGGTCTTCGGTATTCGAGAACATTTTTTTCTCGATGACCACGCGCAGCTTCTCGTAGCTGAGCCAGGTCGGATTTTTACCGTTGTTGTTGGCGCGGGCGCGCAGCACAAAATTGACGATTTCGTTGCGGAAATCTTTCGGGTTGCTGATGCCAGCCGGTTTCTCGATTTTCTCCAGTTCTTCGTTGAGCGCTACGCGGTTAAGGATTTCGCCGGTTTCCGGGTCGCGGTATTCCTGATCCTGAATCCAGAAGTCTGCGTAGAGCACGTAACGGTCGAAGATGTTTTGTCCGTACTCGCTGTAAGACTCGAGGTAAGCGGTCTGGATTTCCTTGCCGATGAATTCGATGTAGCGCGGCGCCAGGTACTCCTTGAGAAAACGCAGGTAGCGTTCGCGGGTTTCGGCCTGGAACTGTTCTTGCTCGATTTGCTGCTCCAGCACGTACAGCAGGTGCACTGGGTTGGCGGCGATTTCGTGCGGGTCGAAGTTGAAGACCTTGGACAAGATTTTGAACGCGAAGCGGGTCGATAGACCGTTCATGCCTTCGTCCACGCCCGCGCTGTCGCGGTATTCCTGAATCGACTTGGCTTTAGGGTCAGTGTCTTTGAGGTTTTCGCCGTCATAGACCCGCATCTTGGAGTAGATGTTCGAGTTTTCCGGCTCTTTAAGGCGCGACAGTACAGTGAACTGAGCGAGCATTTTAAGGGTGTCTGGCGCGCAGTGCGCTTTGGCCAGAGAACTGTTGAACAACAGCTTGTCGTAGATTTTTACTTCGTCGCTGACGCGCAGGCAGTACGGGACTTTGACGATGTAGATCCGGTCGATAAACGCTTCGTTGTTCTTGTTGTTGCGGAAGGTGTGCCACTCCGATTCGTTGGAGTGCGCCAGCAGGATGCCAGTAAACGGAATGGCGCCGAGGCCTTCGGTACTGTTGTAGTTGCCCTCTTGGGTGGCAGTCAGCAGTGGATGCAGCACCTTGATCGGTGCCTTGAACATTTCGACGAATTCCATCAGGCCTTGGTTGGCCCGGCACAGTGCGCCTGAGTAGCTGTAGGCATCGGCGTCGTTCTGCGGGAATTCTTCAAGTTTTCGAATATCGACCTTGCCGACGAGGGCCGAAATGTCTTGGTTGTTTTCGTCACCGGGCTCGGTCTTGGCTACACCGATCTGATTGAGAATCGAAGGGTAGAGCTTGACCACGCGGAACTGGCTGATATCGCCACCAAATTCGGCCAGGCGCTTGGTGGCCCAAGGCGACATGATGGTGCTCAGGTAGCGTTTTGGAATACCGAAGTCTTCTTCGAGAATCGCGCCGTCTTCGGTCGCGTTAAACAGCCCCAGCGGTGATTCAAAGACCGGTGAGCCTTTGATCGCATAGAACGGCACTTTCTCGATCAACTGTTTCAGCTTTTCAGCCAGCGATGATTTACCACCCCCCACTGGGCCGAGGAGGTACAGGATTTGTTTCTTCTCTTCCAAGCCTTGGGCCGCATGACGGAAGTACGACACGATCTGGTCGATGCATTCTTCCATTCCATGGAAGTCTTCAAAGGCCGGATAGCGGCGAATCACTTTGTTGGAAAATATTCGCGACAGGCGAGAGTTGGTCGAGGTGTCCAGTAGTTCTGGTTCACCAATGGCCAACAGCAGGCGCTCTGCCGCTGAGGCATAGGCGCTTTTGTCTTGTTTGCACAGCTCAAGGTATTCCTGGAGCGTGAGTTCTTCTTGGCGTGTGGATTCAAAGCGTTGTTGGAAGTGGCTAAAAATACTCATGACGTCACCTCGCTCGATACGTGGAGCCGGCGATAGAGTGGTCAGTTCGAGTGCTGGCATGCAGCAACATTGCAGTTGCCGTGTACCCCCCAGGACACCATCAAGGTGGCTAACCCCTTGAAGTTACTACTGATGATCCATACACCGGTGTACCGGCTCTCCCCAGATTCGGATGGCCTGCGCTTAAGGATAGTTGGTAATCGGGGAGGTCAAGGCGAGATGCGTGAATTGTTATGTTTGACCGTTGGTCAGGAGGGGCGCCAGCCCAATGTTCACGCGGGCTGGCGTTGATAAAAAAATTATTCGGCGGCGTTTTTGGAGGTTTCCTGTGGGTACGTTGCACGCCACAGTTCGAAACCGCCATCGAGGCTGTAGACGTCAGAAAAACCTTGGCTCACGAGGTAGGCCGCTGCGCTTTGGCTGGAGTTGCCGTGGTAGCAAGCGACGATCAAGGGTGCGTCGAGGTCTGCGGCCCTGATGAAGTCGGAGATGGAGTGGTTGTCTAGGTGCTTTGCACCACTGATGTGCAGTTCTGCGTAGACCTGTGGGTCGCGAATGTCGACGACCACGGCACCTTTTTCGCGCAGGGCTTGGGCGTCTTGTGGGGAGATGCGTTTGAATTCGGTCATGGGTTTTCCTTTGGCCTGACAGCGGGTGCGTATTACGGCGCGCCCAAAGGCTGAGAAGAATGGGGTTGAGGGGTGAGGGCTGTGTGGCCCGAATCATCACAATCGCAGTTCAGGCGCTGGCCGGTGTCGACATTGAGCAAGGTCATGGACCCGCCCCAGACACAACCAGTGTCGAGTGCGAATACGCCAGGCTCTTGGCAGTTGCCTTCCAGTGCGGCCCAGTGTCCAAAGATGATCTTTATATCCTGGGTTTTTCGTTCTTTATAAGTGAACCACGGGGCGTAGCCGGCTGGGGCGCTGTCTACGCCCTCTTTGCTCTTGAGGTCGAGCTTGCCGTCGCGGTTGCAAAAACGCATGCGGGTGAAGTAGTTGGTGATGACCCGTAGGCGCGTGATGCCTGTGAGGTCGTTGTCCCACTTGGCAGGTTCGTTTCCGTACATGCCGTCAAGGAAGGGTTTGATCAGGTTGTCATCACGCAAGGCCTGCTCGACTTCGCTGGCGCACTTGAGTGCTTTTTTCAGTGACCATTGTGGCGGTATTCCAGCATGCACCAGTGCTGTGTTGCGTTCTATGTCGTAGTGCAGCAACGGCAGTTGGCGCAGCCAGGTGAGTAAGTCATCGCAATCGGGTGCCTGCAGAATCTCGCGCAACGTATCGCCTTTTTTCAGGCGTTCGATGTTGTAGGCGACGGCCAGCAGGTGCAGATCATGGTTGCCCAGCACGCAAATTATGGATTCGCGCATGCGGTACAGAAAACGCAGAGTTTCCAGTGATTCCGGCCCGCGATTGACCAGATCCCCCACCAACCACAGTTTGTCTTTGGCAGGGTCGAAGGCGACGCGTTCCAACAGACACTTAAGTGGCTGCAAGCAACCTTGCAGGTCGCCGACGGCATACACCGCCATCAGTGCAGGGCTCCAGGAACGGCAAGGCGGAAGGGCGCAATGATGGCTTTAAATTGATGATCATCTTGCGCGTGCATCAGGTAGCTGCCCTGCATGGTGCCGACTTTGGTGGTGATGACTGAGCCACTGCTGTAGATGTGCTGTTCGCCGGGCTCAATCAACGGCTGCTGCCCGACCACGCCAGCGCCGCGGACTTCTTCTACATGACCGTCGCCATCGGTAATCACCCAATGCCGCGACAACAGTTTGGCCGCCAGCGACCCTTTGTTGTGCACCGTAATGGTGTACGCAAAGGCGAAGCGCTGTTGGTCGGGTTGTGATTGTTCTGGCAGGTAACGCGTGACGACGCTGACGTCGACCACATAGCGAGGATCTTGCATGCGAGAGGCCTTACTTGAAAGCAGAGACACAGTTCCGGATAAAACTGATGCTTGAGTCTAGGCCAAGTAGCGGGTGACAGGCCAGACGTTGCGTCTGACCTGTCACCTGTTTTTTCTTGATGATCAGTCGGCAGATGGCGTTACGGCCGGTTGCTCGCTGAGTTTGTCGGCCAAGCGCACGAAGGCGGCGAGGTCGAGTTGTTCTGGGCGCAAGCTGCCATCGACGCCTGCGGCTTCGATTTCGGCGTTGCTGAGCAAGGCTTTGAGGGTATTGCGCAGGGTTTTGCGGCGTTGGTTGAACGCTTCGCGAACCACGCGTTCTAGCAGGCGATGGTCTTTGGCCGGATGCGGCAGTACGTCGTGCGGCACCAGGCGGACAATCGCAGAATCAACTTTTGGCGGCGGGTTGAAGGCACCAGGACCCACGTTAAACAGGTGTTCGACGCGGCAGTGGTACTGAACCATGATCGATAGGCGGCCCCAGTCACCACCGCCTGGCCCTGCGGCCATGCGCTCAACCACTTCTTTTTGCAGCATGAAGTGCATGTCGCGGATCAGGTCGGCGTTTTTCAACAGGTGAAAAATCAGCGGCGTGGAGATGTTGTACGGCAGGTTGCCGACCACCCGTAGCGTGCGCGGTGCGGCGTTGAGGCTCTTGAAGTCGAACTTCAGTGCATCACCCTGGTGCAGGGAGAAGTTGCTCATACCGGCGAACTGTTGATTCAGGATCGGGATCAGGTCTTTGTCGAGCTCCACGACATCCAGTTGGCCGCCGCTGCTCAGAATGCCTTGCGTCAGAGCGCCCTGGCCTGGGCCAATTTCCAGGAGGCGGTCGCTCGACTTGGCATTGATCGCACGCAGGATGCGGTCGATGACGCCTGCATCGTGCAGGAAGTTTTGGCCAAAACGCTTGCGCGCCTTGTGTTGGTATTGCTCGGTCATAGTCGGGTCTCGGCCATCTGATAGGCGGTTTCCAGGGCGACCTGCAGACTGCCGGTATCGATCTTGCCGCTGCCTGCCAGATCCAGGGCGGTGCCATGGTCGACAGAGGTGCGGATAATCGGCAAGCCCAGGGTGATGTTGACTGCGGCACCAAACCCTTTGTATTTCAGTACGGGCAGGCCTTGGTCGTGGTACATCGCCAGCACTGCGTCGCAGTGCTCCAGATATTTGGGGGTAAACAGAGTGTCGGCAGGCAGTGGGCCACGCAGGTCCATGCCTTCGTTACGCAGACGCTCCAGGGTTGGTTCGATGATGTCTATTTCTTCATGGCCCAAATGCCCGCCTTCGCCAGCATGGGGGTTGAGCCCGCACACTAGGATACGCGGTTGGGCGATGCCGAATTTTTGTTGCAGGTCGGCGTGCAGAATGCGCGTCACCCTGATGAGACGCTCAGGGGTGATTGCATCGGCTACCTGACGCAACGGCAAGTGCGTGGTGACCAGCGCCACGCGCAGTCCGCGGGTGGCCAGCATCATGACGACTTGTTCTGTGCGTGTCAGGTCGGCGAGAAATTCGGTATGGCCTGAAAACGGGATGCCCGCTTCGTTGATGACGCCTTTGTGCACAGGCGCGGTGATCATGCCCGCGAAGTCGCCTTCGACACAGCCAAGGGCTGCGCGCGTTAAGGTTTGCAGCACGAATGCAGCGTTGGCCTTGTTTAGCGTGCCGGCGGTGACACTCGCGTTCAGCGGGGTGTCCCACACATACAGGCTGCCTGCCGGTGCCGGTTGCTCGGGCCAGTTGCCCGGGCTCACCGATAGCAGGCTGACAGCCACGCCCAGTTGCGCGGCCCGCTCATTGAGCAGGTCGAGGCTGGTAATGGCAATCAGGGGATGTGGCTGGCGTTGCGAGGCGAGAAGCAGGCACAGGTCTGGACCTATGCCTGCCGGTTCGCCGGGTGTCAGTGCAAAACGCTGTGTTTTCACTGTGCTCCCTGATCTGCGCGCTCTGCCTGGTTGGTTGCACCAGGTAGTTTGATTTCTACATAGGCTTCATCACGGATCTGCCGCAGCCAGCTTTGCAGCTCTTCGTCGTACTTGCGGTTACGCAAGGCGTTCATAGCCTGTTGCTCGCGAGCTTGAGTGGTGCTGTCAGTGGAACGACGGCCCAGAACTTCCAGAACATGCCAGCCGTACTGAGTTTTGAACGGCTTGGACAGAACACCTTGCGCGGTATTCGCCATGGCTTCACGGAACTCAGGAACCAGCGAGTTCGGGTCAACCCAGTTCAGGTCGCCGCCGTTGAGGGCAGAGCCCGGATCTTCGGAGTAGGTTTTAGCCAGGGTGGCAAAGTCTTCGCCCGATTGGATGCGGTCGTAGATCTTGGCTGCCAGTTCCTTGGTTTGCGCCTCGGTACGGATTTCGCTTGGCTTGATCAGGATGTGACGAACATGAACTTCGTCGACCATAACCGTTTCGCCGCCGCGCTTGGCGTTCAGCTTGAGGATGATAAAGCCGCCCGGCGTGCGAACTGGAGGCGTAATGTCACCGACTGGCATTTCGCTCAGCATGCGATCGAACGGAGGAGGCAATTGAGCAGCTTTACGCCAGCCCATGTCGCCGCCCTCGAGCGCTGTGTCGCTGCCGGAACGAGCAATGGCCATCTGGCCGAAGTCCGCCCCTTGCTTGAGTTGCTTGTAAACGTCGTCAGCCTGCTTGTATGCCGCCTGAATAGCGTCAGAGTTTGCGCTTTCAGGCGTCGGGATCAGGATGTTGGCCAGGTGATACTCTTCGGACAATTGAGCTTTGCCCAAGTCTGAGGCGAGGAAGTTTTTCACTTCCTGCTCGGTGACCTGAATTCGCTCGCCTACACGACGTTGGCGTACACGGCTGATGATCATCTCGCGGCGAACCTGCTCACGCGCGTCGTCATAGGACAGGCCATCATGGGCCAGCGCCTGACGGAACTGATCAAGGGTCATGTTATTGCGCTGGGCAATAGTACCGATGGCCTGGTTCAGTTCTTCGTCAGTGATACGAATGCCCGAACGCTCGCCGATCTGCAATTGCAGGTTTTCGACGATCAAACGCTCAAGCACTTGCTGATCCAGGACGCTGGCAGGCGGAACGCCCTGACCACGCTTGGCAATGGTTTGCTGAACTTCATGGACACGCTGGTCCAGTTGGCTCTGCATGATCACGTCGTTATCGACGATGGCCACAACCTTATCAAGGGGCTGTACTGCAGCGTGCGCCGCTGCAGTACCCAGGAACAATGCGCCCAATACTAGGGGGCGCAGACACTCAGAAAGCTTTATCTTCACGTTCACGATAACCTTGGATGCCTTTGTCGAGGAAGCTCTCTACTTTGGTGCCAGTAACACCGCCGAGACCTTTCAGCACAATTTGAAGGAAGAGCCCGTGGTCGCCCTTTTCGTTTTCCGGGGCGGCTTGGGTGTATTCGTCGTTGGAAACCCAGTAACGGCTAATCAGGCGCAGCTTCCAGCAGCAGTTGTCGTACTCAAAGCCACCGAAGGCTTCCAGGGTACGGTTGCGGTTGTAGTCGTACTGCCAGCGTGAAATGGCGCTCCATTGCGGCACGATTGGCCAGATAACCGAGAAATCGTGCTGCTGGATTTTGTAGTAATCCTTGATGTAGCCCGGTTGACCTGGGGACAGGTAGTCACCGCCGCCCACCGTCCACTTACCGGTGTACTGGTCGTAGCGAACCTGGTCGTTGCGATAGCGATAGCCGAGGTTGACGACCTTGTTCGGGTTGTCTTCAGGCTGGTAATGCATCATCGCGCTGCCAGAACGGGGGCTGCGGGTTTCCGGGTCCCAGTTGTAGTCAGCGGTTGCACGCCAGTCGCGGTTGAAGCGGTAGGCGTATTCCAGTGCGTAAGGCGAAACGCTTGAAGTGGCGTCATCACGGTCGGCGTCGATGCCCGGCAGTTGAACCTTGCGGTCCTTGAAGTAGTAGGCCTGGCCAACACTGACGCGTTGACGCTCGAAGCCGTTCTCTTCGATCCAGCGGCTGGTTAAGCCCAGCGACAGTTTATTCTCATCACCTACACGGTCAGTGCCGGTGAAGCGGTTATCGCGCCACAGCGAGGAATAGCTGAAGGTACTTTCGCTGGTGTCGAAAATCGGGATGTTGTCCTGGTTGCGCTCAGGGACATACAGATAGAACGCGCGCGGCTCCAGGGTCTGGCGATAGTTGGTGCCGAACCAGTTGGTGTTACGGTCGAAGTACAGGCCGCTGTCAACGCTGGCGATAGGCACGCTACGGCTTTGCGAGTTTTTGTATTCCTCACCGGCGAGCAAGGTCTGCTTGCCGGTGCCATCCAGATCAAGGTCGTACTGGGTGTACATGTACTTGAGGGACGGCGTTAGGAAGCCATAGCTCCAGTTCATCGGCAGGTTCATGGTCGGCGCGAGGTTCAGGCGGGTGCCGTTGGCGCGCGCAATGCCTTTAACGTTGTTGTCGAGACGGGGATCGATCGAGCCATCTTCGTTGGTGTAGTTGCCGTTTTCGAGGCTGCGCTCAAACCGTACCAGTTCGGTGTTGTAGCTGAAGTTCAGACCTTCCGGGTGATACGGCAGCATGCCATTTACGGTGAGCTGCGGCAGTTGGTTGTACGGGGTGATCTGAGTAACGGTTGCCAACTGGTAGGCTTGCACGTTCAGCTTGGCGGTGTAGTCATCGCCACGGTAGCTGACAGCCGCTTGCTGGTTCAGGTAATCGCGACTTTCAACGCCAACTTGATCGCTTTGCAGATCCTGGAAATAGTACGGATCGCTGATCTTGGTGTAGTCGACTTCGGTCAGAACACGCGAATCAAGCCCACCCTTGTGTTGCCAGTTGAGCATGTAGCGAGTTTTTTCGTAGTCGGTTTGGCGCTTGCGGTCGTCGTTGTCGTCGTTGAGGTACGCCGCGCCGAATTGTCCTTCGCTGGACTCGGTCAAATAGCGGAACTCACCTTCCATCAACAAACCGCGCTTGGTCATGTAGCGCGGGTACAACGTGGCATCGTAGTTCGGTGCCAGGTTGAAGTAGTACGGGGTCACGAGCGTAAAGCCGGTGTCGGAGCTGCTGCTGAAAGACGGCGGCAGGAAACCGGACTGACGGCGATCGTCGATCGGGAAGTAGATATACGGGGTGTAAAGAATAGGGATGTCTTTAACCCGCAGCGTCACGTTGGTGGCCGTACCGAAACCGGTGGCCGGGTTCAACGTGATGTTGTTGCCTTTGAGCTGCCAAGCGTTGCTGTTCGGTTCGCACGTGGTGTACGTACCATCCTTGAGGCGGATGATCGCGTCTTCGGCACGTTTGGCGTACAGCGCACTGCCGCGAATGCGCGACTTGTGCAGTACGTATTCTGCGTTATCGACCTTGGCGGCACCGGTGTCGAGTTGAACATCGGCGTGGTCGCCGACGATCAGGGCGCCATTGTCGCGCAGGCGTACGTTGCCATTCAGTTCGCCACGGCTCTCGGCCTGGTACAGGCTGGCTTCGTCGGCTTCAACCTGCATGCTGCCTTGGCGCATGACGACGTCACCGGCCAAGGTTGCGACCTGCTCATCCTGCTGGTAGCGGGAAGCCTTGGCCCCCACAAACGTAGGCGCGTCGCTTTTGCTGGTCGTGTCGTGCATGCCCGGACGAGTGGGCTCGACGTACGAGCCTGAGCAGTACGGGCCGGTTTCGGCCAGTTGCGCAGGCGTGAGTTTGTCTCGCGGAACCCAGTCCAGATGGCTGTAGTCAGCACTGCGCGCCTTGAGGCCACGGCCTTTGGCTGCGGTTACCAGTGGCACCTGGCCAGCCTGCTCGCCTGACTCACCACCGGCCTCTGCTGTAGCGACGGTATGTGACGGACGAGGTGGCAATTGCGCATTATTGGTTTTCGGTGCGCAATCCCAGCCACCCGTAGCCGACACGGAACAGTCATACTGCTCCTCGGCAACAGCGAACGGCACGGCTAGAGGTTGCATGGCCAGCAAACTGCCGGTTACCAGCAACGGAAATTTTTTACGAAACGCGGGGGATTTCAATGCCATCTTATTAGTCCGGGCTTCCTGCGTGCCATCAGCCCGCGGTGGGGGACCGCACGCCTATCGATGGTCTGGAAAAGATTCTGGATAATAAAGCATGACCCGCTTGACGGCTAGCGCCGTCGGAGACCCTTGTAATGCCTGACCAAGATGTACGCTTGCAACACCTGAAAGTTTGGCTTGATGAGCAGTTGATTGCCTTGTTTGAGAGAGAGGGGTGGGGCTCTGTACCCCCGGCCACGTTGACTGCGGCCAGCAGTGACGCGAGTTTTCGACGCTATTTTCGTTGGGAAGGCGAGGGCCGTAGTTTTATCGTGATGGACGCTCCGCCGCCTCAGGAAAACTGCAAACCTTTCGTCGATATTGCGCAATTACTGCGTACCAGCCTGATAAATGTGCCGAAAATTTACGCTCAAGACTTGGAGCGCGGGTTTCTTTTGCTCAACGATCTGGGCAATAAAACCTTTCTGGACGTTATAAACAGCAGCAACGCCGATGAGCTGTTCAAAGACGCCATTGAAGCCTTGCTGGCCTTTCAGCAGTTGCCGATGACCGAGCCTTTGCCCAGCTATGACGTGGCATTGCTGCGCCGCGAGCTTGAGTTGTTCCCGCAGTGGTACGTGCGCCAGCACTTGGGTGTTGAGTTTGATGAGCCGCAGTTGGCGGCCTGGCAACGGGTCAGCGACCTGTTGATCGACAGTGCGCTGGCGCAGCCTCAGGTGTTGGTACACCGCGACTTTATGCCGCGCAACCTGATGCTCAGTATTCCGAACCCCGGCGTGCTGGACTTTCAAGACGCGGTGTATGGCCCAGTGACCTATGACATCACCTGCCTGTTCAAGGACGCCTTTCTTAGTTGGCCTGAAGAACGTGTCCGTACCTGGCTGCACGATTACTGGAAGCTGGCTTTGCCGTTGGGCATCCCGGTGGGCGCCAATTTTGAAGAGTTCCTGCGGGCCAGTGATTTGATGGGCGTGCAGCGTCACTTGAAAGTCATCGGCATTTTTGCCCGCATCTGCCACCGCGACGGCAAGCCTCGTTACCTGGCCGATGTGCCGCGCTTCTTCTCTTATATAGAAGCGGTATTGGCACGACGTCCTGAACTGGCGGAGTTGGGTGAGTTGTTCGCCAGCCTGCGTCTGTCTGCCGAGGCCAAGGCATGAAAGCGATGATTCTGGCGGCGGGCAAAGGCGAACGCTTGCGTCCGTTAACCCTGCACACGCCAAAACCGTTGATTCGCGCGGGGGGTGTGCCGTTGATCGAGTACCACCTGCGCGCGTTGGCTGCGGCAGGTTTTACCGAGATCGTAATCAATCACGCTTGGCTTGGTCAGCAGATCGAAGACCATCTGGGCGACGGCTCACGTTTCGGCGTGAGCATTCAGTACTCGGCTGAAGGCGAGCCCTTGGAAACCGGTGGCGGAATCTTTAAAGCATTGCCGCTGCTGGGCGATAACCCGTTTGTCGTGGTTAATGGTGACATCTGGACCGACTACGACTTTGCTGGTTTGCGCCAACCGTTGGCGGGCCTCGCGCATCTGGTGCTGGTGGACAACCCGGCGCACCACACGGGCGGTGACTTTTACCTGAGCGGCGTTCAGGTACTGGATGCTGTGCCGGGTGTCGATACGTTGACCTACAGCGGAATTGCCGTCTTGAGTCCCGCGCTGTTCAACGGCGCGCAAGCCGAGGCGTTCAAGTTGGCGCCACTGTTGCGCAACGCCATGGCCGCAGGCGCCGTGACGGGTGAGCGGTTGCAGGGGCTGTGGGTTGATGTCGGAACCCATGAACGCTTGGCTGAGGTTGAATTGTTGATTAAGGGTAAACACTAAGATGCTGTGGCCAGGGACTCTGATTGGAGCCGGGGCTGGCTATTTTATCGCCAGCATTCCGGGGGCCATGCTGGGTGCCCTATTGGGGCAAACCCTTGATCGGCGCCTGCAACTGCACAGTTGGGCGCACCTGCGAGAGCGTTTGGGGGGTCGCGCGACGCTGCGTAACGATGAGTTGTTGTTTGTGCTGCTCGGTCGGTTGGCCAAGAGTGGCGGGCGGGTCGTTGAGAAACATATCGAGCAGGCGCGTCAGGAAATGCGTCATCTCGACATGAGCGCCGCAGCACAGCAACGGGCGATTGCGGCGTTCAATCGCGGCAAGTCAGGGCGTGATTCGCTGCGGGGGTATCTGGGTCGCCTCAAAACGCAACCGCATGCGGCAGAAGGTGTGTTGCGTGCCTGTTGGCGAATGATGGTGGCGGATGGTCGAGTCGACCCAAAAGAACGCGAGTTGATCGTGTTGTGGGGGCGATGGTTGGGCTGGACGCCGCAACAGGTGCAGGCGCTCGGTGCCGATTATGAGCCGCAGAAGAAACCACTGGCGACGCGCGGGGGGACGTATCAGCAGTCTTTGACTTTGCTGGGTGTGACGGCCAGTTCAGACCCGGAGCAGATCAAACGGGCGTATCGGCGTTTGCTCAGTCGCCATCACCCGGATAAGGTTGCCGGGACCGGAGCCAGCCCGGCTCAGGTGCGTGAAGCCACGGAAAAAACCCGTGAGTTGCACCATGCGTATGCGCTAATTCGTGAGCAGCGCGGCTTCCGTTAATGGCTGGGCTTATCCACAGGCTGCGGGCTGAGCCAGCCGCGCACCCTGCGAAATAATTGTTCCTGTTCGCCTTCACGGTTCCCCGGTATGGCGAACAATCCCAATTGATTAAAGTTTGAGCGGTTCATTCGTTTGCTGGCTTGCAGCCGTTGCAAGGCAGCCTTGCGCATCAATGGTTTGTCTTTATAGAACACATCTAGCAATTCAACCGAGAGCGTGGGCGTTAGTTGGTTCAAATCAGGTTGCACTTGGGCGGGTGTCTGCGCGGACACCAAGATAAGTTTTTGCACCGGCGTCGGGTGTTTTTCGTTTAAGTAGCGTGTCGCCCAATACCCCCCCGTGCCGTGGCCGAGTAACACAATGCTGCGCATGTGCTGCTGTTGGGCGAAGGCGAGCGCGGCGTCGATTCGGGCGAAAATGCGTTCAGCATCGGCTTTGCTCATCGCTTCAAATCCTTCGTTCGATTGCACTTCTGCGTCAGGATTTTCGGTCCCGATGCTGGCCGCCTGTTCGATGGGTTTGGCTGTGGTGCTGGCGTCTTTGCTGCTACTGTTCGGCGCGGGTGCTGTGGTAGTTTTTTCTGGTTCGGCCACGCGGGCTTGGCTGGCTTCGCTGCGGATGTCCGGCAAGCTTAGGCTCAGACTGGCCCAGTGCGTGTCCGGCAGTTTGTGACGCAATGGACCGACCGCCAGTGGCCAGTCTGCGGTTTCGCCCGCGCCTGGGACGATTATTACAACGCCGCTGGGGTCGCTGCTATTGGCGGGTTTCCAGAGGGCCAGAAAGGTGTCATCCCCCGCCTGAAGTTGTTGTTGCTCATCGGTCGGGAGTTGACGCTCAAGCGCCGCTGCGTCTTCCTGACTGCGCTCAGGCAGTGGTTGGCGGGCCTCTGATTGCTGTACATCTGGCGCAGATTCGGCGGGTTTGCTCGCTGGTGCCGGGTCGGCCGCCAGCACCGGCAAAGCCGATGACAGGCACAGTGCTGCAAGCGCCAGGCGCAAAGAAGACATAAGTGGTTCCAGGCCAGAAGTAATCCCGGCAGCCTAATGGGTGTGAGTGTTCAGATGAAGCGTTTTTACTCTCTGTTGGTTATCGGCTGGTTGTGGCTGCCCTTGATGGCCCATGCAGCCTCCATCCCGGCGGCACAGCTCAGTGCCGAGCAACAGCAGTGGCTGGCGCAGCACAAAGAGCTGCGGGTTGGGCTGGTTCTACAGGCGCCCTATGCCAAATTTGATCAGCGCTTGCAGCGGTTGTCTGGGGCCAATGTGGAGCTTATGAAGTGGCTGGCTCAAAGCCTGGACATTGAGCTGACTTGGCGTAACTACCCTGACCTTGAGCAACTGGAGCGGGCGGCCCGTAATGGGGAGATCGACCTGGCGCCGGGTCTGACGCAAACCCCGGCCGGGCTGCGGTTGTGGCAATTCTCTGATCCGTACATGCGGGTACCGCAATTGGTCGTGGGGGAGCGTAATGGTGCGGGCTCGGTGGACCTTGAGCGTATCGACAGTAATACCCGGGTTGCCGTGCGTATGCCCAGCGCCACGGCCGACTTTCTTCACTCCAGTTATCCGGGGCTCAATTTGCAGGGTGTGCCCCTGGAGCGCCAGGCCCTGCAACTGTTGCTGAGCCAGCAAGCGACCTACGCGGTCATTGATGAGGCGCAACTGGCACGTCTTTCCGTAGAGCCCGAATTCGTCGGTTTGAGCGTTGTCGGGGATATTGGTTTTCCGCAACTGCTGCGGGTGGCCACTCGCCGTGACTGGCCGCAGTTGGCCGGCATTGTTGAACGCGGGCTGCATGCCATTCCGGCGCGTGACATGGAGCAGTTGCACACCCGCTGGTTGCAACCCAAATACCCCCGCGCCGGGCAGTCGCCCGGGTTTTGGCAGAACCTGTGTCTGCTGATCGGCGCCCTGTTGCTGGCGAGCATGGCCATTGTGGTGTGGCAACGTCGCCATCAGAGCGCTCTGGAGCAGGCTCTGCTCAAGGCGCGAGAAGACCTCGCGGTCGGTGCTGCCGGTGCCGAAGCCTTGCGCTTGACCCAATTTTCGATTGATCAAAGCCCAGTGGGCATTTTATGGGTCAACTGGGACAGCCACGTGCGCTATGCCAATCAGGCTGCTGAGGCCATGTTGGGATACCCAGCAGGCGCAGTGCTGGATCGGCCGTTGAGCGATTTCGAGCCGGGCCTGAGCATGGATCGATGGTTAAACGTGTGGCGCCGCGCGCGAGGCGACGAGGAGGGCGCGCAACGGATCGAAACCCACTGTGTTCGGGCTGATGGCAGCGAGTTCCCGGCAGACGTGACCTTGAGTTTTTTGCGCTTTAAACAGGCTGAATACCTGGTGGTGTACCTCAATGACATCACCGAGCGGCGCCGCGTGCAGGCCGCTCTACAAGAGAGCGACGCGCGCTTGCAAGGCATTGCGGCCAACGTTCCGGGGCTGGTTTTCCGACTAGAGCGGTCCTTGCTGACCGGCGATCTGGATTTTCCTTACATCAGTGAAGGCAGCGAGACGCTGGTGGGTTTCTCCTCGGCCACCCTGCGCCAACGTGAAGTTGGATTACGCAGTCTCGTGCACCCCGATGACAGAGCGGACTACCATCGCGTGCAAGACATTGCCTTGGAAAGTGACAGCGATTGGTCGTGGCAGGGGCGGATCTTGACCCGTGAAGGCCAGCAGCGTTGGGCCGAGATCAAGGCCATCACCCGGCGTCTTGATGATGGCACGGTGGTCTGGGACGGCATTGTCTGGGACATCAGTGAGAGCAAACGTATTGAGTTGGAACTGGACAGCTCTCGCGGGCAGTTGCGCGAATTGTCGGCGCACCTGGAAAGCGTGCGTGAAGAAGAAAAGGCGCGAATAGCGCGTGAGGTACACGACGAGTTAGGGCAGATGCTGACCGTGCTCAAACTCGAAACCTCGATGTGCGAGCTGGCGTATGCCGATCTGGATCCGGGGTTGCGCGAGCGGCTCAACAGCATGAAAAAGCTCATCGCGCAGTTGTTCCAGCTAGTGCGCGACGTGGCCACGGCCCTGCGGCCACCGATTCTGGATGCCGGTATCAGTTCGGCAATCGAATGGCAGGCCCACCGTTTTGAAGCGCGCTCCAACATCCCGTGCCTGGTGCGAGTGCCGGAAAGTTTGCCGCCGTTGAGTGCGGCCAAGGAAGTCGGGCTGTTCAGGATTTTGCAGGAAGCCCTGACCAATGTGATACGCCATGCCCACGCGCAAACCGTCGAGGTGACCTTGAGCGTGGAGGGCCGGGAACTGTGCCTGAGCATCAGCGATGATGGCCGTGGATTTGTGCCGACGACCGGGCGCGCAACCTCCTTTGGCCTGGTCGGCATGCGCGAGCGAGTCTTGATGCTCGGCGGCACGTTGGCTTTACACAGCGTACCGGGTGAGGGCACCACGTTGACGGTGCGCGTCCCATTGATCCAACGTCTTTAGTGATCTTTGAAAAAGGAAATAGCCGTGATTCGTGTACTGGTAGCTGAAGATCACACCATCGTGCGTGAGGGCATCAAGCAGTTGATTGGTCTGGCTAAAGACCTGCTGGTTGTGGGCGAGGCGAGTAATGGCGAACAACTGCTGGAAACCTTGCGCCATGTGCCGTGCGAAGTGGTGCTGCTGGATATTTCCATGCCGGGGGTTAACGGGTTGGAGGCTATTCCAAGGATTCGCGCGTTGAACAACCCGCCGGCTATTTTGGTGCTGTCAATGCACGACGAAGCGCAAATGGCGGCTCGTGCCTTGAAGTTCGGGGCGGCGGGGTATGCGACCAAAGACAGCGATCCGGCGTTGCTGCTGACCGCGATTCGTAAGGTGGCGGCGGGTGGTCGATACATCGACCCTGAGTTGGCTGACCGCATGGTGTTTGAGGTTGGATTGACCGATGAGCGGCCGCTGCACGCGTTGTTGTCCGAACGTGAGTTTTCGGTGTTTGAGCGTTTGGCTCAAGGGGCTAACGTGAACGACATTGCTCAGCAACTGGCGTTGAGCAGTAAAACCATCAGCACCCATAAAGCGCGGCTGATGCAAAAGCTCAACATCACCTCGCTGGCGGAGCTGGTGAAGTACGCGATGGAGCATAAATTACTGTAGGGCGAATCCGTAGCAGTTGCCGAAGGCTACGTCCGGCGACGCAGTCGTCGTAAAACCCGCCAACTCGGTCTTTTTGAAACCCCCGTGTTGCAGCTTTACGATCGCTTCGCAATCGGACGTAGCCTCGCAGAACTCGGCAACTGCTACGGGATTTGAGCGGGCCTCAGTTAGCAACATGTGTCTGTTTGCGACAGTTTTATGATGCGTCTTTGCGTGGATACGGGCCGTGCTTAAAGGCAGCGTTCTAATCGCGACATCGCTGTAGGGCGTCCCCTACAAAAAGCTGTCCAATCTGCTGATGTAAATCTCTCCTGCGCCCCGATTTCTGCGGGCTGGCGGCACCTTTAGTCTTGGACCACAGCAGTCCAAAACAAAAGGTGCGGTTATGAGTGAGGTCGGTGCAAGCGCTGGGGCGAGTGAGGTATTGGTTAGCTTCCGTGGCGTGCAAAAGAGCTATGACGGCGAAAACCTGATCGTCAAAGATCTCAATCTGGATATTCGCAAAGGCGAGTTCCTGACCTTGCTCGGGCCGTCCGGTTCGGGCAAAACCACCAGCCTGATGATGCTGGCCGGCTTTGAAACGCCGACTGCTGGCGAGATCTTGCTTGCCGGGCGTGCGATCAACAATGTGCCGCCGCACAAGCGCGACATCGGCATGGTGTTCCAGAATTACGCGTTGTTCCCGCACATGACGGTGGCTGAAAACCTGGGTTTTCCGTTGTCGGTGCGCGGTCTAAATCGGACCGACATCAGCCAGCGGGTCAAAAAAGTACTCGGCATGGTGCAACTCGATGCATTCGCTCAGCGTTATCCGGCGCAACTCTCGGGGGGGCAGCAGCAACGAGTGGCCTTGGCCCGCGCATTGGTGTTCGAGCCTCAACTGGTGCTGATGGACGAACCGCTGGGTGCGCTGGATAAACAACTGCGCGAGCACATGCAGATGGAGATCAAACACATACACCAGCGGCTAGGTGTGACCGTGGTGTACGTGACTCACGACCAAGGCGAAGCGCTGACGATGTCGGATCGGGTGGCGGTGTTTCATCAGGGTGAAATCCAGCAAATCGCCCCGCCGCGGACCCTCTACGAAGAACCTCGAAATACCTTTGTGGCTAACTTCATTGGCGAGAACAACCGCCTTAATGGCCGCCTGCACAGTCAGGACGGTGAGCGCTGCGTGGTTGAGCTAAGCCGTGGCGAAAAAGTTCAGGCGTTGGCAGTGAATGTCGGGCGCACGGGTGACCCGGTGACGCTGTCGATTCGGCCTGAACGTATCAGCCTCAAGGGTTCCAGCGAGTCGTGCGAGAACCGTTTCTCGGGGCGGGTCGAGGAATTTATCTACCTGGGCGACCACGTCCGGGTACGTATGGAAGTGTGCGGCAAGAGCGACTTTTTTGTGAAGCAGCCGATTGCCGAGCTGGACCCCGCCCTGGCCGTCGGAGACGTCGTGCCGCTGGGCTGGCAAGTCGAACATGTACGCGCACTTGACCCTCTCTTAGAGGCGAATTAATCGCCCTGGCTTCACCAACCCTGCACAGTGGAGAACAACAATGCATAAGACTTTCAAGTTTACGGCGCTGAGCCTTGGCCTGATGTTTGCGGGCAGTGCGCTGGCGGCACCCGAGCCGACCGCCCTGACCGTGGTGTCGTTTGGCGGTGCGAACAAGGCGGCTCAGGTCAAAGCGTTTTACGCACCTTGGGAGGCCAAGGGTGACGGCAAAATCATCGCCGGCGAATACAACGGTGAAATGGCCAAAATCAAGGCCATGGTCGACACCAAAAGTATCTCTTGGGATCTGGTAGAGGTTGAGTCGCCCGAGTTGTCGCGCGGCTGCGATGAAGACATGTTTGAACCAATCGACCCGGCGCTGTTTGGCAACGCGGAGCAGTACGTCAAAGGCGCTATTCAAAGCTGTGGCGCGGGCTTCTTTGTGTGGTCAACGGTGCTGGCTTACAACGCCGACAAACTGAAAACCGCACCGACCAGTTGGGCTGATTTCTGGGACACCAAAACCTTCCCGGGCAAGCGTGGCCTGCGTAAAGGCGCCAAGTACACCTTGGAATTTGCCTTGATGGCTGACGGCGTGGCACCGAAGGACGTGTACACCGTGCTCGCGAGCAAGGACGGTCAGAACCGCGCTTTCAAAAAGCTGGATGAGCTCAAGCCGAACATTCAGTGGTGGGAAGCAGGCGCTCAGCCGCCACAGTACCTGGCCTCTGGCGATGTGGTCATGAGCTCGGCCTACAACGGTCGGATCGCCGCGGTACAGAAAGAAAGCAACCTGAAGATTGTGTGGAACGGCGGGATTTATGACTTCGACGCGTGGGCCATCCCTAAAGGCCTGAGCAAAGAAAAAGCCGAGGTAGCCAAGAAGTTCATGGCTTTCACCTTGCAGCCGCAGCAGCAGAGTGTCTATTCGCAAAACATCGCGTACGGCCCGGCTAACAAAGAGGCGATGCCTTTACTGCCTAAAGCCGTGCAGGAGCAAATGCCAACCGCCCCGGAAAACATTGTGAACCAGGTGCAAATCGACGTCAGTTTCTGGGCTGACAACGGCGAGCAACTGGAACAACGCTTCAATGCCTGGGCTGCTAAGTAAGCAGCGTTGAAATGCGGCGCGGCTGATTCAGTCGCGCCGCCATCGTTTAAAGATTTTCGGAGTTCGCCATGGCCATCGCCGTTCCCCTGAACGAGGTCTCCAGCCCAACGTTGAAGAAGCGTCTTGCGCACGCCGAGCGGGTTAACCGCTGGAAGGCACAGGCCTTGATCGCGCCGTTGGTTATTTTCTTGTTGCTGGTGTTTCTGGTTCCGATCGCGGCCCTGCTGTACAAAAGTGTCGGCAACCCCGAGGTGGTGGATGGCTTGCCACGCACGGTGGTTGCAGTGGCGGGTTGGGACGGTAAAGGTTTGCCTGCGGAGCCGGTATATCAGGCACTCAGTGAAGACTTAGCTGAGGCTCGCAAGAATCAAGTATTGGGCGATTTGTCCAAGCGCCTGAACATGGAATTGGCTGGCTATCGCAGCCTGCTGATGAAAACCGCCAAGGGTCTGCCCTTCAAGGCGGCACCTGATTCTTACAAAGATGCGATGGAGTCGCTTGATGAACGTTGGGGCGATCCTGCGTATTGGCAGGCGATCAAGCGCAACGTTTCAAGCGTGACCCCGTTTTACCTGTTGGCGGCAGTTGATCATCGCATCGACGACTTGGGTGAAATTGCCCCCGCTACACCTGATCAATCGATTTACCTGGATATTTTTGCGCGTACGTTCTGGATGGGTTTTGTCATCACTTGCATCTGCCTAGTGCTGGCGTACCCGTTGGCGTACTTGCTGGCTAACTTGCCTGCGCGGCAGAGCAACCTGCTGATGATACTGGTGCTGCTGCCGTTCTGGACGTCAGTGCTGGTGCGGGTGGCGGCCTGGATTGTGTTGTTGCAATCGGGTGGCCTGATCAATAGCGGGCTGATGAGCCTGGGCATTATCGATAAGCCGTTGGAGTTGGTGTTCAACCGTACCGGCGTCTACATCGCGATGGTGCACATTCTGTTGCCGTTCATGATTTTGCCGATCTATAGCGTGATGAAAGGCATTTCTCCGACTTACATGCGTGCAGCGATCTCACTGGGCTGTCATCCATTTGCCAGCTTTTGGCGGGTGTACTTCCCACAGACCTATGCAGGGGTAGGGGCGGGTTGCTTGCTGGTGTTCATCATCGCCATTGGTTACTACATCACCCCGGCCTTGCTGGGCAGTCCGAACGACCAAATGGTCAGCTACTTCGTGGCGTTCTACACCAACACCAGCATCAACTGGGGCATGGCGACAGCGTTGGGCGGGTTGTTGTTGCTGGCAACCGTGGTGCTTTATCTGATCTACAACTGGCTGGTAGGCGCGACCCGCCTGCGCTTGAGCTAAGGAGCCTGCCATGCTGAGTCCTTATATGTCGCCCGTTGAGCGGGTGTGGTTTTACAGCTTGCGCATTCTGTGTGGGCTGATCCTGTTGTTTCTGATTCTGCCGGTGCTGGTGATCATCCCGTTGTCGTTCAACTCGGGCAGCTTTCTGGTGTACCCGTTACAGGGCTTTTCGCTGCATTGGTATCAGGACTTTTTCGCGTCCGCAGAATGGATGCGGGCCTTGCGAAACAGCGTGATCGTGGCACCTGCGGCAACGGTGCTGGCGATGGTGTTTGGCACGTTGGCAGCGATTGGCCTGACCCGGGGGCATTTCCCCGGCAAAGCGCTGGTGATGGCCTTGGTGATTTCGCCGATGGTCGTGCCTGTGGTCATCATCGGCGTGGCCAGCTACCTGTTCTTTGCCCCGCTGGGGTTGGGCAACAGCTTCATCTCATTGATCGTGGTGCATGCGGTGTTGGGTGTGCCGTTTGTGATCATCACCGTGTCGGCCACCTTGCAGGGGTTCAACCACAACTTGGTGCGTGCAGCAGCAAGTTTGGGTGCCTCGCCGCTGACAGCATTCCGCCGCGTGACCTTGCCACTGATTGCGCCCGGTGTGATCTCGGGGGCGCTGTTTGCCTTTGCGACGTCGTTTGACGAAGTGGTCGTGACCCTGTTTTTGGCGGGGCCAGAGCAAGCGACGTTGCCACGGCAAATGTTCAGCGGTATCCGCGAAAACCTCAGCCCGACCATTGCGGCGGCAGCGACCCTGCTAATTGCCTTCTCGGTGTTGTTGTTACTGACGCTGGAGTGGTTGCGCGGGCGCAGCGAGAAAATGCGCACAGCCCAGGCATAAGGGTTACATCCAGCAAGCGTCCCAGAGGGGGTAGTCTCCGATTCGTGTAGCCAAGCCCGCACGGATCGGGTTTTGTACGATGTAACGGGCGGTTGCCTTGAGGTCATCTTCACGGCGCAATGCCCTGTCGTGGTAGCCCTTTTGCCATAGCCGGCCGCTGAACTGACTGGCGTTGTTAACGGTCACGCTGCTGCGTGACTTGATGCGGCACATTAATTCGCCCAGTGTTTTGTTATTAAGTTCGACTAACCAATGGAAGTGGTCCGGCATCACGACCCATGCCTTTGATGTCACGATGCCTTCGTTATGGGCTTGTTTTAATTGATCGACTAAAAGCCTGCCTAACTGAAAGTCTTCAAAAACAGGACGTCGTTGATCAGTTACCGTGGTGAGCAGATACAGTCGTCCGGTTTCAGAGTAGCGGCCTTTTAATAGGCGATTGCTGGTATAGCAACGCGGCATTCCTTTGCCCTCGTTTAGGTCCGTGTTTTTTAAAACTAGCCCTTGGGCGTAGAAGTAGCCGATGACTTTGTTCGCAAGATATTGCTGGAAGGTCCTTCGGCCCTTATCGCAGCCTTCGGCAGCGACTACAGGACGCAAATCCATGTAGTCGCTGCCGAAGGCTGCGATCGGGCGCGAAGCGGCTGTAGGGTGGTTGAATATCGCCAATCATCACGGCCCGGTGTGCGCTTCTCGGCAGGCGGTATACAATGCGCGCCACCGTGTTTAGCTCATTAAAAGGTGCGTTATGCAGCCCTTCGCTATTGCCCCATCGATTCTTTCTGCCGATTTCGCCCGTCTTGGCGAGGAAGTCGACAATGTGCTCGCCGCTGGCGCTGATATCGTGCACTT
The DNA here is from genome assembly GCF_000282975.1 of Pseudomonas psychrophila HA-4. Lineage (GTDB taxonomy): Bacteria > Pseudomonadota > Gammaproteobacteria > Pseudomonadales > Pseudomonadaceae > Aquipseudomonas > Aquipseudomonas psychrophila_A. The sequence continues at coordinate 85,925 of NZ_ALJC01000079.1, forward strand.
CGATGTCATGGACAATCACTACGTGCCAAACCTGACCATTGGTCCGATGGTGTGCGCCGCGTTGCGCAAATACGGCATTACCGCACCCATCGATGCACATTTGATGGTCAGCCCGGTTGACCGGATTATTGGCGACTTTATTGAAGCGGGCGCGACCTACATCACATTCCACCCCGAAGCCACCCAGCACATTGACCGCTCGTTGCAGTTGATCCGCGAAGGCGGCTGCAAGGCGGGTCTGGTGTTCAACCCCGCCACGCCGCTGGATGTGCTCAAGTACGTGATGGACAAGGTCGACATGATCTTGCTGATGAGCGTCAACCCAGGCTTCGGCGGGCAGAAGTTTATCCCCGGCACGTTGAATAAACTGCGAGAAGCCCGCGCATTGATCGATGCCTCGGGTCGCGATATTCGCTTGGAAATCGATGGCGGTGTAAACGTCGGCAATATCCGTGAAATCGCCGAAGCCGGTGCCGACACGTTCGTGGCGGGCTCGGCGATTTTTAACACGCCGAACTACGAAGAAGTGATTCAGAAAATGCGCGCCGAGCTTGCGTTGGCACGTCCATGAGTGGATTTGAGCAGTTGCTTGGCGGGCGACTGCCCAAACTGGTGATGTTCGATCTGGACGGCACCTTGATCGATTCTGTTCCGGATCTAGCTGCCGCCGTGAACACCATGCTGCTCAAACTGGGTCGACCGCCCGCGGGCATTGAAAACGTAAAGATGTGGATCGGCAACGGCGCGCCCATGTTGGTGCGCCGTGCACTCGCCGGCAATATGCAGGCCACTGGTGTCGATGACGCGGAGGCTGAAGAAGCGCTGGCGATTTTCATGGAAGCCTATGATGGCGGCCATGAACACACCGCGATTTACCCCGGCGTGCGCGAAAGCCTTAAGTGGCTGCAAAAGCAGGGTGTTGAAATGGCGCTGATTACCAACAAGCCCGAGCGGTTTGTTGCGCCATTGTTGGATGAGTTGAAGATGGGGCGGTTTTTTCGCTGGATTGTGGGCGGTGACACCATGCCTCAGAAAAAGCCTGACCCGGCTGCACTTTTTTTTGTGATGAAAATGTCCGGTGTGACACCGCAACAAGCGTTATTTGTCGGCGATTCACGCAACGACGTGCTGGCGGCAAAAGCGGCTGGCGTGCGGTGTGTGGCCATGAGCTATGGCTACAATCATGGTCGGCCGATTGCTGAAGAAGCCCCGGATATGGTGATCGACAATCTGCATGAGCTGATAGCCGGTTGCTTAGATTCTGCGCCTGAGATAACGTTGGGCGCTTCAGCTCACCCCTCTCGAAGAGATTCCATCGTGGTGGTCACTCGCAAACTCTGGATGAAAGTTATCAAGGCCCTGGCCCGTTGGCGTTGGCGCGCCTGACTTGAATCTGGCCGGAGATCCGGCACGTTTGCACACCTGACCGTTTTACCCTCATGCCACGAGGCACCTCATGATCCGCGAAGAATTCCTGCGTTTGGCCGCTGCCGGCTACAACCGTATCCCGCTTGCACGTGAAACCCTTGCTGACTTCGACACGCCGTTGTCGATCTACCTGAAACTGGCCGATCAGCCCAACTCCTATTTGCTGGAGTCGGTGCAGGGGGGCGAGAAATGGGGCCGTTACTCGATCATTGGTTTGCCATGCCGCACGGTAATGCGCGTGCATGAGCATCAAGTTCGGGTGACGTGCGACGGCGTCGAAATCGAGTCTCACGAAGCTGAAGATCCGCTGGCCTTCGTCGAGGCATTCAAAGCCCGTTACAACGTACCGACCATCGCTGGCTTGCCGCGCTTCAATGGCGGGCTGGTGGGTTATTTTGGTTATGACTGCGTGCGCTACGTGGAGAAACGTTTGGGCAAGTGCCCGAACCCGGATCCGCTGGGCGTGCCGGACATCTTGCTGATGGTGTCGGACGCCGTCGTGGTGTTCGATAACTTGGCGGGCAAGATGCACGCGATTGTGCTGGTCGACCCTGCGCAGGCGGATGCATACGACGAAGGTCAGGCGCGTCTTGAGGCGTTGCTTGAGCAATTACGTCAGCCGATAGCACCCCGCCGTGGCTTGGACTTCACCCAACAGCAAGCCGCTGATCCGGTGTTCCGATCCAGCTTCACCCAGGATGACTACGAAAAAGCGGTCGACACAATCAAGGACTACATCTTGGCGGGTGACTGCATGCAGGTGGTGCCGTCGCAGCGCATGTCGATCGACTTCAAGGCTGCGCCGATTGACCTATACCGCGCCCTGCGCTGCTTCAACCCGACGCCGTATATGTACTTCTTCAACTTTGGAGACTTCCACGTGGTCGGCAGTTCGCCGGAAGTGTTGGTCCGGGTTGAGGACAACCTGATTACCGTGCGCCCGATTGCCGGTACGCGCCCTCGTGGTGCGACCGAAGAAGCTGATGTGGCGTTGGAAAAAGACCTGCTCAGTGACGACAAGGAAATCGCCGAGCACTTGATGCTGATTGACCTTGGGCGCAACGACACGGGCCGTGTATCGGAAACCGGCTCGGTCAAGCTCACGGAGAAGATGGTGATCGAGCGTTACTCCAACGTGATGCACATTGTGTCCAACGTCACTGGCCAGCTTAAAAACGGGCTGACGGCCATGGACGCGTTGCGGGCGATTTTGCCAGCGGGCACCTTGTCTGGCGCTCCGAAGATCCGCGCGATGGAAATTATCGACGAGCTGGAGCCGGTTAAACGTGGCGTATATGGCGGCGCAGTTGGGTACTTCGCTTGGAACGGCAACATGGACACGGCTATCGCGATTCGCACCGCGGTGATCAAGGACGGTGAGCTGCACGTGCAAGCGGGCGGCGGCATTGTTGCCGACTCGGTACCGGCCCTGGAATGGGAAGAGACGCTGAATAAACGCCGCGCGATGTTTCGTGCTGTAGCGCTCGCTGAACAAACCCCCGCGTCCGACGCCTGAGGAGCTTTGCCATGTTGCTGATGATCGATAATTACGACTCTTTTACTTACAACGTTGTGCAGTACCTCGGTGAATTGGGTGCTGAGGTCAAAGTGGTGCGCAACGATGAATTGACCGTCGCCCAGATCGAGGCACTCAACCCTGAGCGCATCGTGGTGTCGCCCGGCCCATGCACGCCTAACGAGGCGGGCATCTCGCTTGAAGCGATCAAGCATTTTGCGGGCAAATTGCCGATTCTTGGCGTGTGCCTCGGGCATCAATCCATCGGTCAGGCTTTTGGCGGCGATGTTGTTCGTGCCCGGCAAGTCATGCACGGTAAAACCAGCCCGGTGTATCACCTGGACACCGGTGTTTTTCAGGGGCTGAACAACCCATTGACCGTGACCCGCTACCACTCGCTGGTGGTCAAGCGTGAAACCTTGCCTGAGTGTCTGGAGCTGACGGCCTGGACGCAAAATGCTGACGGCTCGGTCGACGAGATCATGGGGCTGCGCCACAAAACGCTGAACATCGAAGGGGTGCAATTTCACCCGGAGTCGATTCTGACCGAGCAGGGCCACGAACTGTTCGCTAACTTCCTCAAACAAACTGGCGGCACGCGCTAAGGACTTCTTATGGATATCAAAACAGCCCTGAGCCGTATCGTCGGTCACCTTGATTTGAGCGAAGCCGAGATGCGCGATGTGATGCGCGACATCATGACTGGCCAATGCACTGAGGCGCAGATTGGCGCGTTCATGATGGGCATGCGCATGAAGAGTGAGAGCATTGACGAAATCGTCGGTGCCGTCACGGCCATGCGTGAGTTGGCGGACAAGGTTGAACTCAATACCTTGGACGGCGTGGTCGACATCGTTGGGACTGGCGGTGATGGTGCGAATATTTTCAACGTGTCTACTGCTTCTGCGCTGGTAATTGCGGCAGCAGGCTGCACCGTAGCCAAACACGGTAATCGTGCCGTGTCGGGCAAAAGCGGCAGCGCTGATTTGCTTGAAGCCGCCGGTGTGTACTTAAACCTGACGCCGGTTCAAGTGGCGCGTTGCATCGACAGCGTTGGCATTGGCTTTATGTTTGCTCAAACTCACCACGGCGCCATGAAGCACGCGGCCATCCCGCGTCGCGATCTGGGGCTGCGTACTCTGTTCAATATGCTTGGCCCGCTTACGAATCCGGCTGGCGTATTGCATCAAGTGGTCGGCGTGTTTAATCAGGCGCTGTGCCGACCTTTAGCAGAAGTGCTGCAACGTCTGGGCAGCAAGCACGTGTTGGTGGTCCATTCGCAAGACGGTTTGGACGAGTTCAGTCTGGCGGCACCGACCTTTGTGGCGGAGCTTAAAAATGGCGCCATCACGGAGTACTGGGTTCAACCAGAAGACTTGGGTATAAAGAGCCAGAGTCTGTTTGGTCTGGTGGTAGATAGCCCGGAACAATCGCTGGAGCTGATTCGCGATGCCTTGGGGCGTCGTAAAACGGAGTCAGGCCAGAAGGCTGCTGAAATGATCGTGCTCAATGCCGGCGCTGCGCTGTATGCCGCCGACCTTGCCTACACGCTCAAAGAGGGTGTGGCGTTGGCTCACGATGCCTTGCACACAGGGCTCGCTCGGGAAAAACTCGAAGAACTGGGCGCCTTTACCGCGATTTTCAAGCAGGAGAATGAAGCATGACGGTGCCTACCGTTCTAGAAAAAATTCTGGCGCGCAAAGTTCAGGAAGTGGCCGAGCGCAGTGCACGCATCAGCATGAATGAGCTTGAGCGTTTGGCGGCTCAGGCTGACCCGGTACGTGGTTTTGCCAAAGCCATGCTGGAGCAAGCGAAGAAGAAGCACCCTGCAGTCATTGCCGAAATCAAAAAGGCATCGCCAAGCAAGGGCGTGATTCGTGAACACTTTGTACCGAATGAAATAGCTCAGAGTTATGAAAAGGGCGGCGCTACGTGCTTGTCCGTATTGACCGACGTCGATTTCTTCCTGGGCGCCGATGCTTATCTGCAACAAGCCCGTGCGGCCTGCAACCTGCCCGTGATTCGCAAGGATTTCATGATCGATCCTTATCAGATCGTTGAAGCCCGCGCGTTGGGTGCGGACTGTGTGCTGTTGATTGTGTCGGCACTGGATGACGTGCAAATGGCCGAGCTGGCTGCCGTTGCCAAAAGCGTCAATCTGGATGTGCTGGTTGAAGTGCATGATGGCGCTGAGCTCGAGCGCGCACTCAAGACACTTGATACCCCGTTGGTGGGGATCAACAACCGCAATCTACACACGTTTGAAGTCAGCCTTGAAACCACGCTGGATCTGTTGCCGCGTGTTCCGCGTGATCGATTGGTCATCACTGAGAGCGGCATCCTCAACCGTGCGGATGTTGAGTTGATGGAAATCAGCGAGGTGTATTCGTTCTTGGTGGGTGAGGCGTTTATGCGTGCTGAAAACCCGGGTACTGAGTTACAGCGTTTGTTCTTCCCGGAGCGCGGTTTACCTGTGACGGGTTCCTCGCTGGATTGATCCTCGATTAACTGTGTGTGGGAGCTGGTTTGCTGGCGATGGCATCGACTTCTGAGTCGTTAATATCGTGAGCAGGCCCGCTCCCACAGTTGTTTTGTGTCGGAGCAGGTACTTAATGGCGCTCATCCAGCCGCTCACCGTCGAAGCAGGTCTTAAAGCCGAGCAGGATTTATTGGCCTCGGTGTGTGCTGGGGAGCGCGAAGCGGGCGTGCTGTTCTGGCAACCCTCGGACAGTGCGTTGGTGATGCCACGGCGCTTGAGTCGCTTAGCCGGGTTCGAGCAAGCCAGTGTTGAATTGGCTACCAGCGGTTGGCCTATCCTGTTGCGCGAAACTGGTGGAGAGCCTGTTCCTCAGTCGCCTGCTACGGTCAATATCGCGCTGGTTTATGCCCCGCCGCGCAGCGAAGGTGATCATGGGCGTATCGAAACGGCCTATCGCCGCCTGTGCGAGCCCATCTGTGACTTACTGACTGCATTAGGGGGCTCGGCGTCGTTAGGCGAAGTTGACGGCGCGTTTTGCGATGGGCGATTCAACGTTAACCTCAATGCGCGAAAACTGGTAGGCACGGCTCAGCGCTGGCGCCAAAGCCCAGGTGGGCAGCGGCCGGTGGGCTTGGTTCACGGCGCGTTACTGGTTGAAGATGAGCGTGAGTCGATGGTCGCTGCGGTCAATCGTTTCAATCAGCGCTGTGAGCAGGAACAACGCTGCCGTGCTGAGAGCCATATCGCGTTACATGAAGTGTTTACCGCGCCCGACTTTTTTGAGCGACTGAGCGCCAGTTATCAACAGATTCTGGCACCCTTGCTAAAGCCTTAGCGCGTACCGAACACCACCATAGTCTTGCCTTTGACGCTGACCAAGTTTTGCTCTTCCAAGCCTTTAAGCACACGGCCTACCATCTCTCGCGAACAACCGACAATTCGACCGATTTCCTGACGGGTGATTTTGATCTGCATGCCGTCCGGATGGGTCATTGCATCAGGCTGTTTGCACAGTTCAAGCAGGCAGCGCGCAACGCGCCCGGTAACATCAAAGAACGCTAGGTCCCCGACCTTACGAGTTGTGTTACGAAGGCGCTGAGCAATTTGGCCGCTAAGCGCGTAAAGAATTTCAGGTTCTTGTTGCGCGTACTCTCTGAATTTTATGTAGCTGATTTCTGCAACTTCACACTCGGTCTTGGCCCGGACCCATGCGCTGCGTGGTTGCTCTTGCCCTGCCTGTTCAAACAGGCCCAGCTCACCAATGAAGTCTCCTGGGTTGAGATAGGCAATGATCATCTCGCGACCATCGTCGTCTTCAATCAGAATCGTGACAGAACCTTTCAGAATGTAGAACAAAGTGTGTGAGTGTTCGCCCGCGCAGATGATGTTGCTCTTGGTTTGATAGCGTCTGCGTTGGCAATGAGTCAAAAATTTGTCGAGATTTTTGATCTTGGGTATGGGGGTAATAGCAACCATGGTTGTATCCCGAAAGCGAGCACAGTAAAGGTCAGATCTATTTTTATATAGAGCGCTGGCTGGCTGGCGCCAGTGATTTGGCGCCAGCTTAACAGACAGATTCTGTGTGGTTGGTAGAATTTTCCCTTCGTCTTGTCTAAGAAAGGCTGCGGCGCGGTGAGTCATCAGTTTCGGGCCCTGTGCTAAGCTGGCGCCCCTTTTAAAACAGTGGAGTCTGGGCGATGAAGGCACGCATTCAATGGGCGGGTGAAGCCATGTTTCTGGGCGAATCAGGTAGCGGCCACGTCGTTGTGATGGACGGCCCGCCTGAGAGTGGCGGACGCAACCTGGGCGTACGCCCTATGGAGATGCTTCTGTTGGGGCTCGGTGGTTGCAGCAACTTTGATGTTGTCAGCATTCTCAAGAAATCACGTCAGGCAGTCGAAAGCTGCGAAGCGTTTTTGGAAGCCGAACGCGCGACCGAAGACCCAAAGGTTTTTACTAAAATTCATCTGCACTTTGTGGTTAAAGGCCGAGGTTTGAAAGACGCTCAGGTCAAGCGTGCCATTGAATTGTCAGCGGAAAAGTATTGCTCGGCGTCGATCATGCTGGGTGCGGCGGGTGTTGCTATCAGCCATGACTACGAAATCATTGAACTGGGCTGAGTGGACATTCAATTTTCATAAAAGCAATGCAGACTCTGGCGATCAGTCGCTGACGTCTGCATAATGCGCCACTTTTTTCAGGGTAGTGGCGGGGGAATTCCCGGCCGCATGTCCGAACAGATAACCAAAATCGCCATCGCGAAGAGGTGTTAACCGTCCTACGCAGGTGCGTCCACGCACTTGACGGGCATGCTGGATCACGCGGCCGAGCCGCATCGACATAGAGAGTTTTATAACGGTGAAAAGCAAACTCAAGCTCCACGGGTTCAATAACCTGACAAAGACCTTGAGCTTCAACATCTATGACATCTGCTACGCGGAAACCCCGCAAGACCAGCAGGCATACGTTGAGTACATCAATCAAGAGTACGACGCAGAACGCCTGACGCAGATCCTTACAGATGTGGTTGATATCATTGGTGCCAACATCCTGAACATCGCCCGTCAGGATTACGATCCCCAAGGCGCCAGCGTGACTATTCTGATTTCCGAGCAGCCGGTGATTCCTACTGAAAGCCAGATTGAAGAATCCCCAGGCCCGCTGCCCGAGACCATTTTGGCTCACCTCGACAAAAGTCATATCACGGTACATACCTATCCAGAGATTCATCCTGTGGACGGTATTGCGACTTTCCGTGTTGATATTGACGTGTCGACGTGTGGCGTTATTTCACCGCTTAAAGCTCTCAACTATCTGATCCATCAATTTGATTCGGATATCGTGACGGTCGACTATCGTGTGCGTGGTTTTACCCGTGACGTGGAAGGCAAAAAGCACTTTATCGATCATGAGATCAATTCGATCCAGAATTACCTTTCCGAAGACACGCGCGACGGTTATCAGATGACCGACGTGAACGTGTATCAAGAAAACCTGTTCCACACCAAGATGCTGCTTAAGGACTTCGAACTGGATAACTACCTGTTCGGCGACGCCACCAGCAATCTGTCTGTTGAACAGCGCGCGCAGGTGACTGAGCGTGTGAAGCACGAAATGCTCGAAATCTTCTACGCCCGCAACATGGGGTAAGGTTTCAGCCACAAAAGAGGCGGCTCCCGAAAGGTTGCCGCCTTTTTTATGACGATCAAGTAGACACCGCTAATGTGGCGTCAGATGCGATAGGTGCTTTTGGTCATGACTTTTGCCATCAGGCTCATGCCAAATTTTACCGGGGCAGGGAAGCGGTAGCCGCCCGCATTGAGCGCGGACTCTGCGTGTCGTTCTTCGTCGAGGCGCATTTGCTCAAGAATCGCACGGGACTTTTCATCTTCGGCAGGCAGTTGCTCAAGGTGCTCGTTGAGGTGCTTGCAGACTTGGTCTTCGGTCGCGGCGACAAAACCGAGGCTGACTTTGTCGCTGATCAGGCCGGCCACGGCGCCAATACCAAAAGACATGCCGTAGAACAGTGGGTTCAGCACGCTGGTATGGCTGCCCAATTGGTGAATACGCTGTTCGCACCAGGCCAGATGGTCGATTTCTTCTTCTGCGGCATGCTCCATCGCTTCACGTACTTGCGGCAGCTTGGCGGTCAGGGCTTGGCCCTGGTACAGCGCCTGGGCACAAACTTCACCCGTATGGTTGATACGCATCAGCCCGGCAACGTGGCGAGCGGTTTTCTCATCCAGCGGTTTGTCGGTTTTAACGATGGCCGGAGACGGACGATGCGGCTGGCCACTGAAGGGCAGCAAGGTGCGCATGGCGGTATCGGCTTGTAACAGTAGACGGTCAATCGGCGAGTAGTGACGTTGGGTAGTCATGCTTACCTCCGGAAAAAATCACGGGGGCCAGTTTACCCCAATCGGGTGGGCAGGGTTTGCGTTGGATCATCCATAGGCGTAGGGGGCGGTGCAGCCCCCCACGATGGTTTTGCAGTCTAATCAGCCCGGTGGCCAGTTCATTTGGCGCTGACCTAGTACGTGCATATGAATGTGGTAAACCGTTTGGCCGCCCTTTTCATTGCAGTTCATCACCACACGGAAACCCTCTTCGCAGCCCAGTTCTTTGGCCAGGCGCTGTGCCGTGAACAGAATGTGGCCAGCTAGCGGCTTGTCTTCTTCGGTCAGGTCGTTGAGTGTGCGGATCGGTTTTTTCGGAATGACCAAAAAATGGATCGGCGCTTGCGGGGCAATGTCATGAAAAGCGAGCACAAGATCATCTTCATAGATGATCTTGGCCGGTATTTCACGGTTGATGATCTTGGTGAACAGAGTATCCAAAGCTATGTCTCCGTGAGTGAAGTCCGGTCTGAGTGTACTCAGGCTCACGGATTACGCCCAGCCTCGTTAACGCGGGCAGTAGGATTTGTTCACTGAGGCTGCGATTTTTCGTGTCATCCAGCGAGAGAGCATGCGTGGCATACGGGTTAGCCAGCGGTTACGCCATCCGGGCATGATGATAGCCTTGTTTTTTTCGAGCGCCCGCACGGTGTAAAGGGCGACTTCCTCGGGGCTCATGGCGCTTTTGTTACGTTTGACCGCTTGCGGGTTCATTTTGGCGGCATCAAAAAAACCGGTTCGAGTGACACCGGGGCAGAGCACCGAGACCTTGATACCGGTCTTTTTCACTTCTTCGCGCAGGCCTTCGGAAAAGTGCAGCACGTAGGCTTTACTTGCGAAATAGGTGCTGAGCCACGGGCCAGGCTGATAGGCAGCGATCGATGAGACGTTGAGAATCTGCCCGCCGCCCTGCACGGCCATCATGTTACCGATGGCATGGCACATCCGCGTCAGAGCCAGAATGTTGAGTTCGATCAGGTCTTGTTCTGCGCTCCAGTCATGGGCGAGGAAAGGTCCGCACGTGCCAATACCTGCGCAATTGACCAGTAAGTCGATTTGTCGTTCGCCTTCCTCTAACTCCAGTAGAAAGCCGGAAAGACGCAGAGGTTCGCCTAGGTCGCAGGCGCGAAACAAGACCTCGACACCGAAACGTTGAGTCAGCTCGAGCGCGATGCTTTCTAGCGCATCGCGCTGTCGGGCTACAAGGATCAGACTGCGCCCACGACGGGCAAGTGCTTCAGCCAGGGCCAGGCCAATGCCACTGGAAGCGCCAGTGATCAAAGCGTAACGGGTCATGCTGTTCTCCATCGCAACGGTACAGTCCGGTGACAATGATGTCCCTGGCGTTAACGCGTTCATTTAAGTGCGCAGTCTACAGGGTGTTGTTGCTGGCTGCGTTGAGGAAAGTGTCCAGATAACCCAAGGACACGACTGCGATCATTGCGGCAATGTATAAGGCAAGAATGAAGGCCAAAATCGTAGCCACGACCTTCACCGTCGGGCTATTAGGCGGTGGTGGTAGGCCGAAGCGGTTCGGACCTGTGTCGCCGGGCTTGGCCAAGACCATAATGATTACCACAAGATTAGCCACAGGAACTAACTGCAATATCAGCGTCCATGCGGACCAATTGAAGTCATGCAGGCGTTGAGCGGCGATTCTTATGCCAATGATGCTAGCGACGATAAGGCTGAGAATGAAAACTACAATGCCTGCTGGTGGAGAAATAATGAAAACAAAAAAACTCACTACCCCGAGGGCATGGACAATGAGCCATAGGGTAAATTGCCATGTTATGTAACGCAGGCGTCCAATGCGTCCTTTAAAGCCAAGCGGTTCTAGCTCTGCAAAATTGCCACCCGTGTGCTTGTCTTGATGGTGTTCAGGCATATCAGTTTCCTTGTTGCAGAGGAATATCGTCACTAAAAACCCGCCAATAATGGCGGGCTTAGCGTCTCCCTAACGCAGCTAAGGATGTGGCATACGATTTACCAAGCTTAGTGCCGTGCGGTATTCCGTTTCCAGCCGTGCTATCAGATGGTCGGTGGTTGGCACATCATTGATGTCGCCGACCCCTTGGCCTGCTGACCATACGGTCTTCCATGCTTTCGCTTCGTCATTGAGCGGCTTTAGTTGTATGCCAGTGTTGTTTTCGCATTTGCCTTGTATAGCAGCGAGATCAAAACCGGAGTTTTCGAGGCTTTGGCGCATGAAACTTGCCGGTACCCCCGAAACCGCAGCAGTGTGGACGATGTCGGCCGCTCGGGATGTAAGAACCATCTGCTTGTATTCGTCAGAAGCGTTGCTTTCTTGCGTCGCAATAAATCGTGTCCCCAAGTAGGCAAGATCAGCACCTATGACCTGAGCCGCCAGGATTTCGTGTCCATGGTTCAAACAGCCTGCTAGCAAGATGGTTTTATCGAAGAACTGACGAATTTCGGCGACCAGTGCAAATGGGCTCCAAGTGCCCGCGTGGCCTCCGGCACCTGCTGCGACTGCAATCAGTCCATCGACACCCGCTTCTGCGGCTTTTTCGGCATGACGCCGCGTGGTGACATCGTGGAATACCAGTCCGCCATAGCTATGGACGGCATCAACGATTTCTTTAACGGCGCCTAGGCTTGTGATCACGATGGGCACTTTGTGCTCGATGCAGATCGCTAGGTCAGCCTGTAGCCGTGGGTTGCTGTTGTGCACAATCAGGTTCACAGCGTAGGGAGCGGGGTCATCCAATGTGGCCAGACCCGCTTCGATTTCTTCAAGCCAGGCCTTGAAACCGCTGCTCTCGCGCTGGTTGAGTGCAGGAAAACTACCTACAACCCCATTGCGGCAACACGCCAGTACCAGTTGAGGATTGGAAATCAAAAACATCGGCGCGGCGACTACCGGCAAGCGCAGGCGTTTATCAAGCAGAGCGGGCAGTGGCATTGGATAACCTCGGGGCAATTTGAATTTAGAACGGTTTGACCACCACCAGAATGACGATGGCCAGTAAGAACAAGACAGGTACTTCATTGAACCAGCGATAGAACACGTGGCTGCGGGTGTTCTCGCCACGGGCGAAGCGTTTTACTTGTGCGCCGCACATGTGGTGGTAACCGATGAGCAGAAATACCAGCGTTAGTTTGGCGTGCATCCACCCTTGGCTAAGGAAGCCCGGAGCCAGATAGAGCAGCCAGCCGCCGAAGATCAGTGTGGCGATCATTGCGGGGCCCATGATGCCGCGATAGAGCTTGCGTTCCATGAGGCTAAATCGTTCTTTGCTGACGGAATCTTCGCTTTGTGCGTGGTAAACAAAGAGGCGAGGCAGGTAAAACAGGCCGGCAAACCAACAGACGATGCTGATGATGTGGAAGGCTTTGATCCATAGATAAAGCATTTTTAGTTATTCCCAGGTTCACGGTAGATCAAATAGTAGTAGTAGAGCGTTCTTGAGTCACCTTGATGGTTGTCGCAGGGGCGCGCTGTCCCTATTATCGAGGGCTTTCCAGTGGGTTCGTTGAGGGCAGGTTATGGTCAAGGTCGGTATTGTCGGCGGCACGGGTTACACCGGTGTCGAATTACTGCGTTTGCTGGCACAGCATCCGCAAGCTGAAGTGGTGGTGATCACTTCTCGATCCGAAGCGGGCCTGCCTGTTGCCGATATGTATCCCAACCTACGAGGCCACTATGATGGCCTGGCTTTCAGCGTTCCGGATACTCAAACACTGGCTGCGTGCGATGTTGTGTTTTTTGCCACGCCTCACGGTGTAGCCCATGCGTTGGCTGGCGATTTGCTGGCGGCCGGTACCAAGGTCATCGACCTGTCCGCTGACTTCCGCTTGCAGGACGCGGATGAGTGGGCCAAGTGGTATGGCCAGCCGCACGGGGCGCCAGAATTGCTGAAAGAAGCTGTATACGGTCTGCCTGAGGTTAACCGTGAGCAAATCAAGCAGGCTCGACTGATTGCTGTGCCGGGATGCTACCCAACGGCAGCTCAGTTGGGCTTTTTACCGTTGCTGGAAGCGGGTCTGGCTGACACCTCGTTGTTGATTGCTGACTGTAAGTCAGGTGTCAGCGGTGCCGGACGTGGTGCAAGTGTGGGCTCTTTGTATGCTGAGACGTCTGAAAGCATGAAAGCTTATGCTGTTAAAGGGCATCGTCATTTGCCAGAAATTCGCCAAGGGCTGCGTCGTGCAGCGGGCAAAGACGTAGGTTTGACCTTTGTCCCACATTTGACCCCGATGATTCGTGGTATCCACTCCACGCTTTACGCAACGGTTGTTGATCGCTCGGTCGATCTTCAGGCGTTGTTTGAGAAGCGTTATGCCAATGAGCCTTTTGTGGATGTAATGCCGGCCGGCAGCCACCCAGAAACCCGCAGTGTTCGCGGGGCTAACGTGTGCCGTATTGCGGTGCATCGTCCACAGGATGGAGATTTGGTGGTGGTGCTGTCGGTTATCGACAACCTGGTCAAGGGCGCTTCCGGCCAAGCGGTTCAGAACATGAATATTCTGTTTGGGCTGGATGAGCGTCTGGGTTTGTCCCATGCGGGGATGTTGCCTTAAAGGCAGTCGCAAGGATCAAGCTGCAGCGGTAAGTGAATAGCCTGCCGCTGGTGGCCGATTATTTGTAGCTACCCTCAAATAGTTGACCGCCTTTCTAGGAGAAGCGGATAATGCGCGTCATCACGCATTATGGCGGCATAGCGCCGGGAGATAGTCAGCATGAGCGTCGAATCCTTCACCCCCACGGCTTTGCAATTCACCGAAGGTGCTGCGCACAAGGTGAAGAGCCTGGTCGATGAAGAGGGTAATGATCGTTTGAAGTTGCGCGTGTTTGTTACGGGCGGCGGTTGTTCCGGTTTTCAGTACGGCTTTACCTTCGATGAAGAAGTGGCCGATGACGACACCCTTGTTGAGCGCGAAGGCGTTAGCTTGGTGGTGGATCCGATGAGTTTCCAGTACTTGGCAGGTGCCGAGGTGGATTATCAGGAAGGTCTGGAAGGCTCGCGCTTTGTCATCAAGAACCCGAATGCGACCACGACGTGTGGTTGCGGATCATCGTTCTCGATTTAATCGCGTAGTACAGGTTACACACTCAACGCCGCGTCGATTCGCGGCGTTTTGCTGTCCGCTGTTTAGGCGGGGTAGATTGCGCCAAGAACGCGCAGCCCACGTGCGCCTGTGACGCTCGGGCGATTGGCAGGGATGTTTTCAAGGCAGCAATGTGCAAGCCATGCGAAGGCCATGGCTTCGACCCAGTCAGGATCAACGCCTTTGGTTTGTGTGCTGCTGACCTGTGTTGGTGCAAGCAGTTGAGCCAAGCGACGCATCAATGCGCCATTATGGGCGCCGCCCCCGCACACGAGTAATTCGCGGGTGTTGGGTTGAGCGGCTTGCAGTGATTGCACGATGGTCTGTGCGGTAAGTTCCAGCAGGGTGGCTTGAACGTCTTCGGCAGCGAAAGGTGGAAGAGCGTCAAGATGATTCATTAGCCAAGGAAGGTTGAATACCTCGCGCCCTGTGCTCTTTGGCCCCTTTGTTTGAAAGAAAGGATCGCTGAGCAATGTGTTGAGTAAGAGGGGTTCAACCTGGCCACTTGCAGCCCACTGGCCATTGCGGTCATATAATTCGCTGCGCTGTGCTTGTATCCAGGCATCAAGCAGAACATTTCCTGGGCCGCAGTCGAAACCCGATACTGGGTTAGACGGCGTTATTAGGCTTAGATTGCTGAAGCCTCCTACGTTCAAAACAGCCCTATTCCCGGCCTCTTTGGTAAACAACGCTTCATGGAAGGCTGGTACCAAGGGGGCGCCTTGGCCTCCGGCGGCTACATCGCGGCGGCGGAAATCACTGATGACGCAGATGCTCGTTAGCTCGGCCAGTAATGCCGGATTGCCGATCTGAACAGTAAAGCCTTGTGCGGGCTCGTGCCGTATCGTCTGACCATGGCTGCCAATGGCGCGTATGGCATCTGGCGCCAAGTTCTGTTGGGCGAGTAGGGTATTGATGCCTTGTGCCGCGAGCTCGACCCAATGGTTCTCAGCGATTGCACAACGGGCCACTTCGTCAGGGCCGCTGCTGCACAAACCCAGCAGTTCAGTGCGCAGTGCTTGCGGCATAGGTGTGTAATGGGTGGCGAGCAGGTTAATACTCTCTCCCAGTTCTATAAGGGCAATGTCCAGGCCGTCAAGGCTGGTTCCAGACATCACACCTATATAGAGGGCCATGGCTTAGCGCTTGCTCGAGGCCAGAAGCGTGGCCTTTTCCTGATTCATACGGGCCATTAATGGCTGGCTTTGCTGCATGAAGCGTGTGCGTTCGGCTTTCGCGATGGGGTCAGCCATTGGAAGCTTTTGGCCTAGCGGATCAACGTGTACGCCGTTGACCTGGAACTCGTAGTGCAAGTGTGGCCCCGTGGAAAGACCGGTGGTGCCGATGTAGCCGATTACCTGGCCCTGCTTCACTGCTCCGCCGGTTTTGACGCCTTTGGCGAAGCCTTGCATGTGGCCATACAGGGTGCGGTAAGTATTGCCGTGCTGAATGATCACAGTGTTCCCGTAGCCCCCTCGACGACCAGCAAGCAGCACTTTGCCATCGCCGGTGGCCTTGATTGGGGTGCCACGTGGTGCTGCGTAATCGACGCCTTTGTGAGCGCGAATCTTGTTCAAAATTGGGTGTTTGCGGCCGGAGGAGAAGCGCGAGCTTATGCGGGCAAAATCAACGGGAGTACGAATGAAGGCTTTGCGCATGCTGTTGCCTTCAGCTGTGTAGTAATTGCTGTTGCCTTGTTTGTTGGTGTAACGCACCGCGGTGTAGGTCTTACCGCGGTTGGTAAAACGTGCGGAGAGAATGTTGCCAGTACCGACGGTTTTGCCGTTGATAACTTTCTGTTCGTAGATGACTTCGAATTGGTCGCCGGGGTGAATGTCTTGAGCGAAGTCGATGTCGTAACCAAAGACCTTGGCCATGTCCATGGTCATGCTGTGTGGCAGGCCTGCGCGCTGACCGGAAGCGGACAGCGAACTGGTGATGACGCCATGTACATAGGCTGAGCGCACAACAGGCTGAGCTGTTACGCGTCGAAAGGTGTATCCCTTGGCGGTTTTGCTAAGGCTGATGGTTTCAAGATCACTCACTTGGCTGTGCAAGTTGTTCAATTGGCCATCGGGGTTCATCTCAAACTCTAGCTTCTGCCCGTGTTTGAGTTGGCTGAATTGCTTGGCTTGTTTGTCGCTGGCCAAAATTTCGTGAACGGACGCGGCAGGCAGGCCTACTTTTTCAAATAATGTAGACAGTGTATCGCCTTTGGCTACTACGACTTCGCGATGATTCGGAGCTTTTGGCTCTTCGGTTTTTACCGTCGCGACAGGGGTTTCGTCTTGCTGTTCTATTTGGGCAAAAGGGGAGGGATTGGCTTCATTTGCCGCTTGAACGAGCTCGGCGGTGTCTTGGTCTTGTGTGAGTTGCTCTGCCGGGGACTCGGGTTCGAGTATTAGGGTTGTTCTTTTTGCTTCTACTTCGCTCGAAGGGAAAACCAGCAGGGCCAAGCTTAAAAGGGCGGCGATACCACTTGCTGCGAGCAGGTGGGTCTTCGGATAAAGCGGTGGCGCTTTAGGCGGTTGACTGGTCATAGATAATTGGACTTTGAATAAAGGATGAATTGGAAAAGATGACTGACACGGTAAAGATGAAATAACTGTATAAAATATAACCAAATCACCCTTGAAGCAAGCCTGCAAGTCTTTCCCGGACGGTTAGTCGCCATATGCCGGGCAGAACTTGTAATTAGTCTCTGATCTTGTATGGTTGGTTCCCTTTGAATTTGAGCCTTACGGGTCTGATATGAAGTCGGTTGAAGAGCAGCTAGCGCTAATCAAGCGTGGTGCCGAAGAGGTACTGGTCGAGTCTGAATTGGTCGAGAAACTCAAGCGCGGTCAGCCGTTGCGTATTAAAGCGGGATTCGACCCGACGGCTCCCGATCTGCACTTGGGGCACACCGTACTTATTAATAAGCTTCGCCAATTTCAAGAGCTGGGTCATCAGGTGATCTTCCTTATTGGTGATTTCACCGGAATGATTGGTGACCCAAGTGGCAAGAGTGCGACGCGTCCTCCGTTGACGCGTAAACAGGTTCTCGACAATGCCGAGACCTATAAAACTCAAGTTTTTAAGATTCTTGATCCGGCAAAGACCGAGGTGGCGTTCAATTCCACCTGGATGGATCAAATGGGGCCGGCTGACTTTATTCGCCTGACGTCTCAGTACACCGTTGCTCGTATGCTTGAACGCGATGACTTCGATAAGCGCTACACCACGAACCAGCCAATTGCCATTCATGAGTTTCTTTACCCGTTGGTGCAGGGGTATGACTCGGTTGCATTGAAAGCTGACGTTGAGTTGGGTGGCACTGATCAGAAGTTTAATCTGCTGATGGGTCGTGAGTTGCAGCGCGGTTACGGTCAGGAAGCTCAGTGCATCGTAACGATGCCGCTGCTTGAGGGTTTGGACGGTGTTAAGAAGATGTCCAAGTCTTTGGGCAACTATGTAGGCATTCAAGAAGCGCCTGGCGTGATGTATAGCAAGCTGGTGTCCATTCCTGATGCATTGATGTGGCGTTATTTTGAGTTGCTGAGTTTTCGTTCGATGGACGAGATCAATGCGTTCAAAGCTGAGGTTGAGGCGGGTGCTAATCCGCGCGATATCAAAATCAAGCTGGCGGAAGAGATTGTTGCGCGTTTCCATGGTGAAGAGGCGGCTGCTAATGCTCACCGTGGTGCTGGGAATCGGATGAAGGATGGTGAGTTGCCAGATGATTTGCCGGAGATCGAGTTGACCGCTGCTGAGGACATGCCGATTGCTGCTGTCCTTAATAAAGCAGGTCTGGTCAAGAACTCTGCGGTTGCTCGGGATTTGCTGGGCTCTGGTGGTGTGCGTATAGATGGCGAAGTGGTTGATCGCACCTATATATATGCACTGGGTTCGACTCATGTCTGCCAGGCCGGTAAGAAGGCTTTTGCACGTATTTCGCTGAAAGCTGAATAAACCTGAAATAAAGACTGGACGGCGCATTTTATTCGCCTATAATGCGCCCAATTCCGGCGCAGTCGAAACGGAAAACTCTTTGAATATCAATGAGTTGGATTGGTTTTCGGCAGTGCCAGCTTCAAGTCATCGAAGCAGGAAATGAGGTGTTGACAGCAGCG
>NZ_ALJC01000080.1 GCF_000282975.1 Pseudomonas psychrophila HA-4
GATCCTTTTTGACTACTCCACCAGCCGTGCGCAGGAGGTGCCGACGCGCCTGCTCGAAGGCTATCGCGGCTATCTGATGACCGATGATTACGCCGGTTATAACGCGCTAGGTGCGCAGGCCGGAGTCGAGCGTTTGGGCTGCTGGGCGCACGCAAGACGTAAGTTTGTTGAAGCCCAAAAAGTACAGCCGAAAGGCAAGACGGGACGTGCTGACATCGCGCTGAACCTGATCAATAAACTCTATGGAGTAGAGCGTGATCTGAAGGATGCAGGCGACGACGATCGTAAAACCGGCCGTCATGATCGTAGTCTGCCAGTGTTGGCTCAGTTAAAAAGCTGGATGGAAAAGACGCAGCCACAAGTTACGTCTCAGAACGCCTTGG
>NZ_ALJC01000081.1 GCF_000282975.1 Pseudomonas psychrophila HA-4
GCTCTGTATTTAAAACCCGGCGGCATATCCACGCTTAACGTAAATATGTTGGGTTCTTTTAAGTACCAGCCTATTACTGCAACACCCAAACCAAGCAATACCAAACACCCCATGACCCGCCTCATACCGCACTCACTTTCACCCTTTGAGTGATGCGCTGATAATGCGCAGCCGAATCTTCGTCAGGGTGCGGATGCCATTGCATGGGCAGTTCATAACCGGGGGACTCAAGGCTGTGGATTAACAAAAATTCAAGCTGCTCTGGCTTTACCCAACCCCAAGCATCAGCCTGTTTGCACTGCAGGCTTATCCACTGCAGAAACAGGAACTTTTTCACGACTTTTTTGCAAGCGAGTTGATGTTTTGTCTAGTCCTGAAATAGGTTTACACCTGTTTCAGTCTAAAAAC
>NZ_ALJC01000082.1 GCF_000282975.1 Pseudomonas psychrophila HA-4
TTCTAGCGAATGGGTATGTAATAGAGTCGGTGCTTTGTGAATGCAAACTTTCGGTTTGTATCGTCTTCACACACCGCAATCTGGTCTCTTCGACGCAAATTGCTTGGGTGTTATATGGTCAAGCCTCACGGGCAATTAGTATTGGTTAGCTCAACGCCTCACAGCGCTTACACACCCAACCTATCAACGTCGTAGTCTTCGACGGCCCTTTAGGGAACTCAAGGTTCCAGTGAGATCTCATCTTGAGGCAAGTTTCCCGCTTAGATGCTTTCAGCGGTTATCTTTCCCGAACATAGCTACCCGGCAATGCCACTGGCGTGACAACCGGAACACCAGAGGTTCGTCCACTCCGGTCCTCTCGTACTAGGAGCAGCCCCTCTCAAATCTCAAACGTCCACGGCAGATAGGGACCGAACTGTCTCACGACGTTCTAAACCCAGCTCGCGTACCACTTTAAATGGCGAACAGCCATACCCTTGGGACCGGCTTCAGCCCCAGGATGTGATGAGCCGACATCGAGGTGCCAAACACCGCCGTCGATATGAACTCTTGGGCGGTATCAGCCTGTTATCCCCGGAGTACCTTTTATCCGTTGAGCGATGGCCCTTCCATACAGAACCACCGGATCACTAAGACCTACTTTCGTACCTGCTCGACGTGTCTGTCTCGCAGTCAAGCGCGCTTTTGCCTTTATACTCTACGACCGATTTCCGACCGGTCTGAGCGCACCTTCGTACTCCTCCGTTACTCTTTAGGAGGAGACCGCCCCAGTCAAACTACCCACCATACACTGTCCTCGATCCGGATAACGGACCTGAGTTAGAACCTCAAAGTTGCCAGGGTGGTATTTCAAGGATGGCTCCACGCAGACTGGCGTCCACGCTTCAAAGCCTCCCACCTATCCTACACAAGCAAATTCAAAGTCCAGTGCAAAGCTATAGTAAAGGTTCACGGGGTCTTTCCGTCTAGCCGCGGATACACTGCATCTTCACAGCGATTTCAATTTCACTGAGTCTCGGGTGGAGACAGCGCCGCCATCGTTACGCCATTCGTGCAGGTCGGAACTTACCCGACAAGGAATTTCGCTACCTTAGGACCGTTATAGTTACGGCCGCCGTTTACCGGGGCTTCGATCAAGAGCTTCGCGTTAGCTAACCCCATCAATTAACCTTCCGGCACCGGGCAGGCGTCACACCCTATACGTCCACTTTCGTGTTTGCAGAGTGCTGTGTTTTTAATAAACAGTCGCAGCGGCCTGGTATCTTCGACCGGCGTGGGCTTACGCAGTAAATGCTTCACCCTCACCGGCGCACCTTCTCCCGAAGTTACGGTGCCATTTTGCCTAGTTCCTTCACCCGAGTTCTCTCAAGCGCCTTGGTATTCTCTACCCAACCACCTGTGTCGGTTTGGGGTACGGTTCCTGGTTACCTGAAGCTTAGAAGCTTTTCTTGGAAGCATGGCATCAACCACTTCGTTGTCTAAAAGACAACTCGTCATCAGCTCTCGGCCTTAGAATCCCGGATTTACCTAAGATTCCAGCCTACCACCTTAAACTTGGACAACCAACGCCAAGCTGGCCTAGCCTTCTCCGTCCCTCCATCGCAATAACCAGAAGTACAGGAATATTAACCTGTTTTCCATCGACTACGCTTTTCAGCCTCGCCTTAGGGACCGACTAACCCTGCGTCGATTAACGTTGCGCAGGAAACCTTGGTCTTTCGGCGTGGGTG
>NZ_ALJC01000083.1 GCF_000282975.1 Pseudomonas psychrophila HA-4
CCTATGGCAGTTGGTAGCGTCCAGCGGGGCCACGCGCGCCTAAAATTCATGGCTTTGCTCATGAGCCTATTGATACTTGCCGCCTGCAAAAACGACTCGTTATTTGGAGGTAGATTCCCTCCAAATGGTGACTGGAGCCTTGACGTCTTCAGTCCGCCCTTTATGCAAGGCTGGGTTGAGCAGGTCATCGTTGAGGATGTAAACGGTCGAATGTTCATAGGCCCCGGAGGGGTGGTCGGATCCGGCGACCCTGACTTCGACAAAGAGGAGCCTAGGGGTTGGGGCAGTATTGGGAGAAACATCTACGTAATGACACGCTCAGGTTTGCCAAAACGCATTTACGTTCGCTGGCAGTCCATCACTGAACAAAAAACTTACCAGGGCTGGGTCGATATTCCCGAAGATGCACGCCGCATGATGCGAGGCTCCGTTGCCCATAAATGCCCGGGCTGGCCAGATAATCCAATGAACCACATGGCAGCAGCAATCATAGGTGTAGCTCCTGGCGGAAAGATCGGGGTTTGGGTTGAAGATAACTGCCTCAATGATCATCTGATCGCCAGCGCCCAAGCAGAGATTGAGCCGTTAGGCCCTGATCAAGGTATGAACCACGGTAGGTACGCTTACCCAATCAAAGAGTCGACCAAACGCTACATCGAACGTTATGGCATCCCCTATGGCAGTTGGTAGCGTCCAGCGGGGCCACGCGCGCCTAAACCTCATGGCTTTGCTCATGAGCCTATTAATGCTTGCCGCCTGCAAACACGATCCGCTGTCGGGTGCAAACGACCCTAAAGATGATGGGTGGAGTATTGATTTCCAAGGCCCTACCTATATGCAAGGACTCGTAGAAATCACTGTTGTCGAAGACATCAAAGGCCGATTGTTCAGGAGACTTGGAGGCGGCTCTATTGGTACCGGCGACCCAGGCCTCGATAAAGAGCACGCCCGAGGCTGGGGACCCATTGGAGGGAATATCTACCCGATGACCGGCGCTGATTTGCCAAAGCGGATTTTCGTGCGTTGGCAATCCATCGTTGAACAAAGAACATACAAAGGCTGGATCGATATTCCCGAAGATGCACGCCGCATTATGCGCGGCTCAACGGCACGCCGTTGTCCGGACTGGCCGGATCATAAAGCAAACTCTATGGCAGCCGTTGTTGTGGGAATGACGCCAGGAGGCGCAATTCGGGTCTGGGTTAACGATAACTGCCTCAATGATCATCTGGTCGCCAGCGCCCAAGCAGAGATTGAGCCGTTAGGCCCTGATCAAGGTATGAACCAAGGTAGGTACGCATACCCCATCAAAGAGTCGACCAAACGCTACATCGAACGCTATGGCATCCCCTATGGCAGTTGG
>NZ_ALJC01000084.1 GCF_000282975.1 Pseudomonas psychrophila HA-4
AAACCCCCTGTCTGCTCGCGCAGACAGGGGGTTTGTTTTTGCGCTCGAAAAATTCAAGTTTGCACTCTAGGTGTCAATTCTAGAAATAAGCTGCCAATAGATCGTTTGGCTCCTGCTTTGCAGGCTTTCTATGCAATAGTCCGGCTCATCGTTATTATGCGTGCCTGATTGTGAGGCGAAACTTGCATGCTGATGTTGTTAAAACTTCTTAAAGATGGTCGTTTTCATTCTGGACAAGCCCTGGGTGCAGCGCTCGGTATTAGCCGTAGTGCTGTATGGAAGCAGTTGCAGCGCTTGGAAGCAGACTTGAACCTATCGATCCATAAAGTTCGTGGTCGTGGCTATCAATTAGCTTCGCCGCTTGAGCTTCTTGAAAAGGACCAGCTTGCCGATAGCTGCTTTCCCGTATGTATCCATGAGTCTCTGGATTCGACCAATGCGCAAGCATTGCGTGAGATTTCAAGCGGGCTGCCTGCCCCTTTTATAATTCTGTCAGAGCAGCAGAGTGCAGGGCGAGGCCGTAGAGGAAGAAAGTGGGTCAGCCCCTTTGCTGAAAATATCTATTACAGCCTGGTTCTTCGCATGGATGGCGGGATGCGCCAGCTTGAAGGGCTCAGCTTGGTTGTCGGCTTAGCGGTGCTAGGTGCGCTTAGAGTTTTTGGCGACTTTGAGGCTGGTTTGAAATGGCCAAATGATATTTTGGTGGGAAATAAAAAAATTGCAGGCATTCTGCTGGAGTTGGTGGGTGATCCTGCTGATGTGTGTCATGTCGTCATTGGCATTGGTGTGAACGTCAATATGATTGTTGCAAGTGGTGTGGATCAGGCTTGGACGTCCGTGCGTTTGGAAACCGGTTGCGCTATCAATCGCAATGCGTTGATTGTTGCTCTTGGCGGGAGCTTAGAAATGTATCTGGGCCGTCATGAGGCTTTAGGGTTTGCTCCAATTAGGGCTGAATGGGAGCGCAATCATCTATGGCAAGGGCGCGAAGTTTCTTTGATGGCCGGTGCGCACCAGGTGGCTGGGACCGTGCTTGGTATCGACCAGCAAGGCGCAATACGTCTGAATGTTGCTGGGCAGGAAAAAACGTTCAGTGGTGGCGAGCTAAGTTTGAGGTTGCGCCATGATTCTTGAGCTGGACTGCGGGAATAGTTTTATCAAATGGCGGATAATTCATAACGGTGCAGTTATCGAGGGCGGAGTTGTTGACTCTGATTTGGGTCTGATAGCAGAGATCTTAGCAAACCCCTTACTGCGTATTACTCGTTGTCGCCTGGTCAGCGTGCGCAGTGATGAGGAGACATCTGGTCTTATTGCAGTTTTAGTCTCTACTTTTGCGGTAGAGGTTTTATGCGCTGAACCTGCTAGAGCTCTCGCAGGAGTCACAAACGGTTATGAGGACTTCGAGCGTCTTGGTCTAGATCGTTGGTTGGCTTTGGTCGGTGCTTATGAGCTGTCTAAAGGTCCTTGCCTTGTGCTTGATTTGGGGACGGCCGTAACTGCTGATTTTGTGTCTGGAGGCGGCCAGCACCTGGGTGGGTTTATTTGTCCAGGCCTTCCATTGATGCGCAGCCAGTTGCGTACGCATACTAGACGAATCAGATATGACAACTTGTCGGCTGAACAGGCGCTTCAGCGCGAAGCACCTGGGCGCACGACTGTTGAAGCTGTTGAGCGTGGATGTCTTATGATGTTGCGCGGGTTTGTGCTGTCGCAGTTGCAATTGGCGAGTACTTACTTGGGTGAGGATTATGTTGTATTCCTCACTGGGGGCGATGCTGGCTTGGTGGCGAGCGCGGTGCCGGATGCTCGTCTTGTGAAAGATCTTGTATTCGTAGGTCTGGCTGCTGCTTGTCCCTTATCCTGAGGTTCCTATGCGTTGGCTGTTCCTGCTGTTGGTTGTACTAAATATCTTCTACTTTGTGTGGCATCAGCAAGAGGCGCCTTTGAAGGCAAAGGAAGTTGTATCCTTATCTCTTTATAAAGGTAACAAGCAGGGTATTCAGCTGCTTAGCGAGACACGCTCGGACTTGTCCGCAGCGCAGCCTAAGAGGCAGGAAGGGTATGAGAATTCTGTCTGCTTTTATTTGAGCGGGCTTGGCAATGGCGATGCCTTGAGCAAAGTTAGGCAAAGTTTGGCGGATGCGGGGCTCGCAGGTGAGCTAGATAGTGCCGCGGATGCGGATTCTGGGGAGTTTACTTTCTTAGTATCGCCGCTCTCCAGGGCTCAAGCAGCTGAAAGCGTTTTGCAAAACCTACTTAATGAATTCAATAAGTTGAAATACGAAAAAAAGCAGTGCGAGGGCTTGCAGCTGCCCGGCACTTTGCATAGAATGGCGCCCGCTCCACAGTGAACTCAGAATTGTGTTTTCAAGGTGGTGCACGTTGACAACCTAACTTGATGATTTAATTAAGGAAAGCGGTTGACAAAGAGTAGGGATGATGTAGAATCCCGCTCAGCTCAGGAGGGGTTCCCGAGCGGCCAAAGGGATCAGACTGTAAATCTGACGTCTACGACTTCGAAGGTTCGAATCCTTCCCCCTCCACCATATTTACGCAAATCAGCAAGATTTGCGGGTGTAGTTTAGTGGTAGAACCTCAGCCTTCCAAGCTGATGATGCGGGTTCGATTCCCGCCACCCGCTCCATTCGTGCTGGTTTCAAAGATGTTTCGCTCTTGTAGCTCAGTTGGTAGAGCACACCCTTGGTAAGGGTGAGGTCAGCGGTTCAAATCCGCTCAAGAGCTCCATATAACAAGGCAGATATGAAAATATCTGCCTTTGTTTTGACGGGCTGGTTAGCTTGTTTGGAGTGTTTGCGGGTAATGCTTAGGCTTGGCATTGCTGCTCCTGTTGGTGATTGCTGTTGTGGGTGGCCTGCATTCTGCTGCTTACAAGTCTTGGTTTGTTGTTCGGCCTGAGGCAAAAGTAATTACATTGGTTGTTGAAAAGTCTCTCTCGGGTCGGCATAATCGGCGGCTCGATAATGTTTTAGGTCAGTAGCTCAATTGGCAGAGCGACGGTCTCCAAAACCGTAGGTTGGGGGTTCGATTCCCTCCTGACCTGCCAGATTCGCTCATTGCGTCTGGCTTTCTTTTCACAGGATCCTCTTTGATGACTCCCAAAGCTGAAGTTCAAGGCTCTCGCTTCGATCTCCTCAAGTGGCTAGTAGTAGTAGCTCTGGTGGTGGTGGGCGTTGTTGGGAATCAGTATTATTCTGGTTCGCCGATCCTGTATCGCGTCATTGCGCTTCTTGTGATTGCTGCTGTTGCTGCCTTTGTAGGTTTGCAGACTGCAAAGGGCAAGTCGTTCGCTGTCCTGGTAAAGGAAGCTCGTACTGAGATTCGTAAAGTCGTATGGCCAACTCGCCAAGAAACTACGCAGACTACGTTGATCGTGGTGGCTGTTGTTCTTGTTATGGCGTTGCTGTTGTGGGGTTTAGATTCCCTGCTCGGCTGGCTCGTTTCCTTGATTGTTGGCTAAGGGTGTCCCGTGGCTAAGCGTTGGTACGTAGTGCATGCTTATTCGGGTTACGAAAAGCATGTTATGCGCTCTTTGATTGAGCGTATTAAGCTGGCAGGCATGGAAGATGGCTTCGGCGAAATTCTGGTTCCCACTGAAGAAGTGGTTGAAATGCGTAATGGCCAGAAGCGCAAAAGTGAGCGTAAGTTCTTCCCTGGTTATGTGTTGGTCCAGATGGACATGAGCGAAGGTACTTGGCACTTGGTCAAGGATACACCTCGCGTCATGGGCTTCATTGGCGGCACCGCTGACAAGCCAGCACCCATTACAGATAAAGAGGCAGAAGCAATTCTGCGTCGCGTTGCTGACGGTAGCGACAAGCCTAAGCCGAAGACGTTGTTCGAGCCAGGTGAAGTTGTTCGCGTCACTGACGGTCCGTTTGCCGATTTCAATGGCACGGTCGAAGAAGTTAACTACGAAAAAAGTCGCATCCAAGTGGCTGTGCTTATTTTCGGGCGCTCTACTCCGGTAGAGCTAGAGTTTAGCCAGGTCGAAAAGGTCTAGCTGAGCACGCATCCCAACCCCATGGCTTCGGCTGTGGGGTTTTGTCGTCACTGGGATAAACACGCAAGTAACCGGGGAGCCTTTAATTTAGGCGTCTGAACCCGTAATTGGAGTGCCTCATGGCCAAGAAGATTACCGCTTACATCAAGCTGCAAGTGAAGGCCGCTCAGGCCAACCCAAGCCCACCTGTTGGTCCAGCTCTGGGTCAGCATGGTGTGAACATCATGGAATTCTGCAAAGCTTTCAACGCCCGTACTCAGGGTATTGAGCCAGGCCTGCCGACTCCAGTGATTATCACTGTTTACAGCGACCGTAGCTTCACGTTCGAAACTAAGTCGACCCCTGCTTCGGTTTTGCTGAAGAAGGCTGCTGGTCTGACTAGCGGTTCCGCTCGTCCAAACACCGTTAAGGTTGGCACTGTTACTCGTGCTCAGCTGGAAGAAATCGCGAAAACCAAAAACGCGGATCTGACTGCAGCTGATATGGAAGCAGCCGTGCGTACCATCGCCGGTTCTGCTCGTAGCATGGGCCTTAACGTGGAGGGTGTGTAATGGCTAAGCTGACTAAGCGTCAAAAGGCAATCGCCGGTAAAATTGAAGCTGGCAAGTCTTACAACTTTGTAGACGCTGCTGCTCTGCTGGCTGAGCTGTCGACTGTTAAATTCAGCGAGTCTTTTGACATCGCCGTTAACTTGGGCGTAGACCCACGTAAATCTGACCAGGTTGTTCGTAGCGCTACTGTGCTGCCACACGGCACTGGTAAGACTGTACGTGTAGCTGTGTTCACCCAAGGTCCTGCTGCTGAAGCTGCTCTGGCTGCCGGCGCTGATCGCGTTGGTATGGATGACCTGGCTGCCGAAATGAAAGGCGGCGACCTTAACTACGACGTAGTTATTGCATCCCCGGACGCAATGCGTGTTGTAGGTCAGTTGGGTCAGATCCTTGGTCCACGTGGTCTGATGCCTAACCCTAAGGTTGGTACTGTAACTCCAGACGTAGCTACCGCAGTTAAGAACGCGAAGGCTGGTCAGGTTCGTTATCGCACTGACAAAAACGGTATCATCCACACTTCCGTTGGCAAGATCGGCTTCGACGCCGTTCAGCTGAAGGAAAACGTTGAAGCCCTGATCGCTGATCTGAAGCGTATCAAACCAGCTTCATCGAAAGGTATTTACGTTAAGCGCGTTACCCTGAGCACCACTATGGGCCCAGGCTTGGTCATCGACCAAGGTTCTTTGGACGCGTAAGACAAATTGGCGCAGCGTGCTGCGCCAATGAAAGATTGGGGTCCCTGCCTGGCGGGGGCTATCCAAGACCGTAGGCGGCGCAAGCCTTAAACCTCAAGCCTACGCAGATGGTGCTCCCGGTTCCTTACCGAATCAGACACCAAAACGACATCCGGCCTCGGTTGGATGAAACGGTAACAAGCAGGAGTTAAACCCGTGGCAATTAAACTCGAAGACAAGAAGGCCATCGTCGCTGAAGTCAACGAGGCTGCCAAAGTTGCTCTGTCTGCTGTTGTGGCTGATGCCCGCGGTGTGACAGTAGGCGCTATGACCGGACTCCGTAAAGAGGCTCGTGAAGCTGGCGTTTACGTACGTGTTGTACGTAACACCCTACTGAAGCGCGCTGTTGCAGACACTGAATACAGTGTCCTCAATGACGTGTTCACTGGCCCGACCTTGATCGCATTCTCCAACGAACATCCAGGCGCTGCTGCCCGTTTGTTCAAAGAGTTCGCTAAAGGTCAGGATAAGTTCGAGATTAAGGCAGCTGCGTTCGAGGGCAAGTTCCTCGCAGCTAACCAAATCGACGTACTGGCAACACTGCCGACCCGCGACGAAGCTATTTCGCAGCTGATGAGCGTGATTCAAGGCGCTACCAGCAAGCTGGCTCGTACTCTGGCTGCAGTTCGCGAGCAAAAAGAAGCTGTTGCAGCCTAAGGCTGAGCACTTTCTCTCGCGTATTTTTGTTTATTTCGATGGCCGCGTAGGCCGTCTCCCAATTCAGGAAATACAGCAATGTCTATCTCCCAAGACGATATCCTCAACGCCGTAGCTGAAATGTCGGTTCTGCAGGTTGTTGAGCTGATCAAAGCTTTCGAAGAAAAATTCGGCGTTTCGGCTGCCGCTGCTTCTGCTGGTCCAGCTGCTGCTGCCGCTGTTGTTGAAGAGCAAACTGAATTCAACGTCATGCTGCTGGAAGCTGGCGAGAAGAAAGTTAACGTGATCAAGGCTGTTCGTGAACTGACTGGTCTGGGCTTGAAAGAAGCCAAGGCAGTAGTTGACGGTGCTCCAGCTATGGTTCTGGAAGCTGTTGCTAAAGACGCAGCTGACAAAGCCAAGGCTACCTTGGAAGAAGCAGGCGCTAAAGTCGAGCTGAAGTAAGCATCGACCTTGCGTCTCCAGCCCAAGCGTTAAGCTGAGGCTGATGGCTGGTGGCTCTTGCCACCGGCCTTTTTCCGTTATTGGCGGCCGACTGGCTCGGCGCCTTTAGCGTGCTGTAACCACCCTGTGCGGTGGAGCAAACCAAGGGGTTTGCACGATTTTCTGGCTGCTCCCGTCGGGAGAGGCCAAACAAGCAGGTGACCAAGCTGGGGAACGCTGATGGCTTACTCATATACTGAGAAAAAACGTATCCGCAAGGACTTTAGCAAGTTGCCGGACGTCATGGATGTGCCGTATCTCTTGGCAATCCAGCTGGATTCGTATCGTGAATTCTTGCAGGCGGGAGCGACTAAAGATCAGTTCCGCGACGTGGGCCTGCATGCGGCCTTCAAATCCGTTTTCCCGATCATCAGCTACTCCGGCAATGCTGCGCTGGAGTACGTCGGTTATCGCTTGGGCGAACCGGCATTTGATGTCAAAGAATGCGTGTTGCGCGGTGTAACTTACGCCGTACCTTTGCGGGTAAAAGTTCGTTTGATCATTTTCGACAAAGAATCGTCGAACAAAGCGATCAAGGACATCAAAGAGCAAGAAGTCTACATGGGTGAAATCCCCCTGATGACTGAAAACGGTACCTTCGTAATCAACGGTACCGAGCGTGTAATTGTTTCCCAGCTGCACCGTTCCCCGGGCGTGTTCTTTGACCACGACCGCGGCAAGACGCACAGCTCCGGTAAGCTGCTTTATTCCGCGCGTATCATTCCTTACCGTGGTTCGTGGTTGGACTTTGAGTTCGATCCGAAAGACTGCGTGTTCGTTCGTATCGACCGTCGTCGTAAGCTGCCTGCATCGGTACTGCTGCGCGCGCTGGGTTATACGACTGAGCAAGTGCTTGACGCTTTCTACACCACCAACGTTTTCCATGTTCAAGGTGAGAGCATCAGCCTAGAGCTGGTTCCTCAGCGCCTGCGTGGTGAAATCGCAGCCATCGATATTACCGATGACAAAGGCAAGGTGATCGTCGAGCAAGGCCGTCGTATTACTGCTCGTCACATCAACCAGCTGGAAAAAGCCGGTGTCAAAGAGCTCGTTATGCCTCTGGACTATGTCCTGGGTCGCACAACGGCCAAGGCAATCGTTCATCCGGCTACTGGTGAAATCATTGCCGAGTGCAACACCGAGCTGACAACAGAAATCTTGGCAAAGGTTGCCAAGAGCCAGGTTGTTCGCATCGAAACGTTGTACACCAACGATATCGACTGCGGTCCGTTTGTCTCCGACACTCTCAAGATCGACTCCACCAGCAACCAATTGGAAGCTCTGGTCGAGATCTATCGCATGATGCGTCCTGGCGAACCGCCAACTAAAGACGCTGCCGAGACACTGTTCAACAACCTGTTCTTCAGCCCTGAGCGCTATGACCTGTCTGCGGTCGGCCGTATGAAGTTCAACCGTCGTATCGGTCGTACCGAAATCGAAGGTTCGGGTGTGTTGTGCAAAGAAGACATCGTCGCGGTACTGAAGACTCTTGTCGACATCCGTAATGGTAAAGGCATCGTCGATGACATCGACCACCTGGGTAACCGTCGTGTTCGCTGTGTTGGCGAAATGGCTGAAAACCAGTTCCGCGTTGGCTTAGTGCGTGTTGAGCGTGCGGTCAAAGAGCGTCTGTCGATGGCAGAAAGCGAAGGCTTGATGCCGCAGGACCTGATCAACGCCAAGCCAGTGGCTGCTGCGGTCAAAGAGTTCTTCGGTTCCAGCCAGCTGTCTCAGTTCATGGACCAAAACAACCCGCTGTCCGAGATCACCCACAAGCGCCGTGTTTCTGCACTGGGCCCGGGCGGTCTGACGCGTGAGCGTGCAGGCTTTGAAGTTCGTGACGTACACCCGACGCACTACGGTCGTGTATGCCCGATTGAAACGCCGGAAGGTCCGAACATCGGTCTGATCAACTCCTTGGCTGCTTATGCGCGCACCAACCAGTACGGCTTCCTTGAAAGCCCGTACCGTGTGGTGAAAGACGCGTTGGTCACCGACGAAATCGTATTCCTGTCCGCCATCGAAGAAGCTGATCACGTGATCGCTCAGGCTTCGGCCACGATGAACGACAAGAAAGTACTGATCGACGAACTGGTAGCTGTTCGTCACTTGAACGAATTCACCGTTAAGGCGCCGGAAGACGTCACCTTGATGGACGTTTCGCCGAAGCAGGTAGTTTCGGTTGCCGCGTCGTTGATTCCGTTCCTTGAGCACGATGACGCCAACCGTGCGTTGATGGGTTCGAACATGCAGCGTCAAGCTGTACCAACCCTGCGCGCTGACAAGCCGCTGGTAGGTACTGGCATGGAGCGTAACGTAGCGCGTGACTCCGGCGTTTGCGTCGTGGCTCGTCGTGGCGGCGTGATCGACTCTGTTGATGCTAGCCGTATCGTGGTTCGTGTTGCTGATGATGAAGTTGAGACCGGCGAAGCTGGTGTTGATATCTACAACCTGACCAAATACACCCGCTCGAACCAGAACACCTGCATTAACCAGCGTCCGCTGGTTCGCAAGGGTGACCGCGTACAGCGCAGCGACATCATGGCTGACGGTCCGTCCACCGATATGGGTGAGCTGGCTCTGGGTCAGAACATGCGCATCGCGTTCATGGCCTGGAACGGTTACAACTTCGAAGACTCCATCTGCTTGTCGGAACGCGTAGTTCAAGAAGACCGCTTCACCACGATCCACATTCAGGAACTCACCTGTGTGGCGCGTGACACCAAGCTTGGGCCTGAAGAGATCACTGCAGACATCCCGAACGTCGGTGAAGCTGCGCTGAACAAGCTGGACGAAGCCGGTATCGTTTACGTAGGTGCTGAAGTTGGCGCTGGCGACATTCTGGTGGGTAAGGTCACCCCGAAAGGCGAGACCCAGCTGACGCCAGAAGAGAAGCTGTTGCGTGCAATCTTCGGTGAAAAAGCAAGCGACGTTAAAGACACCTCCCTGCGCGTGCCTACCGGTACCAAAGGTACTGTCATCGACGTTCAAGTCTTCACTCGTGACGGTGTTGAGCGTGATGCTCGTGCCCTGTCGATCGAGAAGACTCAGTTGGACGAGATCCGTAAGGATCTGAACGAAGAGTTCCGTATCGTTGAAGGCGCCACTTTCGAACGTCTGCGCTCTGCTCTGGTTGGCCATGTGGCTGAGGGCGGTGCAGGTCTGAAGAAAGGCCAGGAAATCACTAATGAAGTCCTGGACGGTCTTGAGCATGGGCAGTGGTTCAAACTGCGCATGGCTGAAGATGCTCTGAACGAGCAGCTTGAAAAAGCTCAGGCTTACATCATCGATCGCCGTCGTCTGCTGGATGACAAGTTCGAAGACAAGAAGCGCAAGTTGCAGCAGGGCGATGACCTTGCTCCAGGCGTGCTGAAGATCGTCAAGGTTTACCTAGCAATCCGCCGTCGCATCCAGCCGGGTGACAAGATGGCTGGTCGTCACGGTAACAAAGGTGTGGTCTCTGTGATCATGCCGGTTGAAGACATGCCGTACGATGCCAATGGCACCCCGGTCGATGTGGTCCTCAACCCGTTGGGCGTACCTTCGCGTATGAACGTTGGTCAGATTCTCGAAACTCACTTGGGCCTCGCGGCTAAAGGTTTGGGCGAGAAGATCAACCTCATGATTGAAGAACAGCGCAAGGTTGCTGACCTGCGTAAGTTCCTGCATGAGATCTACAACGAAATTGGCGGTCGTCAAGAAAGCTTGGATGACTTCTCCGATCAAGAAATCCTTGATCTGGCGAAGAACCTTCGCGGCGGTGTACCAATGGCTACCCCGGTGTTCGACGGTGCCAAAGAAAGCGAAATCAAGGCAATGCTTCGTTTGGCAGACCTGCCAGACAGCGGCCAGATGGTGCTGACTGATGGTCGTACCGGCAACAAATTCGAGCGTCCGGTTACCGTTGGCTACATGTACATGCTGAAGCTGAACCACTTGGTAGACGACAAGATGCACGCTCGTTCTACCGGTTCTTACAGCCTGGTTACCCAGCAGCCGCTGGGTGGTAAGGCGCAGTTCGGTGGTCAGCGTTTCGGGGAGATGGAGGTCTGGGCGCTGGAAGCTTACGGCGCGGCATACACTCTGCAAGAAATGCTCACAGTGAAGTCGGACGATGTGAACGGTCGTACCAAGATGTACAAAAACATCGTGGACGGCGATCACCGTATGGAGCCGGGCATGCCCGAGTCCTTCAACGTGTTGATCAAAGAAATTCGTTCCCTCGGCATCGATATCGATCTGGAAACCGAATAACACGTGACGCGAATCGAGAGCGGGGCTGTACCGCCCGCTCTCTGCTCCGCCAGGAGGAAAGGCCTTGAAAGACCTACTGAATTTGCTGAAAAACCAGGGTCAAGTCGAAGAGTTCGACGCTATCCGTATTGGATTGGCATCGCCTGAGATGATCCGTTCGTGGTCGTTCGGTGAAGTTAAAAAGCCGGAAACCATCAACTACCGTACGTTCAAGCCTGAGCGTGACGGCCTGTTCTGCGCCAAAATCTTTGGCCCGGTAAAGGATTACGAGTGCCTGTGCGGTAAGTACAAGCGCTTGAAGCACCGCGGTGTGATCTGTGAGAAGTGCGGCGTTGAAGTCGCGCTGGCCAAGGTCCGTCGTGAGCGCATGGCTCACATTGAACTGGCCTCGCCAGTTGCGCATATCTGGTTCCTGAAATCGCTGCCGTCCCGTATCGGCTTGCTGATGGACATGACCCTGCGTGATATCGAGCGTGTTCTCTACTTCGAGAGCTATGTCGTTATCGATCCAGGCATGACCACCCTTGAGAAAGGTCAGTTGCTCAACGATGAGCAGTATTTCGAAGCGCTGGAAGAGTTCGGCGACGACTTCGATGCCCGCATGGGTGCTGAAGCTGTCCGTGAACTGCTGCACGCTATCGATCTGGAGCACGAGATTGGCCGTCTGCGCGAAGAAATTCCGCAAACAAACTCTGAAACCAAGATCAAGAAACTGTCCAAGCGCTTGAAGTTGATGGAAGCCTTCTTGGGCTCCGGCAACCTTCCTGAGTGGATGGTTCTGACCGTTCTGCCGGTTCTGCCGCCAGACCTGCGTCCTTTGGTTCCGTTGGATGGCGGTCGTTTCGCGACGTCCGACCTCAACGATTTGTATCGTCGAGTGATCAACCGTAACAACCGCTTGAAGCGCCTGCTTGATCTGTCCGCACCGGACATCATCGTGCGTAACGAAAAGCGGATGTTGCAAGAAGCTGTCGACGCCTTGCTCGACAACGGCCGTCGTGGCCGCGCTATCACGGGTTCGAACAAGCGTCCTCTGAAATCCTTGGCTGACATGATCAAGGGTAAACAAGGTCGTTTCCGTCAGAACTTGCTCGGTAAGCGTGTTGACTACTCGGGTCGTTCGGTAATTACCGTTGGTCCGACCTTGCGTCTGCACCAGTGCGGTCTGCCTAAGAAAATGGCCCTCGAGCTGTTCAAACCATTCATTTTTGGCAAGCTTGAAATGCGCGGTCTTGCGACCACCATCAAAGCAGCCAAGAAAATGGTTGAGCGTGAGTTGCCAGAGGTTTGGGACGTTCTCGCTGAAGTAATTCGCGAACACCCGGTACTCCTCAACCGTGCGCCGACCCTTCACCGTCTGGGTATCCAAGCGTTTGAACCGGTACTGATCGAAGGTAAAGCTATCCAGCTGCACCCTCTGGTCTGTGCTGCGTACAACGCCGACTTCGACGGCGACCAAATGGCCGTGCACGTACCGCTGACACTGGAAGCTCAGTTGGAAGCGCGTGCGTTGATGATGTCGACCAACAACATTCTGTCGCCAGCCAACGGTGAGCCAATCATCGTTCCGTCGCAGGACGTTGTACTGGGTCTGTACTACATGACGCGTGAGGCGATCAACGCCAAAGGCGAAGGTCGTGTGTTCGCTGACCTGCAAGAAGTTGACCGCGTATTCCGTGCTGGCGAAGCTGCACTGCATGCCAAGGTTAAAGTGCGGATCAACGAAACCGTTAACGACCGTGACGGCGGCAGCGTGAGCAACACCCGTATCGTCGACACAACTGTTGGCCGTGCACTGTTGTTCCAGGTTGTGCCAAAAGGTCTGTCGTACGACGTCGTCAACTTGCCGATGAAGAAAAAAGCGATCTCTAAGCTGATTAACCAGTGCTACCGCGTGGTTGGTTTGAAAGAGACTGTGATCTTCGCTGACCAGTTGATGTACACCGGTTTTGCTTACTCGACAATTTCCGGCGTTTCCATCGGTGTTAACGACTTCGTTATCCCTGATGAAAAAGCTCGCATCATCGCTGCTGCTACCGATGAAGTGAAAGAGATCGAAAGCCAGTACGCCTCGGGCCTGGTAACACAGGGCGAGAAGTACAACAAAGTAATCGACCTTTGGTCGAAAGCTAACGACGAAGTATCCAAGGCGATGATGTCGAACCTTTCGAAAGAGAAGGTTATTGACCGTCACGGCAACGAAGTTGAGCAAGAGTCGTTCAACTCGATGTACATGATGGCCGACTCCGGCGCGCGGGGTTCTGCCGCGCAGATCCGTCAACTGGCCGGTATGCGTGGTCTGATGGCTAAGCCGGACGGTTCCATCATCGAAACGCCGATTACTGCGAACTTCCGTGAAGGTTTGAGCGTACTTCAGTACTTCATCTCGACCCACGGTGCTCGTAAGGGTCTGGCGGATACCGCCTTGAAAACTGCTAACTCCGGTTACTTGACGCGTCGTCTGGTAGACGTTGCGCAGGATCTGGTTGTGACTGAAGTCGACTGCGGCACCGAACACGGTCTGCTGATGACTCCGCACATTGAAGGCGGTGACGTTGTAGAGCCATTGGGCGAGCGTGTACTGGGTCGAGTAATCGCCCGAGACGTATTCAAGCCGGGTACCGATGAAGTTATCGTTCCTGCTGGCACTCTGGTTGACGAGAAGTGGGTTGAATTCATCGAGCTGAACAGCATCGACGAAGTTATCGTGCGCTCGCCAATCAGCTGTGAAACCCGTTTCGGTATTTGCGCCAAGTGCTACGGCCGCGATCTGGCTCGTGGTCACCAGGTGAACATTGGTGAAGCTGTCGGCGTAATCGCTGCTCAGTCGATCGGTGAGCCGGGTACTCAGCTGACGATGCGTACGTTCCACATCGGTGGTGCTGCAAGCCGGACCTCTGCTGCTGACAGCGTTCAGGTTAAGAATGGCGGTACTGTCCGTCTGCACAACCTGAAGCACGTAGAGCGTGTAGATGGTTGTCTGGTCGCCGTGTCGCGTTCCGGTGAGCTGGCAATCGCTGATGACTACGGTCGTGAGCGTGAGCGCTACAAGCTGCCGTACGGTGCCGTAATCTCGGTTAAAGAAGGTGACAAGGTTGACGCTGGCTCTATCGTAGCTAAGTGGGATCCGCACACTCACCCAATTGTTACCGAAATGAAAGGTACCGTGACCTACGTGGGCATGGAAGAAGGCATCACGATCAAGCGTCAGACCGACGAATTGACCGGTATGACCAACATTGAAGTGCTTGATGCCAAAGACCGTCCAGCTGCCGGCAAGGACATTCGTCCAGCCGTTAAGATGGTGGGTGTTGACGGCAAGGATCTCCTGTTGCCAGGTACCGACGTACCGGCTCAGTACTTCCTGCCAGCTAACGCATTGGTCGGTGTAGCGGATGGTGCGGAAATCGCGATCGGCGACGTTATCGCTCGTATTCCGCAAGAAACTTCGAAAACTCGAGACATCACCGGTGGTCTGCCACGCGTTGCTGACTTGTTCGAAGCGCGTCGTCCGAAAGAAGCCTCGATCTTGGCTGAAGTCAGCGGCACCATCGCGTTCGGTAAAGAAACCAAAGGCAAGCGCCGTCTGGTTATTACCCCGAACGACGGTACCGATCCGTACGAAGAGCTGATTCCAAAGTGGCGCCACCTGAACGTCTTCGAAGGCGAACAAGTGAACCGCGGCGAAGTTATCTCCGACGGTCCAAGCGATCCACACGATATCTTGCGTTTGCTGGGTGTGAGTGCGCTGGCCAAGTACATCGTTAACGAGATTCAAGACGTTTACCGTCTGCAAGGCGTAAAAATCAACGATAAGCATATCGAAACGATCCTTCGTCAGATGCTGCGTAAAGTTGAAATTGCCGAGTCTGGTGACTCCTCCTTCATCAAGGGTGACCAGATGGAGTTGACGCAGGTATTGGTCGAAAACGAGCGTCTGGGTAACGAAGACAAATTTGTGTCCAAGTTCACTCGCGTTCTGTTGGGTATCACGAAGGCATCGTTGTCCACTGAATCGTTCATCTCCGCGGCCTCTTTCCAAGAGACAACCCGCGTACTGACCGAAGCAGCGGTAACCGGCAAGCGCGATTACCTGCGCGGCCTGAAAGAAAACGTTGTCGTGGGTCGTTTGATCCCGGCAGGTACTGGTCTTGCATACCACAGCGAGCGCAAGCGTCGTCGTGAGGCTGACAAGCCATTGCGCGTAAGCGCCAGTGAAGTGGAAGCAGCACTGACCGAAGCGCTGAACTCGAGCGGTAACTGAGTTCTGCGATAAATGAAGGGTAGGCCCTGACCATTCCGTTCATCGAATCGAGACAAATTGTCGAGCTTTGATGAGGGGGAAGCTCGGGGCCTTGCCTTGACTGGGGGCAAGATCCTCTTTAGACTCTTGTACCCCTAAATTTGGCGGGAATTCGTTCCTGCCATTTTGCTTTTCTTGCAAGACAATAGCGTCGCAAGACAACAGTGGAGCTAGTAGATGGCAACTATCAACCAGCTGGTACGTCAGCCGCGTAAGCGTATCGTCGAGAAATCCGACGTGCCTGCGCTGCAAAACTGCCCGCAACGTCGTGGCGTATGCACCCGTGTGTATACAACTACGCCGAAAAAACCTAACTCGGCACTGCGTAAAGTATGCCGTGTGCGCCTGACCAACGGTTTCGAGGTTTCCTCGTACATCGGCGGTGAAGGTCACAACCTGCAAGAGCACAGCGTGGTACTGATCCGTGGCGGTCGTGTAAAAGACTTGCCAGGTGTTCGTTATCACACCGTTCGCGGCTCTTTGGATACTTCCGGCGTTAAAGGTCGTAACCAAGGTCGTTCGAAGTACGGTACCAAGAAGCCGAAGTAGTATTCGGTTGCTGGTAAATAATGCAGATTTCTTTTTTTCTGAGTCGATAAGAGTAAGGTCGGACGTGCATCCTCAGGGTGTAATGGTTCCGAGCTAACCTGAAGACCGTTTGAGGGCTTATCCATGCCAAGAAGACGCGTAGCAGCCAAGCGCGAAGTGCTTGACGATCCAAAATACGGAAGCCAAATTCTGGCCAAGTTCATGAACCACGTAATGGAAAGCGGTAAAAAAGCCGTTGCCGAGCGTATCGTTTATGGCGCGCTGGAAAAGGTTAAAGAACGCAAGAACGGCGATCCCCTGGAACTCTTCGAGAAAGCACTCGACGCCATCGCTCCGCTGGTCGAAGTGAAGTCGCGCCGTGTAGGCGGTGCTACTTACCAGGTTCCGGTCGAAGTTCGCCCGTCCCGTCGTAACGCCCTGGCAATGCGCTGGTTGGTAGACTTCGCACGCAAGCGTGGCGAGAAGTCTATGGCCCTGCGTTTGGCTGGCGAGCTGTTGGATGCTGCTGAAGGTAAAGGTGCTGCTGTTAAGAAGCGTGAAGACGTGCACCGTATGGCCGAAGCTAACAAAGCTTTCTCGCACTACCGCTTCTAATTTTAGCGTCACTAATTTTGCGAGGGCTTTATGGCTCGTACTACTCCGATTAATCGCTACCGTAACATTGGTATCGTTGCTCACGTGGATGCTGGTAAAACCACCACCACAGAGCGCGTCCTTTTTTACACTGGCAAAAGTCACAAAATGGGCGAGGTGCATGATGGCGCCGCGACCACAGACTGGATGGTTCAGGAGCAGGAGCGTGGTATTACCATTACTTCTGCTGCTATTACCGCCTTCTGGAAAGGTTCTGCCAAGCAGTACAAAGACGAGCATCGCTTCAACGTAATCGATACCCCGGGCCACGTAGACTTCACTATTGAAGTTGAGCGTTCCCTGCGCGTACTCGATGGTGCTGTTGTTGTGTTCTGCGGTACTTCGGGTGTGGAGCCTCAGTCGGAAACCGTATGGCGTCAAGCCAACAAATACGGTGTTCCACGTCTTGTTTACGTAAACAAGATGGACCGTGCTGGTGCGAACTTCCTGCGCGTAATCGAGCAGATCAAAAAGCGTCTGGGTCACACTCCGGTGCCTATCCAGCTAGCTATTGGTTCTGAAGATAACTTCCAGGGTCAGATCGATCTGATCAACATGGAAGCTGTCTACTGGAATGATGCAGACAAGGGTATGGTTCCTGTCCGCAAAGAAATTCCAGCTGAGCTGAAAGATCTGGCTGATGAGTGGCGCGATAACATGGTTCAGGCTGCGGCCGAAGCCAACGAAGAGCTGATGAACAAGTACCTCGAAGGTGAAGAATTCACCATCGCGGAAATCAAGGCTGCTCTGCGTCAGCGTACTATCGCTGGTGAGATCGTCTTGGCTGTTTGTGGTTCTTCCTTCAAGAACAAGGGTGTTCCCTTGGTTCTCGACGCCGTTATCGACTTCTTGCCTGCGCCTACCGATATTCCAGCCATCAAGGGTACTGACCCGGATGACGAGACTATCGAGTTGGAGCGTCATGCAGACGACAGCGAGCCGTTCTCAGCTCTGGCGTTTAAAATCGCTACTGACCCATTCGTGGGTACCTTGACTTTCGTCCGCGTTTACTCGGGCGTTTTGAACTCCGGCGACGGCGTAATCAACTCGGTTAAAGGTAAAAAAGAGCGTGTGGGTCGTATGGTGCAAATGCATGCAAACGCCCGCGAAGAGATCAAGGAAGTGCGCGCTGGTGACATCGCGGCCTTGATCGGCATGAAGGACGTCACCACTGGTGAGACCCTGTGCAACGCTGACAAGCCAATCATCTTGGTTCGTATGGATTTCCCGGAGCCGGTTATTTCGGTTGCCGTTGAGCCTAAGACCAAAGATGACCAGGAAAAAATGGGTATCGCTCTGGGCAAACTTGCTCAGGAAGATCCATCTTTCCGCGTTAAAACTGATGAAGAGACTGGTCAGACGATCATCTCTGGTATGGGTGAGTTGCACCTGGACATCCTGGTTGACCGGATGCGCCGTGAGTTCAACGTTGAAGCCAACATCGGTAAGCCTCAGGTTTCCTATCGTGAGCGCATCACGAAGAACTGTGAGATCGAAGGCAAGTTCGTTCGTCAGTCCGGCGGTCGTGGTCAGTTTGGCCATTGCTGGATCCGTTTTGCTCCTGCTGACGAAGGTCAGGAAGGTCTGCAGTTCGTGAACGAAGTGGTAGGTGGTGTGGTTCCTAAGGAATACATCCCGGCTATCCAGAAAGGTATCGAAGAGCAGATGAAGAACGGTGTTGTTGCCGGCTATCCGCTGATCGGCCTGAAGGCTACCGTGTTTGATGGTTCTTACCACGACGTCGACTCCAACGAGATGGCGTTTAAGGTGGCTGCTTCCATGGCTACCAAGCAACTGGCCCAGAAGGGCGGTGGTGAGTTGCTTGAGCCGATCATGGCGGTAGAGGTTGTTACACCTGAAGACTATATGGGTGACGTGATGGGCGACTTGAATCGTCGTCGCGGCATGATCCAAGGTATGGAAGATACGGTTTCCGGCAAAGTTATTCGTGCTGAGGTTCCGTTGGGTGAAATGTTCGGTTATGCGACCGACGTTCGTTCCATGTCCCAGGGTCGCGCAAGCTACTCTATGGAATTCAAAAAATACGATACAGCTCCGTCGCACATCGTCGAAGCTGTTACTAAAAAACAAGGCTGATTTAGTTCAGTCCTTTAGGCAAGGAGTTAATTGTCGTGGCTAAAGAAAAATTTGATCGTTCCCTACCGCACGTCAACGTTGGCACTATCGGTCACGTTGACCATGGTAAAACCACGCTGACTGCAGCTCTGACTCGTGTTTGCTCCGAGGTTTTCGGTTCGGCTATCGTTGATTTCGATAAAATCGACAGCGCGCCAGAAGAAAAAGCTCGTGGCATCACCATCAACACTGCGCACGTTGAATACAACTCGAAAATTCGTCACTACGCTCACGTTGACTGCCCAGGTCACGCTGACTACGTGAAGAACATGATCACCGGTGCTGCCCAGATGGACGGCGCGATCCTTGTTTGTTCGGCTGCTGATGGTCCGATGCCACAAACTCGTGAGCACATCCTGCTGTCCCGTCAGGTAGGCGTTCCGTACATCGTGGTTTTCCTGAACAAGGCTGACCTGGTAGACGACGCTGAGCTGCTGGAACTGGTAGAGATGGAAGTGCGCGATCTGCTGAGCACTTACGACTTCCCAGGTGACGACACTCCGATCATCATCGGTTCTGCTCGTATGGCGCTGGAAGGCAAAGACGACAACGAAATGGGCACCACTGCCGTTCGTAAGCTGGTTGAAACTCTGGACAGCTACATCCCAGAACCAGTTCGTCTGACCGACAAGCCGTTCCTGATGCCAATCGAAGACGTATTCTCGATCTCTGGTCGCGGTACTGTTGTGACTGGTCGTATCGAGCGCGGTATCGTTCGCGTTCAAGATCCGCTGGAAATCGTTGGTCTGCGTGACACTACTGTTACCACTTGCACCGGCGTTGAAATGTTCCGTAAGCTGCTCGACGAAGGTCGTGCAGGCGAGAACTGCGGCGTTCTGCTGCGTGGCACCAAGCGTGACGATGTTGAGCGTGGCCAGGTTCTGGTTAAGCCAGGCACTGTTAAGCCTCACACCAAGTTCACCGCAGAAGTTTACGTTCTGAGTAAAGAAGAAGGCGGCCGTCATACTCCGTTCTTCAAAGGCTACCGTCCACAGTTCTACTTCCGTACTACTGACGTGACTGGTAACTGCGAGCTGCCAGAAGGCGTTGAAATGGTAATGCCAGGTGACAACATTCAAATGACTGTTACCCTGATCAAAACCATCGCAATGGAAGATGGTCTGCGTTTCGCTATTCGTGAAGGCGGTCGTACCGTCGGCGCTGGCGTCGTAGCCAAAATCATCGAATAATCGATGATTGCATGAAAAAGCCCCCGCTCAGCGGGGGCTTTTTTTATTGAGTTGACACCTAGTGGGGTCGTCTATAGAATTGCGCCTCCTTTTAACGGGCGTATTGCGCTCGGTGGGAATAGCAATCTGGAGTCTGAAATCCAATGCAAAATCAGCAAATCCGTATCAGGTTGAAGGCTTTTGACCATCGCCTGATCGACCAATCAACCCAGGAAATCGTGGAAACCGCGAAACGTACTGGTGCTCAAGTGCGTGGTCCAATTCCACTGCCTACCCGTAAAGAGCGGTTCACCGTTCTGGTCTCCCCGCACGTCAACAAAGACGCGCGTGACCAGTACGAGATCCGTACTCATAAGCGCGTCCTGGATATCGTCCAGCCAACGGATAAAACCGTTGATGCACTTATGAAGCTTGATCTTGCGGCCGGTGTGGAAGTGCAGATCAGCCTCGGCTAAGACTTGGGTCTTAGTCGTGTAACGCTCTGAAATGGGCGGCCATAGCGGGTGAAAGCCCCGTACACTCATGAGGTTTACAACATGACTATTGGTGTAGTCGGTCGTAAATGCGGTATGACCCGTATTTTCACCGAAGAAGGTGTCTCCATTCCGGTCACGGTCATTGAGATCGAGCCGAATCGCGTCACCCAGTTCAAAACTGAAGAAACCGATGGCTATCGTGCAGTGCAAGTCACTGTCGGCGAGCGTCGCGCTTCGC
Organism: Pseudomonas psychrophila HA-4; assembly: GCF_000282975.1. Classification (GTDB taxonomy): domain Bacteria; phylum Pseudomonadota; class Gammaproteobacteria; order Pseudomonadales; family Pseudomonadaceae; genus Aquipseudomonas; species Aquipseudomonas psychrophila_A. The sequence goes on from NZ_ALJC01000084.1 coordinate 20,229, forward strand.
GTGTAACAGCTGCTCAGGCGGGTCACTTCGCCAAGGCAAACGTTGCAGCTGGTCGTACCGTGCTGGAATTCCGTCTTGAAGAAGGCGAGTACCAAGCAGGCGACCTGATCAACGCTGAAATCTTCGCTGCTGGTCAACTGGTTGATGTAACCGGTCAGTCCAAAGGTAAAGGCTTCCAGGGTACGATCAAGCGTTGGAATTTCCGTGGCCAAGATAACACTCACGGTAACTCCGTTTCCCACCGCGTCCCGGGCTCTATTGGCCAGTGCCAGACTCCTGGTCGTGTATTCAAGGGCAAGAAAATGTCCGGTCATATGGGCGCTGAGCGCGTGACCGTGCAGTCCCTCGAAGTAGTGCGCGTCGACGCTGAACGCAATCTGTTGTTGGTCAAGGGTGCTGTTCCTGGCGCTACTGGCGGCAACCTGGTTGTACGTCCGGCGGCCAAGGCTCGCGGTTAAGGGGAAGCTGACATGCAATTAAACGTAAATGACGCTCAAGCGATCGAAGTTTCCGAACTGACTTTCGGCGGCGAGTTCAACGAGACGCTGGTTCACCAAGCAGTCGTGGCCTACATGGCTGGCGGCCGTCAAGGTAGCAAGCAGCAAAAGACCCGTTCCGACGTTCGTGGTGGCGGTAAGCGCCCTTGGCGTCAGAAAGGTACTGGCCGTGCTCGTGCCGGTACTATCCGTAGCCCAATCTGGCGCGGCGGCGGTACCACTTTCGCAGCTCGTCCACAGGATCACTCTCAGAAGCTCAACAAGAAGATGTATCGCGCAGCAATGCGTTCCATCCTTGCTGAACTGGTGCGTACTGATCGTCTGGTCGTGGTTCAGGACTTCGCTGTTGAAGCACCGAAAACCAAAGATCTGCTGAACAAACTGACTGGCATGGGTCTGACAGACGTCCTGATCGTGTCCGAAGTTGTTGATCAGAATCTGTACCTGGCTGCTCGTAACCTGCCACACGTTGATGTACGTGACGTGCAAGGTTCCGATCCAGTTAGTCTGATCGCATACGACAAGGTGTTGATCACCGTGTCGGCCGTGAAGAAATTCGAGGAGCTGCTGGGATGAACCAGGAACGCGTATTTAAAGTTCTGCTTGGCCCGCACGTTTCCGAGAAGGCTACGGTTCTGGCAGACAAGAAAGGCCAGTTCGTTTTCAAGGTTGCTACTGATGCAACCAAGCTGGAAATCAAGAAGGCCGTCGAAAGCCTGTTCAGCGTGAAAGTTGAGCGTGTTACTACCCTGAATGTTCTGGGTAAGAGCAAGCGCACCGCTCGCGGCGTGGGCAAGCGTAATGACTGGAAGAAGGCGGTAATCTCCCTTCAGCCAGGCCAAGATCTCGATTTCAGCAGCAGTGCTGAGTAAGGAAGGGGTGCATCATGGCAATCGTTAAATGCAAACCGACTTCCCCTGGCCGCCGTCATGTGGTCAAGGTGGTCAACCAGGAGCTGCATAAAGGCGCTCCTCACGCACCGCTGCTCGAGAAAAAATCGAAGTCTGGTGGTCGTAACAACAATGGCCGTATTACCACTCGTCACATCGGTGGTGGTCATAAGCAGCATTATCGTTTGGTCGACTTCCGTCGCAACGACAAAGATGGCATTCCAGCCACTGTTGAGCGTATCGAATACGATCCAAACCGTACTGCTCACATTGCTCTTATGTTGTACGCAGACGGCGAACGCCGTTACATCATCGCCCCTAAAGGCGTGAGCGCTGGTGACCAACTGATCGCAGGTGCTTTGGCACCGATCAAGCCAGGTAACTCGCTGCAGCTGCGCAGCATTCCAGTAGGTAGCACCGTACACGGCATCGAATTGAAGCCAGGTAAAGGCGCGCAAATCGCACGTTCCGCTGGTGCTTCGGCTCAGCTGGTAGCTCGCGATGGTGTTTACGTGACCCTGCGTCTGCGTTCTGGTGAAATGCGTAAAGTATTGGCTGAATGCCGTGCAACGTTGGGCGAAGTCTCGAACTCCGAGCACAGTCTGCGTTCGCTGGGTAAAGCTGGTGCCAAACGCTGGCGTGGCGTTCGCCCAACCGTTCGTGGTGTTGCCATGAACCCGGTTGACCACCCACATGGTGGTGGTGAAGGTCGTACCTCTGGTGGTCGTCATCCGGTATCGCCATGGGGCTTCCCGACTAAGGGCGCGAAGACTCGTGGTAATAAGCGTACCGACAAAATGATCGTCCGTCGTCGCAAGTAAATAGAGGGATACGACAGTGCCACGTTCTCTGAAAAAAGGTCCTTTTATTGATCTTCACCTACTGAAGAAGATCGAAGTGGCGGCGGAAAAGAACGATCGCAAACCGGTGAAAACCTGGTCGCGTCGTTCGATGATCCTGCCACAAATGGTCGGTCTGACCATCGCTGTGCATAACGGTCGTCTTCATGTCCCAGTTCTTGTGAACGAAGACATGGTTGGCCATAAACTAGGCGAGTTTGCCGGTACCCGCACTTATCGTGGGCACGTGGCAGACAAGAAAGCCAAGCGTTAAGGGGTAAGGAACGATGGAAGTAGCCGCTAAGTTGTCGGGCGCTCGAATCTCCGCCCAGAAAGCCCGCTTGGTCGCCGACCAGATCCGCGGGAAGAAGGTGGGCGAAGCGCTCAACCTGTTGGCTTTCAGCAACAAGAAAGCCGCCGAGATCATCAAGAAAGTGCTGGAGTCGGCCGTAGCCAACGCCGAGCACAACGAAGGCGCAGACGTTGACGACCTTAAAGTCGCTACCGTTTTCGTCAACGAAGGGCGTTCGCTGAAGCGCATCATGCCGCGTGCCAAAGGCCGCGCTGATCGCATCGTCAAGCGGTCTTGCCATATCACTGTCAAGGTTGCTGACAAGTAACGGAGTCGAAGAGATGGGTCAGAAAGTACATCCCATTGGCATTCGCCTGGGAATCGTCAAGGAGCACACCTCCGTCTGGTACGCAGACGGTCGGACTTATGCGGACTACTTGTTCGCTGATCTGAAGGTGCGTGAATACCTCCAAGACAAACTAAAAAGCGCGTCCGTAAGCCGTATCGATATCCATCGTCCGGCCCAAACTGCACGCATCACCATCCACACTGCTCGTCCAGGTATCGTTATCGGGAAGAAAGGTGAAGATGTTGAGAAGCTGCGTCAGGACCTGACCAAGCAAATGGGTGTGCCTGTGCACATCAATATCGAAGAGATCCGCAAGCCGGAACTCGACGGTATGCTGGTTGCGCAGAGCGTAGCTCAGCAGCTGGAGCGTCGTGTAATGTTCCGTCGCGCGATGAAACGCGCTGTACAGAACGCTATGCGCATTGGTGCCAAAGGCATCAAAATCCAAGTGAGCGGTCGTCTCGGCGGTGCTGAAATTGCACGTACTGAATGGTATCGCGAAGGTCGTGTGCCATTGCACACCCTGCGTGCCGACATCGACTATGCCAACTACGAAGCTCACACCACTTACGGTGTGATCGGTGTAAAGGTTTGGATCTTCAAAGGCGAAGTAATTGGTGGTCGCCAAGAAGAGCTGAAGCCACAAGCACCAGCGCCTCGTAAAAAAGCTGCTAAGTAAGGGGTACGCCAAATGTTACAACCTAAGCGTACGAAGTTCCGCAAGCAAATGACTGGCCACAACCGTGGCTTGGCATTGCGCGGTAGCAAAGTCAGCTTCGGCGAGTATGCGCTGAAGTCTGTTGCTCGTGGTCGCCTCACCGCTCGTCAGATCGAATCAGCGCGTCGTGCACTGACCCGTCACGTTAAGCGTGGTGGCAAGATCTGGATCCGTGTATTCCCGGACAAACCTATTTCCAAAAAGCCACTCGAAGTTCGGATGGGTAAAGGTAAGGGTAACGTCGAATACTGGGTTGCCCAGATTCAGCCAGGCAAAGTCCTGTATGAAATCGAGGGTGTTTCTGAAGAGCTGGCGCGTGAGGCTTTCGCCCTGGCTGCTGCAAAGCTGCCGCTCGCCACCTCCTTTGTTAAACGGACGGTGATGTGATGAAAGCGAATGAACTTCGTGAAAAATCCGCACAGCAGCTGAACGAGCAACTGCTCGGCTTGCTGCGCGACCAGTTCAATCTGCGTATGCAGAAAGCAACTGGCCAGTTGGGGCAGTCGCATCTGCTCTCGCAAGTTAAGCGTGACATTGCTCGCGTGAAGACTGTGCTCAAACAGCAGGCAGGTAAGTAATCATGGCTGAAGCCGAAAAAACTGTCCGTACGCTGACTGGCCGTGTTGTCAGCGACAAGATGGACAAGACCATCACCGTTCTGATCGAGCGTCGCGTTAAGCACCCGATCTACGGTAAATACGTTAAGCGTTCGACTAAGCTGCACGCGCACGACGAAACCAATCAGTGCCACATCGGCGACAAAGTCACTATTCGTGAAACTCGTCCGCTGGCCAAGACTAAGTCTTGGGCATTGGTTGATGTTCTCGAACGCGCTGTGGAAGTCTAAGGACTAGGGGTCGGAGAAATTATATGATTCAGACTCAATCCATGCTCGATGTGGCCGATAACAGCGGCGCACGCCGCGTTATGTGCATCAAGGTGCTGGGTGGCTCCCATCGTCGTTACGCTGGTATCGGTGACATCATCAAAGTTACCGTGAAGGAAGCAATTCCTCGCGGTAAAGTGAAAAAAGGCCAAGTGATGACTGCTGTTGTAGTCCGCACTCGTCACGGCGTACGTCGTGCTGATGGCTCCATTATCCGCTTTGATGGCAACGCTGCTGTTCTTCTGAACAACAAGCAAGAGCCGATCGGCACCCGTATCTTTGGGCCAGTGACCCGTGAGCTTCGTACTGAGAAGTTCATGAAGATCGTCTCGCTCGCCCCAGAAGTGCTGTAAGGAGATCCGACATGCAAAAGATTCGTCGTGACGACGAGATCATCGTGATCGCCGGCAAAGACAAAGGTAAGCGCGGTAAGGTGCTTAAGGTTCTCGCTAACAACCGTCTGGTTATTGGCGGTCTGAACCTGGTTAAGCGTCATACCAAGCCAAACCCGATGTCGGGCGTACAAGGCGGTATCGTCGAGAAAGAAGCTCCACTGGACGCTTCTAACGTGGCCATTTTCAACGGCGAAACCAACAAGGCTGATCGCGTTGGTTTTAAAGTAGAAGAAGGCAAAAAAATTCGTGTCTTCAAGTCGACCCAAAAAGCGGTTGATGCTTGAACACTGCTAGGTAGATGAGACCATGGCACGACTAAAAGAGATTTACCGGAAGGAAATCGCTCCGAAACTTAAGGAAGAACTTAAGCTTTCGAACGTGATGGAAGTTCCGCGCGTTACCAAGATCACTCTGAACATGGGTTTGGGCGAAGCGATCGGTGACAAAAAAGTCATCGAGCACGCTGTAGCTGATTTGGAAAAGATCACAGGTCAAAAAGTTGTTGTGACCTACGCTCGCAAATCCATCGCAGGCTTTAAAGTTCGCGAAGGCTGGCCGATCGGCGTCAAAGTAACTCTGCGCCGTGAGCGTATGTACGAATTCCTGGATCGTCTGCTGTCGATCTCCCTGCCTCGGGTTCGCGACTTCCGCGGCCTGAATGCCAAGTCCTTCGATGGTCGTGGTAACTACAGCATGGGCGTTAAAGAGCAGATCATTTTCCCGGAAATTGACTACGACAAAATCGATGCCCTTCGCGGTCTGGACATCACCCTGACCACCACTGCTCGGACAGATGATGAAGGTCGCGCATTGCTGCGTGCTTTCAAATTCCCGTTCCGCAACTGATTGGAGTAGGACCATGGCCAAGATGAGCATGAAAAACCGCGAGCTGAAACGTCAGCTAACGGTTGCCAAGTTCGCCAAGAAGCGTGCTGAGCTTAAAGCTATCATCGTTGATCTGAACGCAAGTCCAGAAGCGCGTTGGGAAGCTCAAGTAGCTCTGCAGAAGCAGCCACGTGACGCAAGCGCTGCGCGCATGCGTAACCGCTGCCGCCTGACTGGTCGTCCGCACGGTGTTTACCGCAAGTTCGGCTTGGGCCGTAACAAATTGCGTGAAGCAGCAATGCGTGGTGACGTACCAGGTCTGGTTAAAGCCAGCTGGTAAGGCGTACAGACAAAGTCTCCACTGTCAGGGTCGCAATATCCTGACAGTCGGTGGCCTTGAATATGAATCAAGCCCCTATTGGGGCTTGATTCATTTCTGGCGTGTGTCTAGAATATCCGGCTCGCCTGAGCCCGTGCTTTTTAAGCATTGAGTCACTCGGCGATAGTTGTAGCCGCAAGGCTAATTCTTTTTGTATCAGGAGCGTCTAGCCCATGAGTATGCAGGACCCGTTAGCGGACATGCTAACTCGAATCCGTAATGCCCAGATGGCTGAAAAGTCCGTCGTAAGCATGCCATCTTCCACGTTGAAGGTAGCTGTAGCCAAAGTTCTCAAAGACGAAGGTTACATCGCGGATTATCAGATCAGCAGCGAAATCAAACCACTGCTGTCTATCGAGCTGAAGTACTTCGAAGGCCGTCCGGTTATCGAAGAAGTTAAGCGCGTTAGCCGTCCAGGCCTGCGTCAGTACAAGTCCTCCGATGACCTGCCAAAAGTTCGTGGCGGTCTCGGTGTGTCTATCGTCTCCACCAACAAAGGTGTGATGACGGATCGTGCTGCGCGCGCTGCCGGTGTCGGCGGCGAAGTTCTTTGCACTGTGTTCTAAGGGGGGATAAGCATGTCACGCGTCGCTAAGAACCCCGTTAAGCTGCCAGCTGGTGTCGAAGTAAAATTCGCAGGCCAACAGCTTTCGGTGAAGGGTGCCAAGGGCACTCTAGAACTGAACATCCATTCGTCGGTTGAAATCGTTGAAGAGGCCGGTGAGCTGCGTTTCGCTGCTCGCAATGGCGATCAACAAACTCGCGCAATGGCTGGTACCACTCGTGCGTTGGTAAACAACATGGTCCAAGGCGTAAGCCAAGGCTTCGAGCGCAAGCTCCAGCTGGTCGGTGTTGGTTACAAAGCGCAAGCAAAAGGCACAGTGCTGAACCTGGCTCTTGGCTTCTCGCACCCAGTGGATTACGAACTGCCGGAAGGCATCACCGCTGAGACCCCAAGCCAAACCGATATCCTGATCAAGGGCATCGATAAGCAGCTGGTAGGTCAAGTGGCCGCTGAGATCCGCGACTTCCGTCCACCAGAACCTTACAAAGGTAAAGGTGTGCGTTACGCGGACGAAGTCGTCCGCCGTAAAGAAGCCAAGAAGAAGTAGGGCCTAGCAAATGACCGACAAAAAAGTTACTCGACTGCGTCGCGCTCGCAAAGCACGTCTGAAAATGCACGAATTAGAAGTTGTGCGTCTCTGCGTGTTCCGCTCTTCGCAGCATATATATGCCCAGGTCATCTCGGCCGACGGCAGCAAAGTCCTGGCAAGCGCCTCGACTTTGGACAAAGAACTGCGTGATGCTGCCACTGGCAACATCGACGCGGCCACAAAGGTTGGCCAGCTGGTCGCTACGCGTGCTAAAGCCGCTGGCGTCTCGCAGGTGGCTTTCGACCGCTCTGGCTTCAAGTACCACGGCCGCGTGAAAGCGCTGGCTGAGGCTGCTCGTGAAGCTGGGCTGGAGTTCTAAGTTATGTCAAATAACGACCAAAAGCGCGACGAAGGCTACATTGAGAAGCTGGTTCAAGTTAACCGCGTAGCCAAAACCGTTAAAGGCGGCCGTATCTTCACTTTCACCGCGTTGACCGTGGTTGGTGATGGTAAAGGGCGCGTTGGCTTCGGCCGTGGCAAGTCACGTGAAGTGCCTGCTGCGATCCAGAAGGCAATGGAAGCTGCTCGCCGCAACATGATTCAAGTTGACCTGAACGGCACAACGCTGCAGTACGCAATGAAGTCCGCTCATGGCGCTTCGAAGGTTTACATGCAGCCTGCTTCTGAAGGTACCGGTATCATCGCTGGCGGCGCTATGCGTGCTGTCCTCGAAGTTGCTGGCGTTCAGAACGTTCTGGCCAAGTGCTATGGCTCGACTAACCCGGTAAACGTGGTTCACGCCACTTTCAAAGGTTTGAAAGCTATGCAATCTCCTGAGTCCATCGCTGCTAAGCGTGGCAAAAGCGTCAAGGAGATCTTCTGATCATGGCTACCGTAAAAGTAACGCTGATCAAAAGCATGACCGGCCGTATCCCTAACCACAAATTGTGCGTTAAGGGTTTGGGTCTGCGTCGCATCGGTCACACTGTAGAAGTACTTGATACTCCCGAGAATCGCGGGATGATCAACAAGGCTTACTACATGCTGCGTGTCGAGGGTTAATCGATGAAACTCAATGATCTGAGTCCAGCGCCGGGTTCCCGTCGCGAAAAGCATCGTCCGGGCCGTGGTATCGGTAGCGGTTTGGGTAAGACTGGTGGCCGTGGTCACAAAGGTCAGACCTCCCGTTCCGGTGGCACAATTGCTCCAGGCTTTGAAGGCGGTCAACAGCCGCTGCATCGCCGTCTGCCTAAGTTCGGTTTCGTTTCCCTGAAAGCCATGGATCGCGCAGAAGTGCGTTTGTCCGAGCTGGCTAAAGTGGAAGGCGATATCGTTACTGTGCAGACCCTGAAAGATGCCAACGTGATCAACGTCAACGTACTGCGTGTGAAAATCATGCTGTCCGGTGAAGTTACTCGCGCTGTCACAATCGGCAAGGGAATCGGCGCCACCAAAGGTGCGCGTTCGGCTATCGAAGCAGCTGGCGGCAAGTTCGAGGAATAAATGGCTAAGCAAGGTGCTCTCTCAGCGCTCAGCAAAGGCGGGTTATCCGAGCTCTGGGCTCGTCTGCGTTTTCTATTCTTGGCGATTATCGTCTACCGAATAGGCGCACACATCCCAGTTCCAGGCATTAACCCGGACCGGTTGGCGGACCTGTTTCGACAGAATGAGGGGACCATTCTTAGCTTGTTCAACATGTTTTCCGGCGGTGCGCTGGAGCGGATGAGTATTTTTGCGCTGGGGATCATGCCGTACATTTCGGCATCGATCATCATGCAGCTTATGTCCGCTGTCAGCCCACAGCTGGAGCAGTTGAAGAAGGAAGGTGAAGCTGGTCGTCGCAAGATAAGCCAGTACACCCGCTACCTCACTGTCGTTCTTGCTCTTGTTCAAGCTATTGGCATGTCCATTGGTCTGGCAGGGCAAGGCGTGGCGTTCACTGGTGACCTAGGCTTCCATTTCGTTGCAATAACCACGTTTGTGGCGGGTGCAATGTTTATGATGTGGCTGGGTGAGCAGATTACTGAGCGTGGTGTTGGCAACGGTATCTCGATGTTGATTTTTTCGGGTATCGTCGCCGGTCTTCCGAGAGCAATTGGGCAGTCTTTTGAGTCTGCGCGTCAGGGCGATATCAACATCTTCGCCTTGGTTGCTATCGGTTTGCTGGCAGTAGCGATTATCGGTTTCGTGGTGTTCATTGAGCGTGGTCAGCGTCGTATTGCTGTTCACTACGCCAAGCGTCAGCAAGGCCGCAAGGTGTTTGCTGCGCAGACTAGCCACCTACCGCTGAAAGTGAATATGGCCGGTGTTATCCCGGCTATTTTTGCGAGCAGCATTTTGCTGTTCCCGGCTTCGCTGGGTGCCTGGTTTGGTCAGTCTGAAGGTATGGGCTGGTTGCAGGACATCTCGCAGTCGATCGCTCCTGGTCAGCCGTTGAATATTCTGCTGTTTAGTGCAGGGATTATTTTCTTCTGCTTCTTCTATACGGCGTTGATGTTCAATCCGAAAGACGTAGCGGAAAACCTGAAGAAGTCCGGTGCCTTTATTCCGGGTATCCGTCCAGGTGAGCAGTCTGCGCGCTATATTGATGGCGTTTTGACTCGTTTGACTCTGTTCGGTGCTCTTTATATGACGGCCGTATGTCTGTTGCCCCAGTTCCTGGTGGTTGCAGCAAACGTTCCGTTCTACCTTGGCGGGACCTCGTTGCTGATCGTGGTCGTGGTTGTTATGGACTTTATGTCGCAAGTACAATCGCACCTCGTTTCGCACCAGTACGAATCCCTGATGAAGAAAGCCAACCTGAAGGGCTACGGCAGCGGCATGCTGCGCTGAAGTTCCCATAAGGTTAGAGGAGTTGGTGATGAAAGTTCGTGCATCGGTGAAAAAGCTGTGCCGTAACTGCAAGATTATTCGCCGCGAAGGTGTTGTTCGGGTAATTTGCAGCGCGGAACCACGTCACAAACAGCGCCAAGGCTGAGTGTGATCTGTTTGAAGCCCAGCAGCTAGTGCGCTGCTGGGTTGATTATTTGTTATTACAGCGATATTATCTCGCGCCCTATTTCTTGGCTTCCGGGGCGTAGGTAGCTGTCAATTGGAGTCCCACTGAATGGCCCGTATTGCAGGCGTTAACATTCCAGATAACAAGCACACTGTTATCTCGCTGACCTACATCTATGGTGTTGGTCGCACTACTGCACAGAAAATCTGTGTGGATGCTGGTGTAAACCCAGCCGCTAAGATCAAGGATCTGAGCGACGAGCAGATTGAGTTACTGCGTGGCGAAGTGGCAAAGTTCACCACTGAAGGTGACCTGCGTCGTGAAGTCAACATGAAAATCAAACGCTTGATGGATTTGGGCTGCTACCGCGGTCTGCGCCATCGTCGTGGTCTTCCAGTGCGCGGTCAGCGTACCAAGACCAACGCGCGTACTCGCAAAGGTCCGCGTAAGCCGATCCGCAAGTAATCGCACCAGCGAATCGACAGGAATTTAGTCATGGCAAAACCTGCTGCTCGTCCTCGTAAAAAAGTAAAAAAGACAGTGGTTGATGGCATCGCCCACATCCACGCGTCTTTCAACAACACAATCGTGACCATCACCGACCGTCAGGGTAACGCGCTTTCTTGGGCTACCTCCGGTGGTTCGGGTTTCCGCGGTTCTCGCAAGTCCACCCCGTTTGCTGCTCAAGTAGCTGCTGAACGTGCTGGTCAAGCTGCGCTGGAATATGGCCTGAAAAACCTTGACGTTAACGTTAAAGGTCCAGGTCCAGGTCGTGAGTCCGCTGTCCGTGCTTTGAACGGCTGTGGCTATAAGATCGCCAGCATCACCGACGTGACGCCAATCCCGCACAACGGGTGCCGTCCGCCGAAGAAGCGCCGCGTGTAATCCAGGAGACTGTAAAGAATGGCTCGTTACATTGGTCCAAAATGCAAACTGGCACGTCGTGAAGGCACCGATCTCTTCCTGAAGAGTGGTGTGCGCGCTATCGAATCGAAGTGCAATATTGAAGCTGCTCCAGGCATCCACGGCCAACGCCGCGGTCGCCAATCCGACTACGGCACCCAACTGCGTGAAAAGCAGAAGGTCCGTCGTATCTACGGCGTTCTCGAGCGTCAGTTCAGCGGCTACTACAAACAAGCTGCTGGCAAAAAAGGTGCAACTGGCGAAAACCTGTTGCAACTGCTCGAATGCCGCCTGGATAACGTCGTATACCGTATGGGTTTCGGCTCTACTCGTGCCGAATCTCGTCAGTTGGTATCGCACAAGTCGATCAGCGTAAACGGTCAGACCGTTAACGTTCCGTCCTACCAGGTTCGTGCTGGTGACGTGGTCGCTATCCGCGAGAAAGCAAAGAACCAGCTTCGCATTGTCCAAGCTCTCGATCTGTGTGCCCAACGTGGCCGCGTAGAATGGGTAGAAGTAGACACTGAGAAGAAGTCGGGCGTTTTCAAGAACGTTCCTGCTCGCAGTGATCTGTCCGCCGACATCAACGAAAGCCTGATTGTCGAGCTCTACTCCAAGTAAGGGCTAGAAAATAGGTGCATCCATGCAGATTTCGGTAAATGAGTTCCTGACACCCCGCCACATTGATGTGCAGGTTGTCAGTCCAACCCGCGCTAAAATCACTCTCGAGCCTCTCGAGCGTGGTTTTGGCCACACCCTGGGCAACGCGCTGCGCCGCATCCTGTTGTCCTCAATGCCAGGCTGTGCAGTAGTCGAGGCCGAGATTGATGGTGTGCTCCACGAGTACAGCGCCATCGAAGGTGTACAGGAAGACGTAATTGAAATCCTGTTGAACCTTAAAGGTCTGGCTATCAAGCTGCACGGCCGTGACGAAGTTACGCTGACCTTGTCGAAGAAGGGTTCGGGGGTGGTTACCGCTGCCGATATTCAGCTGGATCATGATGTCGAGATCGTTAATCCCGATCACGTAATCGCCAACCTGGCGTCTAACGGCGCCTTGAACATGAAGCTCACCGTAGCTCGTGGTCGTGGTTATGAACCAGCAGACTCGCGTCAGAGCGATGAAGACGAAAGCCGTAGCATTGGTCGCTTGCAGCTTGACTCTTCGTTCAGCCCGGTTCGCCGTATCGCATACGTGGTGGAAAACGCCCGTGTAGAACAGCGTACTAACCTGGACAAGCTGGTTATTGATCTGGAGACCAACGGTACCCTAGATCCTGAAGAGGCTATCCGTCGTGCTGCAACCATCCTGCAACAGCAGTTGGCTGCATTCGTCGACCTCAAAGGTGACAGCGAACCAGTGGTTATCGAACAGGAAGACGAGATCGATCCGATCCTGCTTCGTCCGGTTGACGATCTGGAACTGACCGTGCGTTCGGCCAACTGCCTTAAGGCGGAGAACATTTACTACATTGGTGACCTGATTCAGCGCACCGAAGTAGAACTGTTGAAGACTCCGAACCTGGGCAAGAAATCCTTGACTGAAATCAAGGACGTTCTGGCCTCCCGTGGTCTGTCCCTCGGCATGCGCCTCGACAACTGGCCGCCTGCAAGTCTTAAGAAGGACGACAAGGCGACTGCCTGATCGTCGTAATCACCGAACGTTGTGTTTGGTAAGGAATGAACCATGCGTCATCGTAAAAGTGGTCGTCACCTGAGCCGCACTAGCTCCCATCGCAAGGCTATGTTTCAAAACATGGCAGTGTCGTTGTTCGAGCACGAGCTGATCAAAACGACTCTGCCGAAAGCCAAAGAATTGCGTCGCGTTGCTGAGCCGCTGATTACTCTGGCCAAGAATGATTGTCTGGCTAACCGCCGTCTGGCCTTCGACCGTACGCGTTCGAAAGCCATCGTTGGTAAGCTGTTCAACGATCTGGGCAAGCGTTATGCAACTCGTGAGGGTGGCTACCTGCGCATCCTCAAGTGCGGTTTCCGCGCTGGCGACAACGCGCCTATGGCGTACGTCGAGTTGGTTGATCGTCCAGTTGGCGGTGAAGCTGTATCCGCTGAGTAAGACGTCAGTCTCTACAAAGAACCGGGCCTAGCGCCCGGTTTTTTGTGTTCGGTCGATTATTAATAACTATTGATCTCGACAATTTAATGCATTTGCCCACACAGCTTTCGTGGTCAATACTCTTCCTCAGCCGATTAGCCGGCAGCATCAAGACTGATTGAGGAAGGATTAGCATGAGCCAGACCAAAACGCTTACGACCGCCAGCGGCGCGCCTGTTGCTGACAACCAGAACTCTCGTTCGGCTGGGCCTCGTGGCCCGTTGTTGCTCGAAGACTTTCACTTGATTGAAAAACTCGCGCACTTTAACCGCGAAAATATTCCAGAACGTCGTGTGCATGCCAAAGGTTCGGCTGCTCATGGCACCTTCACCCTGACGCGTGACATCACTCAATACAGCAGTGCCAAGCTGTTTGACACCGTCGGTAAGCAAACCCCTACCTTCTTGCGCTTCTCTACTGTGGGCGGTGAGCGGGGTTCTGCTGACACCGAGCGCGATCCGCGTGGTTTCGCCCTCAAGTTCTATACCGAAGAAGGTAACTGGGACATCGTGGGTAACAACACCCCGGTTTTCTTTATTCGCGACCCGCTCAAGTTTCCTGACTTTATCCACACCCAAAAGCGCCTGCCGCAGAGCAACCTTAAAAGCGCACAAGTGAAATGGGACTTCTGGTCGCATTCACCAGAGTCTCTGCACCAGGTCACCATTTTGTTCTCGGATCGCGGTATTCCCGATGGCTATCGCCATATGCACGGTTTTGGCAGTCACACTTACAGCCTGATCAACGCCGCAGGTGAGCGTCACTGGGTCAAATGGCATTACAAAACCAAGCAAGGCATCAAGAACCTGCCGCCAGAAGAGGCTGCACGTCTTGCCGGAACGGATCCTGATTACGCCCAGCGCGACCTGTTCGATGCTATCGAGCGTGGCGACTACCCAAAATGGCGTGTGTGCATTCAGGTCATGACCGAAGCTCAGGCTGCATCGCACCGGGACAACCCGTTCGACGTGACCAAGACCTGGTCGCAGAAAGAATTTCCGCTGATCGAGATCGGCGAACTTGAGCTCAACCGTAACCCGCTCAACTACTTTGCTGAAGTTGAGCAGGCGGCCTTTGGTCCTAGCAACATGATCCCCGGTGTTGGTCTCTCCCCTGACCGCATGCTCCAAGGCCGTGTCTTCGCGTATGCGGATGCGCACCGTTACCGTGTAGGCACCAACCATCAGCACCTGCCCATCAACGCCCCACGCGTGCCTGCGCACACCTACCAGCGTGATGGCTCTATGGCTTTTGGCAACAATGGTGGTGCGGCGCCTAACTACGAGCCCAACAGCTACGCTGATGCGCCTAAGCAAGCCCCGCAGTATGCCGAGCCGCCATTAGCGCTCAGTGGTGCGGCTGACCGCTATGACCATCGCGAAGACACTGACTACTACAGCTATGCCGGTGCACTGTTCCGGCTGATGAATGACGAGCAGAAAGCGCTGCTTATCAACAACATCGCCGGCGCTATGGAGGGTGTGACAGATGACGTTGTTCAGCGTCAGTTGCAGCACTTCCTAAAGGCCGATCCTGCCTATGGTGAAGGCATTGCGAAAGCGCTGGGTGTAACCGTTAAGTAAGTCTAAGTGAGAAGCAGAACCGCCCTCAAATGGGCGGTTTTTGCGTTATTTAGGCATGTTTTCTCCACAAATTAGCGTTTTTGTTGCGATTGAACCGTGACCTCTCAGTCAGCTTGGTTCAAACTACAGCCTTTCAAGAAGGGAGATGTGGGGCGATGCTAGGGCACCCGGACGTAATCGATTACCTCAACACGTTGTTAACCGGCGAGCTGGCTGCACGTGACCAATATTTTGTCCATTCTCGTATGTACGAGGATTGGGGTTTTACCAAGTTGTACGAACGTATCAACCACGAAATGGAAGAAGAGGCACAACACGCTGATGCGTTGATGCGCCGGATTCTGATGCTCGAAGGCACCCCGCGCATGCGCCCGGATGACCTCGATGTGGGTACTACCGTGCCAGAGATGTTCGCCGCCGACTTGCGCCTGGAATACAAAGTGCGCGCTGCGCTCTGCAAAGGCATTGAACTGTGTGAGCGTCACAAAGACTACGTAAGCCGCGACATGCTGCGTATTCAGTTGGCAGACACCGAAGAAGATCACACCTACTGGCTTGAAAAGCAGTTGGGTCTGATCAAGTCGATCGGTCTGCAGAACTACCTGCAATCGCAGTTCTGATCCTCCTGCAAAAAGCGGAAGCCCCAGAACACCAAAAAGCCCCTGCCATCTCTCGATGACAGGGGCTTTTTCGTACAGCGATTTAAGCCTTGTCGCGTATCAACAACGGTTTTAGGTAGAACCCGGTGTGAGATTGCTTCATTTCTGCGACCTCTTCCGGTGTCCCAGTGGCAATAATCTGCCCGCCTTTAGAGCCGCCTTCAGGCCCAAGATCCACCAGCCAGTCAGCGGTCTTGATCACGTCCAGGTTGTGCTCGATCACCACCACGGTGTTGCCGTGGTCGCGCAGTCGGTGCAGCACATCCAGCAATTGTTGAATATCAGCAAAGTGCAGACCCGTTGTTGGCTCATCCAGGATGTACAGCGTCTTGCCGGTATCACGCTTGGACAGTTCGCGAGACAGCTTCACCCGCTGCGCCTCGCCGCCTGACAGCGTCGTGGCAGACTGTCCGAGCTTGATGTAGGACAAGCCCACATCCATCAGCGTTTGCAGCTTGCGCGCCAGTGCAGGTACCGCATCGAAGAACTCTCTTGCTTCCTCGATAGTCATCTCCAGCACTTCGTGGATGCTCTTGCCCTTGTACTTGATCTCAAGGGTTTCGCGGTTGTAGCGCTTGCTCTTGCAGACATCGCAAGGCACGTAGATGTCCGGCAGAAAGTGCATTTCTACCTTGATCAGACCATCACCCTGACACGCCTCGCAGCGTCCGCCCTTCACGTTGAAGGAGAAACGCCCTGGGCCATACCCCCGGGAGCGGGACTCCGGCACACCCGAAAACAGCTCGCGGATAGGTGTAAAGAGCCCCGTGTACGTCGCCGGATTGGAACGCGGTGTACGACCAATCGGGCTTTGGTCGATATCGACCACTTTGTCCAAGTGTTCTAGCCCTTTAATACTGTCATGGGCTGCCGCTTCCAACGTGGTCGCGCCATTCAGTGCGGTAGCGCTGAGCGGATAGAGCGTGTTATTGATCAGCGTTGATTTGCCCGAGCCGGACACGCCCGTCACGCAGGTCAGCAGACCAATCGGTATCTCAAGGTCCACATTGCGCAAGTTGTTACCGCGTGCACCTTTGAGCGACAGCGTCAGCTTTTTATTGCGCGGTGTACGTTTAGCCGGTACTGCTATTTTCACCCGGCCCGACAGGTACTTGCCGGTTAGTGAGTCAGGATGCGCCATGACCTCGGCTGGTGTGCCTTCGGCAACAATATGGCCACCATGCACCCCGGCACCCGGGCCGATATCGACCACATAGTCCGCCAGACGAATCGCGTCTTCGTCGTGCTCAACCACGATCACCGTGTTGCCGATGTCACGCAGATGCTTAAGCGTTCCCAGCAAGCGATCGTTATCGCGCTGATGTAAGCCAATAGATGGTTCGTCGAGGATGTACAACACACCCACCAAGCCCGCACCAATCTGACTGGCCAGACGAATACGCTGAGCTTCACCGCCCGACAACGTATCGGCGCTGCGATCCAGTGACAGATAGTCCAAGCCCACATTCACCAAAAACTGCAAGCGCTCGCGAATTTCCTTGAGAATCTTGTCTGCGATCTCACCACGACGGCCAGTCAGGCTCAGGGTGCTGAAATACTCAGTCGCGTCACCAATCGGCAAATTGGTCACGGCTGGCAGGGTTTTCTCACCGACCCACACGTGCCGCGCCTCACGACGCAAACGAGTGCCCCGGCAGTCTGGGCACGACTGGGTGCTCAGAAACTTGGCCAGCTCTTCGCGGACAGTGGCCGACTCGGTTTCGCGATAACGGCGCTCCAAGTTCGGCACAATGCCTTCAAACGGATGCGCCCGTTTCACGATGTCGCCGCGATCATTCAGATAGCGAAAATCCACGTTCTGGGTGCCACTGCCGTACAGAATGACTTTCTGCTTGTCGGCAGGCAGTTCATTGAACGGCACTTCGAGGCTGAAATCGTAGTGCTTGGCCAGCGCCCCGAGCATCTGGAAATAATAGACGTTTCGTCTGTCCCAGCCACGAATGGCGCCTTCGGCCAACGTAAGTTCGCCGTTCACCAGACGTTTGATGTCAAAGAACTGCTTAACCCCCAGGCCGTCACACGTAGGGCACGCGCCCGCCGGGTTGTTAAAGGAAAACAGCTTGGGTTCAAGCTCACTGATGGCGTGGCCACAGATCGGGCAGGCGAAGCGCGCGGAGAAGATCATCTCTTCGCCTGTCTCATCGTCCATCGGTGCGACCAGCGCAATGCCGTCTGCCAGTTTCAGCGCGGTCTCGAACGACTCAGCCAAACGCTGTTGCAGGTCGGCACGCACTTTAAAGCGGTCAACCACCACATCAATCGTGTGCTTCTTCTGTTTGTCGAGTTTTGGCAACTCATCCAGCTCACAGAGCCTGCCGTTCACGCGTGCCCGCACAAAGCCTTGCGCACGCAGTTCTTCAAACACCGACAGGTGCTCGCCCTTTCGCTCGCGAATGACAGGCGCCAGCAGCATGAGTTTGCTGCCTTCAGGTTGCGCCAGCACCAGGTCAACCATTTGGCTGACAGTCTGGGCTTCCAGTGGAATATCGTGGTCTGGGCAGCGTGGAATACCCACGCGGGCATACAGCAGGCGCAGGTAATCGTAGATCTCGGTGATGGTACCGACCGTGGAACGCGGGTTGTGTGACGTCGACTTCTGTTCGATGGAAATCGCCGGTGACAGCCCTTCAATCGTATCGACGTCAGGCTTCTCCATCATCGACAGGAATTGTCGCGCATAAGCCGACAGCGACTCGACATAACGCCGCTGGCCTTCGGCATACAACGTGTCAAATGCCAGAGATGATTTGCCGGAGCCAGACAGTCCGGTGATGACGATCAGTTTGTCCCTTGGCAGGGTCAGGTCGATGTTCTTCAGGTTGTGGGTTCGTGCCCCACGTATCAGGATCTTGTCCACTGCGGCCTCGCTTGGCGGGCATAACGTAAACGACTGAGTATACGTATCTGTGTGAAAGCTGTGCAGGCTCTTGATGGCTTGATGTCATCAAGCAGGCTTTCATAACTTTTACGTGACAAAGCGTCGCGCCTTGCTCGTGTGTGTGCTGTTACTCGATGGGACTGGTAGAATCGCCGCCGGTTCACATGAGGTTTTTCCATGCACGATCCCCACAGCGAACGCATGAGTGGCAGCGAGACCCGCGCAGCCAGCGGTCTGGCACTTGTGTTTGCGTTCCGTATGCTTGGCATGTTTATGGTATTGCCGGTTTTGGCGACCTATGGGATGGACCTGGCAGGTGCGACACCTGCCTTGATTGGTTTGGCGATAGGTGCTTATGGCCTGACCCAAGCAATTTTTCAGATTCCGTTTGGCATCATTTCTGACCGCATTGGCCGACGCCCGGTGATTTACTTCGGGTTGATCGTGTTTGCCTTAGGCAGCGTCTTGGCGGCTAACTCAGACTCGATTTGGGGCGTCATTGCTGGACGCGTCCTGCAGGGCGCAGGTGCTATTTCTGCGGCCGTCATGGCTTTGCTTTCAGACCTGACCCGCGAGCAGCACCGTACCAAGGCAATGGCCATGATCGGCATGACCATCGGGTTGTCATTTGCAGTCGCCATGGTTGTTGGGCCCTTGCTGACTAGCGCTTTCGGCTTGTCGGGGCTGTTCTTGGCCACGGGCGCAATGGCGCTGCTCGGCATCGTGATTGTCATGTTTATGGTGCCGCGCTCAACCGGCACCTTGCAGCACCGCGAGTCCGGCGTCGCCAAAAAAGCCTTGATGCAGACGTTGCGTCATCCCGATCTGCTGCGCCTGGATCTAGGCATCTTTGTGTTACACGCCATGTTGATGTCGAGCTTCATCGCATTGCCGCTGGCGCTGGTCGAGAAAGCCGGCCTGCCCAAAGAGCAACACTGGTGGGTGTACCTGACCGCGCTGCTGATTTCCTTTTTCGCCATGATCCCGTTCATCATCTATGGCGAAAAGAAACGCAAAATGAAACGAGTTTTACTCGGCGCAGTCAGTACGTTGATGCTGACTGAGCTATTCTTCTGGCAGTTCGGCGATAGCTTGCGAGCTTTGGTGATCGGCACGATTGTGTTCTTCACTGCGTTTAACTTGCTGGAGGCGTCATTGCCTTCACTGATCAGCAAGGTGTCACCGGCGGGCGGTAAAGGAACGGCGATGGGGGTTTATTCCACCAGTCAATTCCTTGGTTCTGCAATGGGCGGCATACTCGGCGGCTGGTTATTTCAGCATGGCGGTCTGTCGGTTGTGTTCCTGGGATGCGCAGGTCTGGCTGCACTCTGGCTAGCCTTTGCTGTTACCATGCGCGAACCTCCGTACGTGACAAGCTTGCGCTTGCCGTTAACGCCTGTGGCGCTTCGCGAAGCAGGCCTGGCCGAGCGTTTGAAGGCTGTTGCTGGAGTAACTGATGCTGTGGTCGTGGCTGAAGAGTCTGCGATTTATATCAAATTGGACACCGAACTATTGGATCGCACGACACTCGAGCAGTTGGTTAATCCAGCGCCGACGTGCGAAGCCTAGGAGAACGTTATGGCCCGTGGGGTTAACAAAGTTATATTGGTCGGCACATGCGGCCAGGATCCCGAAGTTCGCTACTTGCCTAACGGTAATGCCGTGACCAACCTGAGTCTGGCAACCAGCGAACAGTGGACTGACAAGCAAACCGGTCAAAAAGTCGAGAAGACTGAATGGCACCGCGTATCGATGTTCGGCAAAGTTGCCGAGATCGCTGGCGAATACCTGCGCAAGGGTTCGCAGGTGTACATCGAAGGCAAATTGCAAACCCGTGAGTGGGAAAAAGACGGTATCAAGCGTTACACCACAGAAATCGTGGTCGACATGCAAGGCACCATGCAACTGCTGGGTGGCCGTCCACAGGGCGACCAACAAAACCAGGGCGGCGGTAACAACTACCAGCAATCCGCTCCGCGCCAGCAGGCTCAACGCCCTGCACCGCAACAGCAGCAGCAACAGCAACAGTCGCGTCCCGCGCCACAACAGCAGGCTCCACAGCCAGCTCCGGATTTCGACAGCTTCGACGACGATATCCCGTTCTAGGATATTGCTGAAACCTCAACGGTTTCTTTTAAAAAGCCCCTGCACAGGGGCTTTTTTTATGGCGATTTTTTGGCCTTGGTGGATGGAGGGTGTAGGCCCTTGGAAGGGGTAACGTTTTCATGGGAATCAGGCGCCTCCGTTTTTTGCCGCGGCGAGTGACATAAGCGATTCGCTGCGAAAAGGGGAGAAGGCAACCGGCCTCTTGCCCGCAGAATAAAGAATCCATCAAAAACGGCCGAATAGATGAAGGGATATTTCAGGTCGTTCGATGAAATTCGTTAAAGCTGAAAAGTAAATTCACCCAAGATCTTCATACTGAAGTCCTGTTTCCCAAGGCGGGAATTTGCTTTGAAACGCGCACCTGCCCCGGTATTCAGGTGAACACAGTAGCCGTTATCGCTATGACGTTTTGGTGAGCCTGCTCGGCGACGTTGATAGCCTGTAATTAGCGGAGAAATAGTGGAACCAGCACCGACTCAGTAGTTGGCTTGCCCACGCTAAAAGATAGAAATATCTAAATAACAATAATTGAATGAAGAAATGTTCGAACTCACTTCCTCTAACTTATAAATATGTGGAGTTCTATCAATGCACCCAGTAAAACTTACGCTGGCTTCGATCGCTTTCGCTTACTCCAGCATTTCCTTGGCCGCCGACATTACCGTTGCCGCGCACGTTGCTAATGTGCCGTTTGAGTTTGAAGACCAAACGGGAAAGGCAGTGGGCTACGAAGTCGATATTATTAACGCCGTTGCAAAGAATATGAATAAAACGGTGGAGTACACCTCTATGCCGTTTCATATGTTATTTCCCGCGGTTCAGTCAGGGCGCGCAGATATTGCAATTGGCACCGTTACTGTGACGCCAAAACGTTTGGAGTCAGTTTCATTTGGCCAACCATGGTTTGACTCTGAGCAATGCCTGACCGTCGCGACGCGCAGTGGTATCAATGATCTAGAAGGGCTAAACGGCAAAGTTCTGGCGGTTCAAACCGGTACGGTTGGCGAAATCTGGGGCACTAGCAACCAAGCACACTATAACTACAAAGACATTCGTCGATACGACGCTAACGTAGACGCTCTGCTCGATGTGGCGTCTAACCGCGTCAGTGGCCTGGTGCACGACTGCCCGATGGACGCTTATTACATCAAGGACAAGCCTCAATACAAAATTGCGGCTCGTATCCCTACTAATGAACAACTGGCCCCGATGTTCAAAAAGGATAACCCCATGCTCGCGGAGTTTGATGCTCAGGTCACCAAACTCAAAGAGAGCGGTGAGCTGGCTCAGATCTATATCAAATGGTTCGGCGAACCCGCCGACGCCGACTCGAGTGTCGTCAAACAGCGACCCATTCCGACGCTGGCCGCTTCGGCTCAATAAATGAGCGCGGCACTATAACAAGTATCGAGATGCCAGCGCCGTGCGCCGCTGGCGTCCGGTGTGATACCTGTGATGATCGAGGTTTATTGACATGGGTTTGATGGAAACATTTTTCAATTTAGACGTTCTGCACAGCTCGGCGCTGGCATTGCTCGAAGGCCTGAAGCTCACCATAACGCTGGGGTTAACCAGCTTGGTAACCTCTTTCGCAGCAGGACTTATCTTAGTGTTGGGCAGGCTCTACGGCCCAATGCCTATTCGTGTGATCGCTATCGCTTTCATCGACATCTTCCGGGCAATTCCCCTCTTGGTGTTGCTGGTATTGGTGTATTACGCACTGCCCTTTGTGGGCATCAACTTCAGTCCCTTCTGGGCCGCCGTTACGGCGCTTTCTCTGGTTGCTTCTGCTTATGCGGCTGAGTGCTTTCGTGCGGGTATCGAAGCCGTGGCGATAGGGCAGTTTGAAGCAGCAAAAGCGTTGGGCTTCAGTTGGACAGACATGATGAAGGACGTGGTTTTACCTCAGGCCCTGCGTCTGGTCATTCCTCCTTCAACGGGCATCGGCATCAGCTTGATCAAAGACACGGCATTGGCGTCAGTCGTTGCTATGCCTGACCTGCTCAAACAAGCACTCCAAGCGCAGGCCTTCTATGCCAATCCATCGCCTCTGATCGGGGCCGCATTGCTGTACCTCATCATTCTTCTTCCTTTGGTGAGGATCGTCAGTTCCATTGAAGAACGTCAGAAACGTGCGGCGGGCAGGTAAAAGAATGACTCATCAGAAAGCGACTCAGCCGTTTATCAAAATCACTGATCTGCAAAAGTTTTACGGCCAATTCCAGGCCTTGCACGACATCAACTTGGCGGTAGAAAAAGGCCAGATACTCGCACTCATCGGGCCTTCCGGCTCAGGCAAATCAACCTTGGTTCGCTGCATCAACCTGCTGGAACAGTTCCAAGCGGGCACGATTGAAGTGGACGGTATTGAGGTGAAAGAGGGCCGTAACCTCAACAAGGTCCGAGCAGAAGTTGGGATGGTCTTCCAGCAATTCAATCTTTTCCCGCACATGACCGCGCTGAAGAACGTCGCCATTGCCCCGGTTCGGGTGCGGGGCATTTCTTGGGAAGAGGCTGAGAAGAAAGCCTTGGCTCTATTGGAGCGCGTAGGCCTGAGTCAGCATGCTCACAAGCGCCCATCGCAACTGTCTGGCGGGCAACAACAGCGAGTGGCAATTGCGCGTGCGTTGGCGATGGAGCCCGAAGTGCTGCTGTTTGATGAGCCGACCTCTGCGCTGGACCCAGAGATGGTCGGAGAGGTGCTGGATGTAATCCAAAAGGTCGCTGAAACAGGAGTGACCATGTTGATCGTGACGCATGAGATGTCATTCGCAAGGCGCGTCTCGAACCGCGTCATTTTTATGGAGCAGGGTCGAATCATCGAGGACACCCCTCCTGAAGAGTTCTTTGGTTGCGGCCCCAAGACAGACCGAGCGCAATTGTTCATTCGATCAGTTCTGCAAGGGCACCCTGATGCCGGCCTAACTGCACCGCTTCAAGTACTGGAAGACTAAATGACCATGACCTACAGCACGAACGCCTCCTCTCACCAAGAACCTCGTATTCAGATCCGTGAACTTGCCGGTTCTGAAATCCGCAACGTCGCCAACGGCGCCATGGGGCGCTCCGACGTTCTGCCCTTTTGGTTTGGCGAATCGGACCAACCTACGGCCTCCTTTATCCAGCAAGCGGCCATTGCGTCGATCACGGGAGGAGAGACCTTCTACGCTCAAAACCTAGGCCGGCCGTACCTGCGTGAAGCCATCGCGACCTACCTTTCGAATCTACACGGCAAGCCGTTTTCAGCTGACCGTATCGTCGTTACAGCCTCGGGCGTGTCGGGCTTGATGCTGACCAGTCAACTGCTGTTGAGTCCGGGTGATCGGGTCGTGGCCGTCACCCCTATCTGGCCGAATCTCGTCGAAATACCCAAGATTCTGGATGCGCATGTCGAGCGGGTTTCGCTTGAGGTCATCAATGGCAGTTGGACGCTTGATGTGGGTAAGCTTCTTGACGCTCTAACACCCGATACACGACTGCTCTTGCTCAACTCACCGAACAACCCTACAGGGTGGATGATTGATCAAGAGAGCGTCGACTTGATCCTGGCTCACTGCCGCAAATACGGGATCTGGATCCTGGCCGATGATGTCTACGAGCGTTTGGTTTTTGATCCGAGCGTAAAGTCTGCGCCCTCATTCCTGCGCTCTTCCCAACCGGGTGATCGTGTCATCTCCGTCAATAGCTTTTCGAAGGCCTGGACGATGACAGGATGGCGAGTGGGATGGATGGTGGTACCGCCTGAGCTTGCACCTGATATGGCCAAGTTGATTGAGTACAACGTGTCCTGCGTGTTCGAGCCCGTGCAGCGTGCTGCGCATATCGCTATCACCCAGGGAGAGCAAACCATCTCGGATTTACGTAATCACCTTCAACTGACCCGCAACTTGCTGCTTGACGGGTTGAGGGCGTTACCTGGCGTTGAAGTGCCGGATGCCGGGGGCGCGATGTATGCTTTTTTCAGAATTGAAGGTCATGCCGACACACTCTCGCTGGCCAACCGACTGGTTGAGGAGGTGGGTTTGGGCTTGGCCCCAGGCATAGCGTTTGGGCCGGAAGGGGATGGATGGTTGCGCTGGTGTCATGCTGTTCAGCCCGACCGACTGGTCTTGGGGTTAGAGCGACTCAAGCGTTTCTTAGGTTAGTAACCATGCGATATGCCGAAGGCCCGAACAGGGCCTTTGGTGTTTTTAGCTTAGAGACATGGCGTTGGACAAAAAACGTTTCGAACTGGGGCGTTGTCTGTAACGGGTGAATTAACCGATCCTGCCCCCGACGTTATTATTAACGTCGGCATCTCGGGCATTACTTATTGCGCTATGTAGTTGGGCACGGGTAACTGTTAATAGGGCGTTTTAAGTAAGCCTGGATGTTGTGATTGACAGAGCACTGTGGATAAAAATAGTCTTCAAGAAATCCTGAAAAAAAAGGGAGAGTAATGATGGTTGAAATACTGGATAAGATCGATGTTGCTATTTCGGATCGTCTACAGCGCGACGGAAGATTGTCGAATGTTAAACTCGCGGAGCTGCTTTCTCTAAGTGAGGCATCTTGTTGGCGAAAACAAAAGCGACTCGAAGAGTGCGGTGTTATTGAGGGTTATCAAGCTATTCTTAACCGCAAGAAACTTGGGCTCGGTCTAATGGCTTTTGTGCATATATCCTGCACAGACCACAGCGAAGAGGCCACCGCCAAATTTGAAAGGATTATTGAAGCCGCGCCTCAGGTGCTCAGTTGTCACAATGTCACTGGCGAGGCGGACTTCTTGCTGCAAGTAGTTGCTCGTGATCTGGATAGTTATAGCCGGTTTGTAGAGAAGGTATTGAGAAAGCTGCCAGGGGTTTTAAGCATCCGATCCAACCTGTCACTGCGCGAAATGAAGACTACGAATCGATTGCCCGTTACCGAACTTTTGAGTATTTGAGGGCTGCGCGAGCAGGAGCCAAGGCCATCGTCTTGACTCCTGTTGCAGTCATCGATCAGTTAGCCGGAGCAGTTGTTACTCCATCAATCTGCCGCCACACATTCAACGGATTTTTGTGTTTAAGCGCTTTGGGGAGCAAGGCGTCAGGGAAGTTCTGATAGCAGACAGGGCGCAGAAAACGCTCAATGGCAGTTGAGCCTACCGACGTCGTGCGGCTGTCTGACGTGGCGGGGAATGTGCCGCCATGCACCATGGCGTCACACACCTCCACGCCCGTTGGGAAACCGTTGATGAGAATACGGCCCGCCTTTTTCTCCATGGCTTGGACCAGGTCTTGGGCAATCGTCAGGTCTTGTGTTTCCAGATGAATCGTTGCGGTGAGTTGCCCTTCAATGGATTGTGCAAACGCCAGCATCTCTTCGACGTTCTGGCAACGAATCACGATTGCTGCCGGCCCAAACACTTCCTCCAGCAAACCTGGATTGGCCGCTACGCTTGCGAACAGCGTTTGGTACAGATGGCCTTGCGCTTGAGTCATGCCAGAGTGAGCTTGCCCAGACGCGACGACGTCGACAGCTGCGTCGTCCGAGATCTTGCTGATCCCCTGTTGGTAGGCTGAATGGATCCCGGGCGTGAGCATGGTCTGGGCTGCCTTTTGTGACAGGTGCGTGCTGGCCTGAGCCAAAAACGCGTCCAAATCAGGCCCCTCCACGGCCAGTACGATGCCGGGGTTGGTGCAAAACTGCCCTGCGCCCATCACTAGCGCGTCCACGAACGACGTTGCAATGTCGCTCGCTCGAGCCTCCAATGCGCCGGGCAGCAGAAATACCGGGTTGATGCTGCTCATTTCAGCGTAGACCGGGATCGGCTCAGGGCGCGCTGCTGCTGCGCGCATGAGCGCCAGACCACCTGCCCGAGACCCAGTGAAGCCGACCGCTTTAATGGCAGGGTGCGAAACTAATTGCTGACCCACGTCATTTCCGTCCCCTATGACCAGAGAGAATGTCCCTTCTGGCAGCTCAAGTCGCTTCGACGTTTGCTGAATAACGCGGCCAATCAGCTCAGAGGTGCCGAGGTGAGCCCGATGAGCTTTTACAATCACCGGGCAGCCAGCAGCAAGCGCCGAGGCGGTGTCACCACCCGCCACGGAAAACGCCAGAGGGAAGTTGCTGGCGCCGAAGACCGCCACCGGCCCTAGCGGGATCTTGCACAGGCGCAGGTCGGGGCGTGGCAGGGGTTGACGTTCGGGCAGCGCCGAATCCAACGTGGCGGTTTGCCACCGGCCTTGACGAAGCACCGTAGCGAACAGGCGCAGTTGGCCAACGGTTCGGCCACGCTCGCCTTCCAGTCGTGCCATGGGCAGGCCAGTCTCGAGATGCGCGCGCTCTGTCAGAATCGGGCCCAGCTCAATGATTCCGTCAGCGATGGCTTCAAGAAATTGCGCACGGGTTTCAGGATCGGTCGCGCGAAACGGATCGAATGCTTGCGCTGCGAGTTCGCAGGCCTGGTCGACAAGATCCGTCGTCGCGCACGTGAAGACAGGATGACTGAGAGCTTGCTGGTCATTAGGGTTAACCGCCAGAAGCTCGCGGCCTTTGCCGCGAATCGCTTGGTAGCCTATTAGTTGTTCGCCAGTGAGGTGCATGTGTGTCCTCCGTAAACCTGATTACTTGTCAGTAGAAATGGGTTGTTTGAGTAGCAGCACGTAGGCCATTGCTGCCACAGATGCCACGGCGGCACTGATCAAAAAGGCAGAGGCGAACGAACCTGATTGCTGGATGCTGAACCCTGTCACGATGGGTGCCACGGAGCCCGCTAGGTATCCGCCAAAGTTTTGGATGGACCCGAAGGACGCGACGCGCCGGCTATCCACCACGGTGTTCGCGATCATCCACGCGGTCGAACTTGCCATGTTGATGCTGAAGAGCGCGCAGCACAGAAGGGCCACACTCAAGACAATGCCGCTGCCAAACGAAAGCGGAACCGTGAAGGCGGCGGCCAAGAGCAGCGCGGTCACAACGACAATCTTGCGACTGCCCAGAATGCTGGCGCCTTTCTTCACCAGACGGTCACAGATGCGGCCCGCCACAATGGTGCCGAGCGCGCCGAAGACGTAGGCCAAAGAAACCACCCACGCGGTTTGATAGAGACTCAGGCCGTGTTCGCGCTCGAAGTAACCGGGCAGCCATGTCAAATGAAGCCACAGCATGTAGATCACGCCCATGAACCCCAGCACCGCTCCCCACGTCGTCTTATGGCGGAACAGTTCAGCCCAGGCGCTAAGTTGCTCCTTCATGGTCGGTCTTGGAGTAGCGACAGGTAGCGCCTGTGAGGCCATTAAGCGATCACGCTCCTCGTCAGGGAGCTCTGCTAAGTAGCGCTCCTTGCTTTTGTAGAAAGCGAACCAGCAGATGGCAATCACAATCCCGAAAACACCGGTGACGATAAACATGCCTCGCCATCCCCAGGTGATCATCAGCAACGTCAGCAGCGGCGGCGCAATGCACGGCCCGATGCAGGTCGACGACAGAACAATACCGGTCGGTGTGCCGCGCTTCTCCGCCTCAAACCACTCTGCCAATGCTTTCGCCGCCGAGGGGAACATCGGCGCCTCACCAATACCCAGCAAAATTCTCAAACCGATAAAAGACGAAAAGCTGTTGATCAGGCCAGACGCGGTCTGGGCCACCGACCAGCCCAGAAGCGCGGCGCCCAAGGAAACCTTGCTGCCAAGGCGGTCGATGATCACGCCCAGCGGCAATTGCGCCAGCGCGTAGGCCAGTGAAAACGCCGACAACAAAATCCCCATTTCTGACGGCGTAATCCCCATATCCCGTTGGATAGAAGTGTTAGCAATGGACAGGGCGCTGCGGTCAACGTAGTTGATGATGCCAATCACCAAGAGCAGGCTCACGGTAATGACTTGGTACTTCTTGTAAGGATTGGAGCTCGCGACCTTATCAGGCTTGCGGTCAAGCTCGGCTTGCGCAGGTTTAGTATTCATGGCCTTCACTTTTATTGTTGTTGGTTTAAAAGCGGGTCGCTGTTTACATTGAGGCCTTGAGCAACCACAGATAATCGTCGGCGCTCGCCTCGCGCGGGTTCGTACGATGGCTGTGATCGGCCAAGGCGCCCTGAATGATTTTCGGGAACATGTCTTCGGTCACGCCAAGCTCACCTAAGCCTGTTGGCAGCCCCAGCGCTTGAGTCATGTTGTGAATCGCCTCTTCAATTTTGCGTTCGTCAGCCAGGCCTAAAGCCTGAGCGATTCGAGACATCTTGTGCTCGGCCACCACTGTCTCTGCGGTGCGGTTGAAGGTGATCACCGCAGGCAGAAAAATGGCGTTTAGGGTGCCGTGGTGAAGGCGCGGGTTTATACCGCCCAGCGAGTGGCTGAGGCTGTGGACGCACCCCAGGCCTTTCTGAAAGGCTAAGGCGCCTTGTAGCGAGGCACTCATCATGTTGATGCGGCCCTCCAGATTCTTCGGGTCTTGGGTGGCGGTTTCAATGAAACGCCAGGCACGCCACAGGCCATCCAGAGCAATACCGTCTGCTGGCGGGTTGAATGCCGGGGCCATGAAGGTCTCGAGGCAGTGAGCGATCGCGTCCATACCCGTTGCTGCGGTCAGTGCACTCGGTAGGCCCAAGGTCAGCTCGGGATCGCAGATTGCAGCTTTCGGAACGACAAACGGAGAAATCACTCCGACCTTGCGCCCGTCATCCAAGATCAGAATCGCGCCACGGCCCACTTCGCTGCCCGTGCCAGCAGTGGTGGGGACCGCGATCACAGGCGCTGTCGCTGACGTGATGCGGGCCAGGCCGCCTTCGATGACGGCGAAGTTTTTGAGCGGGCCTTCATGCGTTGCACACACGGCGACACCTTTAGCCAAGTCGATCGCCGAGCCGCCGCCGATAGCAATGATGCCGTCGCAGCCACACGCTTTGAACATCGCCACGGCGTCGCGAACGGCGCCTTCATTGGGGTTGGGCGGCGTGCCGTCGTAGATCGGCAGTTCAACGGTCGTGTCGGTGAATGTGCTCAGAGCAACGTCGATGATACCGGCGGCGCGTACGCCTCGGTCAGTGACGATCAAAGGCCGGGTTATACCAACCCGCTGGCACTCAGCCGGAAGGAGCGAAATGGCTCCTGCGTCGAATTGAATTTGGGTGATGTAATTGATCAGGGACATAGAATCTCCGTGCGCCTACTGGCTTTATTGTTGTGGGCGAATCTCAGGCCGGACTGCCGCATTCAATGCGACATGGTGGTGCGCCAGTATAGAAATCAATTCTGAGGCGTGGTATTGAGAACAATCCATACAGATATAACCTGGACTAATACCAGATGACCCCTTCGCTCAATTCGATCATGTCCAGACTTCATGCCCGACACTTGCGCCTGCTCATCGAGTTAGACGAGCACCGCTCGCTTCTCGGGGCTGCGAGCAGCGTTGGCCTCACTCAACCGGGTGCGAGCAAAGCGCTTCAAGAGATCGAAACCACTTTTGGTACGGCGCTCTTCATACGAACCAACCGAGGGCTGGAGCCTACGGCAGCCGGGTTCTGCGCAATCCGCTACGCCCGTGTGGTTCAAACCGATATCTCAAACCTTCGGCATGACCTTGATGCGATCTTGCGAGGTGTGGGCGGGCGACTCGCGGTGGGTGCAATCATGGGCGCTGTCCCGCTGTTGATGAGAGCGGTGTCCCAGCTCATTGCCATCCAGCCCGAGATGTCGTTCGAGATCGTCGAAGACACCAGTCAATCGCTGCTGGCGCAGATCGAGTGCGGGCGGTTGGACATGGCGGTGTGCAGAACCTGTGTGAGTAACTCTCCGCACTTGTTCTCAAGTTCTCTTGTTCAGGATGAGACGCTGGCCGTCATCGCCAGTATCGATCACCCGCTCAAGCACATGAAGACGCTAAGCCTTGAGCAGTTGGCTGATAGTCGATGGATCGCTTACAAAACGAATATGCCCATGCGGGTGCAACTGGAGCGCGAGTTTCACGATGCGGGGATTCGTTTCCCGCTGCACCTGGTCGAGACCACTTCTATTCTCGCGACCTTGTCGCTCTTGCAAAACCAACCCGACTTCGTTGCGCTAGTCTCCATCGATGTCGCTAACCAATGTGCCCAGCACCATCGAGTGCAGATCCTACCTCTCTCGATGAAGTCAGTCAGTGACCCCTACGAACTGGTGACACGAAGAGGGAGCCAAGCAACGCCGGCCATGACGCAACTCACGCACTTACTGCTTGAACCAGCCGAAATAAATAAACCCGATGCTTAACGCCGTTGCGCCTGTGGTTTTGCGATCGGTGTGTGCATCCATGAACGTGTAGCAACCCCCGCTTTGCTAGGTAGCAGAAGGTTTTTGAGTGAAGTTGCCGGGCCTGCGTGTCTGTTGACTACGCTGTACCCAGCCAGAGTACCGTTGGGCTGTTAATCGAATGCCAGTTGTTCGTGATCAAGCCACTGCTTACAGATGTCCAGGAGAACCCACGATTTTGTCCATTCTTAAAACAGTCGCCTTGTTCACCGCCTTGCTGCTTGCCGGTATGGGCACCCTTCAGGCCGCGCCAACGCTGGCCTCGGTTATGAAAGCCGAAGAAACCGGAGGCAAGCCACCGGTGCTGGTCGATGGCGGCTTGCTGGGTGCTTTGGGGTCCAGCATGGACTCAATGCATGACCAGTTGGGCATGAGCCTGCATCTGCTGGACACGTGGCGGTTGCGTACTGAGCGGGCGGCAGATGAAGCGGGTGAGTTGGCCGGGCAAGTCGTTACACAGCCCGCCAAGAGCGGCTTGGGTGATCTGTTGATGCTAACGATCACCTGGTTTGGTTGTTTTCTCGGGCTAATGCTGGCCGGCAAATGGTTGGCACGATGCCTGAACAATAGCCGTCTGGTTCGAACTCGACCCAGGGTGTGCATGCTGATTGGCTACGGCGTCCCGTATGTGCTGCCGGCGGTACTGGCCTTGGCGTTGACACTGTTTGCCAGTCGCTATCTGCAAGATTCTTTTGGGCGCTCCCTGGCCCTCTGCCTGACTTACGCCAGCAGCTGTGGGGTGTTTTGCGCGGCGTTGGTGTTATCTCTGAGCGCCCTGTTTGATGTAGGGCATAAGCGGCGAGCGGTGGAGATTATTCGTCAGTATTCCCTCTGGCCGTTGTTCGCGATCGGTTTTTTTGCGGCCCTGAGCGATGCGACGAACAACCCGCTCATTGCGCAAGATTTTGGCCGCAATATCGCCAGTTGCCTGTCGGTGCTGTCGGGCCTGGCGGCGTGTTCCATCTTTGCCTACCTCTCAATCAAATTACGCCGCCCAGTGGGACACCTGATTCGAAATCGCGCATTGGCCCAGCGCTTGGGGCAACCGGCTTTGCAGGAGTCGTTGCGCATTTTTTCAATACTCTGGTACTGGCCCATCCTCCTCATGCTGCTGGTCTCGGCGCTTAACTTGCTGGGTGTGGGCGAGGGCAGTGAGCGGGCACTGCGCAGCGCGCTGCTGACTTCCGGGTTACTGATTGGCACGGTGTTTTTGAGCACGATTCTGCATCACTCATTCCGTACTCGCCTGCATGCTACGGGCGCCTATAAAGAGCGCTTCATGACGGTGATTTACGCCGTGCTGCGTATTGCACTGGCCATTACTTTTATCGAATTGCTGGCGCAAATCTGGGGCTTCTCGCTGCTGGCGTTTGCGTCCGATAGTCACACTGGTCAAGTCATCAGTGATTCACTTGGGCACATCCTGCTGATTTTGCTGGTCACGTGGCTAGCCTGGGTGGTACTCGATACGGCCATCCAGCAAGCGCTGGAACCTTCAATCACGCGGCGCGGTACCCATCAGCCAAGCACGCGGACCAAAACCATCCTGCCGCTGCTGCGCAATGCCATAAAAGTCATTCTGGTCGTGGTGTGCACCATCACCACAATGGCCAATCTAGGGGTGAACGTCGCGCCCTTCCTGGCGGGTGCCGGGGTCATCGGTCTGGCGATAGGCTTTGGTTCTCAGCAATTGGTGCAAGACGTCATTACTGGCTTATTCATCATTATTGAAGACACCATTTCAGTCGGTGACTGGGTTGTGGTCGATTCCAACCATGCAGGGACCGTCGAGGGGCTGACCATTCGCACCTTGCGGCTGCGTGACTCGCGTGGCTATGTGCATTCGGTGCCCTTTGGCCAGATCAAGGCGGTGATCAACCATTCCCGGCAATTTGCTTATGCCTTCTTCTCTATTCAGTTCACCTACGACAGCGATATAGACAAAGCGACGGACTTAATCCGTGATGCGGGTCGGCAGATTAGCGACGATCCTTTGCTTAGCCTCAGCCTGCAGGGTTCATTGACTATTTTTGGGGTAGACAGCATGAATTTGGATGGGGTGACGATGACCGCGCAGTTCAGGACCATATCCGGCGCGCAGAGCTCTATTGCGCGGGCATTCAACGGCCGACTCAAAAAGCTTGTGGATAAGTCGGCAGATGTACACTTTGCGCAACATTATCCACAGGGCTTTCTGGTGCCCGTGCATGGGCCGGAGGAAACCGCGCAATCTGCCCCAGAATCGCAGCACTCCACACTGCTGCTGCCTGATATGCCACCGCCTTCAAGGTGATGGCCATTGACCCACTGTGCAGTTTGTCAGTGACGACAGGCATAGAAACCCGCAAAATGCGAGAGTCTTGATCATGGCCAACAGCTTCCACGGTTGGTTTTCTGGTATATATCACCGTTCTGAATAGACTGAGCCTGCACACTCTATGCGAATGCGCCTTATGTTATTGGGCGGCGGAAATGCTCTCGGGCAGGCGCTGATTCGTCTGGGTGCCGAGGAAGACATTAATTTCCTCGCCCCGCGTCCGCCGCAAGACGGCTGGGACGCTGCGAGCCTGACGCAACTGCTGGATGACACCCGTCCAGATGCTGTCATCAACCTTGCCTACTACTTCGACTGGTTTCAGGCGCAGAGCGTGAGCGAGACGCGCCTTGCGGCCCAGGAGCGCGCTGTCGAGCGTCTCTCTGAGTTGTGCCAGCACCACAGCATGACGTTGCTGCAGCCTTCCAGCTATCGAGTGTTCGATGGATCGCGAGCAACGGCTTACAGCGAAAAGGACGAACCTGTCCCGCTCGGCCTGCGTGGTCAGGCGTTATGGCGCATTGAGCAAAGTGTGCGAGCGATTTGCCCGCAACATGTTCTGCTGCGTTTCGGCTGGTTGCTGGATGACAGTCCTGAGGGCAGTTTGGGCCGCTTTTTGGCGCAGGCTGAAAAACCGGGCGAGTTGCTGATGGCCGATGATCGACGCGGCAACCCGACACCGGTCGATGACGCCGCACGGGTCATTATTTCGGTGCTCAAGCAGCTCGATTGTGCGGCGCCGCTGTGGGGCACTTACCACTATGCTGGGCATGAGGCCACCACGCCGCTGGCGTTGGGTCAGGCCATTCTCGATGAGGCGCGACACTTGCGCCCGCTGATCATCCAAGCGCCTACACCTCAGGCACACGCAGCATGCCCCGATGTGGCTGAAGAGCCTCAGCATGCAGTGCTGGCCTGTAAGAAAATTCTTCATACCTTCGGGATCAAGCCTCGCGCCTGGCGTGCGGCCCTCCCGGCTTTACTGGACAGGTTTTATCGTCATGGTTGATGCACCCGTTTTAATCACCGGCGGCGCCGGCTTTATCGGCTCTAATCTAGTGGAAAGATTGTTGGCCCAAGGTTATGCCGTGCGAATCCTCGACGACCTGTCGACGGGCAAGCGCAGCAACTTGCCGCTTGATAATCCCAAGGTAGAACTGATCGTAGGTAACGTCGCTGATGCGGCCTTGGTCAAAAGCGTCATGGCGGGCTGCGGCGCAGTGGTTCACCTAGCGGCAGTGGCCTCAGTTCAGGCCTCGGTAGATGACCCCGTGAGCACCCATCAAAGTAACTTCGTTGGCACGCTCAATGTGTGCGAGGCCATGCGTGAAACTGGCGTAAAACGCGTAGTGTTTGCTTCCAGCGCAGCGGTCTATGGCAACAACGGTGAAGGTGAGTCGATTGTTGAAGACACCCCCAAAGCGCCGCTCACGCCCTACGCCTCAGACAAGTTAGCCAGCGAGTACTACCTGGATTTCTACCGCCGCCAGCATGGCCTAGAACCGGTCATCTTCCGTTTTTTTAACATATATGGGCCGAAACAAGACCCGTCCTCGCCGTACTCGGGCGTGATCAGCATATTCAGCGAGCGCGCAGAGAAGGGCCTGCCGATCACCATCTTTGGTGATGGGGAGCAAACCCGCGACTTCATGTATGTGGGCGATCTGGTGACCATTCTGGCTCAGGCCATTGAAGCGTCGCAGGTTGAAGAAGGCGCCATCAACGTGGGCCTGAACAAAACCACGACCCTCAAGCAAATGCTTGAAGCCTTGAGTGCGGTGGTTGGCGAGCTGCCGCCCATCAGCTACGGCCCGGCCCGTGCTGGCGATATCCGCCACTCGCGCGCAGACAACACCCGCCTGCTACAACGCTTCACCTTGGGTGAAACCACGCCCATGAAGGTTGGCTTGGCCCGTTTACTGGGGCGTTAACAACCCGTGTTGTCCCGTCCTGAATAAGGTTTACACCTTCTGACCTATCCTCA
>NZ_ALJC01000085.1 GCF_000282975.1 Pseudomonas psychrophila HA-4
TCGTATTGGTAACGCAGGGTGGCCCAGCCCTGGTGTTCGCTGATAAGGCGGTCTTGCAGGTCGTATTCGTAAGCCAGTGGCCATTGAGCGTCGCGACCTCAGGAAAGTATCAATTTTATTTATTAAAGAGCATTTAAGTAAGCGGCGTGATTAAAATAAAAAACGCTACCGCCACTTTCAGAACTCAATTCAGCCCGAACCAATAAAATGACTATTAATTACATTGGCTTTTATAATTACAAGTTTGAAATAAAGGGGGTAATACCGTTTTCGATCAATCGTTTTTGAAGTTTTAATAGCATATTGTTAGCTTCTTTGGGGCCTTTCATAGCTTGCTGAGCGTCTTCCTCTGA
The DNA here is from genome assembly GCF_000282975.1 of Pseudomonas psychrophila HA-4. Lineage (GTDB taxonomy): Bacteria > Pseudomonadota > Gammaproteobacteria > Pseudomonadales > Pseudomonadaceae > Aquipseudomonas > Aquipseudomonas psychrophila_A. Next base: position 354 of record NZ_ALJC01000085.1, read on the forward strand.
TATTTCATCTTCACGCATAACTACTTGATGGATCAGCATCGTAGTGCGCAAAAAATTTTTACTATGCTTCCATATTTAAAAGTCACCAAGCTTGTATATGAAATTCCCCAAGATTTTGTGTCCTCATAAAACATTTCTATAAAAGTTTTCAATTTTATAGATGGACTCTAATAGAGCCTCGCCTGATGACCACTCTCCTACACCACGGCTTAAGCCAAGGCCTGTTCCACTCGGAACATCTTTTTTAGAAGTACGCAGAATTTCGTTATTTAGCGCACTTTCTTGAAAACGAGTAAGAATGTCTATTGTTTTTTCTGTCGGGCTTGCAACCCGTTCATTGCCTGGCGAACAGATACTTTCAAATCTTATCCGCTTCGCTATATAAATAGCTTGCTCAATAAGCTCAACAAATATTTTTATGTCAGCGTCAATCTTATTCATTTTGGTGGGTCTCATAGCTTCTATGATCCAACGAGCGTCAAATCCTTTGAATCTTAGCTGTATAGTTCCCCTTTGATATATATCGCCCTCTAATCCTTCGGCAGTATTTTTATTTCCGCAAGGATAATAATTTTCTCATCTGAATCTACTTGCTGCGCACCTTGGCCTCATATGATGTTTCAGGTCGCCATGATGTCACCACAAATCAATTCTTTCACAATCGAACTCAATGTAATCGCCTGCCTGCAAGCCTCCAGGTAAGTAATCATCAACTATGAAACGCAATTTACCTACTAAAATAATTTGATTTTCTGTATCGATCACTTTCCCTACTATTTTTCGCTTGAGAGTGTCGTTGCAATTGCTAGCAATGCTAGGAGTTAGCTCTTCGTTTATTCGCACATTTTTTATGTCAAATATGTGTAAGGGCTCATTCAAGTTATCTCCAACAGAAACTTCGCAGGGTTGAGAAAATACAGTGCAGATGTAGTCGTCATCAGTTATTTCCACTTCTGCTTCTTGAGCTGCTATTGATGTCCAACGAATGCTTTTCACTTTCATGGTTTATTTTCCGGGATGTTGTATGGGCTTGGTTTCCAACCTGCGGCTGGATTTGACCCTATTGTGTCCGTTTTTAATGATTTTGGTTTTGTTTCCCATCCGAGGCTCGGTGCTTTTCTTTGGAAGAAAGAAATAGATTTTAAGTGTAGTGTAGTAATCTCACCTGTTGCGCGATCAACTCCAGCCATTAGTCCTTTTGCCCCTCCGACACCTCCCGAAATAGATACGTAAGCGTTTAATTCAGGAGTGAACACGCCATTAAGTATCACTGAGTTGGCGTCGCTTACATATTGCCCAACATTGTAGTTTACTAGACCCAGTGTCTGAGCAATTTCAGTACCATGTTTTTCAAAGTGGCGGATATCTTCCCCTTTCTTAAAAGTTCTCTCAATAGTAGGAATCGGAGGACCATTTTCGGCTGCAATCAGCTCTTTACCAGCTCCCAACTCCCTTCGTTCTTGCCCCGGACAATCCCCCGGAACACAACTCAACCCCAACGGATCCACCCACCCTGTCGGGTTGGG
>NZ_ALJC01000086.1 GCF_000282975.1 Pseudomonas psychrophila HA-4
CCGGTCAGATGTGTAAAGGATGTACCGGTTTCTACAGTGAGGGCTGCAGCAGGCGCCGCGCAGGTCACCCTTTGCCGCAACCGGCATAACCGCGCCGGTTTAACACGTTCCTCTCGTCCATTCCCTGCCACTCGGCAAGCCTCTAACCCAGTCAATACGGCCTTTCGCACCGTCAAAATAAAGTTGGTGCGCAAATTGCTAGTACCTCTGTAGTACAGCGGTGGGCGGCAAGCGTCCGTCAGACAGAGGAATGACTGTGGACAAGTACCTTTATGTGGCAATGACCGGCGCCAGTCAGAATGCTCTGGCGCAAAAGGCGCATGCCAACAATCTGGCGAACATCTCAACCAATGGCTTTCAGCGCGATCTGGAACAGGCGCGGTCGATGCCGGTGTTTGGCGACAGCTTTCCAGCACGGGCCTTTGCCTTGAGTGAGCGGCCTGCCACTGACTTCACCCCAGGCGCGTTGGTGCAAACCGGGCGCGATCTGGACGTGGCCGTGTCGGGCGACGGCTGGCTGGCCGTGCAGGCACCGGATGGCAGCGAAGCCTATGCGCGCACAGCCAGCATGAATGTGGATGCCCTGGGCATTCTGCGCGCTGGCAACGGCATGCCGATCATGGGCAACGCCGGGCCGATTGCCGTGCCGCCGCAGCAGCAAATTGAAGTCGGTGAAGACGGCACCATCAGTGTCCGCGCCATGGGCGAAGGCCCGCGGGTGATGGCCGAAGTGGACCGCATCAAGCTGGTCCAGCCTGACCTTAAAAACATGACCAAAGGCCAGGACGGTCTGATCCACACGGTCAATGGGCAGCCAGCGCCAGCAGATGCCAATGTGCGAGTCACTTCGGGGTTTCTGGAGGCCAGCAACGTCAATGCCGTCGAAGAAATGACCTCGGTGCTGGCCCTGTCCAAGCAGTTCGAGCTGCACATCAAAATGATGAACACCGCCAAAGAAGACGACCAGGCCATGACCCGCGTCTTGGCAATGAGCTAATTACTGACACGTCGCGCCGAAAAACCGGCGCACGAGGAGAGCACCATGCTTCCGGCACTGTGGGTTGCAAAAACAGGTTTGGCTGCGCAAGACACCAACCTGACGACTATTTCCAACAACTTGGCCAACGTTTCGACCACCGGCTTCAAGCGTGATCGTGCTGAGTTCCAAGACTTGCTCTACCAGATCAAACGTCAGCCTGGCGCGCAATCAACACAGGACAGCGAACTGCCATCGGGCCTGCAAGTGGGCACCGGGGTACGTATCGTCGGCACACAAAAGAACTTCACTGCTGGCAGCCTGCAAACCACCGAGCAACCGCTGGACATGGCCATCAATGGCCGTGGTTTTTTCCAGATCATGCAGCCGGACGGCACCACGGCCTACACCCGTGACGGCACGTTCCACCTAGACTCTAACGGCCAGATCGTGACCGCCAGCGGCTTCGCTTTGGAACCGGCGATTGTGGTGCCGGCTGATGCCCAGACATTTACGGTAGGGCAGGACGGCACGGTGTCGGTGACGATCACCGGCAACCCGGCCGCACAAGTGATCGGCAACCTGCAAACCGCAGACTTCATCAACCCTGCCGGTTTGCAGTCTCAGGGCGGCAACCTGTTCCTTGAAACCGCGTCCAGCGGCGCGCCGCAAATTGGTACGCCGGGCCTGAACGGCTTCGGTACCACCATGCAAAGCACGCTCGAAACCTCCAACGTCAGCACCGTGGAAGAAATGGTCAACATGATCACCACTCAGCGCGCCTACGAGATGAACTCCAAAGTGATCTCGACCGCTGACCAAATGCTGTCGTTCGTGACGCAAAAACTGTAAAGACGTGAAGGGGTGGGAGAGGTCATGAAGCGCTTGTTTTCTGTTCTGGCACTGGGCGGCATTACGTTCCTGGCAGGTTGTGTCAGCCCGCCACCACGGCCGAACGATCCGTACTACGCCCCTGTGCTGCCGCGTACACCGCTGCCGGCAGCAGCTAACAACGGCTCGATTTACCAAGCTGGTTTTGAGCAGAATCTGTACAGCGACCGCAAGGCTTTTCGCATCGGTGACATCATCACCATCAGCCTGAACGAAAAGACCCAAGCCAGTAAAAACGCCAACTCGGCCATCGGCAAGAACAGCAACACCAGCCTCGGTCTGACCTCGCTGTTTGGTGGCGGGTTGACCACCAACAACCCATTGGGTGGCGGTGACCTGAGCCTGAACGCGGGCTACAGCGGTAGCCGCGCCACCAAGGGCGACAGCAAGGCGGGGCAGGGCAACAGCCTCACCGGCTCGATCACGGTGACCGTGGCCGATGTGCTGCCCAACGGCATCATCGCTGTGCGAGGTGAGAAGTGGATGACCCTTAACACCGGTGATGAACTGGTGCGTATTGCGGGTTTGGTCCGGGCGGATGACATAAGCACCGACAACACCGTGTCCTCGACCCGCGTGGCCGATGCGCGCATCACTTACTCGGGTACCGGCTCGTTTGCCGATGCCAGCCAGCCGGGTTGGTTTGACCGCTTCTTCCTTAGCCCTCTGTTTCCTTTTTAAGCGGACTTAACATGCCCAACCTCAAGCATCTGCTGGCAGCCGTATTGCTGTTGTCGACATCGCTGGGCGCTCACGCCGAGCGGTTGAAAGACATCGCCAGCATTTCGGGCGTACGCACCAACCAACTGATTGGTTATGGCTTGGTGGTCGGGCTTAACGGCACGGGCGACCAAACCACGCAAACCCCGTTCACCCTGCAAACCTTCAACAACATGCTTTCGCAGTTCGGCATTAAAGTGCCGCCGGGCTCGGGCAACGTGCAGTTGAAAAACGTCGCCGCAGTGTCGATCAGCGCCGATTTGCCTGCGTTCGCCAAGCCAGGCCAAGTGATTGACATCACCGTGTCTTCGATCGGTAACTCTAAAAGCTTGCGCGGGGGCACGTTACTGCTGACTCCACTCAAAGGTATCGACGGCAACGTTTATGCGGTTGCCCAAGGCAATTTGGTCGTGGGTGGCTTTGATGCCGAAGGCCGTGACGGTTCCAAAATTACCGTCAACGTGCCATCTGCTGGCCGTATTCCTGGCGGTGCTTCGGTCGAACGTGCCGTGCCGAGCGGTTTCAATCAGGGCAACAGCCTGACCCTCAACCTCAATCGCTCAGACTTCACCACCGCCAAGCGTGTGGTCGACAAAATCAATGACTTGCTCGGGCCTGGTGTTGCGCAGGCGATTGACGGCGGCTCGATCCGTGTCACGGCGCCGCTGGACCCAAGCCAGCGGGTTGATTACCTGTCGATTCTGGAAAACCTCGAAGTCGATCCGGGCCAAGCGGTGGCCAAGGTCATCATCAACTCGCGCACCGGTACTATCGTAATCGGGCAAAACGTCAAGGTTTCACCCGCCGCCGTCACCCACGGCAGCTTGACCGTGACCATCACCGAAGACCCCATTGTCAGCCAACCGGGGCCGCTGTCTAACGGTCAGACCGCTGTGGTGCCGCGCTCGCGGATCAATGCCCAGCAAGAGGCCAAGCCGATGTTTAAGTTTGGTCCGGGCACCACCCTGGACGAAATTGTGCGGGCGGTGAATCAGGTCGGCGCGGCGCCGGGTGATTTGATGGCGATTCTCGAAGCACTGAAACAGGCCGGCGCCTTGCAAGCCGACCTGATCGTGATCTGAGGCTGACGTCATGGACATGCGTAAGAGCGGGGTAGTCAGTGGCAGCGATTCGGGCGCGTTCAGCGACCTCAATCGTCTGAATAACCTGAAGGTGGGCGACCGCGAAAGCGAAGGCAACATGCGCAAGGTCGCGCAGGAATTCGAGTCGCTGTTCCTCAACGAAATGCTCAAGTCTATGCGCTCGGCCACCGAAACGCTGGGCAAGGACAATCCGCTTAATACCCCGGCCGCCAAACAGTATCAGGAAATGTACGACCAACAACTGGCGGTGACCTTGTCGCGTCAAGGCGGCGGCATTGGTTTGGCGGACGTGCTGATGCGTCAGATGTCGAAAAATAAATCCGCGGTGTCGGGTGATATGCCAGCCGCCACAGGTCTCACGGCTCAGGCTAAAGCGCCCGCCACAGAAACGCCTGTAACCCAGACCACCAGCCCGTTTGTGCGCTCCAATGGTCAGCGTGCTTTGTGGGCGTCGCGCGTGGCCCCGCCTGCCGTTGAAGGCGGGCATAAAAATGACATGGCGCTGCTTAATCAGCGGCGTCTGGCGTTGCCGAGCAAACTGACCGATCGCCTGCTGGCTGGCATCGTGCCCTCGGCCGACTCTGCGCATTCAACCCTCAATACCGGCGTCGTGCCTGGCCGCACCAGTGCCTCGATGGATGCTGTTATCAAAGGCAGCCGCCAGCCGATGCTCAGCGCGTCGGGCGTGCAGGGGCGCATGCAGATATATGGCCGTGCCGTGGCGCAGCCGCCTTTGGCGCCCGCCAAGCAAGTGTTTGAATCACCGGATGCGTTTGTCGCCACCATGCTGCCGATGGCGCAGCAGGCGGCCGACCGCATCGGCGTCGACCCGCTGTACTTGGTGGCGCAAGCCGCATTGGAAACCGGCTGGGGTAAATCGGTGATGCGCCAGCAAAACGGCAGCAGCAGCCATAACCTGTTCGGCATCAAGGCCACGGGCAGTTGGCAGGGCGCGCAGGCGCGGGCCATCACCAGTGAGTTCAAGGACGGGCAGATGGTCAAGGAGACGGCGGACTTCCGTTCCTACGACTCTTACCAAGACAGCTTCCACGACCTAGTCACGCTGTTGCAGAGCAACAACCGTTATAAAGAAGTGCTCGGCGCGGCCGATAAACCAGAACAGTTTGTACGTGAATTGCAGAAGGCCGGTTACGCGACCGACCCTGAATACGCGAGCAAGATTTCGCAGATTGCCAAGCAAATGAAAACCTACCAGAGCTACGTCTCGACGGGTTCTCTTACGCATTTATAGGGTTTGAACCATGGCGAGTTTGATCAACATCGGGATGTCGGGGCTGAACGCCAGCCAAGGGGCGTTGGCGACGGTCGGCAACAACATTGCGAACGCCAACACCTCGGGCTACTCGCGTCAGCAGATCGTGCAGAGCAGCGCGGCTTCGCAACAAGTGGGTGGGGTGTTTATCGGCACCGGCACTACCTTGGCGGACGTGCGCCGGGTGTACAACGCCTACCTCGACGCCCAGTTGCAAACCACGACATCGCTCAATGGCGATGCTCAGGCCTACCTTGATCAAATCGGTTCGGTCGACAAATTGCTCTCGGACAAAAGCACGGGTGTCTCGGCGGCGCTCAACGGTTTTTTTGCCTCGCTGCAAACCTCGGCGGCCGCACCCGGTGACAGCTCCTCACGGCAGTTGCTGCTCACCAGCGCGCAAACCTTGAGCAACCGTTTCAACGCGATCTCTGCCCAGCTCAACCAACAAAACGAAGGCGTCAACAGCCAGCTGGACACCTTGACCTCGATGGTCAACCAGCACACGGCCAGCATTGCCTCACTGAACAAGCAAATCGCCCAGGCAACCACCGCGGGCAATACGCCGAACGACCTGATGGATGCGCGCAACGAAGCGGTCCGCACGCTCAACGAACTGGTCGGGGTCTCGGTTCAAGAGCACGACAACGTGTACAACATTACCCTCGGCACGGGTCAGGCGCTGGTGCAGGGCAATACCTCCAATACTGTGTCGGCGGTGCCGAGCAAAACCGACAAAAGCCAGTTCAGCATTCAAATCAACTATGCGCAGTCCAGCTCTGACGTCACCTCGGTGATCAGTGGTGGCAAAATCGGCGGCCTGCTGCGTTATCGCGCCGACGTCCTGGCCCCGGCCATCAATGAGCTGGGGCGCACGGCGATTGTGCTGGCCGATGCGGTCAATCATCAGTTGGGGCAGGGCCTGGATGCCAATGGCGAGTTTGGCTCGTCGATGTTCAGCAGCATCAACAGTGACAAGGCCATCAGCCAGCGCAGCTTGGCGGCGACCGGGAACAGCGCTGGCTCGGGCAACTTGGACGTAAACATCAACAACAGCGGCGCACTGACCACCTACGACTATCAGGTCACGTTCACCAGCGACAAGGAGTACACGGTCAAGCGTTCTGACGGCACCAGCATGGGCGTCTTCAAGCTCGATCAAGACCCGCCAGCGGTGATCGACGGCTTTACCCTGAGCCTCAATGGCGGCGCCCTGAGCAAGGGTGACAGCTTCAAAGTTAGCCCCACCGCCAATGGCGCCAGCGGCATCAGCGTGCAAATGAGCGATGCCAGTAAATTGGCGTTCGCTGGACCGTTGGCGGCCACCAAAGGCGGCTCCAACGCGGGCACTGGGGCAATCAGCGGTCTTAGCTTGTCGCAAGCGCTGAATATTTATGGCGGCGCTGAGCTGGGCAAGGCGCACAGCGACATTGAAGGCGCGATGCCCGTGCGAATCGCCTTCGACGAGGCCAAGGGTGGCGCTCAGGGCTACCGCCTGCTGAACGAGAAGGGCGAGAAAATCGGCGAAGGCACCCTCGTTCCGGGTCAGGACAATAAAGTCACGATCAAGGTCCCGCTCTTCGACGCTTCGGGCGTGGCGGTGACCAACCCGGACGGCACGCCCAAGACCGTCAACTTTGATACCACCCTCAGCGGCTCGCCGGCCAAGGGCGACAGCTTCGACATCTCGTTCAACAAGGGCGGCAAGGCCGACAACAGCAACGCCAACCAATTGCTGGGCCTGCAAACCAAGCAGACCGTGGGCGTGACCGGCGGTGGTGGTGGCGTAAGCCTGGGTACCTCGTACAGCCAGTTAGTGTCCAAGGTGGGCGGCAAAGCCAGCCAGGCCGCCGTCGACGGCACGGCCAACACCGCAGCCCTGGCATACGCCACCCAAAGTCGCAGCTCGGTGTCGCAGGTTAACCTCGACGAAGAAGCGTCCAATCTGGTCAAGTTCCAGCAGTACTACACCGCATCGTCGCAAATCATCAAAGCGGCGCAAGCAACCTTCAGCACGCTGATCAACAGTCTTTAAGGGAGCACCCGACGATGCGTATTTCTACTGCCCAATTTTTTGAGTCGACCAGCACTACCTACCAGAACAACTTCTCGTCGGTGATCAAGACCCAGCAGCAAATCGATTCTGGCGTGCGGATCCAGACGGCGGCAGATGACCCGGTCGGAGCGGCCCGCTTGCTGCAATTGCAGCAGCAAAAAGACATGCTGGGCCAGTACACCACCAACATGAACAACATTAAATCGTCGCTGAGCACTCAGGAAAGCGTGCTCGACAGTGTCAACACGGCGTTACAAAAAGCCGGTGAACTGGCCCTGCGGGCGGGTGGTGTGATTGTCGACGCCGACCGTACCGCCATAGCCAACGAGCTGGGCAGCATCGAAGACCAAGTGTTCAGCTTGCTTAACAGCAAAGATGCCTCGGGCAACTACCTGTTCTCGGGCTCCAGGGCTGATACCCCGGCTTATGCCCGTAACAACGACGGCACGTACTCTTATCAAGGCGATGACACCCAGCTCAACCTCAAAGTCTCGGACACCTTGAGCATGGCCAGCAGCGACACGGCCAAAAGCTTTATGGAAAACTCGGTCAATACCGGGCGTACCCAAGCCACTTTGCAGCCGGTCTTGGACGCAGATGGCGCCGTGGTGCCGGACAATGGCGTGGTGTCGGTGTCGTCAGGCCTGATCACGTCGAGCGCGGTGTTCAATAAAAGCTTTGCGGCAGGCCAGCCTTACACGCTGGAACTCACCAGCAGCACCCAGTACAAGTTGACTGACGCCAATGGCAAAGATGTCACCTCGCAAGTGCCGGGCAATGGTGTGTTCGATTCGACCAAGGACGGCGCGCACAGCGTCAGCATTCGCGGGGTGTCATTCGACATCAACCTGAACCTCAAAGGCATTGAGGCGGCGGACAAGGACGCGGCGGTCGCGGGGCATTCTTTTACCCTACAAGCCAAGCCGGACACCTTCAACGCTTCGCGGACCCCGAGCAACAGCTCGACTGCGCAAGTCACCGGCTCCACCGTGACCAATGCGGACACCTACAGCGACAGCTTTCCGGGCAATGGCGCGGTGATCAAATTCACCAGCAACACCACGTACGAGGTCTACGCTCAGCCTGTGACCGACAGCAGCAAATCGATTGCCAAAGGCACACTGACCGATGGTTCGCTCAACGCCATGGGCGTCAAGTTGGACTTCACAGGGGCGCCGGCGTCGGGTGATCAGTTCGTGGTCAGCAAAAACAACCACCAAAGCCAGAGCGCGCTGGACACCATCGGCCAGTTGCGCAAAGCGTTGGTGCTGCCGAGCGAAAAAGACCCAGTGGCCCAACGAATCCAGAAGGATGCGATCAATACCGCCATTGGCAACCTGAAAAACGCCAGCACCAGCATTGACGCGGCCCGCGGCTCTATTGGTGCGCGCCTGAGCGCGGTCGACGTTCAGTCGGACGAAAACATCAGTCTGGGGTTGGCCAACGACTCCACCATCGCCGCGATTGGCAACACCGACGTGGCAAGTGCCGCGACGCAACTGGCGTTCCAGAAGTCCATGCTCGAGGCCTCGCAACTGGCCTTCGTCAAAATCTCCCAACTGAGCTTGTTCAACCAGCTCTAATACCTCGTGTGGGACGGCCTCGTATGGGTAAGCCCTCAATAAAGAGTGCATCAAGACAGTACTCATAGATGACCCGTCTCAGCTCGATCTCTGAAATCTTTTGTAAAAAACCCGACAATATAGAGTGACCTGTGAGTCACAACGCGCATCTTCACTGTATCGTGTGAAACCTACGGGCGGGTGCCGGTCCATTTTCAGCTGTTTTGTGTGGTTATTTACAAGGTTTCAGGCGCCCATTTTCGCCGCTGTTGCGCGCGACAAAGCCCTCTTATCGTCACGCCCCTCGATTGTGCGAGCGGGTGATCTCCAGCTATTCAGTATTGGGAAGCCACAATGATTGGCATTAAAAGCATCGCCAGTTACGTGCCGGCAAACGGCGTAGACAACTACGCACAAGGCGCGAAGTTCTCCAAGGACGAAGACTTCATTCTGGGCAAGATTGGCTCGGCTTTTTTGCCGCGTAAAGATGCTGACCAGGAAACCTCTGACCTATGCGTTGAAGCCGTTAACGCATTGTTCGCTAACAACCCGCAGCTTAAGCGTGAATCCATCGACGCGCTGATCGTCGTCACCCAAAACGGCGACGCCGAAGGCTTGCCGCATACCGCGGCCATCGTGCAAGACAAACTGGGCTTGCCGACCCACGTGGCCGCGTTCGATATTTCCCTCGGTTGCTCGGGTTACGTTTACGGCATTTACGCGATGAAAGGCTTCATGGAAGCCGCAGGCCTGAAAAACGGTCTGTTAGTCACCGCCGACCCGTATTCGAAAATCGTTGATCCCGAAGACCGCAACACCACCATGCTCTTTGGCGACGCCGCCACCGCCACTTGGATGGGCGAAGACGCTCCTTGGCAGTTGGGCAAAGCCAAATTCGGCACCGACGGTTCGGGTGCGCCGCATTTGAAAGTCAGCGACGGCGTGTTCTTTATGAACGGCCGCCAAGTCTTCAACTTCGCGTTGCTCAAAGTACCTGCCCACCTGCACGAACTGCTCGACGAGTCTGATCTCAAGGCCGCTGACATCGACGCGTTCTGCATCCACCAGGGCAGCGCGGCGATTGTTGACGCGGTGGCGCGTCGTTTTGAAGAAAGCGACCCAGAGAAATTCATCAAAGACATGGTCGAGACGGGTAACACCGTATCGTCAAGCATTCCATTGCTGCTGGAAAAGCACGTGATGGACGCCGCCTGGAAGCGCGTTGCCCTGAGCGGCTTCGGCGTGGGCCTGTCGTGGGGCTCGGCGATCATCTACAGGAGATAAGCGGTAAGCGGCAAGCTTCTAGCGGCAAGTTAGATGCGGGATGCAAAACGCCCATGGCCTGGTAAGCCATGGGCGTTTTGCGTTCTAGCTTGCCGCTTATGGCTTGTCACTTGAGGCTTTGCGCAGCGCGCAACCCCTTGAAACACAAGGGATGGCCCTCGGCCAGTAAAAAAAATCAAAAAAGCCCTCAAGCAACCCGCATTCACGACGATAACCATTACGAAGGTTCTCTTGGCCACACCCGGCGGTCGCCAGGGCCGGAAGCCGCAGTAATCATCCAATGAGGATTTCGTCATGGCTTTATCAGTAAATACCAACGTCACTTCCCAGACTGTCCAGAAGAACCTGAACAAAGCCGGCGATGCGCTGAGCACCTCGATGAACCGTTTGTCTTCTGGCCTGAAAATTAACAGCGCCAAAGACGACGCCGCTGGCCTGCAAATGGCTAACCGTCTGACCTCGCAGACCAAAGGCATGACCGTTGCCATCGCCAACGCCAACAACGGCACGTCGATCGCACAGACGGCTGAAGGCGCGATGCAAGAGTCGACCAACATTCTGCAACGTCTGCGTGAACTGGCCCTGCAAGCCGCGAACGGTGATAAAAGCGACGCTGACCGTTCGGCCCTGCAACAAGAATTCACGGCGAAAACCGGTGAGCTGACCCGTATCGCCCAAACTACCACCTTCGGTGGTCGTAACCTGCTGGACGGCTCGTTCCAGAACCAGTCCTTCCAAGTCGGTGCTGACGCCAACCAGACCATTTCGTTCGGTATGAGCGATGTCGGCGCTACTGCGTTGAAGGGTTCTTACGGTGAAGCGAATGCAGTAGGCGGTAAGACGACGCTGGAAGCTGGCGTTACGGGTGGTGTATTTACAGCTCAATCCTTTACTGCGACTGGTGAAGCAGACTTTGCTGCTCCGAAGCCTGTAGATCCTGCTACAACAGCTTCTGGCATTATTACAATTGCAGGCAAAGAGATTGCTGTAACTGATAAGTCTACAGCCGAGACTACGCTAGCGGCCATCAACAAGCTCACCAAAGATACCGGTGTAGAGGCGACTATTGTTGAGAAGAAGCTGGTACTGACCTCTGACAAAGCGTTTGATGTATCCAGCACGTATAAAGATTCGGGTTTTGCTACTACAACTACCGCAGCCACTAAGGCCGACGGTCTTAAGGATGCCGCTCAAATCAATATCAATGGCACCGACATTAACTTGGCCAAAGGTGACAAGCTGGCAGAAGTCATTAATGCAATTAACGGCAAGGACGGTGGAAATACTACAAAAACGGGTGTTAAAGCATCCCAGCAGGACGGCCGTCTGGTGCTGACTTCGGCTGACGGTAAACCGGTTAACTTGAGCAACGGTACAGCAACTGGTGGCCCGGGCTCACTTGCCAAACTTGGCCTCTCGGCTGGTACTACTCAGGCCAAGCTGACTGCTGATACTTCGGTTGCCTTCAACGGCGTTGAGGTCAAGTTCAAAAAAGGCGACTCGATGGACAACATCGTTTCGTCGATCAACAGCGCCAGTACCGGTGTGACTGCCAGCAAAAACGTTGATAACTCGTTGGCTCTGTTCTCCACCAAAGACATCAAACTGGGCGACGGCGCTGCAGGTACAGGCTTGAACTCTCTGGGTCTATCTAAGGTTCCTACAACCACTAACTCGAATACGGTCGAAACAACTGTTGCCGACCTGAGTATCCTGACAGCTGCTGATTCTCAGCGTACCGTGCAAGCTCTGGCTGATGCGATCCAGCAGATCGACACTCAGCGTTCGGCTCTGGGTGCGGTGCAAAACCGTTTCACCAGCACTGTGTCCAACCTGCAAAGCATCTCCGAGAACTCGAACGCTGCACTGGGTCGTGTTCAGGACACCGACTTCGCGTCCGAAGCTGCTGAGTTGACCAAGCAACAAACCATGCAACAGGCATCCACCGCGATCCTGTCTCAAGCGAACCAACTGCCGTCCGCTGTGATGAAACTGCTTCAGTAAACATCGCGTTCGGTTGAGCACAAGAGGGCGCGTTTACGCGCCCTTTTGTTTTTTTGGTGTGCTGTAGTGCAAATGGCATGAATTGTGATGATCAGTGTTGCCCTAGCTCTGCTCGCCAATAAAACGGCAGCCACCGAAACCGAATAAGGAGAATACAAATGGCCAGTTCAACCATTACCGGTGTCGGCTCGGGTTTCGATACGGTCGGTATCGTCAAAGCGTTGGTGGGCGCCGAAAGAGCCCCCAAACAGAGCCAGATCACCAAGCTGCAGACCAGCACTACCACACAGTTGTCTGCTGTGGGTACGGTCAAAGTTGCGCTCGAAAGTTATCGCTCGGCGATTGACAAGCTCAACAGCGTGTCCAGTTTCAACGGACTCGTGGCCTCGTCGTCTGACGAGAAGATTTCCAAAGTCACCATTGATGACAAGGCGTCGGCTGGCAAATACGCGCTTGATGTCACGCAATTGGCGACCGCCTCCAAAGTTACCAGCAAGGTTTTTGAGGGCGGCAGTTCTGCCGTGGTCAATGCGGGAAACGAAGCTACGACGCTGACCATTTCGCAGTCTGACAACGATTACAACGTCAGTATCCCGGCTGGCGCAACGATGCAGCAGACCCGCGAAGCCATTAACACGCAATTGCAATCTAAGGGCATCAGCGCCAACGTATTGACCGATGCTAAAGGCTCGCGGCTGGTCATCAGTTCGCAGACCACCGGTAAGGGCACGGATATCACCCTTAGCGGTGACTCAGAGTTGTCCAGCGGTTTTGACGCCGGTAAAGCTCCCGCGAATGCCCAATACACCATCGACGGTATTGCGATGGAGTCGTCGAGCAATAAGATCACCTCGGCTATCAGCGGTGTGACCCTGGAGTTGATCGACACCAAGGCGTCCACCATCACTGTGGCGTCCAATACCGATACGCTGAAAACCTCGGTGCAGTCGTTTGTCACGGCCTATAACACGTTGCTGACCAGTATCAATACGCAAACCAAAGTGACGGCCACCGGCGATGCATTGACCACTACTTCAGGGGCTCTGACTGGCGACGCTTCGATGCGCCAACTGGTCAGCAGTCTGCGCAGCGAATTGCTGCAAAACTCCAGTGGTTCAAGCGTTGGTAACTTGTCTCAAATGGGGATCGGCACCGATGCCAAAACCGGGCTGTTAAGCCTGGATGACACCAAATGGAACGCCGCCGTGGCGACCAAGAATGGCGCTACCGAAATTGCCAAGGTGTTTACGGGCGACACCGGCCTGATCTCTCGCATGAGTAAAGCCACCAGCAGTTATGTGGGGACCACGGGCCTGCTGGCCACCCGTGCTGCAGACTTGAACACCAAGCTGACGGATCTGACGACTCAGCAAGGCGATCTGGATCGGCGCATGGATGCACTCAAGTCTTCTCTGACCGCCAAATACACAGCAATGGACGGCCTGATCGCCAAGATCAACGCCAGCAGTTCCAGCATCATGACTACGCTTAATTCGTTGAATAATCCTAAGTCGTCCAACTGATTTTTCAGGGCTTTTGCCGAGGCTGATGGCTAAAGTTTTAAGCCCTGCAGTCGACATAAGGGTTAAGTCCCAGACAATTTGTTACGAGGTAAGAACATGAACCCGATGCGCGCCCTTCGTCAGTATCAGAAGGTCAATTCCCACGCTCAAATTTCCGAAGCCAGCCCACATCGCCTGATTCAGATGCTGATGGAAGGCGGGTTGGAGCGTATGGCGCAAGCCAAAGGCGCGATGAGCCGTGGCGATGTGTCGCAGAAGGCTATGTTGCTGACCAAGGCGATCGACATCATCACGGGCTTGCGCCAAGGCCTGGATGAAGAAAAGACCGACGACAAGGCTGCGTTGCAGCGATTGGATGACCTTTACGAATACATGGCTGTGCGTTTGGCTCAAGCCAATTCCCAGAATGATCCGCAAATCATCGACGAAGTCGCGGGCCTGCTCATCACTGTGAAAAGTGGTTGGGACGAGATCGCACCACACTAAACGTTATGGCCTGAGGAGTGCGTCATGAGCCAATTGCAACGAATTCAAGAAACCCGTGACGCACTGATAGATGCGTTGGCTGCGCGTAATTGGGATGCTATCGGCGAGCTCGATTCAGCGTGCCGTGAGTGTGTCGAGACGGTGCTGGACGAAACACCGCTGGACGAGGCAGTGCTGCGCGAAAATCTAGAGGGCTTGTTGGTGGTGTATCGCATGTTGCTGGAGGCCGCGACAGATGAGCGGCAACTGGTGGTCGAGCAAATGGCACAGATCAACCAAGCAAAAAATGCCTCAAAGGTTTACCATCTATTCGGTTAAGGCATAAGAAGTATGGGGTTAATCCCTTTGGCGGCGCCATAAATTTGACTGTGTATGTTTTTTTGACTTAACTAGTGCGTATTCTGATTTCAGTCGTCTTACAAATCCAGCAGGGTTAGGGGCGACTAGCGTGCCCAAACTATCCGGGCACTGAGTTGACTAGGGAAGTTGCTATTGCATGTGGCGTGAAACCAAAATTCTGCTGATCGATGACGATAGCGTCCGCCGCCGCGACTTGGCGGTGATTTTAAGCTTTCTCGGCGAAGAGAACGTAAGCAGCCCTAGCCACGAGTGGGAGCAGGCGGTCAGTGCCTTGGTTTCCAGCCGTGAAGTGCTCTGCGTGCTTATCGGTACGGTGAGTGCCGTGGGCGGGCTTGCAGCGTTGCTTAAGACACTCGCGGCCTGGGATGAGTTCCTTCCCGTGTTGCTTTTAGGCGATAACTCTTCTGCCGACCTGCCCGACGACCAGCGGCGACGCGTGTTGTCCAGCCTAGAAATGCCGCCCAGCTACAGCAAATTGCTTGATTCCCTGCACCGTGCCCAGGTCTATCGTGAAATGTACGATCAGGCCCGTGAGCGCGGCCGTCATCGTGAACCCAATTTGTTTCGCAGTTTGGTCGGTACCAGCCGGGCGATTCAACACGTGCGCCAGATGATGCAGCAAGTGGCCGATACTGACGCCAGTGTGTTGATCCTCGGTGAGTCCGGCACGGGCAAGGAAGTGGTCGCGCGTAACCTGCACTATCACTCCAAGCGCCGCGACGCACCGTTTGTGCCGGTTAATTGCGGAGCGATTCCCGCCGAATTGCTTGAAAGCGAGTTGTTCGGTCACGAGAAGGGCGCCTTCACCGGAGCTATCACCAGTCGTGCCGGGCGTTTTGAACTGGCCAATGGCGGCACGTTGTTCCTCGATGAAATTGGCGATATGCCGCTGCCGATGCAGGTCAAACTGCTGCGCGTCTTGCAGGAGCGCACCTTTGAGCGCGTAGGCAGTAACAAGACTCAAAGCGCCGATGTGCGGATCATTGCCGCGACGCACAAAAACCTCGAGCACATGATTGAAATCGGCGCTTTCCGCGAAGACTTGTACTACCGCCTTAACGTGTTCCCTATTGAAATGGCCCCGTTGCGTGAGCGGGTGGAAGACATTCCGCTGCTGATGAACGAGCTGATCTCGCGCATGGAGCACGAAAAGCGCGGTTCGATCCGCTTCAATTCCGGTGCCATCATGTCCTTGTGCCGTCACGCATGGCCGGGCAACGTCCGAGAATTGGCCAACCTGGTCGAGCGCATGGCAATCATGCACCCGTACGGGGTGATTGGTGTCGCGGAGCTGCCAAAGAAATTCCGCTATGTGGACGATGACGACGAGCAGTTGGTCGACAGCTTGCGCAGCGACATGGAAGAGCGTGTGGCCATCAACAACAGCATCCCCGACTTCTCCGTCGTCGCGATGCTGCCACCCGAAGGCCTTGACCTCAAGGACTACCTTGGCGGGCTAGAGCAAGGCTTGATCCAGCAAGCGCTGGACGACGCCAACGGCATCGTTGCCCGCGCTGCTGAGCGTCTGCGGATTCGCCGCACTACCCTGGTTGAAAAAATGCGCAAATACGGCATGAGCCGTCGCGAAGGCGAAGAACAGACAGAGGAATAATCCCCTCGGCGCTCCGTAGCAGTTGCCGAGTTTTGCGAGGTTACGTCCGATTGCGCAGCGATCGTAAATTCTGAGACTTCGATTTAACAGAAGGTCTGCGATGGCCTGTCTACGACTGCTGCGCAGCCGGACGTAGCTTCGCAAAGCTCATCAACTGCCACGAGGTTTGAAGGCTGTATTTCCTTGATGCAGATCAAAAGATCGCAGCCTGTGGCAACTCCCGCGGGTAATCGTTTTCTTTCGGGCACGGGTATTGCTTTGCTTGGGTTAACGAACCGTTTTATGACGGTCAGCCAAGCGAGTACGCATCATGCCCCAAGCCGCCCAACAGTCCTCGGTCCCTGACCTCGCCGGGTCTGCCATGTCTTTGGCAACTACGCCCGCCACCGCAGCGCAGCTTGAGCAGGCGTTCTCGTTGTTCAATCAGATGTCGACCCAGTTGACCGATTCTTACAGCGTGCTTGAAGCCCGGGTGACCGAGCTTAAAGGCGAGTTGGCGTTGGCCGGTGAACAGCGCGTGGCTGAGCTGGCCGAAAATGAACGCCTGGCTAATCGTCTGCAACATCTGCTCGACCTCCTGCCTGGGGGGGTCATTGTGATTGATGGCAGTGGTCGTGTGCGCGAGGCTAACCCTGCGGCGTGCGAGCTGTTGGGCCTGCCGCTGGAAGGCGAATTGTGGCGCCATGTGATTGCTCGCTGCTTTGCCCCGCGTGAAGACGACGGCCACGAAGTTTCGCTTAAAGATGGGCGTCGATTGTCGATTGCGACCCGCTCGCTGGACCCAGAGCCTGGGCAGTTGGTGTTGCTCAACGACCTGACAGAAACCCGGCGCCTGCAAGACCAACTCGCCCGGCATGAGCGCTTGTCATCTCTGGGGCGGATGGTCACTTCTTTAGCACACCAAATCCGCACGCCATTGTCCGCCGCGTTGATCTACGCCAGTCACTTGACCGAGCAGGCGCTGCCGGTCGAGACACAGCAGCGTTTTGCCGGGCGTCTGAAAGAGCGCCTGCATGAGCTGGAACACCAAGTGCGTGACATGTTGGTGTTTGCCCGAGGCGAGCTGCCGTTGGCGGATCGGGTTTCCCCGAAAGCGTTGATGCAGGCGCTGCAAGCGGCGGCGCAGACCCATGTTCAGGGTGTGTCAATGCGTTGGCAGTGCGACCTGCATACTGGCCTCGTGCTGTGCAATCGCGACACCTTGGTCGGCGCGTTACTCAATCTGATTGAAAACGCACTGCAAGCGGGAGCGGTGCGGCTAAAAGTGCATGTCTATAGCCGCGATAACACCTTGCGGCTGTGCGTGAGCGACAGCGGCAGCGGCATCGAGCCCAAGGTGCTGGAGCGTCTGGGCGAGCCATTCTTTACCACCAAGGCCACTGGCACCGGCCTCGGGCTGGCGGTGGTTACGGCTGTGGTGCGCGCGCACCATGGCGACTTGTCATTACGCTCGCGGCTGGGGCGCGGCACCTGCGCCTTGCTCAGCCTGCCGTTGATTCCTAGCACAGGGGAGGCCCACTGATGGCGATGCACATCAAGGTGCTGCTGGTCGAAGATGACCACGCCCTGCGCGAAGCATTGGCTGACACGCTGCTGCTCGCCGGGCACGATTTCAAGGCAGTCGGCTCTGCTGAGGACGCGCTACTGGCCGTGGCGGGTGAGTCGTTCAGTCTGGTGGTCAGCGACGTCAACATGCCGGGCATGGATGGCCACCAACTGCTCAGCCGCTTGCGTGCCAGCCACCCGCAATTGCCGGTGTTGCTCATGACTGCTCACGGCGCGGTGGAGCGTGCGGTAGACGCCATGCGCCAAGGCGCAGCGGATTATCTGGTCAAGCCCTTCGAGCCCAAGGCTTTGCTCGATCTGGTGGCCCGTCATGCCCTGGGCAGCCTCAGTGCGGCCGACTCTGAAGGCCCGGTGGCGGTCGAGCTGACCAGCGCACAGCTGCTGACATTGGCGGCCCGGGTGGCGCGCAGTGATTCGACGGTGTTGATTTCTGGCGAGTCGGGCACCGGCAAGGAAGTGCTGGCGCGTTACATTCACCAGCATTCCCGGCGGGTTACTCAACCGTTTGTAGCGATCAACTGCGCGGCGATCCCCGATAACATGCTCGAAGCCACCTTGTTTGGTCATGAAAAGGGCTCGTTCACCGGCGCGATTGCAGCGCAAGCAGGCAAGTTTGAGCAGGCGGATGGGGGCACCCTGTTGCTTGATGAAATTTCGGAAATGCCGCTGGGCTTGCAAGCCAAACTGCTGCGGGTGCTGCAAGAGCGCGAAGTGGAGCGCGTAGGCGGGCGCAAGCCGATTGCCCTGGATATTCGCGTGGTCGCCACCACCAACCGCGACTTGGCGGGCGAAGTGGCGGCGGGGCGCTTCCGTGAAGATTTGTACTACCGGCTTTCGGTGTTCCCACTGGCTTGGAGTCCGTTGCGCGAGCGCACCGCCGACATTCTGCCGCTGGCCGAGCGACTTCTAGCTAAGCACGTCAGCAAAATGAAACACGCGCCTGTGCGTTTTTCGGCGCAGGCCCAGGCATGCCTCATCGGCTACCCGTGGCCGGGCAACGTGCGAGAACTGGACAACGCCATTCAACGGGCCTTGATTCTGCAACAGGGCGGGTTGATTGAAGCGGCAGATTTTTGCCTCGTCGGGTCGGTAGCGTGTGCCCCTTTGCCAGTAGCGGCGCCTGCGAGCGCTGCGGCACCAGTCGAATCGGCCGGAGCCTTGGGTGATGATCTGCGGCGTCGCGAGTTTGAAATGATCATCGACACCTTGCGTGCTGAGCGTGGGCGGCGCAAAGAAGCTGCCGAGCGCCTGGGCATTAGCCCGCGCACCTTGCGCTACAAACTGGCGCAAATGCGCGATGCCGGAATGGATGTCGAGGCTTATTTGTTTGCCGCCACGTGATGATTACATCACCCGTGGGAGGGGTCTCTGTTCTGCGCCTGCGACGATTTGTAACGTTAATTGTGCGAAAACGACAAAGAGCTGGCACCCTTGTTGCTTCACCTCGGTAAGCGCTTTGAAAGTGTCAAAAAAATGCGGGTCGTCGGAGGCAGTTGTCCATGAGCCAAGGTATTGAATTTAATCGATTGATGCTAGATATGCGGGCCATGCAAATGGACGCTATGGCGCAATCGAAATCGACTGTGCAGGCCGCTCCTGAAGCGGGTGCACCGAGCTTCTCCGACATGCTCGGCAACGCGATCAACAAGGTCAGCGACACGCAGCAAGCGTCGTCACAACTGTCCAATGCGTTTGAAATCGGTAAAACCGGTGTCGACCTAACGGACGTGATGATTGCGTCGCAAAAGGCCAGTGTGTCCTTCCAGGCAATTACTCAAGTCCGTAACAAGCTTGTTCAGGCTTACCAAGACATCATGCAGATGCCAGTTTAAGAGCGATATTAAGTCATGGCAGATGCACTTCCGGAAAATGTTCCGGCCAAGTCAGGCTTGGGTGGCGGCAAAGGGCCGCTGTTCGGTTTGTCGTTTCTGGACAACCTGGCCGAGATGACCATGTTGCGTCAGGTCGGCCTTATGGTCGGTCTGGCAGCGAGCGTGGCGATTGGTTTTGCCGTGGTGTTGTGGTCGCAACAACCCGATTACCGGCCGCTGTATGGCAGCCTGGCCGGTATGGATGCCAAGCAGGTCATGGAAACTCTGGCAGCCGCTGATATTGCCTACACCGTTGAGCCCAATTCTGGCGCCTTGTTGGTCAAGGCCGATGACGTCTCACGTGCGCGACTCAAGCTCGCCGCCGCGGGTGTTAGCCCCACAGACGGCAACATCGGCTTTGAGATTCTCGACAAGGACCAAGGCCTGGGCACCAGCCAGTTCATGGAAGCCACGCGTTATCGCCGTGGTCTCGAAGGCGAGCTGGCGCGGACCATTTCCAGCTTGAACAACGTCAAGGGTGCGCGTGTGCACCTGGCTATTCCAAAAAGCTCGGTGTTCGTACGCGATGAGCGCAAGCCTAGTGCTTCGGTGCTGGTGGAGCTGTATGCCGGGCGTTCGCTGGAGCCGGGTCAAGTGCTGGCAATCATCAATCTGGTGGCCACCAGCGTGCCCGAGCTGAGCAAGTCTCAGATCACCGTCGTCGACCAAAAAGGTAACTTGCTTTCGGATCAGGCGGAAAACTCCGAACTGACGATGGCTGGCAAGCAATTCGACTACAGCCGCCGCATGGAAGGCATGCTTACCCAGCGTGTGCACAATATTCTGCAACCAGTGCTGGGCAACGACCGCTATAAAGCCGAAGTGTCGGCTGACGTCGACTTCAGTGCTGTCGAATCCACCTCCGAACAATTCAACCCCGATCAACCGGCCTTGCGCAGTGAGCAGTCGACCAGCGAGCAGCGCACCGCTAGCAATGGTCCGCAAGGTGTGCCGGGTGCCTTGAGCAACCAGCCACCGAGCCCGGCAACGGCGCCGCAGCAAGCGGGCCAAGCTGGGGCGGGCGGTGCAGGCATGATCCAGCCAGGGCAACCGTTGCTGGATGCCAACGGCCAGCAAATCATGGACCCGGCCACCGGCCAGCCGATGCTGGCGCCGTACCCGGCAGATAAACGTTCACAGTCGACCCGAAACTTTGAGCTCGACCGCTCAATCAGCCACACCAAGCAGCAGCAGGGTAAGGTCAATCGCTTGTCGGTCGCCGTGGTGATCGACGATCAGGTCAACGTCAATCCGGCCAACGGTGAAGTAACCCGTGCGCCGTGGAGCGCCGATCAACTGGCGCGCTTTACCCGGCTGGTTCAGGACGCGGTCGGCTTTGATGCCAGTCGTGGTGACAGCGTAAGCGTGATCAATGTGCCGTTCTCGACCGAGCGTGGCGAAGTGATTGCCGACATTGCGTTCTACTCGCAGCCGTGGTTCTGGGATGTGGTCAAACAAGTGCTGGGCGTGCTGTTTATTCTGGTGCTGGTGTTCGGGGTGCTGCGTCCGGTGCTCAACAACATCACCGGCAACGGTCGCAAAGGTTTGGCGGGCATTGGCAGCGACGCCGAGATGGGCGGTATGGGTGGCCTGGACGGCGAGTTGGCCAATGACCGTGTCAGCTTGGGCGGTCCGCAAAGCATCATGTTGCCAAGCCCTAGCGAGGGTTATGACGCCCAATTGAACGCGATCAAGAGTCTGGTAGCCGAAGACCCGGGCCGAGTCGCCCAGGTTGTTAAAGAATGGATCAACGCTGATGAGTGATAACCGAGCTGCCGCCAACGCAAAGCTGACCCGGGTCGATAAAGCGGCAATTTTGTTGCTGTCGCTTGGCGAAACCGACGCCGCCCAAGTGTTGCGGCACATGGGGCCCAAAGAAGTACAGCGTGTAGGCGTGGCGATGGCGCAGATGCGCAATGTGCATCGCGAGCAGGTCGAGCAGGTGATGCGCGAGTTCGTCGAAATCGTCGGCGATCAGACCAGTCTGGGTGTCGGCTCCGACAGCTACATTCGTAAAATGCTCACCTCGGCGCTGGGCGAAGACAAGGCCAACGGCCTGATCGACCGCATTCTGCTGGGTGGCAACACCAGCGGCCTCGACAGCCTGAAGTGGATGGAGCCACGTGCAGTGGCCGATGTGATTCGCTTCGAACACCCACAGATTCAAGCCATTGTCGTGGCCTACCTCGACCCCGATCAGGCAGGTGAGGTGCTGGGGCACTTCGATCAAAAGGCGCGCCTGGACATCATCCTGCGCGTATCCTCGCTTAACACCGTGCAACCGGCGGCGTTGAAAGAGCTTAACCAGATTCTCGAAAAACAATTCTCTGGCAATTCCAACGCTGCCCGCACCTCGCTGGGCGGCATCAAGCGCGCGGCCGACATCATGAACTTCCTCGACAGCTCGATGGAAGCGCAACTGATGGACTCTATCCGCGACGTCGACGAAGACTTGTCGGGCCAGATCGAAGACCTGATGTTCGTCTTCAACAACCTGGCAGACGTTGACGATCGGGGCATTCAGGCGTTGTTGCGTGAGGTGTCTTCGGACGTACTGGTGCTGGCGCTCAAGGGCTCCGACGACAACGTCCAGGAAAAAATCTTCAAGAATATGTCCAAGCGCGCAGCCGAACTGCTGCGCGACGACCTCGAAGCCAAAGGCCCGGTGCGCGTCAGCGACGTCGAAACGGCCCAGAAAGAAATCCTCACCATTGCCCGCCGAATGGCCGAAGCCGGAGAAATCGTTCTCGGTGGGAAGGGCGGCGAAGAGATGATCTAAGTGAGCAACGGTGAGTCGCCCGGAGAAGTAATTCGCGCCAAGGATGTCGGTGCCTTCGACGTATGGGGGCTGCCTAGTTTCGACCCTTACCGGGAGCCGGACGAAGAGCCTGAGCCCGAACCGGTTGAAGAACTGCCTGTCGACAGCGAGGAAGTGCCGCTCGACGAAGTGCAGCCGCTGACCCTTGAAGAACTCGAAAGCATCCGCCAAGAAGCCTGGAACGAAGGGTTTGCCACGGGCGAAAAAGAAGGTTTTCACAGCACCCAGCTCAAGGTGCGCCAAGAAGCCGAGGTGGCCTTGAGTGCCAAAGTCGGCAGTCTTGAGCGCTTGATGAGCAGCTTGCTGGCGCCGTTGGCCGAACAAGACCAGCAACTTGAAAAAGCCATGGTCGGGTTGGTCGAACACATGACCCGGCTAGTGATTCAGCGCGAGCTGAAAACCGATTCAAGCCATATCGAACACGTGCTGCGTGACGGCTTGAAACTGCTGCCGATGGGCGCTGACAACATCCGACTGTTTATCAACCCGCAAGACTTCGACCAGATCAAAGCCTTGCGCGAGCGCCATGACGAGCGCTGGCGGATTGTCGAAGACGACAGCCTGCAACCCGGAGGTTGCCGCATCGAGACGGAACACAGCCGCATCGATGCCAGCATCGAGACGCGGATCAAGCTCTCGATGAGCCAGTTGTTTGATCAGTTGCACGAACAATCGCTGCACCCGGCTGCGGCAGACATCGACGTCGATCTGGACCAACCCGATGCGCCTTAAGCGCACCAGTTTCGCCAAGCGTCTCAGCAGCTACGCGCCAGCGGTGTCATTGCCCGCGCAACCGGTGGTTGAAGGCCGTCTGTTGCGCATGGTCGGTCTGACCCTAGAAGCTGAAGGTTTGCGTGCGGCGATGGGCAGTCGCTGCCTGGTGATCAACGACGACAGCTTTCACCCGGTCGAAGTTGAAGCCGAAGTCATGGGCTTTTCGGGCAGCAAGATTTTCCTGATGCCGGTGGGCAGCGTGGCCGGTATCGCGCCGGGCGCCCGGGTTGTGCCGTTGGCCGATACTGGGCGTTTGCCGATGGGCATGAGTATGCTCGGCCGGGTACTCGATGGCGCGGGCCGTGCGCTGGATGGCAAAGGCCCAATGAAGGCCGAAGACTGGGTGCCGATGGACGGCCCGACCATCAACCCGCTTAATCGTGACCCTATCAGCGTGCCGCTGGATGTGGGGATTCGCAGCATTAATGGTTTATTGACGGTCGGTCGTGGCCAGCGTCTGGGCCTTTTTGCCGGTACGGGTGTGGGTAAGAGTGTGCTGCTGGGCATGATGACCCGCTTCACCGAGGCCGACATCATCGTGGTTGGCCTGATCGGGGAGCGGGGTCGCGAGGTTAAGGAGTTCATTGAGCACATTCTCGGAACAGAAGGCCTCAAACGTTCGGTGGTGGTTGCGTCCCCAGCTGACGATGCGCCGCTGATGCGTCTGCGGGCGGCCATGTACTGCACGCGGATTGCCGAGTACTTTCGCGACAAGGGTAAAAACGTGTTGCTGCTGATGGATTCCTTGACCCGTTTCGCTCAGGCCCAGCGTGAAATTGCCCTAGCGATAGGCGAGCCGCCTGCGACCAAGGGGTATCCGCCGTCTGTGTTCGCCAAGCTGCCCAAACTGGTTGAGCGTGCCGGTAATGCCGAGGCCGGTGGCGGCTCGATTACCGCGTTCTACACCGTGTTGTCCGAAGGCGATGACCAGCAAGACCCGATTGCCGATTCGGCGCGGGGGGTGCTCGACGGTCACATCGTGTTGTCGCGGCGTTTGGCTGAAGAAGGCCATTACCCGGCTATCGACATTGAAGCCTCCATCAGCCGGGTCATGCCGTCGGTGGTCAGCGCCGAGCACATGCGCCGTGCGCAGCAATTCAAGCAGCTGTGGTCGCGTTTCCAGCAAGCGCGGGACCTGATCAGCGTGGGCGCCTACGTGCCGGGTGGCGACCGTGAAACCGACACGGCCATCAGTTTGCAGCCAGCCATGGTGGCGTACCTGCGCCAAGGGCTGAACGACAACATCAGCCTGGGCGAAAGCAGCGGCCACTTGGCCACTATTTTCGCCCCGGCGGCAGGTGGTTAATCGACGATGGCCAGTGATGGAAGGGCGGCGCGCCTAGCGCCCGTGGTCGAAATGGCCGAAAAAACCGAGAAGGCCGCCGCACAACGCTTGGGGCACTTTCAGGGGCAGGTCAACTTGGCTAACAGCAAGCTCGGCGACCTTGAGAACTTCCGTGGTGAATACCAGTTGCAATGGGTCGAGCGCGGCAGTCAGGGCGTGAGCGGTCAATGGCTGCGCAACTACCAATACTTCCTCAATCAACTCGAAACGGCGGTTGGCCAGCAGCGTCAGAGCGTGCAATGGCATGAAAACAACCTCAACAAAGCCCGCGAGGCGTGGCAGCAGGCGTATGCCAGGGTAGAAGGGCTGCGCAAGCTGGTGCAACGCTACGCCGACGAAGCTCGCCGGCTCGAAGACAAGCGCGAACAAAAGCTGATGGACGAACTGTCCCAGCGCCTGCCGCGCCAAGAGGTGTATTGAAAACAACGCTGTTTAGCCTCATTCCTCGTCAGCCCCTACAAGATTGCAGTCAGCGTCTATAGTTCTTTGTCAACCGACATTGGACACAGGAGCAGCCACATGGCAGTGACGTCGCACGTTTCAAACGATGGCAACAAGTTGACGATCGCCATCAAGGGCCGGTTTGATTTCAGCAAGCACCAAGAATTTCGTGAGGCTTACGAAAAATGCTCGCTCAAATCTCCTCAAGTGGTCGTAGACCTCAAAGAAGCAACCTACCTCGACAGCTCGGCGCTGGGCATGCTGTTGTTGCTGCGCGACCATGCTGGCGGCGATGAATCGGATGTGCGGGTGGTGAATAGCAACTCTGATGTTCGCAAAGTGCTGGCTATCTCCAACTTCGACAAGCTGTTCGACATTAATTGAACAGCCCATTGCCGCAAGCGCATGGCTTGACGGTATTAATTGCCGAAGACGGCGCTGCCGATCGCCTTTTGTTGTCGAGTATTGTGCAGCGTCAGGGGCATAAGGTGCTGCTCGCCTGTAACGGCGCCGAGGCCGTAGAGCTGTTCCGTCAACAACGCCCGCAACTGGTGTTGATGGACGGCCTAATGCCCGTGATGGACGGCTTTGAAGCCACGCGCCAGATCAAGGCGCTGGCCGGTGAGGTGCTGGTGCCGGTGATCTTTCTGACATCACTCAACCATGCCGATGCCCTGACTCGAACGCTTGAGGCGGGCGGGGATGACGTGCTGATTAAACCGTACAACCCATTGCTGCTGGCGGCCAAAATCACCGTGATGGACCGTCTGCGCCGCTTGCAGGAAACCGTCCTGCAACAGCGTGACCTGATCGCCCGGCACAATGAGTACCTGCTCAATGAGCAGCGAGTGGCCAAGGCAGTGTTTGATCGGGTGGCGCATTCGGGCTGCCTGAGTGCGCCTAATATTCGTTATCGACAGTCGCCGTACGCCTTGTTCAATGGCGACTTGCTGCTTGCCGCCTACACCCCGTCGGGCGATACCCACGTGCTGCTGGCCGACTTCACCGGTCATGGTTTACCGGCGGCGATTGGTGCGATGCCGCTGTCGGAAGTGTTCTACAGCATGACGACCAAAGGCTACGGCTTGGGCGAAATGCTGCGTGAAATGAATGCCAAGCTCAAACGTATCCTGCCTGTCGACATGTTCTGTTGTGCCACGCTGGTGTGCGTCAGCGCACAGCGACGCAGCGTCGAGGTGTGGAGTGGCGGCATGCCCGATGGCTATCTGCAAGCAAGGGCTGCGGGGCAGCGTACCCCGCTGATCTCGCAACATGTGCCACTGGGGGTATTGAAAGCCAAAGCGTTTGATCATTCGACGCAGGTCTTGCCGATGCACCCCGGTGATCAGCTGTTTTTGCTCACCGATGGGGTGACCGAGACCATCGGCCCGGATGACCAGTTGTTTGGCGTGGAACGGTTACAGCGGGTGCTGGATAGCAACCGCGAGCCGCAGCAATTGATCGACGAGGTTGAGCAAGCCTTGCGTGATTTTCAGGGCCGCACGCGCGATGACGTGAGCATGGTGCTAATCACCTCGCAACTGCCGGAGCATCCGGGCATGCCAGTCATGCTCTACACCGACAGCGGTCAATGCAGCCCGCTCGACTGGTCGGCCAGTTTTGAATTTCGTGCGTCAACGTTGCAACAATTCAATCCGCTGCCTTACTTGCTGCATTTGCTGATGGAAGTCCATGGGCTGCGTGCGCAAGGGGCGGTCATTCATTCTGTCTTGTCCGAGCTTTACAGTAATGCGCTTGAGCATGGCGTATTGGGGCTCGATTCTCGGCTAAAGCGTGATGCCGAAGGTTTTACAAGATATTACCGATTGCGCAATCAACGCCTAGCTGAATTACAACGTGGTTTTGTGCGTGTTTCGATGCAAGTAATGCCATGCCCAAGGGGCGGGCGGCTGACCCTTGACGTTGAAGACAGTGGTCAGGGCTTTGATGTCGCCAAAATGATGGCCAGGCCGCTTGAACTAGATCGTTTCTCGGGGCGCGGGCTAAATTTGGTGCGCCAACTGTGCCCGGCGGCGCGCTGGTCCGAGGAAGGTCGAAAGTCGACCGTAGAGTTTTCATGGGAGGCTCTGGCATAATCCGCCACATTCTTGATCAAGGAGTGAACAAGTGTCTGAAATTCATATGGATCAACAAGTCATCAGCTCATTACGAGAGGTTATGGAAGGGGGGTTCGCGGAACTGCTGGACACCTTTCTCTTGGACTCCGAAGAGCGTATTGGCCAACTGCACAACGCTCACGAGGCGCGCGACCTGACCTTGGTTGCTCACAGCTTCAAAGGCAGCAGCAGCAACATGGGTGCCATTCGATTGGCGCAGCTTTGCGGGCAGCTCGAAGAGCGTGCGCAAAAGAAACAGCTGGCCGGCATCGAAGAGTTGGTCATCAAAATTGATGATGAGTACCAAATGGTCCGCCAACTTTATCGTGCTGAGCGCCAACGAGTCGCTGCGTCCAGTTTTGCTTCTGGCGGTTAACGCTAAAGCTGGCCCGAACCTTGCTCTGTCTCTTCGACCTGTACCTATGCCAGCCGTACAGCGGAGATTTTGCCAATGCCACTCGCCGCCAATCCGTTACTCCAGACACCTGCTGTTGCTACGTCCAAAGCCGCGGCGGCTAAAGCTGCACAGCCTGACGTTGGGCCTGCCAAGTCAGGGGCTGAGCATTTTTCCAAGGTCTATGCCAAGGCGTCCGATGCCGCGTCTGTTGAAGCGAGCCCTAAGGCTGTCGCTAAGCAAGCAGCGGTCAATGACAATCCTGCGCAAAGCTCTCCAGCCATTGCCGATAGCGGCAAACACTTGCCTGGTGGCAAGAGCAAAGACACCGAGCCGCATGACAAAACCCTTAAGCCTGATGAATCCCCGTCGACCGTCGATTTACCTGCGGCCACAGCCATAGCGCCCGCTGCACCTCCCGTTGCCGAAGCCCCGCCGCCCGCTACGCCTGCACAACCTGACATTCAGGCTGCGCACTTGGCCGCCACCGTCATGCCGGTGCAAACCCAACCACAGCCCGCCGTGGCGACGGATGACAACTTTGACCCGGACGCAGATCCGCTGGATGACATGCCAGCTGTGCGATTGGCAATGGAGCAGGGCGGTCATGTGTCTGCCAGCAGTCAGTCTGCGACGAAAAACGCTCAGTCGGATAATTCGACCGCAGCAGCCCACGGCCAGTCGAGTGGGATCGCCATGCTGATTGATCCAAAAGCCGATGCTTCTGCCCATGGTGAAGGCGGCGAGAAGGCGTTCAAGGGGTTGATTGACGAGGGGCTGAAAGACCTGAAAAGCGCGTCTGGCGACACGCGGGTCGATGACTTCGCTAATCGCCTGGCTGCCCTGACTCAAGCCGTCGTGCCTAAAACAGCGAATGCGTTGCCGGTTAACCAGCCGTTGGCGATGCACCAGAGTGGCTGGACTGAGGACGTGGTCAACCGCGTGATGTACCTGTCCAGTGTCAACCTCAAATCTGCCGACATCCAATTGGAACCGGCCGAGCTGGGGCGTCTGGACATTCGAGTCAACATTGCGGCCGACCAGTCGGCGCAAGTCAACTTCATGAGTGGCCACGCGGGTGTGCGTGAAGCGCTGGACAGCCAGATGCACCGCCTGCGTGACATGCTGGCCCAGCAGGGCATGAGCCAGGTTGACGTTAATGTGTCAGACCAATCGCGCAGTTGGCAGGGCCAAGGCCAGGAGCAACACACTCAAGGCCGCTCCACGGGCCAGCGGCTTCAAAGTGGTGGTGAAGAGGACGCCTCTGTCGCGGCGCCTGAGCCTGTAGCCCCAAGCATCGTGCTGGGCTCCAGCGCCGTGGACTACTACGCCTGACCTCTCTCCAGCCCTGCATCGCAGCCTCGTACCTCGTCAGCGACTACAAGAGTTGTGCCCAATCAAGGTTCTGGCATAACACTTGCTCTGCCTAGTCATGCACCTGTGAAACCCCAAAAGTGACGGATTATTGGCATGGCGACGAGCGACGCAGTAAAAGATCCCGCCGACAAAGGCAAACTCAAGCTGATTATCGTGATCGTCGTGGGCGTGCTGCTGGCGATCGGCGTGTCTGTGGGGGCCACCTGGTACTTCATGAGCGGCGACAAAAGCGCGCCGCCGCCGGTGGCTGAATCCAACGTCAAGCCTGCCGCCATTTACGAGCCGCTGCCGCCTGCCTTTGTCGTCAATTTCAATGACAACGGCCGCCAGCGCTATCTGCAGGTGAGCGTCACCTTGCAGGCGCGTGATCAAAATGACCTCAATGCACTCAAGGTGCATATGCCGGTGATCCGCAACAATCTGGTCATGCTCTTTTCTGGACAGACCTTTGAGAGCCTGGCGACCCCGGTGGGCCAAGAAATGTTGCGTCAGAAAACCACTGCCAGCGTGCAGGAAGTAGCGCAAAAAGAACTCGGCAAAGTGGTCATTGATCAAGCGCTCTTTACTAACTTCGTATTGCAGTAGGACCACGACATGGCCGTGCAAGACCTGCTGTCCCAGGATGAGATCGACGCGCTGTTGCACGGTGTCGATGACGGCCTAGTACAGGCCGAAGCCGCCGCCGAGCCCGGTAGCGTCAAAAGTTATGACCTGACCAGTCAGGACCGTATTGTCCGGGGCCGCATGCCGACCCTGGAAATGATCAACGAGCGCTTCGCCCGTTACACCCGCATCAGCATGTTCAACATGCTGCGCCGCTCCGCCGACGTGGCAGTGGGCGGGGTGCAGGTGATGAAGTTCGGTGAATACGTACACTCGCTGTACGTGCCCACCAGCCTCAACCTGGTCAAGATCAAACCGTTGCGCGGTACCGCGCTGTTCATCCTCGACGCCAAGCTGGTGTTCAAGTTGGTGGACAACTTCTTCGGCGGCGACGGCCGTCACGCCAAGATCGAAGGCCGCGAATTCACCCCCACCGAGTTGCGGGTCGTACGCATGGTGCTGGAGCAGGCCTTCATCGACTTGAAGGAAGCTTGGCAGGCGATCATGGAGGTCAATTTCGAGTACATCAACTCGGAAGTGAACCCGGCCATGGCCAATATCGTTGGCCCTAGCGAAGCCATTGTGGTCTCGACGTTCCACATCGAACTCGATGGCGGTGGCGGCGACCTGCACGTGACCATGCCGTACTCAATGATCGAACCCGTGCGCGAAATGCTCGATGCCGGTTTCCAGTCCGATCTAGACGATCAGGACGAACGCTGGAACAAAGCCCTGCGTGAAGACTTGCTGGACGTTAGCGTGCCGCTGAGCGCCACCGTCGCCCGTCGCCAATTGCGCCTGCGAGATATTTTGCACATGGCACCTGGGGACGTGATCCCGATCGAGTTGCAGGACGAGTTGGTGATGCGTGCCAATGGCGTGCCCGCGTTCAAGGTCAAACTGGGCTCGCACAAAGGCAACCTTGCCTTGCAAGTGGTCGAGCCCATCGTTCGGCGTTAAACGCCGGGCCACACTAATTTGCGGTGTTAATGATTCACTGCTCGCCGAGGACACCTGATGGCTAACGAACACGATACAACGGCTGCTGACCAGGCGCTGGCTGATGAATGGGCCGCTGCGCTGGAAGAAACCGGCGATGTTGGCCAAGCCGATATCGACGCACTGCTGGCCGCCGATGCGGCCAAAAAACCTGCTTCTAATCGATTGCCAATGGAAGAGTTTGGCAGCGTGCCGCGCAATAACGACCCGGTCTCTCTGGAAGGTCCCAACCTGGACGTGATTCTGGACATTCCGGTATCGATCTCCATGGAAGTGGGCAGCACCGAGATCAACATTCGCAACCTGTTGCAGCTTAACCAAGGCTCGGTGATCGAGCTGGATCGTCTGGCCGGTGAGCCGCTGGACGTGCTGGTTAACGGCACCTTGATTGCCCATGGTGAAGTGGTCGTGGTCAACGAAAAGTTTGGCATCCGTCTGACCGACGTGATCAGCCCAAGCGAACGCATCAAGAAGCTTCGCTAAATGAAACGGCTTCTCGGCGGTTTACTGGCGTTACCCTTGAGCGTGCTGGCGGCAGAGCCGGTGGCCAGCGCAGCTACGGCCGTTGCACCGGTGGCTGGCACCAGCCTAGGTGGGCAGTTGACGCAACTGGTGTTGGGCTTGTTATTGGTGCTGGGTGTGATCTTTGCCTTGGCTTGGCTGCTGCGCCGGGTGCAGCAAACAGGGCCGCGCCACGGGCAGGTCATTGAGTTGGTCGGCTCGCGGGCTCTGGGCACGCGTGACCGGTTGGTGTTGGTGCAAGTGGGCAATGAGCAAATTCTGCTCGGCCTTACCCCGGGCCGCATTACCCCGCTGCACGTGCTCAAAGAGCCCGTCTCGGTGCCCAGCAACTCAGCGCCGGCAACCCCGGAGTTCGCCAAGCGATTGATGGAAATACTCGGTCAGCAAAAGGACAAGCCGTAATGCGTTTAGTTGTTGCGCTGTTGTTAGCGTTGCTCGCACCTGTCGCGTTTGGTGCTGACCCGCTCTCGATTCCAGCGATCACCCTGGGCACCGGGGCTAACGGCCAGCAAGAGTATTCGGTCAGCCTGCAAATTCTGCTGATCATGACCGCCCTGAGCTTTATCCCGGCGTTCGTGATGCTGATGACCAGCTTCACGCGCATCATCATCGTGTTCTCGATCTTGCGTCAGGCGCTGGGGCTGCAACAAACCCCGTCCAACCAGATTCTCACGGGCATGGCGCTGTTCTTGACGATGTTCATCATGGCGCCCGTGTTCGACAAGGTGAATCAAAACGCCTTGCAGCCGTACCTCGCGGAAAAACTCACGGCCCAAGACGCGATTTTGAAGGCCGAAGGCCCCATCAAGGACTTTATGTTGGCGCAGACCCGCACCAGCGATCTTGAACTGTTTATGCGCTTGTCCAAGCGTACCGACATCGCCACCCCGGACGCGGCCCCTTTGACCATTCTGGTGCCTGCGTTTGTCACGTCCGAGTTGAAAACTGCGTTCCAGATCGGCTTCATGATCTTCATCCCGTTTCTGATCATCGACTTGGTCGTGGCCAGCGTGCTGATGGCCATGGGCATGATGATGCTCTCGCCACTGATCATCTCGTTGCCGTTCAAAATCATGCTGTTTGTATTGGTCGATGGTTGGGCGTTGATTATCGGCACCCTGGCCAGCAGTTTCGGCGGAGTCTAACCCCATGACCCCAGAAGTCGCGGTTGACCTGTTTCGCAGTGCCTTGTGGCTGACCACGATGATGGTTGCGGTGCTGGTGATTCCCAGTTTGCTGGTGGGTTTATTGGTGGCCATGTTTCAGGCTGCCACCCAAATCAACGAACAGACCCTGAGCTTTTTGCCGCGTTTGTTGGTGATGCTGATCACCTTGATCGTGGCCGGGCCTTGGTTAGTGCAAACCTTTATGGAATACATCCTGCAGTTGTACGGCAGCATTCCGCAGTTGATCGGCTAAATGTCGCTGCTGGCCCTGACGGACGCGCAGATCAGTACCTGGGTCGCCAGCTTTATGCTGCCGCTTTTCCGGGTAGGCGCGTTGTTGACTACCATGCCGATCATCGGGACGACCTTGGTGCCCAAACGCATCAAGTTGTTTTTGTCGTTGGCGATCACCCTAGCGATTCTGCCCAGCCTGCCGCCTCTGCCTACGGTCAACCCGCTGGACCTCAGCGGGCTGATGCTGATTGCTGAGCAAATCATCATTGGCGCGTTGCTTGGGTTTTCATTGCAGCTGTTTTTCCAGGCGTTTGTGGTGGCCGGGCAAATCGTCGCGATCCAGATGGGCATGGGCTTCGCGTCCATGGTCGACCCGGCCAATGGCGTCAACGTAGCGGTAATCGGGCAGTTTTTCACCATGCTCGTGAGCCTGCTGTTTTTGTCTATGAACGGGCATCTCGTGGTGTTTGAAGTGCTGACCGAGAGCTTCACTACCTTGCCGGTCGGTGGCGGGCTGCTGACTAATCACTATTGGGAAATCGCCAACAAACTGGGCTGGGTGCTGGGTGCCGCATTGCTGCTGGTACTGCCAGCCATCACCGCCTTGCTGGTGGTCAACATCGCCTTTGGCGTCATGACCCGTGCCGCGCCGCAATTGAACATCTTCGCCATTGGTTTTCCGCTGACCCTGGTACTGGGCATGGTGATCCTGTGGATCGGCATGGCCGACATTCTCAACCAGTATCAACCGCTGGCCTCAGAGGCCTTGCAGTTCTTACGTGAACTGGCACAGGCAAAATAGCCATGGCTGAAAGCGAGAGCGGTGCCGATAAAACAGAAGACCCCACGGAGAAACGAAAAAAAGACTCCAGGGAAAAGGGCGAAATCGCACGCTCTAAAGAACTCAATACCTTGGCCATCATGCTGGCGGGTTCCGCCGGGCTACTGATTTTTGGTGGCGCGCTGGCAGAAGACCTCATGGAGTTGATGCGCTACAACTTCAGCATCAGCCGCGAAACACTGCTCAACACCGATTCCATGGGCGCATTTCTACTGCACTCGGGCAAAGTCGCCCTGATCGCCGTGCAACCGGTGCTGATCACCTTGTTAATTGCCGCACTCATCGGTCCTATTTCACTGGGAGGCTGGCTGTTTGCCGCGGGCAGCCTGGCGCCCAAATTCAGCCGCATGAACCCTGCGGCTGGGATAAAACGCATGTTCTCGGCCAAGGCGCTGGTTGAGCTGCTTAAAGCCCTGGCCAAGTTTTTCATCATCCTGATCGTGGCATTGCTGGTGTTGAAATCCGACATCGACGACCTGCTACGCATCGCCCATGAGCCCTTGGAACTGGCGGTCATCCACAGCGTGCAAGTGGTGGGCTGGAGCGCTTTATGGATGGCCTGCGGCTTGATCCTGATCGCCGCTGTCGACGTGCCGGTGCAACTGTGGGAAAGCCACAAAAAATTGCTGATGACCAAGCAGGAAATCCGCGACGAACACAAAGACCAGGAAGGTCGACCCGAGGTTAAACAGCGCATTCGTCAGGTGCAGCGCGAAATGTCCCAGCGCCGCATGATGAGCGCCATCCCGGACGCGGACGTCATCATCACCAACCCGACGCACTACGCCGTGGCCCTCAAATACGACCCCGAGAAAGGCGGGGCGCCGATGTTGCTGGCCAAAGGCAGCGACTTTCTGGCGCTGAAAATTCGAGAAATCGGCGCCAAGCACAACATCCTGCTGCTGGAGTCCCCGGCGCTGGCGCGCTCGATCTACCACTCCACCGAGCTTGAGCAGGAAATTCCGGCAGGGCTGTATCTGGCCGTGGCGCAGGTATTGGCGTACGTGTATCAGATTCGTCAGCATCAGGCGGGCAAAGGCAAGCGGCCTGACCCGCTCAAGGATGTGCCCATTCCGCCGGATTTACGGCGGGATGAGTGAGGGGGCTTTTCGTGTCGTGCTTTTGACGTTGTTTACTCCTCGCCCCTAATGAAATATGCCTCTTCTATTGCGATATATTTATCTAGGGCTTCCGTGCTAATGGCGCGGGTGCGCGCGTGTAAATTATTTAAGTAAATATCAGTATCTTTTTGGTTGTCATCAATATATAGGTTATTTGTGTCTGGGCTTTGAGTTTTGGGGTCATAAGCTCCGTTTTTAATTCTTTGAGCAGTATTATAGTATGGGCGGTTTGATGTTGTGCTGGTGACTAGTTTTTGCATAGGGTTTGGAAGATTTTTTGTAGAGAGGTTATTTGATTTGATAGTTGCAATTGCTTGTTCTTGCAAGTTTAGCGAGGGTGCAAATGGTGTTTGGGATAAGTCTTCTAAATATAATGATGATTTGGCGGATTGATAATAAATATATGGATTAAGTTTAAATACTTCATCGCGTGCGTTGAAAGCATCGGCAACTGAAATTCCTGGTTTGATCTTTAGCCTATAACTATCCATGCCCGGCGAGTTAAGGTTTATGCCTCCTAATATATTATTGATATACGCTTTTCTTAGTGATTGTGCCAAATCTAATCCTTTTTGCATAATGTATTGGAGTATGTGTCCGGTAGGATCAACCCTAAGTACAGGGTTGTTCATGCAATACGCATATGAGTTGATTCCACTTTTTCCAAACGGGCTCCAACTGTCCGGGCTGTTAAATCGCATCAGTACTGGATTAAACGCCCGGTAACCATTGCCCAATAAATAATGCCCGGTAATAGGGTCTGCACGCTCGCCATTAAACCCTAACAAGTGGGTGTTTGTGTGTTCGTTCGTATGATGACCAAACGGTGAATAGGCGATGGTCTGTTGTTCTGCTCCGTTTGTCGTTTGCAACACGGAACGTTGTAAATCGGTGGTAAGCAAGGTGCTGATGTATTGATCGGCTTGGTGTGTCTGTTGGGCCAGCAAGTGATCGCCATGCTGCATGATCGAGTGTTGCGTGCTGCCCTGGATTTCTGTGGCGATCCGGCTCTGGCAATAAAACCGCAGGCTGCCTGATTGCAGCGCAGGCGTTGTGCTCTTGAGTCGATCCAGGGGGTCGTAGTGATAGGTGAACAACGTTGCTTTCTTCATGGGCCTTCTCTTCCTTCGTCAATAGACCGCAGGTAACCACTGTGGGCTTTATTCGCAGGGGCGGGTACTGGTAGATCTGCTAGGTAAGGGCTCCCGATATCGCCGGGTTGACGGCGATATTAATGAGGCAGGGTGGGTGTTAGGTGTTACTTCAGGCAGTGGACTCGCGAATACTGGTCGCATTCTTCGTGAGTTTATCGATTTTGATTGTTGCCAATTCTATTCCCTCTTCCAAAAGCGATGGAAGGGTGTCGGCGCGACTAGTGCGTGGGGATAATTGGATCATGTTATTTACAACATTTTGGGCGCCGGAAGTGACAGTTGTTCTTCGTGCAGCGGCTCTAGCGTTGCGTTTTGCGAGTACACCCAACGTCAGGGCCATAGTTCCCGCTACCGCGCTTCCAGCAGCCAGCATAGGTCCGATGATAATCGTTTTGCGAGCAACGATAGATACAGCCCCGGCAACCACCGAGACACTGCCAAAGACATATGCTCCTAAAGCGGTGCTGGAAGTAAAGCGCCTAGGAGTACTAGCGGCAAGCGCCATGCCGGTAAGCGCTGCGCTTATGCCCGTGCCTGCGAGACTAGAGATAATGATGCTTTTTAGTGAGAAGTGTCCTGACGGATCCCGGCGGGTGACCGGGTTGCCCAGACAGTAGCCGTAGCTGTTGAGGCCGCCCTTGTCAAATGGGCTCATAGTGTCTGGGCTATTAAACCGCATCAGTATCGGGTTAAACGCCCGATACCCATTGCCCAATAAGTAATGCCCAGTTAATGGTTCGGCCCGTTCGCCGTTAAAGCCTAATAGAGGGGTGTTAGCACTTGGGGTTGTGTGATGACCAAAAGGTAAATAGGCAATGGCTTGTTGTTCTGTGTTGTTCATCGTATGCAATACAGAACGCTGTGAATCAGTTACCAGCAAAGTGTTGGTTTGGTGAGTGGCTTCTTGTGAGTGCTGAGCGAGTAATTGATCGCCGTGTTGCATGATCGAGTGCAGCGCGGCGCCCTGGATTTCTGTGGCGATCCGGCTTTGGCAATAAAACCGCAGGCTGTTTGACTGCAGCGCAGACTTCGTACCGGTCAGGCGGTCCAAGGGGTCGTACTGGAACGAGGCAAGCATAGTTGTTTTCATCTAGGAGCAACCTGTGAGTTATGTATGACAGTGTTCACGCTGCTCCTTTTTTCTCGTTGCAGGTACTGGCAGATCTGCTAGGTGCACCTTCCTGACAGCCTGTCATTTCTGACAGTAGAGGCTTTTTGTAAACCTGCTTAACTTGTGACAGCGAGTGTCGTTCTGGTCGGTGCAGGCAATGGAGATGCGCGATGTCAATCGAGTTAACCCTCATACCCGAGAGTTCGGTCAGAACCTGTGCGTTAAGCGATACGCGAGACAGCGCCCATGTTGACCTTGAGGGCTTATTTCCGAAATTTCCCGCGCTGGACGGCACATTTGCAATCTTCTGGCTGGATCAGTTAAAGGGGCGCCACATTATGGGATTCAGCACTGAGGGCTCGAATTTGCTGGCGGTGATTTCGCTGCCCACGGTGCCGCACAGCTGTGGGCGCGAGCAGTACTACGGGGCGATCATGGAGCGTTGCTACAAAGAGCGTGACTCCATTTTGTCTTTTTTGCGCAAATCGTTGAGTTTTGAAGGTATCAACGGGCGCTGCGTGCGCAGTTTTATCCTTTACAAACTCGTGCGCCAGTTGCAGTTAGACAGTGTGCCGGTGTGGGAAGACCATCCCCATACGCGGGATCAGCGTTGTGGTGAGATTTTGATAGGCGGTCGCGGATCGGACCGCTACGAGCCCAATCGCAAGATTGACGTAGTGTTTGGGTCCAGCAGCAGTGCCTGTTTAGTGATTGATCTGGGTGAGTGGCGCTGGAATTAGCCTGCGGGTCGGCCAGCCGTGTTTCATTACAGGAGCGCCAAGTACATATCCGTTACAAGCGTTTAACCGGTATATCCGTTTCGCTTTTACAGCGAGTCCCTTTTGGCAAACAGCCCCAAAAGGAACCAAAAGGTCCTTGCCCTACCATCCGGCCGACCTCGCTTAGGCTCGCCCGGTGCCCTCACTCCGGCACTGTTATGGGGGCCCGCTGCGACGGGCCATCCATGGCCCGGCGCAGCTCTCCCGGCATCCATGCCGGTCAACCCCCATAACAGCACCTGCGGTCGGCCTGTTGTGATGGGCTTTTGAGTCGACTACACAATCGCGTGGCGACAGATGCAATTTTTAGATCGAAAACGCAGATGTACCTCAGCGGCTACAAATATTGTGTGCGCCGCTATCGAGGCTGTTGATCTTGATCTACCCCGCGACTTCGGGAGGCCGAGTGTAGGTTTCGCGCAGTGGGTCGACCGGCATGGATGCCGGGAGAGCC
>NZ_ALJC01000087.1 GCF_000282975.1 Pseudomonas psychrophila HA-4
GGGCACGGCAGGGGTTGCCGTGCCCGGGGCGGTTACTGAGCGGTGGCGATCAGTTGCGGCTCGGGTGTGCGTTCGCTGGCGATGATGCGCTCCAGAACACGGCGTGACTGCACGCCGCCCGAGTCGATGTTGAGCTTAAGCAGGGCGCGATGCGGATGATCCAAGAGGTTTTGTTGCTGGCGTTCGAGCATTTCCAGGTCTTCGCTGAATATCTTGCCTTGACCCTCGCGGATGGTGGCAGTCAGGGCGTGATCCTGCGGCTTGAAATTGCGCGCCATGCCCCAGAAATACCAGATCGAGGTATCGGTCTCAGGGGTGATGAAGTCGACCACGATGCTCGATGCTTTAAATTCCGGGCCTGCGTGATAGCCGCCTTTGCCTGCGTGGGCAACGCCTACTTCGATCAATACATGGCTGGGTGGCGAGAAGCGGCAGATCTGCCAGCGGTCGACGGGCACGTCATCGGCTAGGTTGTTGCCGCGCAGCGCCATGCGCCAGAACGGTGGCGCCATGATGTTTTCCATGTGCCGGGCGGTGATCACTTCGTTGCCTTCGACGGTAGTGGTCGGTGCGACCTCGTCGATTTCTTTCTGGCCGATGCTGGACGCATGCACATAGGTTTCATGCGTCAGGTCCATCAGGTTGTCGATCATCAGGCGGTAATCGCAACCGATATGAAACAGCCCGCCGCCATAAGCCCATTCATCGCTCACGGCCCACTCTAGGTGATGAATCAGCGCAGGGTCAGCCTTGTCCTGGTCGCCGGGCCATACCCAGATAAAGCCGTAGCGCTCAACGACTGCGTAGGTTTTATTGCAAGGAAAGCCGCGAACGCGCTGCCCCGGCATTTCGACGGTCTTACCGTCGCAGCCCATTACTAGGCCGTGGTAGCCGCACACCAAGTTGCCATTCTCGACATAGCCCAGCGACAGGGGTGCGCCACGGTGGGGGCAAAAGTCTTCAACCGCCGCGACTTTATTTTCTTGGCCGCGATAAAAAACGATCTTCTCACCACAAATCTGCCGCCCCAGAGGCTTGTCGGCAATTTCATCAGGGGTGCACGCAACGTACCACGTGTTTTTTGGATACATGACCAATCTCCAGATCAGGTGTTATTGCTTTTATGGATCCATTAGGCGTGATTGGTAGCGAGAGAGTCAATTTGGTCTTGGGCTGATTTGTAGTTAATTGGGCTTTTTAGGCGATTACCGAACACAAATTATGGTGCTGCGTTTTTTATTGGATCCATTGGATGGATTTAAGGTTTGTCCCGCGACGGTTGATCTGCTTCACAACGCTCATAAGATGCATTTTCGTCAAAAGTGCCACCTGAGGTAGAATGTCGCGGTTTGAAGGCTGGCACCCCGGATTTTCATGTCCGCGCAGGCTCCCTGGAAGGAGCGGCAAGGGGATCAGTACCAATGGATTCGCGAGAAGGTGGCGGGTGTGAAGGAGCTGGGCAGATTGAATCTGTCATCGGCCACACCCGGCACACAATATAAATGTCACCCAAGTAGCTGAAGCCAAAAGCAATAAAAGATCAGCGCCCAAGGTACATAAAAGTGAGGTCTATAGTGTGCATAGGCCTTATATATCTACCCGTTCAAGGCCTGACGGATGGTTCTATTGCAAGCAGCCTGTCTTGCAGTGAGTCGAGGTCTGTCATGAACCGCGTGCCGGGTAGATGGCGTTTTATCTTAGGTACGACAACATGTTAAAGAAGATGAACAAAGGGCTACTGGGCCTGGCGCTGACCATGGGACTCACGTCCGTGCACGCTGCCGAGCCAAAGCACGTTGATGTACTGCTGATTGGCGGCGGCATCATGAGCGCTACCCTGGGTGTCTGGCTCAACGAGTTGGAGCCTGGTCTGTCCATGGAGATGATCGAACGTCTTGATGGCGTGGCTCTGGAAAGCTCCAACGGCTGGAACAACGCGGGCACCGGTCACTCAGCGCTGGCTGAACTGAACTACACCCCTGAAGACAAGAACGGTAACGTTGAAATCCCGAAGGCCATTGAAATCAATGAGGCCTTTCAGGTATCGCGTCAGTTCTGGTCCTGGCAGGTCAAGAACGGTGTTCTGAAGAATCCGCGTTCGTTCATCAACTCCACTCCGCACATGAGCTTTGTGTGGGGCGATGACAACATCAAGTTCTTGAAAAAGCGCTACGAAGCACTGCAGGCGAGCCCTCTGTTTGCGGGCATGCAGTATTCCGAAGACCCGGTTCAAATCAAGAAGTGGGTTCCGCTGATGATGGAAGGGCGTGACCCGAACCAGAAAGTCGCGGCTACCTGGACGCCAATTGGTACTGACGTAAACTTCGGCGAAATCACGCGTCAGTTTGCGGCTTACCTGCAAACCAAACCTAACTTCAGCCTGAAACTGTCGAGCGAAGTTAAAGACATCAAGCGCAACGCGGACGGTTCGTGGCGTGTGGTGTACAAGAACCTCAAAGACGGCACTGAAAGCGTAACTGATGCCAAGTTCGTATTTATCGGCGCGGGCGGTGGTGC
Source organism: Pseudomonas psychrophila HA-4 (assembly GCF_000282975.1). Lineage (GTDB taxonomy): Bacteria > Pseudomonadota > Gammaproteobacteria > Pseudomonadales > Pseudomonadaceae > Aquipseudomonas > Aquipseudomonas psychrophila_A. Next base: position 2,518 of record NZ_ALJC01000087.1, read on the forward strand.
TCTGCACTTGCTGCAGAAGTCCGGCATTCCTGAAGCCAAGGAATACGCTGGCTTCCCGGTAGGGGGTTCGTTCCTGGTAACCGATAACCCGGCCATTGCTGAACAGCATCTGGCCAAGGCTTACGGTAAAGCTTCGGTTGGCGCACCGCCGATGTCGGTTCCGCACTTGGACACCCGCGTGCTGGATGGCAAGCGCGTTATCCTGTTTGGACCATTCGCGACGTTCTCGACCAAGTTCCTGAAAGAAGGTTCGTACTTTGACCTGCTGACCAGCACCACGACCCACAACATCTGGCCAATGACCAAAGTTGGTATCGAACAATACCCACTGGTTGAATACCTGGCAGGTCAGTTGATGCTGTCGGACGAAGACCGTTTCAAGGCGCTGAAAGAATACTACCCGGATGCCAAGCAAGAAGATTGGCGCCTATGGCAAGCCGGCCAGCGTGTTCAGATCATCAAGCGTGACGATGAGAAGGGCGGCGTGCTGAAACTGGGCACCGAGATTGTTGCCGCGAAAGATGGCAGCATTGCTGGTCTGCTGGGTGCTTCGCCGGGTGCGTCGACCGCAGCACCGATCATGCTGTCTGTGCTCGAAACCGTGTTCAAGGACAAGGTTGCAACGCCTGAGTGGCAAGCCAAGCTGCATCAGATTGTGCCGAGCTACGGCACCAAGCTGAACGGCTCGCCTGAGCGCGTTGCACAGGAATGGGCTTACACTGCCGATGTCCTGCAACTGACTCCGCCACCGGCTATCCCGGCTGCAACCGTTGGACAAGAAGCACCTGCTGCGCCGGCCAAGCCTGCGCCTAGCAACCCAGCGGCTGACATGGCGCTGTAAAAAAGAAGCCCCGCCCAACGGTGTTGGGTGGGGCTGCTTTGTTTGAATCCTGCTCGTTATACCCTCGCTAAACGCCTTCTAGAATCCTTTTATTGGCTGCCGAACAGGGCGGTCCAGTAAATCCCTGCGTCACTTTTAGGGTCCACTGCATAGGCCGCGCCCAGTTCGCGAAACGCCGGGTTCATGATGTTGGCGCAATGCCCAGGGCTGGCTAGCCAGCCATCGACGACTTTGCGTGGCGTGTCTTGGCCTGCCGCGATGTTTTCACCGATCTGTTGGGCGATATACCCGGCCAATTCGGCGCGATCTCCCGGTGTGCCACCGTTGCGGTCTTTGTGGTCGAAGTAATTGTTATTGGCCATGTCTCGGGTATGCGTCTCGGCAGCACTGCCCAAAGTGGCGTTCCAGGTCAGTGGGCCGGTAGGGGCGAAGGCTTGGGTGCCGCATTGGCGCGGTTGGGTGCGGGCGCTGTTGATCAATTCAAGAACTCTTTGACCCTCTGCTTGTGCATCGCCCAAGCGGCTTGCCAGCAAGGGACGCGCCAACACGATGCGCCAATCCTGCTGGGAGTGGCTGACGCCGATGTCGACAAATTGCGGGTCCAGAACCACTTTGCAGAAGCTTTCTTGCACGGCTTTCATGGCGGCCTGTGCATCACGTGGGCCTGATAGATTGATGGCCTGCACATTGGCCAGCGGGTAGGCGGCCCGGCCGAGTGCTTCTTGCAAGTCGCCAAAGCTGCTGGCGGGCAACACTAGCCGGGTGTCGGAGGTCAGCGGTGGTAGCTCTTGGGACGCCTGGCCTGCGCACAACTGAATCTGGCTGCGGTAAGCGTTGATCGAGTCGACCAGTTGCGACTCTTCGCTGGCCAGCGCTGAGGCGCTGAACATCAGGCTCAGGGTTAATCCGGCAAGGCGGTTGAAGGTGAAGTGGCGGCGCATAACGTTCCCTCAGATCGGAATGCGCCCATCATGCGTTATTTCAGGCTGGCCGTGGCAGGCCTTTTTAGCCATTGAGGTGTGCGACAAAGGCTTTGGCTTTGGCCGTCAGTTGGTCAATCTGGCGGTCGCGCTTTTTCTCAGCGTCGAGCATCGCTTTTTTGCCATTGCGTTGCAGCAGGTAGGTATGGATCTGCCGCACTTCGGTCGATTGATAGACCGATGCCACGTCTAATACGCCCATCAGGCCATTTGTACTGTGGTCACGGGTGTTCATCAGGACTTGCGGGCCGCGGGTGCCGATAACCTGAAAACCCATGGCTTGAAACGCTGCGACTTTGCTGACGCTGCACGTCAGTTCGGTGTGCGGGTAGCGGCGGGTCACGGCGCTCAGCATGGCGTGCATGACGCCCAGATGGCGGTGGCTGGAGAGTTCAGCCATGTACGCAATGCCGCAGGCCTGAGGGTCGTCCTTGACCGGCAAATAGAGGACAAAACCGGTTACTTTCTGCGGGTCTTGATCATCTGTCGCGACCATCAACTCAACCGCGATGCCTTGAGTGCCGTTGAGGGCTTGCAGGTACAGGTGCACTTCAAAACCGATGGCGTATTGATAGATGCTGTACAGCAGATTGCTCGGCGCGATTTCCATGGCGCTGATTTCGCTGAGGTGGTCGACCACGAGCTGCAAAATCTGGGCGTTGATCGGCTCGCTGATCGGGGTGTCGAAGTGGGTGAGGGTGGTCATAGGTCGGTTCTGCGAGGCGTGAGGGAATACGCATATGCCTGTAGGCGCTCGCGATCTTTTAAACGATCAAACGGTCGAGAGCAAACTTGCGCCTACAGGGGGCAAGGGTTTAGCGCTGGCTCAGCCAGTAGTCATGCAGCGCACGAGCTGCCGGGGCAACGTCTGCCACACGTTGCTGATGGGCAGGCACGTCTAGGTCGGGCGGCAGTTCAAAGTTGTCTTGCTCCGCGCATTCGGCGATGGTTTGCAGTAAACCTGCCTGAATGGCTGGCAAAGGCGCCCATTGAGCCACGGCAACCCCGCGCTCATAACCGAAGCACCATTCCTCGGCCAAGGTGACGGTTTGACCCAGGTGCTCGGTCTCTTCAAAACGCGGAACGAAGGCCTGGCTGTCTTCTGCCAGTTGGCGGGCCAGGGTATTGATATGGCGCACGCTCAGTTCGATGAACTGTTTTGCCTCATCGGTGTTTTCCCAGTTCGGGTTTTGACCGCCCCAGATCGCCGGGAACCAGTCGGCTATGTCCACGGGTTTTGGGCCTGAAACTAAGGCCGTGAAGAAACCATCGAGTTCGCAGGCGTTCAGAACAGAGTGATCATCGCCGTATTTGAGCAGAGTGTCTTCGATGGCCTCGAAGTCTGCGGTATTCAGGGGCTGGCTTTGCATGGCGGGTTCCTTGGCATTGATCCAGAGTCAACTATGCGTCAGGCGTGTGCCGTTCAGTCGACTTGTACAATCGAGTTGACTACAAAGTATTTAAAGCCGGCTTTGGCCAACGCTTTTTTAGCTTCCTGCTCCGCATCAAAGCGGCTCAGCAATTTTGAGTCGTGCACAAATAGTGTTTCTTCGCCGTCATACACTTTGCTGACGTGCAGCGACACACGCAGCATCGGGCCGCGGCGCTTGACCGGTGCGCGGGGTGCCGGCTTGGGTGCCGGAGCAGCGACTTTGGGCGCTGCGGGAGTTGGAGCTGGAGCGGGTGGAGTAGATGGCGTAGTGGCTGCAGGCAGATCAAGGCCGAGCGCTTTACGCATTTCGTCCTCGGTGAATCCGGTACTCATGTGCGGGCTCTAATTCGTGATTTAAAAAACGCGCTTATAAGTGACTATGCGCAGTTAGGCAAGATAAATCAGTGGCTTGGGTCTAAATTGGCTGATCGTGTAGGACAATCCAACCGGAAAATGGCGTATCAGGTGTCCCGCAGCAGATCATGACCATCCAGTAACCTGTAGGCAATTTCTGGGCGTTTTTCCAGTGCCCGGCGAATTGCAGCCGGAATTGACTGGCGTGTTTTACGACACAATCCGGGTTGGTCAGCGATATGGATCCCGATACCGCGCATGCTTCGCACCTCATTAAAACCGGGCCCAATCATCAACTGAATGCCCAGTTGCTCGAACAGGCGGCGTTGCATGTGTTCAAGGTCATCCAGGCTCTGGATATTCTCCAGGCGCTCTATTAAAACTTTTTCGGCCTGACGGTCGAGGTTCAGTATGCGCAAGTCCGGCTCGGGCGCCTCCAACAGCTGCTCGCGCTCGCAGTTGCAAGCGCCGGGAGGGCAAGGCTGACGGGTTGCAGTGAGTGGGCTCATGGGCTTGAGCATAGCCATATTGCCCTCGGTTTGTCGCGTGCCTAGCCGGGGCAATGGCTAGGTCGGGTGATTGAAGGGCATGGGCGCGTCTTTGTGGATGTTGGGGGGAGAGTCGTCACAGGGTGCGATCTTCTGATTTTCAAGGCCAAAAGATCGCAAGCAAGCGTGGTCCTACTTGGGCCAGTTTGGGCTCATGTCTTCATCGAGAATGGCGGCGTACATGCGGCGATCAATGTTGGCGCCGCTTAGAATCACCGCGACCCGCCGCCCCTGTTGCTGCGACTGCTCTTTGATCAGCCCGGCCAATGCAGCGGCGCCAGCGCCTTCAGCGGTGTTGTGGGTGGTCTCGTGGTACAGGCGCATGGCGTATGCGATCTCGCGGTCTGAAACGCGAATGACCCGCGCTGCACCTTTGGCAATGATCTCCAGCGACTCAGGCAGCGGCTGACGGCAGGCCAGACCATCGGCGAAAGTGTGAGCGCTGGCGGTACAGACCACGCGACCTTGCTCGACGCTTTGGGCAAAGGCGTCCGCGTGTTCTGAAACAACGCCGACAATCTCAGTGTTTAACCCCAGCAGGTCGCGGGCCTGAATCAGTCCGCATATCCCCGAGCCCATGCCGATCGGTACATACACCGTGTGCAGGTCGGCCACGGCTTCTAGCAACTCAAGCGCGTAGGTGGCCACCCCGCGAATCAGGTCAGGATGGAACGCAGGCACTAGGTGCAATTGATGGTCGACGGCGAGCGTGGCGGCATGGCTGCGCGCTTCATCGAAGTCTTTGCCATGTTCAATGACGGTGGCGCCCAAAGCGCGCATGGCGGCATTTTTTTCCAGGGAGTTGCCTTCAGGCACCACGATGCTGATGGTCAACCCATGACGCCGTGCCGCCAGCGCCAGGCTCTGCCCATGGTTGCCACGGGTGGCGGTCACCAGCCCTTTAGTCTGCGGTTCGCGCGACAGTAAACCTTGCACGTACAGCATGCCGCCGCGCACTTTAAACGCGCCGGTCGGGTTATGGTTTTCATGTTTGACCCATACCGTGCAGCCCAACTGCTCAGCCAACAAAGGCCAGGCCAGCTGGGGAGTCGGGGACATGCTTTGGTACACAGTGGTTGCGGCGAGGCGAAGAGCTGTCAGGTCAAACATGGCACACCGTCATCAGGAGGATTTGACTCGATTCTAGGCGCGTCGCATTGTATGGGCCGAACCTTATATTGCATGGCCAACAATAAATGTGGATTCCCGCTTTGAACGATTCGCAGCAACCACGCTATTTGGCGCTGGTGGATGCGATTGCCCGTGCTATCAGCAGTGGCGACCTAAAGCCCGGCGAGCGACTGCCTCCGCAGCGACGACTGGCCTGGGCATTGGGCTGGAACCCCAGCACCACCATGCAGGCCTATCGCGAGGCGGCGCGCAGGCATTTAGTCTCGGGTGAAGTCGGGCGCGGTACCTACGTGCTGGCGGGCAGTCAGGAGGCGACCCTGTTCCGCTTGCAGCAGGTTGATGAGCACGCCGCGTTGACTGACCTGCGCACCAATGTTCCGGCCATTGATCACGCTAGCCAAAGCGATACTCAGGCGCTGGCATGGTTGCTTGAAACCCATCAAGCAATTCGTTTGCAGCGTTATCTGAGTGCGGCGGACCTGCACCAAGCCCGAGCACTGGGTGCTCAGTGGCTCAAGGCCCGCGGGCTGCATCTTAATGCAGACAACATCATGCCCTGCACCGGCGCGCAGCAAGGGTTGTTCACCGTATTACTCTCGTTGTGCCAGGCAGGTGAGCCGGTCTTGGTTGAAGCATTTACGGCTCCGGGGATTAAGGCCGCCTGTGCTCAATTGCGCTTACCAATGCATGGCGTGGCCATGGACCAAGAAGGCATCGTGCCGGAAGATTTCGACCGCATGATCCGCGCCACCGGAGCACGCATTGCTGTACTGACGCCTACCTTACAGAACCCGACCTCGGCGGTGATGGGACCAGAGCGTAAACAGGCGCTTGCACACATCGCGCGGCGCCACGGCATCTGGGTCATCGAGGACGACGTCTATGGCGCGCTCACTGACAGCCCGCCGCTGTGCCAGCACTTGCCAGACCTCGGGGTGCTGGTCAGCAGCCTGTCGAAGACCGTGGCGGCGGGGGTGCGTTTGGGGTGGATTGCGGCCAGCCCTGCGTTGCTGGCGCGTATTGATCCACACGCGCAGTCGGCTCACTGGGGCATTTCGCCAGTGTGCTTAGCGATTGCCAACCAATGGATCAGTGATGGCACCGCCCGCCAGCGCGCTGCGTGGCAAACAGAGGAAGTGACCCGACGTTGGCGACTGGCAAAAAAACTGTTGGGGACGGTGATGTACCAGACGCAGATTGCGTCACCGCATATCTGGCTGACAGTGCCCCCGGGCGAAATCCCGCTAGCCGAGGCCTGTCGTGCGGCGGGTATCGATGTGGTGTCTGCGGATGTATTTGCGGTTAAATCCAGCCCCACCCATGCAATCCGCATCAGCCTGACCGCGGCTCAGAGTGTGCAGCGCCTGAAAGCCGCGCTAGAGCGTGTTGCGCAGATCATTAACCAGAGAACCCCATGCGCAGAGAAATAGGCTATTGGCACCGTGAAGGCCGCGAACTGTTTTATTACTTGGAATTCAAGCCCGAAACTGCCGAGTTCTACCTCACCTGCGAACACTGCCCTAGCGAAGGTAAGGGCAGTGTGCGCTCGGTGTTACTCAGCGAAGCGCGTGGTGAACGCTACTACGAAGATGCACTGCTGATCATCAAGGAAGAGTTGTTTAAGCAATACACCGTCTAACCCCGGAGCAGCGTGTTAGCCCAGGGAATTGCGTTTGCCGAAGAACATTTCGGTGATCAGGTCGTTGTTGATTTGATCGCCTTGCAGGGTGCGTACTAGCAACTCGCTGCCCAGCAGCGGCAGTGACAAGACCATGGTCGGGCTGACGCGCTTAACCTTGGGCATGTTCCGGGTTTCGTTGACCAGCGCGATGATTTGCGTGTCATCACCGGCGACTTCTTTGGCCGCCAGAACGGTGAACACAATTTCAGCATCGCTATCGCACAGGGTAACGATGTATTTGGCCTCGCCTGCGCCCGCTATTTTGAGGGTCGAGGCTGCCGATGGATCGCCTTCAATGACGTCGGCCTTTTCAGGCAAGTCGTGTTGGGTGCCTGGAGCACACACCACGGTGACGTGTTCGCCCCGGTCAGTCAGGCTTTTATAGACGTTTTGGGCCAGAGAACCGACGCCAACGAGGATGTAGTGATTTTTACGGGCCATGTGAGTAATCCTGCCTTTAACGATGCGTTGGATGTTGCTGCTGATCAGCGGGCCGGCAATGGACGCCACCGAAATCGCGAAGATGGTGATGCCCAGGATAATTACCGTCAGGGTGAAGAAACGGGCGTCAGTGGTGTGTGGCACGATGTCGCCAAATCCGACGGTCGACATCACCACAATGGCGAAATAGAACGCGGTCTGCAGGTCGGTGACAGGCGGTGAAAACCCATCGCCTATGTAGAGCGTGCCCAAGGTGCTGTACACAATCAGTGAGGCAATGCTGACCACGGCAAAGAAGCTGCCGATCGCCAGGCTGTAGTGGTCAAATCGGCGCCAGTAAAAGCCCAGTACGGCAATTGTGATGAATGAGAAAAAGGTCACACCGTCAGGTCTTTTCAAGATGAAAAAGTCAACGCAGACGGTAGCCACCAGCAACAGCAGGGCAAAGAACCAACTGATGCGTGACTTCATCAGCAGCCCCAAGGACATCAGCACCAGCACGAAGCCCACGACGAACCCCGGAATTTCCAACAAGGCTAAGAAGTTTAGAGCCTCTTTCCAGGAGCCAAAGGAGCCGCTGGCAGCGTTAGAGTGGGCGACCCCGCGCTGCAACACTGGCAAAAAGAGAACAATGCCATTGATGGCCACCAGTAAGGCGACCCCGGTGGCAAAGTTGAGCCGCGATTTAACTGCCTGTAATAAAGTCATGGTTCCTACGACGCGTCTGTTAAGGGGTTGTTGGAGTGTAGGCCAGGTTTTTCAGGCTGCCGCAGTCGGCGGCAAACCGTCAGGTGTTGGCCCCTAATTGGTCATAGCCGCGCAGGTAGTAATTGAGGCCAGAAACCAGCCAGCACAAAACAAACATGGCGATAATCCAGTAGCCTATTTCGCCAAAATTGTCGTTCAGGGCAGCGATCGGTGTCCAGACCCCGCCAGTGAGTTCCAGTTTGTCGGCTATAAGGCCTAACGCCTCAATGCCGCCGATAAACAACGCGACAACCACTGAGGCCGCTGTGATGGTGATGTTGTAGTAAAGCTTGCGCACCGGCTTGGAAAAGGCCCAGCCGTAAGCACCGATCATCACGAAGTTGTCCAGTGAGTCGATTAAGGCCATGCCGACAGCAAACAGCACTGGGAAGACCATGATTGACCACAGGTTGATGCCCTGCGAAGCACTGGTGGCGCTGATGCCCAGCAGGCCGATCTCAGTGGCGGTGTCAAAACCCAATCCGAACAGAAAACCCACCGGGTACATGTGCCAGCTTTTGTCGACCAGATTGAACAGGCGACCAAAGATGCGCGCCATCAGCCCGCCCTTGTTAGTCATTAACAGGTCGAGTTCATCAGGGGGCAGGGTGTGACCTGCCTTGACCTGTTTGAACTTTTTGTACACCGAGATCAGGATCACCAAGTTGAGCACGCCGAACAGCAGCAGGAACACGGATGACACCAGAGTGCCAATCAACCCGCCGGTTTCGTGGAACCACTCCATGTCGTCCTTGAAGGCCATGGCGGTGGCGGCAATTGCGAACGAAGCCAGCACCACAATGGTCGAGTGCCCCAGCGAGAACCAGGTGCCGACAGCAATTGGCCGCTTGCCTTGCTGCATCAGTTTACGGGTCACGTTGTCGATGGCCGCGATGTGGTCGGCATCCACGGCATGGCGTAATCCGAAACCGTAGGCCAGCAACGCTGTGCCCATCAGCACCGGGTTGCTGCCGAACTCGATGAACGCCCAAGCCCACGCGAGCAGGTTAGCAATGACCAAACCAATCAATAAATAGATCGCCCGTCGGGTGGTGTCGGTCGGTCGCGAGGTACCGGGTACTTGAGCGATGGCTGTCATGCGGGATTCCTGCAAAAGGTTCGACATTTACTGGCGATGGGAAGGCATTACGTCCTTGTTAGGCACCAAGAATAACCATGAAGCGAGTACAAAAGGCATGGTCAAGGTCGGGATGCCGACAGGGCCTAATACAGTATTCAAAGCCCCTTGCACAAATACAGTGAAAACGACCCCGATCAAGGTATAGATCAGCACACGCCAGCTCGGTTTGTTAAAGGTCGAGCCCAGTGCGATGGCGGTCAGCACCGCACTGAACGCATACAGCCCATTGTTGATGCTTGAGTGCTCGGCCTGCAGCAGCGTTGCGACCAGCACCGCCAGCAGCGAACCGCACAGCGCGAACACCGCGGCCCACAATGAAGACACTGCCAGCCCGGCCAAGAACAGCAAACTGCCCACCACGGTGCTGATCAGGAACACTTCAGAAACGCCATAGAACGTTGCATGGAACAGGTCGATGCCGTCCAGCAGGTTGCTGTTGTGCGCGACCAAGTCGTGGGGCAGGTTGGGCACCGGCAACGTGTTGCTGGTGAGACCGCCAAAGGCATAGCTTGCCAGCAGCATGGTCCAGGTCACTAAGACGAAAGGGGCGGTGAGGGCCGCGACTTTCCATGTTTTTAGAATGTCGGCGATGCAGATGGTGACGATTACCGAGACCACGCCGCCCAGAATGATGCACAACCAGACGGTTGGCGTGACTTCCAGAAAGGTCGGCAGGGCTACGCCTACCAAGCATCCGTTATAGCCGAAGAGCCCGGCCTTCCAAGATTTTTGGTCTTTAAGGTGCATGCCGGTGAAGGTGGCGGCGACAGTGCCCAGCACACTGCCATAAGCCACCGCAGGATTGCCCTCGGCAAAGGCTCCGACAAAAATCGCGGCAAAAAATAGCAAGCCGGTCAGGGGATTACTTTGGAACATGACTTGCGAACAGCCACGCAACGTGACGTCAATAAATTCCAGGACCACGTTGCCATTGGCCATCTGTGACCACTTGGATGCAGCTTCCATATCGACTCTCCCACTTATGCCTTGTGTGAGCTGGCGCAGGCTGCGATCTTTTGCGCGATACCAAAAGAACTCAGCCTTCGGCAGCTCCCACGCTGTTGTTTATTTCCACAGGAACTGCGGCTGCAAGGTCACGCCCAGAACCTCTTCCCGGGCGACTTTCCAGAATTCACGGATTCGGGCTTTGACTGCACCGCTGTCATTGCCCAGCACTTTGAAAATCAACCCGCAATGGTTGGGCAAGCGTGTCACGCCACTGGCCAGACCCGCTTCCATATCAAACAGTGCCGGAACACGCTCGACGATCCGGTCGTGATGCTCCTTGGGCGTGAGCAGCACCACGTTGCCGAACACGTCGAAGGTTTGCATCACACCAACGGCATCCAAGCTTTCCTTTTTCGGTTCAAGCACGTATTTCTCGACAAACAGCTCTTTGCCTTCAAGGTTTTCGGCGGATACCCGCGAGGAGTACACGTCAAAGCCGAAGCGTTCATCGACGTGGTGGTACTTGCGCCCAGACATCAGAATTTCGCAGTAAATTGCCGTTGCCGTCGGGTGGATTTTGATCTGCGTATCAGTGATGAAACGTGCATCGCGATGCGGGATCAGCGGGTCTGGCATGAACTCCAGATAGCCGTCCTCTTCGACTCGCAGGTGTTGGATTTGCGAGGCGTAATTGGCATTCATCGAATGCACTTTGGTGGCCGACTGCGTGGTGACGTGCCCGCAGGCACCCACCCCAACATTCACATCAGTGGCCAAGCGGTCGCCCTGGAGCACGCAGCCCGAGGTTGAAATCATAGTGACGCAAGGCATCTGGGGCATTTCTTCGTCCCAATACAAAGCCCGCTGCACCAGTGACGGCACGCGTCGTTCCATGTCCGCCAGTACGCTGCGATCAGCGCGTTTCTCAAAGCCCAGCCGCAGGTAGCCACTTTTGCCGGCTACGCCGCTTTGCATTTGCGGCGGCTCGTCCTGGTATTGCGCTAGCTCCGGCGCATCCGTGCCAAGTGAGTGAGCGCGAAGCCGTGACGGAGTGTTCACGATCTGGCTCAGCGCAGTCATGCAGTGACCTCGCTTTTGGTGGCCGGAGCAGAGGGTTTTTGAGCGAACAGGAACATGTGCTCAATCATGTCTACCAGTTCTTCAATGCCGTGACCGGTTTTGCAGTTGGTGAGGATATAAGGGCGGTTGCCACGCACCACTTTGGTGTCGCTTTCCATCACATCCAGGCTCGCACCCACGTAGGGTGCCAGGTCGATCTTGTTGATGATCAGGATGTCCGCCTGCACCAGGCCCGGGCCGTTTTTGCGAGGGATTTTTTCGCCTTCGGCCACATCGATCACGTAGATATAGAAGTCGGCCAGCGCGGGGCTGAATGTCAGGGTCAGGTTGTCGCCGCCGCTTTCGATCATGATCAGGTCACTGTCCGGAAACTTCTCTTCCATTTCCTCGACGGCTGCAATGTTCATGCTCGGGTCTTCGCGCACGGCGGTGTGCGGGCAGGCACCGGTTTCGACGCCGAGAATCTTGTCTTCGTCGAGGATGCCCTTGAGCGTGCGCTTGACCTGTTTGGCGTCCTCAGTGGTGACGATGTCATTCGTGATGATCAGCGGCTTGTAGCCACGGTTGATGAGGATCGGGGTGATCACTTCGATGATCGCGGTTTTACCTGAACCGACCGGGCCGCCAATACCAATACGAGTAATCTTTTTCACAGGAATTTCCTTAATAGAAAAGGGCGCTGATGGGCCCATGTATCAGTTCATAAACAGACGCACATGAGCTTTGACGTGCACCGCAGCCAGTACGTCGACGATGGGCACGTACGACGACATTTGATTGATGTCGCCGATTTCGGCGATGTCACAGAACGCTTCAATGTCGTGATTGAGTTCGAACAAAATGTGCTGTGTATCGAGGTGGGTGACCCGCATCAGGCGCATCGCCGCGCTGAGGATGGTCATGGCCACACCGTACTGGTGCATCACCACCACTTCACGGGCGCCAATGCCCTGGGTAGACATGACCACGGCTTGGGTCACTGGGTAAGTGCCTGCGGCATTTCCAGCCTTGATTTGCTCTAGCCACCAGCGCACCAAGGGTTTCTCGACGACGTGAATCGACATTTCCGCGAGTTTTTTGCCCATGCGTGTGGCCATCAGCCGACTTTCTTCGTTGAGCTTGCGGTTATTCACCGCCCAGTCGGCGCGCAAAATGCCTTCGCGGTCGTCGGCCACGGCTGCCCGGTGTGCAGCGACGACGCCCATGCCGTCACAACTGGCGGCCTGTTTGAGCGCGGTGAGGACGAACCCCTTGAGGGTCGCGACATCGTGGACGATGCCTGTTTGAATGGCCGATTCCACACCGTTCGAGAACGAAAAGGCACCGACCGGCAATACCGAGTCGCCAAATTGCATGATGCGAATTAGATCTGATGCGTTCATCCAAAGCGCCTTTTGCCGGGGTTAGTGCTTGTGATCGTGACTGTGAAACGTATGGCCGTGGTCATGGCTGTGACTGTGCGGGTCATGACGGTGCTGGCCTTTTATCTGTAGGGCTGCGGCTTCTAGTTTGTCTTGCGGGCTGGCCACGTGAACGTGGGTGCCGGTTTCTTCGGCGCCGCCAAACAGCAGGCGGGCTTCAGAGGTGGTGAGGTTGGGCAGCACGGCGGCCCCGCTGATAAAGGCGTACGGCAGGTGCTCAAAGCCATGGGTACGCATTACCGAGTCCATCATCTTGGTTTCCACGGTGAGCGGGATATACACCTCATTGTTCTTGGTCACGGCTTTCCAGTGCTGGTTGCCCAGTGCATGGCCGAGTTCAAAGCTGGTCTTGATCAGCACATCCAGGGGCTGCTGTTTCAGCTCCTTGAGGTCAATTACCATCACGTCGCGCAGGTTTAACTGAACCACCACGGCGCTGTTGGTCTTTTCGTCCCACATCAATACGTCGCCGTCAGACAGCACCACATTGCGTTCCAGAGAGATGCCCAGATCTAGCCCGCTAACACTGGTGCGTCGGCAACGGCTTTTTTGTGCTTCGCGCTGGTCAAGAATCAATAAGTCGACGTTGGCACTTGCGAGCTTTTGCTTCCAGATCGGGTCTTTCTTGGCATTGCCCAAAATGTGTTCAATCAAAATCACGTTACAACTCCTTTCTAACCCCTGTTGGAGCGAGCGTGCTCGCGATCTTCTAAACATCACAAGTTATCGAGCACGCTTGCTCCCACAGAAATGTGTTGTTTAGCCAAAGAAATAACGTTGGTTCATGCTGGCGACGTCAATGGGTTTGCACGTCGCGTGCACGCCGTCGACCTTCACTTCGAAGGTCTCAGGGTTAACTTCGATCTTCGGCGTCTGGTCATTGCGCACCAGGTCCTTTTTGGAGATGGTGCGGCAGTTGCGAACGGCCATGACCTGACGATCCAGCCCAGCTTTTTCCTTGACCCCGTCTTCCAGCGCGGCTTGCGAGACAAAGGTCACGCAGGTGTCTTGCAGGGTTTTGCCGAACGCCCCGAACATCGGGCGGTAATAGACCGGCTGCGGGGTTGGCAGCGAGGCGTTTGGATCACCCATGGCGGCCCAGTTGATCATGCCGCCCTTGATCACCATTTTTGGCTTGGCGCCAAAGAAACGCGGGTCCCAGAGCACCAAGTCGGCCATTTTGCCCACTTCGACCGAGCCCAGAACATGGCTCACACCTTGAGCAATCGCCGGGTTAATGGTGATTTTTGCCACGTAGCGCAGCACGCGGAAGTTGTCGTTTTCGGCGCTGTCTTCGGGCAATTTGCCGCGTGAGGCTTTCATGGCATGGGCGGTTTGCATCACCCGTAGCCAGTTTTCACCCACTCGGCCCATGGCTTGGGAGTCGCTGGAAAACATAGAAATAACGCCCATGTCTTGCAGCACGTTTTCGGCAGCGATGGTTTCTGGGCGCACGCGGCTTTCGGCAAACGACACGTCGGCAGGCACGTTCGGGTTGAGGTTGTGACAGACCATGATCATGTCGAACAACTCGGCCTGGCTGTTGATGCCGTAGGGCAGGGTCGGGTTGGTCGAACTCGGTAGCACGTTGAGCTGGCTGGCCACCTTGATGATGTCCGGGGCGTGACCGCCGCCCGCACCTTCGGTGTGGAAGGTGTGAATGGTGCGGCCTTCAAAGGCATCAATGGTGTCTTCAACGTAACCGCATTCATTGAGGCTGTCGGTGTGCACCGAGACTTGTACGTCCATCTCATCGGCTGTACGCAGCGCGTGACGCAGGGCGTTGGAGGTTGCGCCCCAGTCTTCGTGAACCTTAAGCCCGGCCACACCGGCAATGATTTGTTCAACCAGTGGGTCACGGCCAAAAGAGTTGCCTTTACCGAGCATGCCGACGTTGATCGGCAAGCCTTCCAACGAGCGCAACATTGCACGAATGTTCCACGGGCCTGCGGTCACGGTGGTGCCGTTGGTGCCATCGGTTGGTCCGATACCGCCGCCGAAGAAGGTGGTGATGCCGTTGGACAGCCCGTGATAGGCCTGTTGGGGCGAGATCAGGTGAATGTGGGTGTCGATCCCGGCAGCGGTCAGAATCAAATGCTCGCCCGAGATGGCGTCGGTGCTTACGCCGACCACCATGTTATTGGTCACGCCGGTCATGATCCCGGGGTTGCCGCTTTTGCCTATGCCACAAATTTTGCCGTCACGAATACCCACGTCGGCTTTGATCACGCCCTGAATCGGGTCGATGATCGTGACGTTGGTGATCACGAGGTCAAGTACGCCGTTGTCGCGGGTCAGGGTGTTATCGGCACCCATGCCATCGCGCAGGGATTTGCCTCCGCCGTAGACCGACTCTTCGCCGTAACCGCGCAAGTCCTTTTCAATTTCGACAAACAGGTTGGTGTCGCCCAGGCGGATTTTGTCGCCCGTGGTAGGCCCAAACAGGCCGGCGTATTCTTTGCGTGAAATAGTTGGCATCGGTGGCTCCTTTTCTAATGCCGCACTGGCGTCAATGACTCAACGGCGCGGGTGCAAAGTCTGTAAGTGCATGATTGGCTTGGGGGCTACTGGTTCTTCTTGGAGAACTTGAAGCCGTGCTCAATTGCGCGCTGAATGGCTTGCAGTTTTTCCGGACGTTCGTGACCGCTGACGGTTTTGTCGGGGGCCCAGCCATCCACCAGGTTGTTGAAACCGTAGAGGGTTTGCTTGCCGCCGTAAGGGATGAGTGACACTTCGATTTCATCGCCTGGCTCAAAGCGAATCGCGGTGGTGGCGGTGATGTTCAGGCGTTTGCCAAAGGCGGCCGTTCGGTCGAATTCGAGGGCGCGGTTGACTTCAAAGAAGTGAAAGTGCGAACCGATCTGAATCGGGCGGTCACCGGTGTTACGGACTTTAACCTTGGTCACCGGGCGGTCTTCGTTGAAGCTGATCGGCGAGCTGGCATAAATGGTGCCACCCAGCGGCACGTTATCTTCACTGCCTTTTTGCACGCCACCGGGGTTTTTCGCATGCGGGATGTGGTGATCCGGGTGTGTGTCCTGGTGCGGGCTGGCAGGAGCGGCAGGGGCAGCGGTTTTTTTGGTGCTCATTACTGATTCCTCAAAACGGGTCTGTTTGCGTTAACCGGCTACTGCAGGCCGTTATTTGATCGGGTCGTGGACCGTGACCAAGCGGCTGCCGTCGGTGAAAATCGCTTCAACCTGAACGTTTGGAATAAGGTCGCTGACGCCTTCCATGACATCGTCCTTGGTCAGCACTTTGCTGGCCTCTGTCATCACATCTTCAACCGTCTTCCCGTCCCGTGCGCCTTCCAGTGCCGTCACGGTGATAATTGAAACAGCCTCTGGGTAGTTCAACTTCAAGCCACGAGCCTTGCGGCGTAATGCCACGTCCGACAAGGTGTAAATCATCAGTTTGTCGATTTCTCTCGGGGTGAGCTGCATAAGCCCTCCTATCTACAGTGCGGTAAACATGAGTATTTTGAGTGCCGGTCAGGGCTCAAGCCTGCGCCTGACAACCGGGTCGATTACGCCCACGCGAAAGCGCTCGCTGGTTGATTGCCAGTTGATTTTTCGAAGGGGAAAGCAAGTCCGCTGGGTGCTTGGGGCGGGCCGCGGAGGCGGTGCTTGTACGTTTCATAGGCTCAACCGTTCAAGTCCATTAAGACGGGCGCGATCAGAGCCTAGACCATAATTTTCAACCGGTGAGCCGAAGAGGCAGGATGTTTTAGCGGGCGGGTCAGGTGTGTGCAAGCGGTTGCGGGCTGTTGTTTTTATAAAAAATCAATTAATACAAAGACCTATGATTTTTATGGCGAGGTGATTACAACGTTATAAGCCTATTCCTTCGAGAAAGAACCTGGGTCCGCTGTTCAAAATTCTTCATCTTTAGTGCGATATTTCATTTAAGTAGAGGGTTTTTTGTAGGGTCGATCCTTAAAGCCGTAAGCATTTTGACCGTCATAGGGTTATTTTTTGTCAGTGTCAGTCGTTTTTTTAAACAGATGTTTGTGTGTCTGGTAAAGGGCTGCATGCAACTGATCATTTAGCTCGATGAGTTGCCTGAGCATTTCCAGACTCAACCATACATAGGCATAAAATGGCGTTTCGGCGTTTTTCCCGTTGATGCACTGCAAGGCCAATTCTTTAAGGTCGCGAGTGGTCTGGCGCAATTGGCCGCTGATTTCGTTGTTACCAATACCCAGGCACAGCTTGTTTTGGAGCGACTCTAGGGCTTGTGGAATTAAGCGCCGAACATCGCGCAAGGCGGGCTCATTCTCAATCAGCTTATGACTCGCTGCCGAAGACCAATACGCATCGACCATCAGTGAGAACGTCGTTACCAGATTGCGGTGCAGCGTTTGCAACGACTCAAACACAGCAGGCTTCAAGTTACTTTCGTTACTGGCCGGGGCGATGTAACTGCGTAACTTAATAACCGCGTCCAGTTCATTTTTTAATTGATCTTCAAGGTTTGGCCGTTCCAGCGTCTGGGGTGAGAAGTAGGCTGCATAGAGTCCATTGAGCTTGTGCAGGCTCTGGCTGAACTTGATGCGTAAGTCGGTATAGGCGCGTTGCGGATAGATGCTCGTGTAAAGCATCGCGAGCAGCGACCCGGCCAGCACATAGGCACTGCGCAAAATGGCCGACTCCATGTCGTTGGGTGGTGAGCAACTGACCACGGCCAGGGTTGAACCGATCAGCAAGGCCATATACGGGTGCTTGCCGAGGGTCAGATAACCGGCGACGAACATCATAATTGCGCACCACAGCAGCATGGCAGGGAACGAAAACGTCTCCAGATACAGCGCCACCAGCCCCGAAAGCGCCCCCAGCACGGTTCCGCCAGTACGTTGCAAGGCCCGCGCGAACACATTGCCCCAATAAGGCTGCGGCCCCATCACGATCAGCATGGTGATCAGGGCCCACGATGCATCGTCGAGCTTGAAGTAACGAATAACCACGAAGGTGACCAGAAACGCCAAGCTGATGCGAGTGGCATGAATCCAGCGGTAGTACCGACAGGCCAGTTGTTCCAGATTGGAAATCTTTTTACCCAACTGCATAGAGCCCCCAATCGCCGTGGTGGATTGCGCAGGCAGCGTAGTTCACCTCGGGACGGACCACCACATTGGCTTCTGAAGCACGCTGGAATCTCGACGTTTTTGATCTTGAAACATCGCACCCTGCGCTCACGCGCAACCCTGTGTGCTCATCCAATGGTAAGGCTCATTTCCTTGAGAAATTAAGGATGATTCCTACATAAAAAAATACCTGCGTTCGTTACCGTCCTGATCTTTAAAGCTGCGCAAAAGCGAGTAAAGGATTAATGAATGTTTAATGCCTCTTTACACCGTTTGATTAGCGTATTCCTGCTGATAGCAGGTGCTGGTTTGATGAGTGGGTGCAGTTTTATGGAGCCAAATACCTTTAACTTTATCGTCGACATGCCGCCGGGCTTTAAATATAAAGCCGTGGTGAATTACATTCCCGCGCCCGGTGAAACGTGCACGGTGGCACGCAAAGATAACAAGGCAACTGTGTATAACTATAGATGGTGGGAAGAGTACGCGCCGTCTATTGAAATAAAACTAAAGCGTACGATCAATGATTGCCCGTTAATCATGCGCAGTGTGCAACTAAAAATGTACTCGGTCTATGGGAAAGAAAGCGGAGACTTTGGTGTCGATAAAGCGTTTGTTTTTTTGCGAGATGAAAAAAACGACGGTTACACGCTGTGGAATAAACCTTTTGATGCTGCAGGAGTGACGCTTGTTGAAGGGCAGTGTCAGTCATTATTTCGAACATCTGGCAAGCCTCGAATACTCAGAAAACTCCTCAGTTGCAAAAATATCAATGCCCAAGGTGTTTTGGAAAATCAAGTGCCGACTGGGGCTTACACCTTTGAACAACTGGCGGGTAAAACCGTAAAGCTGAAACTCACGTGGGCGGCACAAGACAGGCCGTATTTTAAAGGCTTCTGGCTCAAGACCCCAGAAGGTTGGCGCCCGTGTACCGGGCGTTGGGATACGCCTAATGAAGAACTCTGCACAACACCGCCTAAATTTACCGACTTTGTGATGGTAGATGGTCGTAGGTGCACGGTGTATCCCGACTGTACGCCGCGTAAGGAAAGCGATTAATGAAACAGACTAATGCGTATCAAACTTTAAACTTGGAAGGTCGTATGTTTACCTGTCCGGTAGGAGGTAAGCGAACAACCTTTCAGCTAGTTAATGAAATGGGAGGCGGTGAGCCTTATGCTGGACTGATTTATGAAGTTACAGACTTTGAAGGGTTTAAATATTCTGGCGTTCTGGACAGTACCGGCACAGGTGAGGTGAATAACCATTACGCAGGGCCTATAGCGCTGGAATTTAAGCAAGGCTATGCCGGTGGTAGCAAAGAGTATGTTTTCTTAATGGCTAGAGACCATTACCCTCTTAAAATTACCGAACTTCAAGTCAGGGCCGAGTCCACACGTTTCGTCAATAAAGATGGCGCACGTACACAAGACAATCCATTCGAAACGGTTAAGGACACGGACTTTATCCAAGTGGAAGTCAGGCACCTGGTTGAGCACACCTCGCACTTGCCGCCAAAGGTCGACGCGTATTTCCCTCCCAGTGAGGGGATCATGAAAATCATGGAAGCCATGAGAAATCCGGTAAAACACGGCGTGCGCATCTTTGGCAGCAGACACACGGTGATGCAGGTTCGCCCGTTACGGGCTTTAAGGCCCCTGCTGTCTATGGACGCTGCATTCTGCGCACTCAATCTCTATCAACTGGCGTTGATGGCCACCCTGAGTTATTGCCCTTTTGGGCAGGACCCTGACGAGCACCCGGTCAATGCTCCAAGGGTCAGTTTTCCGATGATCCCCAGCATGGGTAACTGGTTTGGGGATGCGCTGGCCACGTTCAAGGAAATCTGGCGGGTTGACTCCACGCAACCCCATGCTTACTACCCGCTGTATGAAGACGTGCCGTATTCCCAGCGATTGGAAATTGTGCCCTTTGACCCCGAGTTGTACCCCATCAATCAACCGAGTCAGGAACTCGACCAGGAAAACCCGGCAATTCTGCATTTTCTCGATGACAGAGGCCAAGAAGTCGACACCGACACCCAAGCGTTTATCACCCATAACCGCGAACTGATACTGCTCGCTGTACGAGGCACCAGCGAGTTCTTGCCGGACGGATTACGCGATGCGGATGCGTTCCAAGTGCCCTTTATGGAGGGCGCCGGCAAGGTTCACCGCGGGTTTTATGAGGCTGCCCGGCAGGTCTACAGATTTGCAGTGGCATACCTGGATAAATTCTACGCCGGGCAAAAACTTGTCATCTGTGGCCACAGCCTGGGCGGGGCAATTGCATTGCTGGTGGCCGAGATGCTGCGCCGCAGGTCAGATAGTTACGACCTTTTGCTCTACACCTACGGTGCCCCGCGTGCTGGCGATTCGGACTTTGCCGAAGGCGCCAAAAGCCTGGTGCATTACCGCACGGTGAACCATAACGACCCGGTGCCCAGTGTGCCCAGCGCGTGGATGAAGTTCAGGCCCACCCGAACATTGCGTGAGGCCTTTGCAGACTACGACGGTATTGCGCTGTTCGCCATGAGCAGTTACGTGGTGGGTATGGTCGACCCGAATGCCTTTCCCTACACCCATCACGGGACGTTGCAGCACTTTATGCCCGTGAGTTTCAGCGCCGACGAACTGTCGCACATTTTGTGGGCACCCAGTTGTGAGGTGCTTACAGATCAAGCGGTGTGCACGCTCGCGGTGGCGCAAGAAAACGGCTTGCCGCAGCGCGCTGACTTTTGGGAACAAGTCATGAACGGGTCTAACCATACATTGGTCGGTGGTTATGTACCCGCGTGCTGGGCGGCGCTGCGACGTTGGCAAGAAGCCCTGGAGGCCAAACGTTCGATCGTGACAGCGTATGAATATGAACGGATTGATCAAGCCCTGAAATTGACTCAACAGAATCTACTCGAGCACGAGCACTACATACGGCATGAACTTGACCCTGGAATCATCAGCCATAAAAAGACCGGCCAAGCGCTCCTGCGTGAGGCTAATAGGGTCAAGGTGACGCGCGAACGGTTACTCTTGTTAAAAGGCACCGTCCTCAGCGCCGCCGATGTATACGGCCTTTATGCGCGGCAGCCCGAGCTGCTGGCTGAAGCGTTAGAGCGCTGGCGCCAGCACCCCGAGAGCCTCAAAAAAGAACAGTTGGCCATGGCCCCGACCAGCCTGTCAGAAGCCGAATGCACGGCGTTGGTCGGCGGTCATGTGATTGGCGCGCCTTATACGTTTGACTGGGATTCGATGGGGTAAGGAAGCCCTTATCGCGCTTTTGCCGTTGGCCGTGCCCAGCGCTTAGGTGAGCAACATTGCTGCATTGACGAGGGAATTGACGGCACTGAGGGCCTTTCAAGGCGGCAGACATAAAAAAGGCCATTACCATCATGGGGATCCGGTAATGGCCAAAAATCTCAACCAAAGAGAGCGTCAGGCATCTACCTGACAGGGGCAATCTACCCGTACAACGTTTAGTTAGCTAGCTAATCGTATGCGAAACAGTTTTACCTGTTGCGCAACAATGGTGCGTATGTGCGAAGCCGGTCGATAGCCGCGTCTAGCCACTCCCGACGTTAAACGCTAACCTTTCGCCCATGCACATACCTGACTTGAATTTATTGGTTGCCTTGAATGTCTTGCTCGAAGAAGGTTCGGTGGTGGGCGCTGCCCGGCGCATGAACCTCAGCGCACCGGCCATGAGCCGCACCTTGACGCGCATTCGCGAGGTGCTCAATGACCCGATTCTGGTGCGTTCAGGACGCGGGCTAGTGCCGACTCCCAGAGCGTTGGAATTGCGTGAGCAGGTGCGGGGAGTGGTTGAGCTGGCACACGGGGTGTTCACGCAAAGTCAGGACAGTGATTTGCGTTCGCTGGATCGCACGTTCAGCATTCGCGCCAATGATGTGTTCTTCGGCGTGTATGGTGGGGCTTTACGCCAGCAGATGGCCCTGGAAATGCCTAAGGCATCGCTGCGGGTCGTGCCCGAAGGCTATACCGATGATGCAGCGCTGAGTGAGGGCCGGATTGACCTGGCCATTGGTGCTACCAAGCCTTCTGGGGCCGATATCAAAGTGCAAAAGTTGTTTACCTGTCCTTTTGTGGGGCTGGCACGTGAAGACCATCCGATTTTTGATCAGCCCATCACTGCGCCACGGTTTGTGAGTTATGACCACATCAGTGTGTCGCGACGGGGCCGTGCTCGCGGGCCGATTGATACACAACTGACCGAAATTGGCCTTGAACGTCGGGTCTCGTTCACAACACCTACTTTCTATTCAGCCATTTTTGCCTTGGCCAACTCAGATTTGATCTTGCCGTTAATGCCACAGTTATTGCTCAAAACGCTGGAACCCATGGGCCTCAAGTTGCGCGCATTCGAGTTGCCGATCACGTTGCAGCCGGTTGAAATAACCCAGGCCTGGCACCCGCGCCTGGACAATGACCATGCCCACCGCTGGTTACGCCGCACCCTCAAAACCTTCTGCGATAACACTGTCGCCTGATTGTGGATTGCGTTTAACGCACTCCACAGTTAGCTATTTATCAATTTTTATAGCATTGGCGCGTGGTTAAACTTTTTGTCATCTAGTGAGAAGACGGAGTTGGCCATGTATCGGCGTTTTAAGTGTGTGCGTGATGGGGTGACGGGAGTCCGGGTGTGACGTCGCTGGCCGCCGGTTCGGTGAACGCTGCTGCGCCGGTCGCAGCGCCAGCCAGCAGCACGGCATTCGGCGTGCGGATTTTTACCGGCCTGCTCGGGGTGTTGCTGGCGGTACTGGTGTCCGGCTTTAACGAAAATGTCACCAAAGTGGCGATGCCCGATATTCGCGGCGCGATGGGCATCGGCTATGACGAAAGCACGTGGTTGCTGGCGGTGTATTCCGCCACATCAATCAGTGCTATGGCGTTTGCGCCGTGGTGTGCGGCAACGTTTTCGCTGCGCCGTTTCACGCTGTGTGCGATTGGCGCATTCGTGCTGCTGGGCATCCTGTGTCCGCTGGCGCCTAACGTCTCTGTGTTGATGCTGCTGCGTACCCTGCAAGGGTTTGCCGGGGGCGCTTTGCCGCCGATGCTGATGTCGGTCGCGCTGCGTTTTTTGCCGCCGAACATCCGTCTTTACGGGTTAGGCAGCTACGCGCTCACTGCAACCTTTGGCCCCAGCTTTGGCACGCCGTTGTCGGCCTGGTGGGTGGAATACGCCGGTTGGCAATGGGCGTTCTGGCAGGTCATCCCGCTGAGTCTGTTGGCCATGGCCTGCGTGGCGTGGGGCTTGCCGCAAGATCCTTTGCGTCTGGAGCGCTTTAAGCAGTTCGACTGGCGCGGGCTGCTGCTCGGTTTACCCGGTTTGGTGATGCTGGTGCTGGGCCTTGAACTGGGGCAGCGGCTTAACTGGTTCGAGTCCGAAATGATCCGCATCTTTATCGTCGGCGGCCTGGCTTTACTGGTGCTGTTTTTTATCAATGAGTGGTCGCATCCGCTGCCGTTCTTCAAGTTGCAGTTGCTGAAAATTCGCAACCTGTCCCACGCCTTGCTGACGTTGGCCGGGGTGCTATTTGTGCTGCTGGCGGTGATCAAAATTCCCTCCAGCTACCTGGCCGAGATTCAGGGGTATCGCCCGCTGGAGACTGCGCCGGTGATGCTGATGGTGGCTGTGCCGCAATTAATTGCGCTGCCGTTGGTGGTTGCACTGTGCAACCTGCGCTGGGTCGATTGCCGCTGGGTGTTAGCCATTGGCTTGGGGCTGCTAGCGCTGGCCTGTGTGATCGGCTCGCAAGTGACGTCGGTGTGGAGTCGCGAAAACTTTTACGGTTTGCAGGCCATTCAAGTCATCGCCCAGCCGATGGCCGTCATCCCGCTGTTGATGTTGGCCACGGGCGGTTTGAGCCCGGCCGATGGGCCGTTTGCCTCGGCATGGTTCAACACCGTTAAAGGTTTCTCGGCGGTGGCGGCAGGCAGCGTGTTGCAAGTGTTGACGGTCAATCGTGAGCACTTCCACTCCATGACGCTGGTTGATCGCATCGGCAACTCGCCGTTGGTTACCGCCAGCGCAGACTTGGCGCACCGGGTACACCAGCAGGCAATGGTACTGACCTCGTCAGACTTGTACCTGTGCATGGCCGGTCTGGCGCTTTTATTGATCGTAATTATTCCTTTTGGCCCGACGCGGATTTATCCGCCGGGAACACCTGTTGGAGCAGTGAAATGAGTACAACTAACGGGCGCAAGCCTTTATTGATCGTAGGGTCTGGTGTATTGGCTCTGGCGGTGCTGTACGGGCTTTGGCACCTGGTCTTTGCCAGCAGTGCACAGCAACGCACCAATGATGCGTTTGTGAGTGCCGATTTCACGTTGATCGCACCGAAAGTCGCGGGTTTTATTGACGAGGTGCTGGTGCAAGACAACCAGCCAGTTAAGGCCGGGCAGTTGCTGGCGCGCATTGATCCGCAAGATTATCAGGCCAGTGTGCAAGCAGCGCAGGCGAGTGTGGCCACAGCGCAAGCGCAACTGGTCAATGCACAAGCGATGCTGGAGCGTCAGCGCTCATTGATCGAGCAGGCCAAGGCCACAGTCGACGCGGACTTGGCGCAAGTGGAGTTTGCCGAGCACGAGTTGCAGCGTTACCAGCATTTGGCCGGGCAAGGCGCAGGCACGCTGCAAAACTCGCAGCAGGCCAAGAACCGCTCGCAGACCGCGCGTGCGCAATTGGCGCAGCACAAAGCCGCACTCGAAGCCGCTCGTCAGCAAACCCACGTGCTGGCTGCCGAAAGCACGGCCGCCCAGGCTTCCGTGCAACATGCCCAAGCCCTGCAGGCCCGGGCCGAACTGGACTTGTCGTACACCCAACTGGTGGCGCCGTTTGACGGGGTAGTCGGTCGTCGCAGCTTACGCCAAGGGGCTTACGTCAAACCGGGCGACACGCTGCTGGCCGTGGTACCACTGGCCAAGGCGTATGTGGTGGCCAACTTTCTTGAGCATCAACTGACGCACATGAGTCCGGGGCAGCGGGTCACGGTGAAGGTCGATACCTTCCCCGGCGAAAGCCTGCACGGCACCATTGACAGTATTGCACCAGCCACGGGGGTGACTTTTTCGGCCATTGCCCCAGATAACGCCACGGGTAACTTCACCAAGGTAGTGCAGCGTATCCCGGTCAAGATCACCTTGGACGCCAACCAGCCGTTGACCCGGCAGTTGCGCTTGGGCATGTCGGTGGATGCGTCTGTCGATACCACAGACATGTCTGGGCAACAGGTCAGCGCACGATGAACCGCACATTTTTTGCCAGCGCGGTGGCCTGCTTCAGCGTGTTGAGCCTGAGCGGTTGCGTGATGGGCCCGGATTTTAAGGCCCCCGATAACCCATTGGCCAATCGTTGGGCGCCGACGCCAAGCGAAGCCGGGCACAGTGGCACCAACGAGTCGGCGGTCGACGTGCGTTGGTGGGACAGCTTTGCCGATGCGCAATTGTCAGCGCTGGTACGCGAAGCCCAGACCCGAAATTTTGATCTACAACTGGCGGCCAGCCGGCTTGAGCAAAGCCGCGCTATGCGTCGTCAAGTGGCGGCCGAGGAACTGCCAACGGTTGATGGCGCGGCGGGTTACAGCCGCAGTCGCAACAGTCAGCGTGGCTTGAGTGACCCGTCGGGCAATAGCGGCAAGCAGGCGTATAACCTGTGGAACGGTGGGCTTGGCATTAGTTGGGAGGCAGACCTGTGGGGCCGGGTCAAACGTTCCGTTGAAGTTGCCGATGCCACCGTGCAAATGGCCGCAGAAGATCGTCACGCGGTGCAACTGTTGGTGATTGTGCAGACCGCCCAGGACTACATCGAACTGCGCAGCACTCAGCAGGGTTTGGCAGTGGTCCAGCAGAACCTGCAAATCGCCCGGCGCAGCCTAGAGCTGACTCGATTACAGCTTGAAGAAGGAGTGGCCACTGACTTGGAAGTCTCGGAAGCGGCGGCTCAGGTTGCAGAAATTCAAGCGCGACTGGCGCCGCTGCAACAGCACAGCGCGCAATTGATCAATGCCCTGAGTTTGTTATTGGCCCGCGAACCCAGGGCCTTGCAACAACAATTGAGCACGCCCGCGGTTGTCCCAGCGTATAGCGCGACAGTGCCGATTGGCTTGCCTAGCGAACTGGCACAACGACGCCCGGATATTCGTCTGGCGCAAGCCCGGTTGCATGCGGCAACGGCGTCGATTGGGATTGCGCAAGCGGACTTTTACCCCCGCATTACCTTGTCCGGCAACGTGGGCTTCCAAGCGCTGCAATTGTCGGATCTGGGCAGTTGGAGTTCGCGCAGTTTTGCCTTGGGTCCGGGCGTGAGCGTGCCACTGTTTGAAGGAGGGCGCTTGCAAGGAGCACTGCAATTGCAGGAAGGCCGTCAACAGGAAGCCGGGATTGGTTACCAGAAAACCGTATTGCGCGCCTGGCATGAAGTGGATGACGCGCTGGTGGCGTACCAGGCCAATCAGCGCCGCCGTGACAGCCTGCAACAGGCGGTGGAGCACAGCCAGCGGGCACTCGACAGCGTTCATCAGCAATACGCGCAGGGCACTGTGGACTTTCTCAACGTATTGACCGTGCAAAACGCGCTGCTGGCCAACCAGGCGGCACTGGTCGACAGCACGGCGCAAGTGTCGTTGTCGCTGGTCGGGTTGTATGGCGCGCTGGGGGGTGGCTGGCAGAGCTGACACGGCAAGACCCTATCGCGAGACAGGCTCGTCCTGCGCATGATTTGAGGCGCATCCCAAATCTGCAGGGTGAGCGTGTCTCGCAATAGGGTCTTTGTGTGTGGCCAGCACTCCTTGCGACCTTATGAAAATCAAAAGATCGCCAGGCAAGCTCTTACCGATAGAGGTGGCCTTTCGCATAAGCACTGCGGCAGTTCCCACGGGAGTGCATTTGTGGCGTGTTCAAAAGTTCAGATTTGTTATGCTCGCCGTCTCGACAATAAACGCCAGCATAGGCGGGTCCAGTTCACTTTGAGCGTATTCATGTCTGCCGATATTCAAGCAACGACCACGCGCTTTTCGCGCTCCGATTACAGAACCCTAGGGCTGGCGGCTCTGGGTGGGGCGCTGGAAATCTACGATTTCATCATTTTTGTGTTTTTTGCGCTGACGCTCAGTCAGCTGTTTTTTCCGCCGGATATGCCCGAATGGCTGCGCTTGCTGCAAAGTTTCGGGATTTTTGTGACTGGCTACCTGGCCCGACCGCTGGGCGGCATCCTGATGGCGCACTTTGCTGACCATCTGGGGCGCAAGCGGGTGTTCAGCCTGAGCATTCTGATGATGGCTTTGCCCTGTCTGCTGATAGGGATCATGCCGACTTATGCCGACATTGGTTATTTCGCACCGCTGATCTTGCTCGCGCTGCGCATATTGCAAGGCGCAGCCGTCGGCGGGGAAGTCCCGAGTGCGTGGGTGTTTGTGGCCGAACACGCACCCGCCGGTCGTCGTGGCTATGCGCTGGGTTTTTTGCAGGCAGGCCTAACGTTCGGTTACCTGATTGGTGCCTTGACCGCCACCTTGCTGGCCCAATTGTTTACCCCCACCGAAATTCTTGATTACGCCTGGCGCTTTCCATTCTTGCTGGGGGGTGTGTTTGGGGTGATCGGGGTATGGCTGCGCCGCTGGCTGAGCGAAACC
Organism: Pseudomonas psychrophila HA-4; assembly: GCF_000282975.1. Classification (GTDB taxonomy): domain Bacteria; phylum Pseudomonadota; class Gammaproteobacteria; order Pseudomonadales; family Pseudomonadaceae; genus Aquipseudomonas; species Aquipseudomonas psychrophila_A. The sequence goes on from NZ_ALJC01000087.1 coordinate 29,998, forward strand.
CCGGTGTTTCTGGCTTTGCGCGAGCGGCGTGAGGGGCGGGCAGAGCTGCCGCTGCGCACGGTGCTGCGCGACTATCGTCCTTCTTTACTGCCCGCAGCGTTGCTGACGTGTGTGCTCACCAGCGCTGTCGTGGTGTTTGTGGTGATTACGCCGACCGTGATGCAGCAGCGTTTTGGCATGACCGCCAGCCACACATTTGCTTTGAGTAGCCTGGGTATTGTTTTTCTGAACATCGGTTGTGGGCTGGCCGGATGGGTTGTTGACCGGATTGGCGTCTGGCGCAGCATCGTGTTGTACAGCCTGCTATTGCCGTTGGGGATTGGTGTGCTTTACGCCAGCCTAGTCGGACAGTGGGGTTTGCCGGGCTTGGCGTATGCGTTTGCCGGCTTGACCTGTGGGATTGTTGGCGTGGTGCCGTCGGTGATGGTCGGTTTGTTTCCGGCAGCGATCCGTGTGTCGGGTATTTCTTTCACCTACAACATTGCCTACGCGCTGTGGGCCAGCACTACGCCGCTGTTGCTGATAGCACTCATGCCTTGGAGTCCATGGGTGTGCGTGGTTTTTTGCGCGGTGATGGGGCTGGTGGGCGTGTTGACTGCACGCCGGTTCGGTTTTGCGCGGGACAATCAGGTCGAACGGCGCTTGCGAGCGGCCACTGAAATGTAGTCAGATCGCTTTCTGTCATCGCAATGATTGCTGCGTTTAATAGGAAGCATTACTATTCGCGCCCCTCCTATTCAGTCCAGTGCGATGACTCACAAAGTGCCCCGCCGAACGGGCTTTTTTGAACATTACGAAGAGTTGATCGGAACGTGGACGCGCCGCTTGCGTAATCGCCAGCAGGCGCAGGACTTGGCCCACGATACCTTTGTACGGGTACTCGAATCTGCGTCGGAGTCGGTCGAGCTGCCGCGTGCATATTTGCATCAAATGGCGCGTAATATCGCGGTCGACGGTTTTCGTCGAGAAGCGTTGCGTGACGCCAAGGAGCAGGCAGCCGTTCCACCAAGTTCGTCCGAAACGGGCGATCCGGAGCAGTACATGCGTGCTATCCAGTTGGCTGAGTCTGTCGAAAAAGCCTTGCAGGAACTCCCGCTAAACTGCCGAAAGGTGTTTGTCTGGCAGAAGATCGACGGTTTGACTCAAGCCGAGATTGCCGAGCGCCTGGGATTGTCCAAGAACATGGTGGAGAAATATATGATCCGCACCCTGCGTCATCTGCGTGAACGGGTGGAGTCGCCGTGATGGATACGCGTGAATGCACCTGCGGCAGTGCCAGCGTGCGTGAAGCGGCGGCCACTTGGTTTTCGCGCATGCAGTCGCAATCGATGAGCGCCGGTGAGAAGGCTGAGTTCGACGCGTGGCGCGCGCAACATGCGCTGCATGAGGCGGAATACCAGTGGCTCGTCAGCCTGTGGTCGGCCGCTGATCTGGTGCCTAAAGCCCGTCTGCAGGCACTGTGTGAGGCCCCCGTGATCTCAGTCAGGCGCCGTTCTGTACTGGGTTTTGGGTTGGCAGCGAGTGTGCTGGCCGTCGCGGTAGGCGCGGGCGTGTGGATGCATGTGCAATCGACAACCGGCTATCGCGCCGACTTTGCCACAGCCTTGGACGAGCGCCGGGCCGTTACGCTGCCGGACGGTTCATCCATCGAACTCAATAGCCGCAGCCGGGTGCGCGTCAACTTCGACCGTCAGCAGCGAAACGTCGAACTCGAACAAGGTGAAGCGATGTTCACCGTCGCGCATGACAGCGAATGGCCTTTTGTGGTCCAGGCAGGTCTTGGTCGGGTGACGGTCACCGGTACCCGCTTTGATGTGCGGCACGATGTCGAGCAAGCGCGGGTGGCGGTGGAGTCGGGTAACGTGCGGGTGCAAGGCGCCGATGCCCAGTCGGTGGTGAACCTGACGGCTGGGCTGGGCACTGTGGTAAATGCCAAGGGGCAGGTCGCGGCTGCACAACCGGTCAATATCGACGCACTGCTGGCCTGGCGCAAAGGCCAGTTGGTGTTTGATAACGCAAGCCTCGCAGAGGTGGCTGCCGAGGTATCGCGTTACCGCGCCAAGCCATTAGTCGTGAACACGCCTGCGCTGGCACAGTTGCGCTTGTCCAGCGTATTCAAGACAGATGACACCGACGCGCTGCTTGCCGCCTTGCCGCGTATTTTGCCGGTAGCGATCAAAAAACGCGCCGATGGCAGCCAGGAAATCATCTCAGCAAAATAATGTCAGGATGGATTCAGGTTTTTTTCGAGTTCTTCGTCTTCTTGATCAACTGCAACTGGTTTGCATTAACAGACGCACTCAATTGCGATCAAAAAGGCAAGACTCGACGTGAAAAACAACACTCCTTGTGTGCGGCATTCCTCGTTTAAAACACCCTCGAATACGCCATCGTCTATTGCCCGTTCACGCGTGTTGCCGCTGGCGCTCGCCCTTGCGGTCAGCGCTGCGATGCCGTGTGCGTTTGCGAGCGAGCCTGCGTCGAGCGCGGTTCATATTCAGGCCCAGCCGTTGGGCGCGGCGTTGAGCCAACTGGCTCAGCAGACCTCATTGCAGGTGTTCTTCAGTCCTCAACTGGTGGATGGCAAGCAGGCGCCGGCAGTCAACGGCAAACTCTCCCCTGAGCAAGCGTTACGTGAGCTGCTGCAAGGCAGTGGCCTGGGCTACGCGCTCAATGGCGATGCAGTCACCCTGAGCCCGGCGCAAACGGTCAGTGCCACAAGCGGTTCTGGGCCGCTGGAGCTGGGGCCGGTGGACGTCAAAGTGGTAGGTGACTGGCTGGGCGATGCGAATTCTGAAGTGGTGCAGAATCACCCCGGAGCCCGTACCGTGGTGCGTCGTCAAGCGATGATCGAGCAGGGCGCAATGAATGTTGGCGATGTGCTCAAGACCATTCCAGGGGTGCAGGTGCAAGAGTCTAACGGCACCGGCGGCAGTGATATTTCCTTGAACGTGGGCGTGCGGGGACTGACCTCGCGCCTGTCGCCGCGCTCAACGGTACTGATTGACGGGGTTCCGGCGGCATTTGCCCCGTATGGCCAGCCTCAATTGTCCATGGCGCCGATTTCAGCGGGCAACTTGGACAGTATCGACGTGGTACGCGGTGCCGGTTCTGTGCGCTATGGACCTCAGAACGTGGGCGGCGTGATCAACTTTGTGACCCGCGCGATCCCGGAAACCTTTCAGGGTGACGTCGGCACGACCCTGGAAACCTCCGAGCGCGGCGGCTGGAAGCACATTGAATCGGCCTTCCTTGGCGGCACGGCCGACAACGGGATGGGTGCCGCCTTGTTGTACTCGGGAGTAAAGGGTGATGGCTACCGGGCGAGCAATAACAACAACGACATCGATGACGTGTTGCTCAAAACCCATTGGGCGCCGACCGATCAAGACGATTTCAGCCTTAATTTTCACTATTACGACGCCACTGCTGACATGCCTGGCGGTCTGACACAGAAACAGTTTGATGCGGATCCGTACCAATCGGTACGCGACTATGACAATTTCACCGGTCGCCGCAAGGACGTGTCCTTCAAGTACTTGCGTCAGATTGATGACCAGACCCAGTTCGAAGTTCTGACGTATTACACCGACAGCTTCCGTGGCAGCAATATCGCGGCGCGCAATTTGCAAACCCTGGCATCGTACCCACGCAGCTACCACACCTTCGGGATCGAGCCGCGTGTGTCGCATGTGTTCACGTTGGGTGATGTCACGCAAGAAGTGGGTCTGGGCTATCGCTACCTAAAAGAAGCCATGCAAGAAGAAGCCAGCCAGGTTTACCTGGTCAATAACGTGCCAGTCCCTGGGCCTGGCGCTGACGGGCATATTTATCAGGACCGCACCGGCGGCACCGAAGCCAGCTCGTTCTATATCGATGACAAGATTGATGTCGGCAACTGGACCGTCACGCCGGGCATTCGCTTTGAGCGCATCAGCACCCACTGGCAAGACCACTCGGTGCTGGACAACAAAGGCGTGCCGGTCTCGGAAAAGAACCGCAGCATCGACAGTAACGAAGCGTTACCTGCACTGAGCGTGATGTACCACCTTTCGGATGCCTGGAAACTGTTCGCCAACTATGAAACCTCATTTGGCAGCTTGCAGTACTTCCAGCTCGCCCAGGGCGGCACAGGTGACCAGACCGCAGCTGGCTTGAAGCCTGAGAAAGCCAAGACCTATGAAATCGGCACCCGCTATGACAATGGTGTGTGGGGCGGCGAAGTGACGCTGTTCTACATCGACTTTGCCGATGAACTGCAATACGTCAGCAACGATGTGGGCTGGACCAATTTGGGCGCTACCAAGCACCAGGGTATCGAGACCTCGGCCCATTACGACATGTCGGCGCTGGATCCGCGTCTTGACGGCTTGTCGGTGAATGCTGGCTTTACCTACACCAAGGCGACGTCCGAGGGCGACATTGCCAACTTCAAGGGCCGTGATCTGCCGCTTTACTCGCGTCAGGTGGTCAACCTTGGCGTGCGTTATGGGGTGAATCGCTGGACGTACAACCTCGACATGTTTGCGCAGTCTCAGCAGCACGCACCGGGCACGGGCGGCGTTTACATCACCGACCCGACGCCAGATGGCCAATACGGCGACATTCCGGGGTATGCGACCTGGAGCACCCGTGTCGGTTACGACTTTGGCCCTGAAGCCTCGAACCTGAAAGTGGGCGCGGGCATCAAAAACCTGTTCAACCAGGAGTACTACACACGTTCCAGCGACAACAACTCGGGTATCTACGTGGGTGAACCGCGCACGTTCTTCGTGCAGGCCAGCGTAGGGTTCTAAAGCAGCACGGCTTGTCTCGCGGTCTTTTGATGGTTTAAAAGATCGCGAGGCAAGCTCGCTCCTATAAGACGTGGAGGATCAGACTTTCAAGATGCGCCCGCTGATGGCCACGCCTACCAGCATCACGGCGATCAAGCCGAAGGCGATGTTCAAGCTGCTGGCATGGGCGATAAAGCCTATGGCTGCAGGTCCTGCCAAAATCCCCGCATAACCCAGCGTAGTGATGGCCGGCACGGCGATGCTCTCAGGCATCACGGTCTGCTTGCCCACTGCGGTGTACAGCACCGGCACGATATTCGAGCAGCCGGCACCCACCAGCGCGTAGCCCAACAGCGACACTTCCCAGTCCGGCGCCACTGTCGCCAGCGCCAGCCCGGCAGCAGCGCATAGCCCGCCCAGAACGATGATCCGACGTGCGCCCAGGCGGCTGACGATGGTATCGCCGAGCAAGCGGCCTGCCGTCATGGTCAGGGCAAACGCGGCATAACCGAGCCCGGCATACACCTCGTTGATGTGTTTTTCAGAGGTCAGGAACACTGCGCTCCAGTCGAGCATCGCGCCTTCAGCCAAAAACACGGTAAAGCACAGCAGGCCGATAAACAGCACCACGCCATGGGGAATGGCAAACGCCGGGCCGCTGCTTTCGCTGCCATAGGGCAACAGGTGCGGCGCGGCCTTGAACAGCGCTGCGAGGATCAGCACGATGACCACGGCCATGGCCCACAAAGGCGTCAGACCGACGGCCAGCAGGCCGCTGACCCCGGCAGCGCCGACGATCCCGCCGACACTGAACAAACCATGAAAGCCCGACATCATATTGCGCCCGCTGGCGCGTTCAACAATCACCGCCTGCAAGTTGACGGTGGAGTCGACGGTGCCCAGCCCCGCGCCAAAGACAAACAGCGTGGCAATCAGCAGCGGGATGGAACTGACTGTCGCCAGCAGCGGCAGACTCAGGCAGATCAACAGGGTCCCGCCGGTCAGCACCCGGCGGCAACCAAAGCGTGTGGCCAGCACCCCGGCAATCGGCATTGCCAGAATCGAACCGACACCCAGCGACAGCAGTAACAGCCCCAGCGTTGCGTCATCCAGCCCGGCCCGTGCCTTGGCGTAAGGCACCAGCGGCGCCCAGGCAGCGATGCCGAAGCCGGCAATGAAAAAGGCAATTCGCGTCGAGAGTTGTTCGAGACGCCCCGGAACCGGAGGCGCTTTAGGCATGGAGGTCATGGTCTTCCTTGAAGGCAAGCGGCAAAAACAAAGCAACATCCTTACACAGTTGCGGCCAACCTCGCGACATCGCGAACGCCATCACGCTGTGGGAGCGGGCTTGCTCGCGATTGGATCGACAAGGTGTAACTGACAGACCGAGCCGTTTGCATCGCGAGCAAGCCCGCTCCCACGAGGTGTCTAAAGGCCGAGTGCCTAGGCTTTACGCCGAGCGAGCACCCAACCCAGCAACAGCACCAGCACCACAATCGCGCCCCAGGCCAGCGCCGGGGCGTAGTTGATCAGCCAGCTCACCGGTGTTTTATCCGACAGAATGCTGGTCACCTCCTGTTCATCCGGCCCGGAGCCTGGCACTTGCCCAAATGTCGAGCGCACGTAGCGGGCCAGCGCGGCGATTTGCTCGTTGTTCATTTGGTCGCGGAAACCGGGCATGAGGATGTGCTTGCCATCTATTTCGAGGTTGATGCCCCCGGCAATGACTTGCACCAGGTTATTGGGATGGGCCGAGCGTAAGTCGCGCAACCGACCTAAATCCGGCCCTGCGGTGCCCGTGCCGTCGACCCCGTGACAACTGGCACACGCTGATTGATACAGCACGGCGCCATCGGTGGTGGCGTTGTTGGCCAGATTGCGCCAGCCGGTAATCGGTCCCTCAACCGTGTCGGGGTCGACGCGGGCCGGGCGTGAGGGCGCAGCAGGCAATGCTTGGGTAATGACCGGTGGCACCTGGCGCAAATAGGCAATGATGTCGGTCATGTCGCTGTCGCCCAGATGGCTCAGGCTACGGCTCACAGCCAGGCCCATATCACCCCCTGCGACCGCCACCGGGTTATGGCCTTTTTGCAGAAACTGTTTGAGTTCCTGATCGCTCCAGCTGCCCAGCCCGGACGGATCGTTGGTGAGGTTGGGGGCTTGCCAGCCGCCGACAAACGCGCCGCCCAAGTGCTGCTCCGGCAACTCCGCCATGAGAACCCCGCGTGGTGTGTGGCACGCGCTGCAATGCCCGAGGGCTTCAACCAGATATCGCCCGCGTTCTGCCGACTCACCTTGTGCAGGTTTCTCGCCTGCCGCGTGTCCTTCCTTCAAGTAGAGCAAGTTCCAGGCAATCATGGCTGGCCTTACGAACGGGAAGCCCAGATCGGTTGCGCGCACTTCATGGTTGACCGCAGGCACGCTCTGCAAATAGGCGTAGAGCGCCGATACATCGGCATCGTTGATGCCGGTGTAGGACGTGTAAGGCATTGCCGGGTACAGCCAGCCTTTACCGGGAGCGCGGCCTTTGCGCAGGGCATCACGCAATTGCGCTTCGCTCCAGCCGCCGATACCGGTGAGCGTGTCCGGGGTGATGTTGGAGGCATAAATAGGCCCCAAGGGGCTGGCAATTGCAGCGCCGCCCGCCAGGTTCTCGCCATGGCAGCCCGCGCAATCGGCCGCCGTGGCGATGTATTTGCCGCGTTCAATCGTGCTGGCATCGCTTGACTGAGCACTGGCCCACTGTGTGCCGAGGGCGAGGGTGACGGCTATCAGGGCTTTACGCATGTCACACCTCCTTGGCGATATGTTTGCCAGCGCGGATGGCCAGCGCCATCCCGGTCAGGGTGGGGTTTACACCGCCCGCCGTGGGCATGACCCCGGTGGTCACCAGGAACAGGTTCTGGTGATCAAAACAGCGCAGATCCCGGTCCACTACAGCATCCTCCGCCTGGGTGCCCATGCGTACCGTGCCCATGATGTGCTGCTGGCAAATCCATTTTGTGGGTGCACTGATCCGCGTGCCGTTGGTGGCTTGTAGGAAGTTGGCAAAGTCGTCCATCAGCCGGGGCAGGTTGGCGTTGGTGTAGTCCGAAATTCGGTAGTCCAAGCGCAATCCCGGTAAACCGAGCGAATCTTTGAAGCCGGGGTTCAGAGATATGCCGTTGGCCTTGTCGGGCAAATCTTCGGTCAACGCTTCAAAGGTAAAAATACGGGCTGAGCGATCGTGGATTTCGTCATCCAGCGCGGCACCGATCTTGCGCTCCGACAGGGCTGTTTCGGCAATGCCCACAGTAGGCGGGTTGTTCAGCAAGTCATAGCGCGTCGAAGGAATGCGCGTGCGGTCTGGCTGATTGCGCCGCTGCATGATCGCGCCGTGAATGTTCTGCCCGCGTCCGGCCCATAACGGCTCCGACGAGAGCAGGGTCATGTCGATGGTGGGGTGAACCATCAGGTTGCGACCTACCATGCCCGAACGCGCCCCGAGGTTGTTCATCAGCATCAGCTTGGGGGTTTCAAAGCCATGGCCGGCCAGCACATAGACTTTGGCCGTGAGCCGCGTGGCGGCACGGTTGGGCGTCAGGTAGTGGAGGGCGGTTACCTTGCCGTCCGCGCCGGTTTCGATCTTGTGCACAATGGCGTTGCTGCGCAGGTCGACGCCCAACTTGCGGATCTTTTCGACGACGTGATACCCCGAGTGCTTGGCGCCGATCGGGCAGTTCCAGTTGCACATGTTGTTGCCAATGCACGCGGGCCGGCCGTCATAGGGTTTGCTGATGCGTGACGAAGGGGCGACGTCGATGCGATAACCCTTGGTTGCAATTTGTTGCTGCAAGCGCTGAATGGCGTAGGGCTTGGCTTCGGCGGGCAGCGGAAAAGGCCTGGAGCGGGGTGGGTAGGTGTACCCCAACCCTTGGCCGGATTCGTCGTAATCGGCGATGCCGTTGACTCCGATTTCGTACTCGGCGTCGCAATAGAACGGCTCAATCTCGGCGTAGGTGATGGGCCAATCCACGGCGAGGCCGAAGCTGGACTTCAGGCTCATGTCTTCGGGAAGCAAGCGCCAGGTGGCCGCTGTCCAGTGCCGTGAGGTGCCGCCCACTGAACGCAAGGTGCCGGGGAACACATCGATCCCTTCGAGGTGTGGGTTGATATAGCCGGGGCTGAAGCTGTTGGGCGCGTAGGGTACATCCGGGAACAGCGCGTTGAAGTTGTTCTGGCGGGCCGAGTTACGAAAGTTATCGGTGACTTTCCAGTCCGTGGTTTCAGGCCCAGCTTCCAGCACGATGACTTTTTTCCCGGCGCGGGCCAGTTCCAGCGCCACCATGGAACCCAATGAACCTGAGCCCACGACAATCACGTCAGCATCGTAATCGCTCATTTCCTTGCCTCCTGGCCCAGTGCGGCGCGGGCAGCCTCGATTGACTCGAACCGGCCTGCGGCATAGGCGTGCCAGGCTGGATCAGGGGCGGCGATGGTGTAGTGCTTCAACGGCTGATAAGCCCAGGTGGTGGCGCCTTCTGGCAAGTCGGAAGCGTCGACCCCGCGTGGCGTGTCTCGCCACCAGCCTGCCGGGCCAGGTGGGTAGCTCTGCGCGGGGATAATGCCGCCGGTCTTGGCATACGCCTGCATTTCAAGAAACGTGGCGAAGGCGGCGTCATCCTCGAGAATCCGCCCCGACGGCGTGCCGACATAGCCCAAATACCAGGGTTTGGCGATGATCAGTGCCGTGTCCAGATCTGTACCGCTGAGGGCCGACAGACCCGCTTCGCGGTTGGTGCTTGCCGCCAGGGTTTTGTGCAATGCGGCGAGATGTGCGGCAAAGCCTGCATGGCGTTCAGTCAGCAAGGCCTCGATCCGTGCGGCGGCGCCGGGGGTCAGATTGTCGGCGCCGGTAATGATCCGGCTCACCTCGCGAAACGCATTTGAAGCAGACCCTGCGGCCAATAGCGCACTCGACCAATATAAGGCAGGCGGTATTAACGCGAGTGATACAAGAAAGGAGCGACGATCCATAGACATATTGGCCACCCTGGCAAACTGATTAACGTCCGGTGTTAATACTTCCAAAGTTGTTTATAGCCAAAATACAACTAACAGCAAGTTTTGATGGTTAGTCAGAGAGGGGACTTTCAGATTAATAAAACGGGCGTTGAATATTTAGGGGGGGCGGTGACTCTAATGCGATTTTTTATATATAGGCATTGGTAATGCAAATCATTATTGATTTGTATGAGCGAGCTTGCCTCACGATCTTTTAAATAATCAAAAGATCGCGAGGCAGCTCGCTCATACAGTGAAGTGTGAGGTTTAAAAAATTAAACCTGCAACAACCGCTCTCTGAGCTTGCCGATTTCGTCGCGCATTTGCGCCGCCGCTTCGAACTCCAGATCGCGGGCGAGGGCGTACATTTTTTCTTCCAGTTGGCGTATGCGCTTGCTGATTTCGCTCGGTGAGCGCAGTTCGTTTTCGTACTTGGCGTTTTCTTCGGCGGCCTTGGCCATGCCTTTGCGCTTCTTGCTGCGCGAGCCCGGTACCACCGCGCCTTCCATGATGTCGGCAACGTCCTTGAACACGCCTTTAGGGGTGATGCCGTTGGCTAGGTTGAACGCGATCTGTTTGTCGCGACGGCGCTCGGTTTCGCCAATGGCTCGTTCCATCGACCCAGTGATGCGGTCGGCGTACAGAATCGCCCGGCCATTGAGGTTACGGGCCGCACGGCCAATGGTCTGGATCAACGAACGCTCGGAGCGCAGGAAGCCTTCCTTGTCGGCGTCGAGAATCGCCACCAGCGACACTTCGGGCATGTCCAAACCTTCACGGAGCAAGTTGATGCCCACCAGCACATCAAACACCCCAAGGCGCAAGTCGCGAATGATTTCGACCCGCTCCACGGTGTCGATGTCTGAGTGCAGGTAACGCACGCGCACGCCATGATCGGCCAGGTAATCGGTGAGGTCTTCGGACATGCGTTTGGTCAAGGTCGTTACCAGCACCCGCTCTTCCAGCGCCACGCGCTTGGATATTTCGGAAAGCAAGTCATCAACCTGAGTCAGTGCCGGACGAATCTCGATTTGCGGGTCGACCAGGCCGGTCGGCCGCACCACTTGCTCAATGGTCCGGCCTGCATGTTCGGCTTCGTAGTTGCCGGGGGTAGCCGAGACGAAAATCGTTTGCGGGCTGATGCGCTCCCATTCATCAAAGCGCATCGGCCGGTTGTCCAGTGCTGATGGCAAGCGGAAGCCATATTCCACCAAGGTTTCCTTGCGCGATCGGTCGCCTTTATACATGGCGCCGACTTGCGGCACGCTGACGTGCGACTCGTCGATAACCAAGAGCGCGTCGGCAGGCAAGTAATCAAACAGGGTGGGTGGCGGGGCACCGGACTCACGACCCGAGAGGTAGCGCGAGTAGTTTTCGATGCCGTTGCAATAACCCAGTTCCATGATCATTTCTAGATCAAAGCGGGTGCGTTGCTCCAGACGCTGCGCTTCTACCAGCTTGTTATGGGTGCGCAAGTAGTCGAGGCGCTCCTTGAGTTCTTCTTTGATCCCTTCAACTGCGTCGAGCAAGGTTTCGCGCGGGGTTACATAGTGGCTTTTGGGGTAGAAGGTAAAGCGCGGCATCTTGCGGATGACTTCGCCGGTCAGTGGGTCAAAGGCGCTGATGCTTTCCACTTCGTCATCGAACAGCTCAATGCGAATCGCCTCAAGGTCGGATTCGGCCGGGTAAATGTCGATCACATCGCCGCGTACCCGGAAGGTGGCGCGGGCAAAATCCATGTCGTTGCGGGTGTATTGCAGGTCGGCCAGGCGGCGTAATAGTTCGCGTTGGTCGAGTTTATCGCCGCGATCAACGTGCAATACCATCTTCAAATAGGTTTCCGGGCTGCCCAAGCCGTAGATGCACGAGACCGTGGTCACGATAATCGCGTCTTTGCGCTCCAGCAGCGCTTTGGTCGCCGACAGCCGCATCTGCTCGATATGGTCGTTGATCGAGGCGTCTTTCTCGATAAACGTATCGGAGGATGGCACATACGCTTCGGGTTGGTAGTAGTCGTAGTACGAGACAAAGTATTCCACGGCGTTGTTTGGGAAGAACGACTTGAACTCGCCATACAGCTGCGCCGCCAGGGTTTTGTTCGGCGCCAATACCAGGGTCGGCCGATTCACATGGGCAATCACGTTGGCAATGCTGAAGGTCTTGCCCGAGCCGGTTACCCCGAGCAGGGTCTGGTGCGACAGACCGGCTTCAATGCCTTCGATCATCTGGCGAATGGCTTCGGGCTGGTCGCCTGCAGGCTGAAAGCGGGTAACGAGTTGGAAATCAGACATAACGGACCTCTGGATTCACTTCTGCAGTGGTATGGACCCTGTAAAAGCGAGAAAGACTGCATACGACGCATGCCGCAGAACAAACAGGATACGGCTAAATATGGAGATCGTGACTGACTGTTTCAAGGCGCAATGCTGGCACGGTCATTTCGATGAATATTGCAATTAGACCAGTGGGCTGAAAATAAACCGAAATACTTGCCCAAAACCGGGAATCGCCTGTTGCCCCAATCGCGATCAGCTTTATACTTGCTCCCCGTTTGTGCACCGCTCTAGTGCAATCGGCTGGAGCGTTGTCACCCCCTCCATTCCCCATTCAGAGCCGCCGTAATAATGAGCCTTTTCTCCGCTGTCGAAATGGCACCACGCGATCCTATCCTGGGCCTCAACGAAGCATTTAACGCCGATACTCGTACCAGCAAAGTCAATCTTGGGGTCGGTGTTTACTGCAACGAGGAGGGACGAATTCCACTCTTGCGTGCCGTTGTCGAAGCCGAAACGATCCGGGTTGCTCAACATGCGTCGCGCGGCTACCTGCCGATCGATGGCATTGCAGCCTACGACCAAGCGGTGCAGAAACTGCTGTTCGGCGCAGAGTCGCCGCTGCTGGCTGCCGGCCGTGTGATCACCACCCAAGCCGTTGGCGGTACAGGCGCACTAAAAATTGGTGCTGACTTCCTCAAGCAACTGCAGCCGAACGCTGTGGTCGCCATCAGCGATCCAAGCTGGGAAAACCACCGCGCGTTGTTCGAAACCGCTGGTTTCCCGGTGCAGAACTATCGTTACTACGACGCCGCCAGCCACGATGTAAACCGTACCGGCATGCTCGAAGACCTCAACGCCTTGCCAGCAGGTTCGATCGTTGTACTGCACGCTTGCTGCCACAACCCGACCGGTGTCGACCTGACACCGGCCGACTGGCAGAACGTGCTGGACGTGGTTAAAGCCAAAGGCCTGATTCCGTTTCTCGACATGGCATATCAAGGCTTTGGCGACGGCATCGCCGAAGACGCCGCCGCCGTCCGCTTGTTTGCGGACTCGGGCCTGAGCTTTTTTGTTTCCAGCTCATTCTCCAAGTCGTTTTCGCTGTACGGCGAGCGCGTGGGTGCGTTGTCGATCATTACCGAATCCAAGGAAGAGAGCGCGCGCGTTCTGTCCCAGGTCAAGCGTGTGATCCGCACCAACTACTCCAACCCGCCGACCCACGGCGCAAGCATTGTTGCAGCAGTCCTCAACAGCCCAGAGCTGCGAGCCAACTGGGAAGAAGAACTGGCCGAAATGCGCTTGCGCATTCGCGGCATGCGTTTGCAGATGGTTGAGTCGCTGGCAAAAAAAGCCCCAGGTCACGATTTCAGTTTTGTTGCGCGTCAGCGTGGCATGTTCTCGTACTCCGGTCTGACCGTTGAACAGGTGGCGCGTTTGCGCTCCGAGTTCGGCATCTACGCCCTCGACACCGGCCGTATCTGCGTCGCTTCTTTGAACCAGAACAACATTGAAGCGGTCACTGACGCCATTGTTCAGGTCATCTGATTAATGCGCTGAGAAGTCATCGGAGGTGTTGACTTCTCTTTTTATATCAGTAAGATAGACGCCATTCCGCGATAGCTCAGTTGGTAGAGCAAATGACTGTTAATCATTGGGTCCCTGGTTCGAGTCCAGGTCGTGGAGCCAGACAAGGTTAAAGACGCAGCTTTTAAAGCGTCTGAAACCACCAAAAACCCGCCTTCTGGCGGGTTTTTTCGTTCTAGCCTTTTATCAGGCATTCCCCCTGAGCGTGATTGCCATTGGGTTTAAGGTTGGGCGCGAGCTTGCTCGCGATCAATTAATCAGATTTTGATTGGGTGCCCCCCCTTAAACCACGCGGGTCGAACGCAGGACATATCATGCTTTCTGCGTGTTAACGGGCGTCAAGGCGGTCACCTTGACCAATGCTTGCGCAAACAGCCTGGCGGCAATCAATCCACACAAAGCGCACAGCGCCCAGAGTGTTGCCCAGCCCCAATGACTGATGGTTGCAGAGGCTGCGATGGGGGTGAGGAACAGTCCAAGAAAAACCCCGCTGTTACCCATCGAAAGCGCAGTGCCTGAGCGTTGTGCGCCTGCCAATGTGGCCAATTCTGCATACGCCACGCCGTGCCAGATCGACACTACAATACCCGCCAGAATCACGGCGAGGGGCAGCGCAATGCTGGCCAGTAAAGAGGGCGTTTCGAGCACGCTGGCGGCGATGCTCAGCCCTGCAAACGCCGCCGCGCAGAATAAGGCGCAGCCTTTGAGGTAAGCGCGGCGATTGTTCAGTCGATCTGTCCAGTGACCGCTCCACAGGCGACCGATGACTGCACCGATCTGAATCAATACCAGAACCAGCGATACCGTCGTCACGCTGAGGCCCAGCGCATCGTGGAAGAACACCCCGGCATACGTCAGTACGGCAAATTGCGGTGCGCACAGCACGCTGATCGCCAGCACCGCACGCCACACCTGCTTGTCGCGCAGCGGACTCAAGCGCGGAATTTCGGTCTTCGGTTGAGTCAGGTTCGGCTCATGGATCCACAACCAAACCAACCCGCTGCACAGTAGGCATAACGCGGCCGCCGTACCAAAAACAATGCTGAAGCCATAACGGTGGGCGAGCCACGGCAATAACACCGCACCCAGCGCGTAGCCTGTGGGCACGGCGGTTTGCCGGATGCTCATGGCCAGTCCTCGTTCGCGCTCCTGAAACCAGAGCATGATTGCCCGGCCGCTGGCGCCATTGACGCTGCTGCCCAGCAAGCCGGTTGCGAACAACCCGAGGCAAAGCCCCTGCACCGTAAGCGTGTGGGCCGAGAAAGCGGCGAGGATAAGCAGCGACAATGCCACGCTCAGCAACCCCGTCAACAGTACAGGCCGATCGCCCCAGCGATCAGTCAGCAGGCCCCAGGGGATTTCACTGACGGCGATGCCCAATCCCAGGATGCCCAAGGCCAGCCCCAGTTCGCTGTTTGACAGGTGATAAGTGCTGCGCAGGTACACCGCTGTTGCAGGCACGCCCCCGACTACGCATGAAAAACTGACGTTCGCGGAGACCCCGGCAGCCAGCACTTTCCAGCGATGTTGGTTATTAAGCCCCATTAACCCTCTCCCGATATGTGACTTGTGAGAGGCCAGCGTCCCATGCCAAGATCGTTCGTAAAATCAACTAATTTTTAAAATGATCCCGAAAAACAGGACAGTTATGCGCCCAGTCAGTTTTGATATTGATGTGCTGCGAAGTTTTGTCTGTGGGGTGGAGTCCGGGAGTTTTGCGGCGGCGGCAGACAAGCTCGCACGTTCGACATCGGCCATCAGCGCGCAAATGAAAAAGCTTGAGGCGCAGGTTGGTGTGCCCTTGTTGCGTAAGGCGGGCCGGGGGCTTGAGTTGACGCAGGCCGGAGAGCAATTGCACGACTATGCGCGGCGTCTGCTGAGCCTGAATGATGAAGCGGTGTTCGCCGTCTCTGAAACGTCTCTTCAAGGCTGGGTGCGTTTTGGCCTGCAAGAAGACCTCAGCGGATTTTTGCCTTCGGTGCTGGGCCAGTTCACCCGTGCTCATCCTCAGGTCCGGGTTGAGGCGCAAATAGCGCGAAATGCCGAGTTACTCAGTCGCTTGGAGTCCGGGGCGCTGGACATGGCGGTGGTGTGGGGCGAGGGTGGACGGCGCAGTGAGTTGATTGCCGAGTTGCCGATGCGTTGGATAGGTTCCGAGCAGCAGCCACTCGCCTGGAGAGTGTCGGGGGCAGAACCGTTGCCGCTGATCATGTTTGATACGGCGTGCCCGTTCCATGCTAAAGCCACTGAAGCGCTGGCGCGTGAAAGCATCGATTGGCGCGTCGCTTTTACCAGTTCAAGCTTGCCGGGCCTGGCCGCGGCAACCCAGGCAGGCTTGGGTTACACCGTCAGAACCCGTCTGGGTTTGCAGACGGGCACCTGTGTACTCGATGAACAGCAGATCGGCTTGCCTGTGCTGCCTTCCATTGCATTGACCTTGCGCTATCAACAGACCGAGCGATCGGTTGCCGTCGAGCGCTTGTCGCGCATCGTTGTGCAGGCGGTTAAATTGCAGTTGGAGTGAGCAGTCGAGGGCGTGTGCTCCCTCGACGTGCAACGTGTATTGGTCTAGAACGCGTACTTGGTCGTCAGCATAACGTTACGCGGCGCTCCATAAGAACCGCTGCGGAAGTTTTCATCGAGCGAACTGATGTACTTTTTGTCGAACAGGTTATTGACCGTGGCGGTGGTGGACCACTCCGGCGTCAGTTGGTAACGGGCCATCAGACCGACCGTGGCATATTCGCCTTGCTTGACCTTGGCCGGCGCCGGTAATTGCCAGCTGTCCACGGTCATATGGATTGCGCTTTGCCAATTGACGCCGCCGCCCACGGTCAGGCGGTCGAGCTCGCCGGGAAGGCGGTAGGTGGTCCAGACTTTCAGCATGTCGGTCGGAATAATGGTTTTGACGCGTTTGTTGTCTGCGTCTTTGACCACGCTATGGCTATAGCTGGCATTCAGGTTCCAGTCCGGCAATAGTTCGCCGCTCACCTCCATATCAATGCCCCGTGTCTTGGTTTTTTCCGCCAGATAGGCCGTCTGTATGTCACTGCCTGCGATCAAGCCATTGGCGATGGCGTCATTTTTCAGATCGACTTCGAATAAGGCGATGGCGGTGTTCAGCCGGCCGCCATAGTAGTCACTCTTGAGCCCGATCTCGTAGTTATCACCCTCGCGTGGGTCCAGCAAATGGCCTGCCGTGTCGCGGTATGGCTGGGGTTTGAAGATGCTGGTGTAGCTGGCATAGACCGAGTGGTTGGGGGTCAGGTCATAGACGACGCCCGCATAGGGCGTGACCTTGCCGTTGACGCGTATCGCGTCATCGGTGCTGTAGGGTACGAGGCTCGCCACGTTGTAATGCAGCAAGGCGTCGTAGCGGTAGTTGCTGACGCGCGCGCCGAGGATCACCGACAGATCATCGGTAGGTTTCAGGCGAGTGGCCAGGTAAGTCCCGTTCTGCCATTGGTCGATGTCGTCGTTTTCACGGTTGAAGTTGTAGGCGGCGGTCGGGGCATAGTTGTCCCAGCTATAGATGTTGACCGGTTTGCCACTCACACCGTTGTTGCTGGTGCCATTGGCGAGCAAGTTGCCGAAGCCGTTGCGGCGGTTTTCGTAGCTCTGGTAGTTAAAGCCCACCACCAGTTCATGTTCGCGCCCCATGAGTTGGTAGGGGCCGGAGAGCATGATGTCTAGGCCTTTTTGCTCTTGAGTGTTGTCGCCTTTGGTTGCGGTGTAACTCAGGCCATTGCCAGTCTGCGCGTTGACGAAACCGGTGGTGGTACCGACGATGATCGAGTCGTACTCACGGGTGCCGTACAGCGAGTTAGCCGAGACTTTCAGGGCCCAGTCGTTGGCCAGTTTGTGTTCAATCGAGGCAAAAGCGTTTACCGACTCCTGGCGATTGCTGCTGTCGCGGCTGGCCGGGTTGTCGCTGCGTGAGGTGTGCAGGCGGTTACCTTTGTTGTCCAGCAACGGCAGGCCTGTGGTGGAGAACCCACGTGGGTCGTTGTAGAGGTATTCGGCCCCGACTGTCAGCAGCGTGCTGTCATTCAGGTCGGCTTCCATCACGCCATAGAGAATGGTTTTTTCTTGCTGTAAGTGATCGGTAAAACTATTGCCTTGCTGGTAGGCCGCGACTGCACGTCCGCGCAGGTTGCCGGTTGGCGTCAACGGGCCGGAAACGTCTACTTCAGTGCGGTACTGGTCCCAGGAACCAAGGCCTGCGCTGACGTAACCTTGGAACGTCGAGGTGGGTTTTTTGCGCACCATGTTGATCGTCCCGGAAGGATCGCCCGTGCCGGACAGCAAGCCGGAAGCCCCACGCAGCACTTCGATGTGGTCATAAATCGCCATGTCTGACAGGGCCTGAGGCAATGCCTGGCTGAACGCGAACGAGGTGGTGGGCATGCCGTCATATTGATAGTTATCAACGGCTAGACCGCGGGCGAACACATACAGCCGGTCGCTGCCCGGGCTTTGGACGTTGATCCCCGGCGTCTGCTCCAGCACCGAGCCGATGCTGCTCAAATTCTGGTCATCAATGCGCTGGCGGGTCATGACACTGACCGATTGCGGCGTTTCTCGCAGCGACAGATTGAGTTTGGTCGCGGTGGTGGTCACGCCTGTTGTGTACGACCCTGTGCCCTCTGTGGTGCTGCCTGATTCCAGGCCATCAATGCGAGTGGCCCCAAGGCTCAGGGCGCCGCTCTGTTCCTGGCGGGATATCAGATAGGTCCGCTCATCAATTTTCTGTGCCTGCAGCCCGCTGCCCTTGAGCAATACAGCGAAGCCCTGTTCTACGCTGTAGACGCCATCCAGCCCGGCAGTGTTGTGCCCAGCGGTCAAGTTCGCATCGAAAGACACCACCACGCCAGCCTCGCCGGAAAAGCGGGTAATGGCTGCGCCCACCGGACCCGCCGGTATCTTGAAGCTCTTGTGCTGCGTGCTGGCTTGCGCCTGTGCAGCATTCACAACCGTTGGCGTCAGTGCGATGCACTGCAAGGCAACGCTGGCGCAAAAAATGGCCTTTGCCAGCGGCGATTTGCGTGATGGGTTGTGCCGCTCTGCTGTGTATTGGGTTTGCCGGGGGGACATGAAAGCTCCTGAAAGAGTGGGCAGAGTTTTATTAAATTCAGGAGTAGGTCGAACGGAGCGGGGCGTTTCTACAGAGGTCTAAATAATTATTTATCTCATTCAGGTTTTTTGACCACGCGTGTCCAGTAACGGGTGCGCTGGACCATTTCTACCGGGAGTGCGCGTGCTACGGCGGCCAGCGCCATATCAATGTCGTCCAGAGGGAATGCGCCAGACAGTAAGAGGTTGCGCACTTCGTCCGAGCACCCGAGGTAGCCCACTCGATAGCGACTCAACTCGCCGAGTAGGCGATGCAAAGGCCAAGCGTCAACCAGCAAATAGCCTTTTATCCAGTCTTCACTGCCGGGTACCGCCGCTTGCAGAGTGCCAAACTCACGCCGGCTAAAGGTTATCGCTTGCCCGGCGTTTACCCGTTGCGTGCGGCCATCGGCCAAGCGGATTTGCACCGCATGTTCTGACACGCTCAACGCGGTGCCAGCGTCCAATTGGCGCACGTCAAAACGCGTGCCCAGCGCTTGCATATCGCCTTGCGCACTGCGTACCACAAAGGGGCGCGGGTCTTTGCCGGTCTGTACCTGGATCTCCCCGGCCCGCAATGTGATCAGGCGCAATTGTGCGCTAAATTCGATATCCACAGCCGTTGAGGTATTGAGGACCAGCCGGGTGCCATCCGCCAATTGCAGGCTGCGCCGCTCACCGACTGTCGTGCGCTGGTCCGCCAGCCACAAGGGTGCTTGTCGATAGCCCGACCAGCCAAGCCCTCCCACTCCGCCCATCAGGACGAGACCTTTGAGTAGTGCGCGACGGTTTAGCTCAGGGAGCCTCGTGGGGGAGTGATTGAGCACCTGACACGCCACATCTCCGGGCAATTTGCCCAATTGTGCTTGCAGGTGTTCAACACGCTGCCACGCCCACTGATGGGTCGGGTTTTCCACGCACCACTGGTGCCAGGCATGGTGCAGTGCACTGTCATCAGGGGCGCCTGCCCGGCGAGCGAGCCATTGTGCTGCTGCACGCAAGGCCTGACGTTTGTCTTCGCCCGTCACAGCTCTGATTCCAGGGCAAACAACAAGCAATGTTCGCTAGCCTTGGCGACATACTGGGTTACCGAACTGACCGATACGCCCAGTTGTTCAGCAATTTCCTTGTAGGCCATACCTTGCAGTTGCGAGAGTAGAAATGCCTGCTTCACCTTGCGGCCTAACCCGTCGAGCATGGCATCCACGGCATGCAGCGCTTCGACCATCAGGAGCTTGTCTTCAGGTGACAAGGCATACGTTTCCGGTTGCAGGGCGAGTGCTTCCAGATAAGCCTGCTCAAGTGCACGACGGCGAAAACTGTCAACCATCACTCTGCGGGCAACGGTCGCCAGATAGGAGCGGGGCTGTTTAAGCCGGGGGGCTGCCGGATCTTTTCGTTCGCTGAGCAGTAGCCGTACGAAGGTGTCTTGGGCCATGTCGGCGGCTTGATGAGAGCATCCCAGGCGTGCACGCAGCCAACGGACCAGCCAGCCATGGTGGTCACCGTACAGACTGCTGATGGTCTGAGGGGCTTCGTGAGGAGGGATGCCAAGAGACATGATAATTGCACGCAGTTGAGAACCAATCTCAATTTAACCGAAAGGCCAGATGATGGCAATTACGTATAGCGCACGGCCATCTATCTTCGTTGTGTCGAACGGTGGGTATCGTCCTCGCCACTCAATAATCATGGCCGCTTGTTGAAGCCTGGTTGGAACGTCTGCAATAACGGGCTGCATTTCGTGAGCATCTCATGATTCTTTTTAACGACCTTTATGGGCGTCTTGGGTATTAATCGATCTGCGGTTTAATTCGGCAATTGGGCTAATTCACTTTCATGCGTTATTTCTCCATTCGATAACTTTCGTGCTCCGCCAATATCGCCGCTGTCATGTTTGCAGGTATGTGTGCAGCAGAATCACAGGAGGTGTGAATCTACGTCATAGCCAATGAATAGACGCTGTGTGGGTTGAGGCGTATGTTTTGCCCATCACCCTCTGATGTAACCAGTCATAGCACTTTCGGTATTCAAGTGGCGATTAACGTTAGGGCAGACCGCTCAAAACTAAGGCTGTCGGCTGTGTTCGATCGTTGAATCCAAATACAGAGTTGCGCGCTAATTTTCGTTTCTTTGATATCGCTGTTGAATCGTAATCGTCAGGCAACAGGGTTAAGTCATGATGTTTTAAAACGAGTTAATTCCCTCGCTGGAGCAATACGCGTGAATAAAAACTATATAGACGGAGAGTGGGTGTTGGGCGTTGATGTGAATGTGAACATCAACCCATCAGACACTAACGATGTGGTCGGCGAATACGCGCGTGCGGATGCTTCGCAGGCACACGCGGCCATCGATGCGGCGTTCGAGGCCCAACCTGCCTGGGGGAGGTTCACCGCAGAGCAACGCAGTGATGCGCTGGACCGTATCGGTAGCGAGATTTTGGCGCGTCGCGAAGAGTTGGGGTATTTGCTCTCGCGTGAGGAAGGCAAAACCCTGGCCGAAGGCGTTGGTGAAGTTGTTCGCGCGGGTCGGGTGTTTAAGTTCTTCGCCGGTGAAGCACTGCGTTTGTCGGGGGAGCGTCTGGCCTCTATTCGCCCAGGCGTGGAAGTTGATGTGCGGCGTGAGCCAGAAGGTGTCATTGGGGTCATTACGCCGTGGAACTTTCCGATTGCTATACCGGCTTGGAAGATCGCACCCGCGTTGGCCTACGGCAACACCGTGGTGTTCAAACCGGCAGACCTGGTGCCGGGCAGTGCGTGGGCGCTGGCCGAAATTATTGTCCGCGCCGGAGCGCTTCCGGCCGGGGTGTTTAATCTGGTGATGGGGCCGGGCTCGACAATCGGCGATGTGTTGGCCACGTCGCGCAAAGTTCGCGCGGTGACCTTCACGGGCTCAACCCACACCGGCCGTCAAGTTGGACTGGCCTGCATGGAAAGAGGCGCCAAGGTGCAGCTGGAAATGGGCGGCAAAAACCCGCTGATCGTTCTTGATGATGCCGATTTGCAACAGGCCGTTGAAGTTGCTGTGTCCGGTTCGTTCTTCTCGACGGGGCAGCGCTGCACCGCGTCAAGCCGCCTGATCGTGCAAGATGGCATTCATGACCGGTTTGTTGAGGCTATGGTACGGCGCCTTGCGGGACTTCGGGTCGACCATGCGCTGGCTGACGGCTGCGACATAGGACCTGTGGTGTCTCAGGCGCAACTCAAGCAGGACTGCGATTACATCGATATTGCGCGTCTTGAAGGCGGCAACCTGGCGTTTGGCGGTGAGTTGCTCGAACGGGCTACGCCGGGCTATTACCTTTCTCCAGCGCTGATCACCGAGACCACCAATGAGATGCGGATCAACCGCGAGGAGGTCTTCGGCCCAGTCGCCAGCGTCATTCGTGTCCGCGACTATGAGCATGCCGTGGCGTTGGCCAACGATACTGATTTCGGCCTTTCATCGGGCATCTGCACCACCTCGCTCAAGCATGCCTCTGACTTCAAGCAGCGCTCCAGCGCGGGCATGGTGATGGTCAATGTGGCGACCGCAGGCGTTGATTATCACGCGCCGTTTGGTGGCCGAAAAAGCTCCAGTTACGGCTCGCGAGAACAGGGCAGCTATGCCCGCGAATTTTATACAGGCGTTAAAACCGCCTACACCCTGGCCTGATTTTATGACCGATATAACGCAGATAAGCGGCACCACACGGGTGTACGCAATTATTGCCGACCCGATTCACCATGTGCAGACCCCGCAGGCGATGAACGCGCTGTTTTCAACTCTTGGGCAGGATCGGGTGATGGTGCCTTTCCATGTGTCGCCAACTGACCTTGCGGGGGTGGTTACGGGGTTGCGTGGTATTCAGAGCCTCGATGGCTTCATCGTCACAGTGCCGCATAAAACCGCCATTTTAGAGTTGTGCGACACCGTCTCTGACGCGGCTCGGCTGGTCGGCGCGGTTAACGTTGTCACCCGCTCAAACGATGGCAAATTGCATGGCGAAGTTCTCGATGGCGAAGGCTTTGTGACCGGGCTGCGCCAGGCCGGTATTGAGCTGAAAGGGCGAGCGGTGTATCTGGCTGGGGCAGGCGGTGCCGCGAACGCAATTGCTTTTGCCCTGGCAGCCTCCGGCATTGGCTGGCTGACTATTGCCAATCGCAGTCAAGATAAAGCCAAGGCACTGGTTGATCGTTTGTCACGGGCGTTTCCTAATCTGGCAGTCTCGGTCGGCACGTCGGATCCCTCCGGCTATGACCTGGTTGTCAATGGCACCTCGCTGGGCTTGAAAGAGGGCGATGCACTCCCCTGTGACGTGACACGGCTGTCTGCCGAGCAGGTTGTGGCGGAAATCATCATGCAACCCGTGATCACCCCCTTGCTGGCGGCTGCGCAAAAAGCCGGCTGCCGGATTCATGAAGGACTGCCTATGTTGCTCTGCCAGATTGAATTGATGGCAGCAGCCATGGCCTCTAAAAAGAACGAGTCGTGACATGAGTGCATTTGATTACATTATCGTTGGCGGTGGCACAGCGGGCTGTATTCTTGCTAACCGTTTGACCGCCTCCGGCAAGTACCGTGTATTGGTGCTTGAAGCCGGTGGCGAACCCAAAGGTTTCTGGATCTCGATTCCGGCAGGCTTTAGTAAGCTGTTGGTCGACAAGCGCTACAACTGGCGCTTCAAGACTCAAGCCGAAGAGAACACCCGCGGCCGTGAAATTGCAGTGCCGCGTGGTAAGGGCTTGGGCGGCTCGACGCTGATTAACGGCATGATCTACGTGCGCGGTCAGCCCGGTGATTACGACGCCTGGGAAAAAAGCGGCGCCAAAGGCTGGAACTTCGCCACGCTCAAACCTTATTTCAAGAAGATCGAAAATTATCCGCAAGGCGATCACCGCCGTGGTCATGACGGTCCGATGCACCTTGAACAAGTAAAAGAGCGCTATCCCATTTCCGATGCGTTCATGCACGCGGCCAAGCAGGATGGTCAGCCGTTCAACGGCGATTACAACAACGAGGAGCAAACTGGCTTTGGTTACTACCAGGTTGCTCAGCGTGCCGGTCGTCGCTGGAGCGTGGTTGACGGCTACCTGAACCCTGCGCGGCGTCGGCCCAACCTGACGATCGAGACCCATGCCCATGTGCTGCGCCTGGAACTCAAGGGTACTCGCTGCACGGGCATTACCTACCGCCAGCATGGCAAGGAAATCACCGTCAACGCCACGCAAGATGTGATCTTGTGTGCGGGCGCAATTCAATCGCCGCAGATTCTGGAATTGTCGGGTATTGGTCGCCCCGACGTGCTCGAAAAAGTGGGAATCACCGTTAAGCACCGTTTGGACGGTGTAGGTGAAAACTACATCGATCACTTCGCGACGCGTATGAACTGGAAGCTGAAAAACGCCATCACGCTCAATGAAATGGCGCGTGGCTGGCGTTTGGGCATGGCGGTGGTGGAGTACTTCACCAAACGCACCGGTATCCTGACGTTGGGGACCGGGTTGGTGCACGGCTTTGTGAAGACTCAGCCGAGCATGCCGACACCAGACGTGCAGTATTTTGTCGTGCATGCCAGCTATGCCAACGCAGCAGAGCGGATTCTCGACAAGCACCCGGGGTTTACTATCGGGGTTAGCCAGTTGCGGCCCACCTCTAAAGGGAGCATCCATATCCAGTCTGCTGATCCGGCTGTCATGCCGGCGATTAGGCCTAACTTTTTGAGTGTGCAAGAAGACCGGACCAGCTTGATCGAAGGCATGAAAATCGCCCGTCGAATCATGCAGCGGCCTGCTATGGGCGCCTTTTTGGAGATGGAAACTGGCCCGGGAATCGACGTGCAAACTGACGAACAATGGCTTGAGTTTGCTCAGGCTAATGGCCAAACCATCTATCACCCGATTGCGACGTGTCGCATGGGCGAAGACGCTGATGCTGTGGTTGATTCCTCGCTTCGGGTGCGCGGCCTGATGGGCTTGCGAGTTGTGGATGCTTCGGTCATACCCTCGATGATCTCCGGCAACATCCAGTGCGCAGTCATGGCCGTGGCAGAGCGGGGTGCAGACTTGATTCTGGGGGATGCTTCACTACTGTGAAAGTAGTCGCTGAGGAGCGAAGCGAGGCTGCGATCGCAGCCTCGCTTCGCTCCTCAGCGACTACAGATTTTGAACCCCGTCAAACATTGGCAAAAGCACTGCTCAGCTCAGCCGCCGCGTGTTCAAAAGCGGTCTTTATTTCCTCTATCACCCGGTTGTTGTGCTCAAAGGAAATATACAGCCGACCATACGGCGACGGCATGATCAGCACACCCGCATCGCGCAGCGCCAGATGCAGCGCCTTTGTGAAGCTCGGGTTGGCAATTTTCGCGGCTTGCTCATAGGTCATCGGCGCGACAGCCCCCAACCACATACCAAACACATTGCCATAACCACTGGTGGTCACGATTATGCTGTGGGCTTTGAAGATCGCCTCAATCGCTTTACGCAAGGCATTGCCACGGGCAATTAATAGCTCGTAGTCGCTGTTATCCAACTGCGACAACGTGCTGGTCACTGCCGCACAGGCCATCGGATTACCGCTGAATGTCCCGCCGCGAATCACTCGGCCTTGTTCAAAACCCTCCAGGATGTGCGGCTTGGCGACCACCGCAGACACCGGAACCCCATTGCCAATGGCTTTGCCGACGCTGGCAATGTCTGGGTCCAGACCTTCGCGCAACCCTGCCAGACCTGCATATAGGCGAAAGCCCATCAGCACTTCGTCACAGATAACCAGAGCGCCATGTTGGTGGGCGATGTCTTGCACGTGCTTGAGGTAGCCGGGCAAGGCCATGATGCAGCCCGCGTTAGCCAACATCGGCTCCAGCACCACGGCGGCAATGTCGTGGTCCTCGGCGAACAGCCGCTCAACATCGTCGAAGTCGTTGAAACGCAGCAGCGTGGTGCGCTCTGTCGACGGGCGTTGGCCGTCCTGGAAGGCTGCTTCTTTGGAGGTGACGTTGCCATAGCTCACATCATCGAACCAGCCATCGAAGCCCGCCGCCATTTTGGCAATCTTGCTGCGGCCGGTATACGCACGGGCGGCACGGCAGGCGAGGTGAACGGCTTCGCTGCCCGAGTTGGTGAAGATCACCTTGGACAGCTCGCCTGTGTGTTTGGCCAATTCCGTGGCTGCGCCATGCTCACGAACATGCGCCCAAGACGGTGCAGCACTGTCGCTCAAGGCTTGGCTGACGGCGGCGTTGACCGCGTCATTGGAGTGGCCTAGCAACACGGCACCAAAGCCCAATGCGGTATCGATGTATTGACGCCCTTTGTCATCCCACAAGTAGGCGCCCTTGCCGTTGCGAATGAACAGTTTTTCACCTTTGAGATCAGGCAGGATGCGGGCAGCACTCGAAACATCACCCACTAGATTAGGCATAAAAACCTCTGGATTTTGACAGTAGTTAACCGTCCCGGGCTTTCAAGCCCAGGAGGATTTCACAGCGTTAGTTAACGAGCCTGAAAGACGGCGGTTATTTTCTTATTGTTGTTGCATTTTCAGTTTTTCGTTGCGACGTCGAAGCACTTCCAGGGTCAAGAGCATCAAGACCGACAGGATGACCATGATGGTGGCGACGGCGGCGATATTGGGGCTGATGTTTTCTCGGATGCCCGAGAACATTTGCAGGGGCAAGGTTCGCTGTGATGGGCTGGAGAGAAACAGGGTGACTACCACTTCATCAAACGATGTGGCAAAGGCGAACAATCCTCCTGAGATCACACCGGGCGCAATCAGCGGCAAAACAACCTTGAAAAATACCGTCAGCGGCGGAGCGCCCAAACTGGCGGCGGCTCGGCTTAGGTTGGTGTTAAAACCCTGTAAGGTCGCGTTTACCGTGATAACCACGAAGGGAACGCCGAGCATTGCATGGGCCAGCACCAGGCCAATGTAGCTGTTAAGCAATTGCAGCTTGGCAAAGAAGAAGTACAAGCCCACAGCCACGATCACCAGCGGCACGATCATCGGCGAGATCAGAAAAGCCATGATCACGCCTTTGAAACGAAAGTTGCCCCGGCTCAAGCCCACAGAAGCCAAGGTGCCGAAGATCATCGCCAGGGCGGTGGCTGCCGGGGCAATGAGGAAGCTGTTTTTGAAGGCCTGGCGCCATTCCTCAGACGACATCAGTTCTTCGTACCAACGCAAGGAGAAGCCGTCCATTGGGTAGGTGAGGAACGATGATGAATTGAATGACAGTGGAATAATCACCAGCACCGGAATGATCAAAAACAGCAGTACCAGCAGTGAGACTGTGACCAATCCAAATCGGGCGAGTTTTTCGGCCGTAGAAGCATAAGGCTGCATCATCGTCATTACCTCGCCTGGTTTGGGTTGGTGAGTCTGCCGTACACCGCGTACAGCAGCAGTGTTGCGATTAGCAGCAGGCTGCCGAGCGCCGAGGCCATGCCCCAGTTAACGGTTTTGTTGGTGTAGAAGGCGACGAAGTAGCTGACCATTTGATCGGCCGCACCGCCGACGAGTGCCGGTGTCACGTAATAACCAATGGCGAGAATAAAGGTCAGCAACGCACCGGCAGCCAGCCCGGCGAAGGTCTGTGGAACGTACACTCGCCAGAACGCGACAAAGGGGTGGGCACCGAGTGAGATGGCCGCCCGCACGTAGTTTGTCGGGATGCTTTTCATCACGCTGTAAAGCGGCAGGATCATGAAGGGCAATAACACGTGGGTCATTGCAATGATCACGCCCGTGCGGTTGAAGACCAGTTGCACCGGCGCATCAATAACGCCCAAGAACAGGAGTGAACGGTTGATCAGGCCATCAGACTGCAACAGCACGACCCAGGCGGCGGTGCGCACAATCAGCGACGTCCAGAAAGGCAGCAGAACGCAGATCATCAGCAGGTTACTTTTGCCTTCAGGCAAGGTGGCCAGCCAGTAAGCGACCGGAAACCCCAGCAGCAGACAGAGAATCGTGACCACGCCCCCGATGTAGAAGGTGCGAGCGAAAATATCCACGTAGATCGACTGATTGGGGTCGGCCTTGACGATGCTGCCAGAGGCAGAGTCGATTCTATGGTCGAGGGCGGCGAGCAGGAAATACGGGGTGAAGGTTGTCGACGCCTGCTTCAACGCTTTCCAGTAGTTGAGCTCGCCCCAGGCGCTGTCGATTTCAATCAACGCGTCACGTTTGGAGGCCACGCTGTTGTCCGGAAGGTTGCGCAGGGTCTTGCTGATGACGGTCCGATACGCCGGGATCTCATAGCTCAACCGCTTGGAAAGCGCACCGATCTGACCATTCTCTTTGGCATTGGCCAAGTCTGTGACCAATGCCGCATAAGCCAGCTCGCTCGGTAGCGTCTTGCCTTTCCAGGTAGTCAGCGCGCTGGTCGTTGCAGGCAGCGCGGTGTGGACATCGGGGTTGTCGACGCTGCGCGTCAGCAGGGTGCCGATGGGGAAGGCAAAGCACACCAGTACAAACAGAAACAGCGGTGCGATCAGCATCAAGGATTTGAATTTGTAGGCACGCTCGGATTTTTTGAGTTTGGCCCTCAGATCGAGCGTCTGCTCTTGGGCGTTGATGACTGCGGACTGACTCATAATCGACGACTCAGTGGGTGGTCACATCCAGCGCACGAATGTGCTCTGGTGCCCAGGAAAGGGAAATCGAACTGCCGACAGTCCAGCTATTGTGCATTTGGGAGGCTGGCAGCTTGATCATGAAGTTCGCTTGCCCGGCTATTTCAGTGATCATGCGGACGTGGTCGCCCAAGTAAATGTATTCCTGAATTCGAGCGGTCAACGGGGTGCTGCCTGCGGGGCCGACAATCACGCGTTCCGGTCGGATGCACAACGCCACTTGATCACCCGGCTGTGCCTCGACCACCGAGAGTGCGCGGATCAGGCTGCCGTCAGCCAGCCGTGCCACGGCGTGATGCTCGTCGCGGTACACGAATGTACCGATCAGGGTGTTGTTTTCACCGATAAATTGCGCCACGAAGCTTTTGTTAGGTGCTTCGTAGATAGCGGTCGGGGTATCGATCTGCTGAATGACGCCGTCATTAAAGACCGCCACGCGATCAGACATGGTCAGGGCTTCGCTTTGATCGTGCGTCACATACACCACGGTTAGGCCGAGTTGCTGGTGCAGGTGTTTGATTTCCAGTTGCATGTGTTCGCGCAGTTGCTTGTCGAGCGCGCCGAGGGGTTCGTCCATGAGTACCAGCTTGGGTTCAAACACGAGCGCGCGTGCCAGTGCGACACGTTGCTGCTGACCACCCGAGAGTTGTGCAGGGTAGCGTTTTGCGAAATCGGTAAGTTTCACCATGTCCAGGGCGCGGCGTACTTTCTCCTTTCTGTCGACGCTGTTCATTTTGCGGACAGAGAGAGGGAAGGCCAGGTTCTGCTCAATGGTCATGTGCGGAAACAGCGCGTAGTTTTGAAACACCATCCCGATGTCACGCTTATGCGGCGGGAGGTTGTGCAGCGGTTTGTCTTTCAGATAAATTTCGCCGTGAGTCGGCGTTTCGAATCCGGCCAGCATCATCAGGCTGGTGGTTTTTCCAGAGCCCGATGGGCCGAGCAGGGTTACAAATTCACCCTCTTTGATATCAAGGTTCAAGTCTTTAACAACGGGGCGCAAACCGTCGTAGGTTTTCTGGATATTTTTAAAACTGACCAAGTGTTTCACGTGGTAATCCTCACTCGAGAGCAGGCACACATCATCTTCGCTACTTATCTGCATCGGCATGCAAATGAACAAGCAATGGTTAATCGCTCAAGTCGCGTGACCTGCCACCTAGAACCAGGTGGCAGGGTGACCTAAAGATGAGGCGGGGATTTACTTCTGGGCGACCCAGGCGTTGAAGCGTTCGGTCAGCGGCTCAATGTTTTCAACCCAGAACTCGACATCGATAGGGATCGACTGCGCCAGGTTTTCCGGGGTAGTTGGCAAGGTGTGTTTCAGCTCTTGCGGTACAAAGTCGTTGGCCTTTTTGTTAGTTAGGCCGTAAGCGATGTACTTGGGCAGCTTGGCTTGTTCTTCAGGTTTGCTGGAGAAGGCGATGAAGTCCATGGCGGCAGCTTTGTTCTCGCTGCCTTTGAGCACAGCCCACGAGTCGATCGCCGAGACGCTGCCGTTCCACAGGAACTTGAAGTTCTTGCCTTCGTTGTTGTTGAAGCCGGTGATACGGCCGTTGTAGGAGGAACTCAACACGATGTCACCGGATGACAGCATTTGCAGCGGTTGTGCTCCAGCTTCCCACCACACGATGTTCGACTTGATGGTGCCCAGTTTTTTGAAGGCGCGATCAACGCCTTCAGGGGTGCGCAACACGTTGTACACCTCAGAAGGTTTAACGCCGTCGGCAATCAGAGCGAACTCAAGTGCGTATTTAGGGCCTTTGCGCAGGCCTCGCTTGCCGGGAATTTTTTCCAGATCAAAGAAATCGGCCCAAGAGGTCGGGGCCGTCTTGAGCTTGTCGCCGTCCCACGACAGACCGGTATTCCAGACGATATTGCCAACACCGCACTCGTTCACGGCCTCAGGAATGAAGTCTGCTTTGTTGCCAACCTTGGTCCAGTCTATTTTTTCAAACAGGCCTTGTTCGCAGCCGAGGGCGAGGTCTTCAGCCTCAACTTCGACGACGTCCCAGTTAGGGTTACCGGCTTTCACCTTGGTATCGAGAACACCAACACCGCCTTCCCAGGTCTGATCAAGTACCTTTTGGCCAGTTTGCTTACCGTAGGGTGCGAAAAACAGCTCGCGCTGAGCGTCCTGAAAATTTCCTCCCCAGGAAACTATCGTTAGATCACGGGCGCTTGCAGCGTGGGAAACTGCAAGTCCAATGAGAGCAAGTCCATATGCTGCAACAGCGTGGCGTGATTTGTGCATTTTTTTAGCCTCTACGCAGATGTTGTGTTTGGGTGGTAAAAATTTTTACCATTCAAGAATGAGCTAGGCAAGCTTTATTTCTGGCTTGGCCGACAAAACCCACAATCGCCCAGTTAATGGCAAGCGATTGTTTTTTTACGCCCTAAATTTGATAAGACCGCTACAAATCAATCTCATCAGTTTTTTTTAGCTAGAGTATTAAACGTTTCCTACATGAATGAGCCTTTTTGAAACCGTGTTACTTTGCTTCACTTGGAGTGTGTTGCAGGGTGCGCAATCACCCAACCTAGTGCGTTTGAGTCGTCTTTTACCGCAAAAAAGAACTCGGCAGTTCAAGGTTCGAATTAACTTTTGGCCCACTCGGGTGCCGTTTATCTAAGGAATCAACCGTGATAGAAACATCGGCGACAGGCCGAAGCCCACATGTTCAAGAGGAGCCGCCCGAAAGCCTGACAGAGGCTTTGGACACGGCTTCAGTAGGTGCGAGGCTCAAGGCTTTGCGACAAAGCCGTGGACTCTCGATTCGAGGGTTGGCTGAGCAGGCCGGTGTGCCGCATGCCACGCTTTCAATCATCGAGCGCGACAAATCCAGCCCGTCAGTAAGTGTCTTGAAGCGTTTGCTTCGGCCCTTGAACGTCACCCTCAGTGTGTTTTTTTCAGACTCTGCTGTCGTCGACCGGGCAGTATTTTATAAAGCCAGTGATCTGGTCGAATTAGCTGATGGCAAAAAGCTATCATATCGACAGGTCGGTGCAAACCTTGAAAACAGCTCGATGATGATTCTTCATGAGCGCTACGAGCCAGGCGCGGATACGGGGGAAGAGGGCGAGGAGTTGTATTCGCATGATGCCGAAGAGGGCGGAATCATTATCGAAGGTCGACTGGAAATGACCGTAGGTGATGAAATTCGAGTGCTGGAAGTGGGGGATGCCTACTACTTTGACAGCCGACTCCCACATCGAATGCGCAACCCGTTTGACGAAGTGTGCATTGTGGTGAGTGCGGTTTCGCCGCCTACGTTTTGACCTAACCCCTGTAGCAGTAGCCTCGCAGAATGTGGCAACTGCTACGGACTATTCCCAAGGTGTTTCGCTGAGTTTTTTTTCCAGAAAATCGCGGAATACCCGAATGCGTGGGCTTAGGTGTTTTCGATTGGTATAGATCAGGTAAATAGGCTCTTTGGACGGAATGTTAAAGCTTTGCAGTAGCGGCACCAGTCGGCCTTCCTTGAGGTCTGCACCGATGTGGAACTGCGCGAGTTTGACGATTCCGCCGCCGCCCAAGGCAATGTCTCGCTGTAAGTCCCCTTGGGCGAAGACCGCTTTGGGTTTGATCGCGACGGTGACCTTCTCGCCATTCACCATAAACTGCCAGTTATTCCACACACTGTTAAACCCGAAGTTGTAGCAATCGTGCGTGATTAATTCTTCTGGGTGATTCGGCGTGCCTCTGAGTGCCAGATATTCGGGAGATGCGCAGATTATCCATGCGCTTTCGCCGATTTTTCTCGCCACTCTCGACGAATCTGGCAGTACGCCGCTGTGGATGGCAATGTCGAGCCCTTGGTCGAAATGATCCACATATTGGGCGCCAACCTGGAGGTCGACAGTCAGGCCGGGGTAAGCGCAAAGGAATTCAGGCAGCCACGGCACGATCTGGTGTTTTGCGAAGGTGGTCATGGTGTGAATACGTAACGCGCCACTGACCCGGTTCGGAAAAGCCTCTGCCAGAGAGTCCGCTTCAGCCATGGCGTTCATTACTTCGCGCGCGCTGACCAGATAGGCCGAGCCTTCTTCAGTGAGCGTCAAATTACGTGCGCCGCGCTGAAACAGGCGCACTTGAAGGCGGTTTTCCAAGCGAGTGATCAACTTACTGATGGTGGACGGGGTTAGCTCATTCGCCCTAGCTGCCGCAGAAAAGTTGCCATGCTCGTTGGCCCACAGAAAGGCCTGCATTTGGGAAAAGTTATCCATGCTGATTCCTTGAATCCTGCGCGACCACCTGTAGCCTCGTGCCTCGACAGCGGCTACAGCACCAGAGGCGTAGCCTGCCATCATTGAGCAACCCAAACAACACGCTAGCCGGCGCGCAGGTGGCCGAGCAGTGCCTGCAAGGGGTGTTGCAACGCTTGCCCCGCGTGACGTTTCACTTGGCTTCGGCATGAATAGCCATCGGCAATCAGCCTGCCGCTCGACTGGTGGCGCTCTACCAACGGCTGCCAAGACTGTGAGTAGATGATCGCCGAGGTGCTGGCATTGCGCGCTTCATGGCCGTAGGTGCCGGACATGCCGCAACAGCCACTGGCCAAAACGTTCAGCGTAAGACCAAAACCCTCGAAGACTTTCTTCCACAGTTCAACACTCGCGGGCTCGTTGGTGCGTTCAGTGCAGTGCGGCAGAAAATGGTAGACCTCTTTAACGCCTGGCAACGCAGAGGCTGGCAGGGCAGTCGCCAACCATTCTTGAGGCAAGACAACCTGTGGCGCGGTGCCTTGGTCGAGGGTTTTGGCGTATTCCTGCCGGTACACCAACGTCATGGCCGGGTCGAGGCCTATCAGCGGCAGGCCACTTTGTTGCAACGTCATCAGCGTTTTTGCGGTGCGTGTGGCCGTCTTTTTAAATGCGCCGAGGAAGCCTTGCACTTGCTGTGGTTTACCCGTGGGCGAGAAGGGTGCGAGGTAGACCTGGTAGCCCAGTCGTGCGATTAACTCGATCCACTGTGCGGCCAGTGGAGTTTCGAAATAGCGCGTGAACGCGTCCTGGACCAAGATCACGCTGCGTTTGCGCTGTTCGTCAGTCAGGCGTGAAAGGCTGTGAGGCGTGGCAGTTTGCACATTCCAGGTGGCGCACACCTGATGAAAATCCACCAGGCTTAGCAACGGACTGTCGACCATTCCCACAACGCGCTCCAGCAGATACTTAACGGGTTTGGCACTCATCATCGCGTTGTACACCCGAGGGAAACGCGCGATGTGAGGAATGCTGAATTCAAGCGAGCCAACCGCGTAATCCTTGAGCGGGCGAAGATAACGGCTGTGATACAGCTCAAGAAAGCGTGCGCGGAAATCCGGCACGTTGACCTTGATCGGGCACTGGCCCGCGCACGACTTGCAGGCCAGGCAGCCGGCCATCGCGTCATAGACTTCGTGCGAGAAATCCTTTTCGCCCATTCGTTTGGCCAGGCTGTTACGGGTTCTGCGCAACACGTTCGACGAGTAACTGCCCAGCAGATCGACCCCATGGGCACCTTGCAGGCGTAGCCATTCGCGCATCAGCGAAGCGCGCCCTTTGGGGGAGTGAATACGGTTGCGGGTGGCTTTCCAGGAAGGGCACATTGCGTCATCGGGGTCGAAGTTGTAGCAGGCGCCATTGCCGTTGCAATGCAGTGCTGTTTGATAGCTTTGCCACACGCGCTCATCGATTTGACGATCAAAATCGCCGCGTAACGGGACTTCGTCCACTGGGGTAAGTCGGGCGTTGCTCACCTGTGACGGGGTTGCAATTTTGCCCGGGTTTAACTGGTTGAACGGGTCGAACGCGCCCTTGATCGCCTGCAATGAGGGGTACAACGCGCCAAAATATTCAGGCACATATTCGGAGCGCAGCCCCTTGCCGTGCTCGCCCCATAGCAAGCCGCCGTATTTGCGCGTGAGCGCAGCCACAGCATCGGAAATAGGGCGAATCAGGGCGGCCTGGCGTGGATCCTTCATGTCCAGAATCGGCCTCACGTGTAGCACCCCGGCGTCGACGTGGCCGAACATGCCATATTCCAGCGCGTGACTGTCCAACAGGGCACGGAACTCGGCTATGTAGTCCGCCAGATTCTGCGGCGGTACGGCGGTGTCTTCCACAAACGGTTGTGGCCGGGCTTCGCCTTGAACATTGCCCAGCAACCCCACAGAGCGTTTGCGCATGGTGTACACCCGTTTAACGGCCTCGCTGCCGATAGCGAGCGTATGGCCCAGTCGACGCACACTGTTATCGGTTTGTAAGTGCTCGGTAAAGTCGTGAACCCGTTGTTCGAGCCGTTCAAGGTCATCGTCACTGAATTCGATCAGGTTGATACCCAGGGTCGGGTTGTTTGGGTCCTGCGGGAAATAGTCGGCAACGCCGTGCCAAACGATGTCTTTCATCGCCAGCATTAGCACTTTCGAGTCAACGGTTTCAATCGACAGCGGCTTGAGCGCCATCAATGCCTTGGCGTCGCGCAGCGCATCCATGAATCCGGCGTAGCGCACGTTGACCAAAATCGAATGCCGCGGGATGGGCAAAACGTTAAGCGTGGCCTCGACGATAAAGCCAAGTGAGCCCTCGGAACCGCACAGTATGCTGTTCAGGTTGAAGCGCCCGTCGGGCTCGCGCAGGTGAGCGAGGTCATACCCGGTGAGGCAGCGATTGAGCGAGGGGAATATCTCGTTGATCAGCTGCTCTTGGTTATCGGCAATGTCTTGGGTGCAGCGGTAAACCTCGCCAATGACGTCCTGCCGGGCCGCCTGCTGATTGGCCATCTCGCGTGCCATCACCTGACTGTCCAGCCGTTGGCCGCCCAGCAGCACCGTCGAAAGGGCCAGTACGTGATCGCGGGTTTTGCCGTAGGTGCAACTGCCCTGACCACTGGCATCGGTGTTGATCATGCCGCCGATGGTCGCTCGATTCGAAGTCGACAGTTCGGGGGCGAAGAACAGCCCGTGGGGTTTTAACGCTGCATTTAATTGGTCTTTGACCACACCGCTCTGTACCCGCACCCAGCGCTCTTCAACGTTGATTTCCAGAATGGTGTTGAGGTGTCTTGAAAGATCGACCACCAGGCCGTCAGTCAGTGACTGGCCGTTTGTACCGGTCCCGCCGCCACGCGCAGTCAGCACAATGGAGCGGTGTTCAGGCCGCGCCGCGAGTTTGGCAATGCAGGCGACGTCGCTGTAGTCCTTGGGGAAAACCGCCGCCTGGGGCAAGCGCTGGTAGATGGAGTTGTCAGTTGCCAGCACGGTTCTGAGGCCGTGATCACTGGCGACTTCGCCCTTGAAACCTGCTGTTTCCAGTGCGCTCAAAAAGCGTTTGTAAGCGTCATCAAGGCGATGGGGCGAGGCGAGGCGGGCGATCATTGACGGTATTTCCTGCAGGCTAAATTCATTTCTACATTCACTCAACGTATGCTTGCTCGCGAGCTGAACCACGCAGTGAAATTGATTTGGCCTGATTTTCAGGGTCTAGCGGCAGTAAAACAAACGTATAACGTGCAGCCTTTGCATGAGGTTTATGAATGAATCCGAGACGTCTCACTCCTTCTATGTCCGTGTTGGTTGCGTTTGAGGCGGCAGCCCGGCATGGCAGCTTTACCAAGGCTGCCGATGAACTGTCGCTGACCCAAAGCGCTGTGAGCCGTCAGGTGCAGGCGTTGGAAGCGTTGCTCGGGGTTGATCTGTTCAATCGTGATGGGCGGCGTATCGACCTGACGGCGGCAGGGGCGTTGTATCAGCATGAACTGTCAGCCGCCCTAGGCAGGATTCGCAGTGCCACCCTGCAAACCATCGCCTTTCGCTCCCAAGGCGGGACCTTAAACCTCGCGGTTTTACCAACGTTCGGTTCTAAGTGGCTGTTGCCACGAATGAATGACTTTTATACCCAGCACCCGGACATCGTGGTGCACATCCATTCGCGGATCATGCACGCGGACCTGGCCAGTGTTGCGGGGGACATGCACGCCGTTATCGTTGCCGGTGCCGGGCCATGGCCGGGTTATAAGGCGCACAAATTGCTGACTGAAAAGCTGGTGGTCGTGGCTAGCCCACAAGCATTGCCCGAGTACCGCAGCATGACTGCGGCAGACGTGGGCGCGAGCCATGCGTTGCTCAGCGTTGTTTC
Organism: Pseudomonas psychrophila HA-4; assembly: GCF_000282975.1. GTDB lineage: Bacteria > Pseudomonadota > Gammaproteobacteria > Pseudomonadales > Pseudomonadaceae > Aquipseudomonas > Aquipseudomonas psychrophila_A. The sequence goes on from NZ_ALJC01000087.1 coordinate 66,523, forward strand.
CAGAGCCAATGCCTGGTCGGATTGGTTTGAGCGTAATGGCTTGGACCATCGCGTAATGCGCTTAGGCCCAAGTTTCGAGCTTACGGCGCATCTGATTCAGGCCGTTGCTGCCGGGATCGGCATAGGGTTAGTGCCGCGTATTTTGGTACAGGACGAGATCAAGGCCGGCACATTGGTGGCGCTGTTCGAGCCCATGGAAAGTGGTAGGAGTTACTACGTTGCCTATGCTAATCGGTATCAAAACCTGCCCGCGTTGATAGCGTTTAACGAGTGGCTGTTGAGTTTGTCCTTTCCGGACAATTAAGCGCGGTGATGCGTGCAGCCCTTTAGGCACAAGCGTGCCTCGCGATCTTTTAATTTTTTAAGAGATCGCAAGGCACGAGGCGTAAGCTCGGAAGTTGGGAGGCGTCAGGACGCGGCCAGCCGAGGCAATTAGGCGTTGGATTTTACTGAGTTGGCAATTTTGCCAGTGCTGAACGCAGTTCATCGGCATTGGCAAGTTCTTGCTGTGAAACCAAGGTGCCGTTGTCCAGTTGCAGCCACAGCACCTTGTCTTCGGCACCGGGATACTGGGCGGCAATTTTGCCGTCTCGGTCAAGCACGACGCGGTAGGTGTAATCACGCATTTTCGGAATGGCGATGAACTTGCCGATCATTGAAGGCATGCCTTTAACGTCTGCGAGAAAGGCAACATGACGTGCTTCTAGATACCCCTTTGGCTGGTTCTCCAGCGCGGCTTTTACCAGTTTGGAACCGTCCATGTTGCGGGCGACCAATAAAACGTGGGTGTCGTTGTTTAGGGTATAAGGCTGGTCGTGCTGATCTTGCAGGGTCCAGGGCGTCAGGTGTTCACCGATGTTGGCTGCCACCGCTTGCATGGACAGCGCGCCCAACAGCAGTAAAAGTGCAATTCTCACTGTTCGATCTCTCCGTTTTGATGTGGTTTACCGTCAGACAAGCCGCGCATGGTAGCGCATGGCCGGGCTTAAAAACCCAGATACTCATTTAGTGACAACTTGCACTTCGCCAGTCTGAACTAAGGCTTTCATAACGATTCACATCGCGTGACGACCAAGCTGCTACGCGGGCCGTTTTTCGATCACGCGCGGCCGGGATTCTTTTGTGCCAGGCGCTTAGGCCAGTCACCGCCACAGGCGCGCTGGCATTCTTCTTCGGAATCATAAAACACGTGATTTGCCACTTGGCGAACGTTCACATTGGCATCCGCAAGAGCCTGTGTGGTCAATTCGACCATAAACCGGGCCTCGCCATCGGCCAGCGCAAAGTCCTTATTGACTTGGGTGTCGAAGACCCAGACCACCTTCAGGCTTGCCGGGAAGGCTGCAAAGTCGACTGCGTGTGTCAGCCAGACAAATCCCGGGATCTGCCCTTTAGCCGTTTCACAGGCATCGGTCAGGTGTTTAATCAGGCGACGTTCAATTTGCGCCTGATTGCGTTTGTTCAAAGACATGGGTGAATCCTGTGGGCTGCGATGGCAAAAGGCGGATTGTACGTGACTTGAGCTTTTTGTTTCTGGCCGAGTTGGACAAATGCGTTAACCCCGCCCCGTCCGCATCAGCAAGGCCATCTGGAGCCAATACCTGTCTAGCCAAAGGTACTACTGGCTTTTTGATCTGCTCTGCTTAAGATGTTCGACACCTAACCGTCATCGGGCTTGGATCATGGCCAATGTTGAATAAAGACACCATTTCCATTCAGTTGGTGCGCGAAGCGCTGTTGCAAAGTTGCGCCTCGGCCAGTGGCATGCACGAAGTGCTGCAAAAGGTCGGGATCAATCCGGCGTTGCTTGAACAGGCGGATGCCCGTGTGCCCGCCCTGGCATACGCGCGGATGTGGCGGCTTGTGGCGCGGCGCCTCGATGACGAGTTTTTCGGCATGGACCCGCGCAAGCTGCGTGCCGGTAGCCTGGAGTTCATGTGCCGTTCGGCCATGGCTCAGCCCACGCTGGCGCAGGGCTTGGAGTTGGTGCTGAGGTATTTGTCGTTAATGCTGGAGCGCTTGCCTGCGCGTTTGGTTCGTCAACAGAGCGTGGCAGAGATCGTCTTGCGCGAGCCACAGGCTCAGTCGAACCGCGCCTTTACCTACTTCGCCTATTGGATGATCGTGCATGGCGTGGCCTGTTGGCTGGCCGGGCGGCGGATTCCTATTTTGGCTATTGAATTGCGGTGTGCGCAGCCTGATTACTGCGGTGACTACGAAGTGATGTTTTCCGAAAACCTGCGCTTTGATCGCCCGCGGACGCGAATGATATTTGCGGCTGACTGTCTGGATGCACCGATCAAACGCAGCACCGAAGAACTGAAGCGGTTTTTGGCCCAGGCGCCGGCCAATATTCTGGTCAAATACCGCGACCCGCAAAGCCTGGCCAGTCTGATCAAGCAAGACCTGCGGCAACTGCCAGCAGAACAATGGCCAGAAACCCTGGGCATGGCGCAAAGCTTGTGCATGTCAGCCTCAACCTTGCGTCGGCGTCTGGCCGAAGAAGGCCAGACCTTTCAGGGGCTCAAGGACGGTGTGCGCAAAGAGTTGGCCATTGGTTGGTTAGCCGAGCCAGACCACAGTTTTGCCGACATCGCCCTGCGTTTGGGCTTTGCCGATACCAGTTCGTTTTACAAGGCGTTCCGCAAGTGGTCCGGCACCAACCCTGGGCACTACCGCAGCTTGATTTTGGGCGCTGGCTGACGCCTGTCAGAGTTACCACATGCCGACCAGCCCGTTGAGCACCCCAACGAACTAGGCCACGGCCGGTTGACGTAGTACAGCCGCATTATGGCTACCAACACGAACAGCAGGGTTTCTATCAGAATGACCAGCCGCGTGCTGGAGTGTGGGTGGAAGTACCGGGCCTAAAGATTTACCAAGCATGCTTAATAAGCTCAAGCACGCAGCTAGGGTAGCCTCAGTTATCAGCCTTGATAGTCGCAACATCGTCAGCCTTGACCTTGATGTGCTTGCCGGCAATGTCCACGAACTCGTAAAAGCCGCTGGCATTTTTAGTGGTGGGCAGGTCCTTGGTTAGGTACTGGGTGCCGTTTTGTAATGTCACCACGGTGGGGGTAGCGCAGCCAGCCAGTGCCAAAACCGCGATCATGACCAGAGGCAAACCGATAATGTTGATCTTCATACACGTACCTTGAACTGTACAAATTAAGGGGTGATCGCGCTTAGCGTGCCAATGGGCTGTTTACCGCGGCGCTTTATACCAACTATACGTTTGGTATTGAAGGGGATGTTTCACGTTGGACAGACTTGGGTGCCATTGTTCAGGCCTTGCTGGTCGACGCGGCTGCTCAACGTAGCTTCGCCGCCCTTCCAGGTCAGGGTTAATACATACAGGGAGTCAAAATCATTGCCTGACCAGTCTTCGGTCAGCGTGGTTTTTTTGCCAAGGGCCTTACCCGCGACGCTGTTGATCAGTTCAGGCAAATACCCGTGCGACCACGCGGTATAGATAGTGGCGTTGTGATACTTGTCTCGGGTCAATTCATTGGCCAGCTCACGGGTGTCATTGGCCGAGAATTCCAGATTGATTGGCAACCCCAGTTTGATCGCACTCGGGTTAATGGTCATCAGCGGTCGTACATAGTTGTAGGCATCATCGTTCGCACCTTCTTCTACTTGGCGTGACGGGTCTGCAGCAAATATGTAGTCAGCATTGCCATAGCGTTGTGGCAGCAAGGTTGCCAGATTTATTGCACGGTTAAGACCCTGACAGTTGAGCTGTCCAAGGCCATCAGCCGGTTTTTCGGCGTGGCGCATAAAGACCAGCGTTTGCACGCCATCCACGGGCTGGGCAAACGCGGACTCCATATGGGTGGCCAGCGTTGTCCCAGCAGTGATCAGTAACAGCGGGATAACTGCCAGCGCATAGGGTTTGAATTGGGGTTTCATCCAGCCGGACAAGGTCATGGTGTTCTTCTGTATAAAGCCATTGAGGCTGATTTGCCTGATCACTCGTGAGTGTGGGTCCTTGTCAGCGCAGTTTTGTGCGTCTCGTCCGTGAGTGAGGTGTTTATTAGACGCCTTTTTTGAAGTTGGTTCGCTTATACCTCTGTTTAATGCGGAATTTTCATACTTAGTAGCGGGCATTTTCCCCTCTTTCCCGCATATATTTAGGCCTGCACCTCTTTACAAGGACTTAATCCGATGCTCCCAGTGCCATTTTCAAAGTCGAATAATCCGTTGTACGTACGCGTACGTGCCTGGCGCGGTCGCGTGGGGTTGGGGCTGGTGGCGAGTTTGTCGGTACTGGCCGGCATGACCGACGCCATCGGTTTTTTAGCCACGGGTGATTTCGTTTCATTCATGAGTGGCAACACCACGCGCCTCGCAGTGGCCATCGGCGAAGGCGATCTGCGGGTGATCGCACGCCTGGGGGGAGCGGTAATGGCATTCATTGCTGGTAACGCGCTGGGTATTTTGCTCGCACGCTTGGGCGGCCGACGGGCCTTGCCGCTGATGTTGATCATCGCGGCGTTGTTATGTACCTCGGCACTGTTACCGTTTGAATCGCAGGTACCCGCGCTGTTGGCGGCAGTGCTGGCGATGGGCATGTTAAATGCGGCGGTGGAGCAGGTGAACGGCCTGCCAGTGGGGCTGACTTATGTGACCGGAGCCCTGTCGCGCTTTGGTCGTGGCTTGGGTCGCTGGGTGCTGGGCGAGCGGCGTACGGGTTGGCGGGTGCAGTTAGTGCCTTGGACCGGCATGCTGGTCGGCGCTGTGGTGGGGGCGATGCTAGAGGCCCGGTTCGGGGTCAAAGCCATGCTTTTTAGTGCCGGGCTTGCGGCAGTGTTGGGGCTGATTTCACTGAAAATCCCGCGTCGCTGGCAACGTGATTACATGCCGCGATAACCCTTATTGGCCATTCGATCTAACCCAATTTTTCAGATAGCCGATTGTGGCCGGGTGGCGGATCTGTTTGATGATGGTAAAAAAGCTGATAAAAAAGCCCCGGAGGTCATCCGGGGCTCTTTTATCGGGCGGGGGCGTTATCAGCTGTAGCTGTTAACTTTTACCAGGATCTGCTCGGTTTGAGCCTTTTCCCATGTCAGGGTCAGTGTTTGTAGCACTCGCGCCATAAAGTCTTTATCGGCGGCGGCCTTTTTGCCCACGTAGCCTTGGCCACGACGGTACATCTTGAGATGAGCTCGCATGTGTGGACGCTCTTTCTCGAATTGGGTTTCTTCTTCGCATGCAACCACCGGTTCAATGCGTACATCACCGGCATCGCTGATCCACAGGATGTGGTCGTTCAGCGAGTCTTTCTGAGCAGCGAACAGTCGAGCCAGCTCGTTAACACACGGTTGATTGTTCAGGTTCATAGCTAACTCCTTGACCACGCGTTGATCTGTCTAATTGATTCGCGCAACTGCTTATGCAGCGCTACGTAGTGTCCATCTAAAGAAGATCTGGTCTTGAGTCCTTCATATGTAGTAGTGAAATAAAGCACTACAACATACTGCGTAAAGCGAGGGAGGCAACGTAAACCAGGATGCTTGGGTGACATGCCTCATCAGCCACAAGCCTCTTGAAGACGTTTCGCTAGCTCCTTGCGCCCTTTACGTGGACGATCAAGCCAGGTCCGCTTCATCAATTCTGCCTTGTGGGCAGTACCTATCCCGGAACAGCTCGACAGCTCGTCGAGCATGCATGCAACAACCCTTTCCAGCGCTTCCGGTGGGGAAGACGTCTGCATAATGCGTTGGGAAAATCGTGTCGTCAACAAATATGTAGTGTTTATTTTTAAGTACTACATTTGTGACTTGCGGGTCGATTTTCAGCATGCCGGTCATCCTTGATTTCCCAGCCTTTGCTGGAACACCTACCTAATATTCAGCGTCGTTAGGAGGGTCAACAGCATCAACGTTTACTCACGGTCATGCATGCGGCGCTACTGGAGCAAGCTAGGCGTGCGCAGGTTATGCGGGTGCTTCCGATCAGCACTTGGTCATTGGCTAAAACAGTCAACCAGCTTGAGCGGTTTGACCATTGTTGCAGAGCCCTCGCAAGGTGATTATCAGCAGGACTTTTAACGGTTCCCACTCCTAAAAATAATGACCGAGGGATTCTGCTGATGCGCGACTATCAAACAGCAATGAATGACTTTGACTACCAACGGACTGTAGCCGCTGCACTGAACGGCCATTTGGCGGCGCTCAATGCTTGTGTTGAGTGTTGTGACCGGCATGCCTTGCCGGGGCATATTGCGTTGTTTTGGGAAGGGCGCGACGCAAGCAGCGCGGCGTACACGTTCACCCAGTTGCAGGATTACGCCGCACGCTTTGCCAATTTCTTGCTGGCTCAAGGCGTAAAGCCAGGCGACAAAGTAGCGGGTTTGCTCCCGCGTAATGTCGAGTTGCTGGTTGTCGCGTTGGCCACTTGGCGTATTGGTGCTATCTACCAACCGTTGTTCACTGCGTTCGGCCCTAAAGCCATCGAACATCGCCTCAACGGTTCGGGTGCTGCATTAGTGGTCACCGATGCAGTGAATCGCCCCAAGCTCAATGACGTCAATGACTGCCCGGCCATCGTTACAGTGGCGGGCGCTAAGGGCCAAGGCCTAGTTCGCGGCGATTTCAGTTTTTGGGCAGAACTGGACAATTACTCAGCGGTTTGTGAACCCGTGATGATGAGCGGTGAAGATCCGTTTTTGCTCATGTTTACGTCGGGCACCACGGGGCCGGCCAAACCGTTACTGGTGCCACTCAAGGCGATTGTCGCGTTCCAGAGTTACACCCGCGATGCCGTAGATTTGCGTCCAGAGGATTCATTCTGGAACTTGGCCGATCCGGGGTGGGCTTACGGGATTTATTTCGGGATTACCGGACCGTTGTCGATGGGGCATCCGATCACGTTATACGATGGCCCATTCTCTGTTGAAAGCACCTGTCGGGTGATCAAAAAGTACGGCATTACCAATCTCACGGGCTCTCCGACGGCCTATCGCATGTTGATTGCGGCCGGTGAGGCCTTCTCCAGCAAAATCAAAGGTCAGTTGCGGGCCGTCAGCAGCGCGGGTGAACCGCTTAACCCAGAAGTGATTCGCTGGTTCGCTGAAAAACTCGATGTCACTATTCACGACCACTACGGGCAAACCGAAGTAGGGATGGTGCTGTGCAACCACCACGGTTTAGACCACCCCGTGCATATGGGGGCTGCAGGCTTTGCTTCGCCAGGGCATCGCATTGTAGTGCTGGATGAGAACCATCAAGAACTGCCTGTGGGGCAGCCGGGGATTTTAGCGGTCGACCGCAGTCAATCACCCATGTGCTGGTTTAGCGGTTATGAAGGCTTCAAGACTAAGGCGTTTGTTGGCAATTACTACTTGAGCGGCGACACCGTGGAGTTGAACCCGGACGGCAGCATCAGTTTTGTCGGCCGCAGCGATGACGTGATCACGACGTCGGGCTACCGCGTAGGGCCTTTTGATGTGGAAAGCGCGTTGATCGAACACCCGGCGGTGGTTGAGGCGGCAGTGGTGGGCAAGCCTTGCCCTGAGCGTACTGAATTGGTGAAAGCATTTGTGGTGCTGAGCCCGCAGTACTTGGGCGATGCGCAACTGGCCGAAACCCTTCGCTTGCATGTGCGCCAGCGTCTCGCTGCGCATGCTTACCCTCGCGAAATCGAATTCGTCAGCGAGTTGCCGAAGACCCCCAGTGGCAAGTTGCAGCGCTTTATTTTGCGCAACCAAGAAATCGCCAAGGCTGAACTGGCTCAAAACGCCAAGGTTACAGCCTGATCTTTTATTAGTCAGGAACGCTCATGCAAATCGAAAACAAGGTTTTTATCGTCACCGGTGGCGCATCAGGTTTGGGTGCAGCCACGGCTGAAATGCTGATAAAGGCGGGCGCTAAGGTGATGCTGGTTGACCTGAACGCAGACGCCGTGGCGGCACAAGCGGCCAAGTTGGGTGCCAAGAGCACAGTGGCTGATATCAGTCAGGCGGATGCAGCCCAGGCGGCGGTGGATGCCACCGTCGCGGCGTTCGGTACCGTCAATGGCCTGGTCAATTGTGCGGGGATCGTACGCGGTGAAAAGATCCTCGGCAAAAACGGACCTCATTCGCTGGAGTGTTTCAGTCAGGTGGTCAACGTCAACCTGATTGGCAGCTTCAACATGCTGCGCTTGGCGTCAGCGGCGATTGCCGAAAGCGCTGCCGATGCTGACGGCGAGCGCGGGGTGATCATCAATACGGCGTCGGTGGCCGCTTTTGATGGGCAGATCGGACAAGCCGCGTATGCGGCTTCCAAGGGCGCAATCGCCAGCCTGACGTTGCCTGCTGCACGTGAACTGGCGCGCTTCGGGATTCGGGTGATGACCATCGCCCCCGGCATTTTCGAAACACCGATGATGGCGGGCATGACCCCTGAAGTGCGCGATTCACTGGCTGCCGGTGTGCCGTTTCCACCGCGTTTGGGGAAACCTGCGGAGTACGCTTCGTTGGTGCGGCATATCATCGAGAACAGCATGCTCAATGGCGAGGTGATCCGTCTCGACGGCGCCTTGCGCATGGCCGCGAAATAAGAGGTGTGAAATGACCATTGCGAATGATCCGGTTGTTATCGTCAGCGTTGCACGTACACCCATGGGCGGTTTTCAGGGCGACTTCAAAGGCCTGACCGCGCCGCAATTGGGGGCTGCAGCCATTCGCGCTGCCGTTGAGCGGGCTGGCATCGCGGCGAACGGTGTAGATGAAGTGCTGTTTGGTTGTGTGTTGTCAGCCGGACTTGGCCAGGCCCCGGCGCGTCAAGCGGCTTTAGGTGCGGGGCTGGACAAGGGCACGCGTTGCACCACGCTGAACAAAATGTGCGGCTCAGGAATGGAAGCAACGATTCTGGCGCACGATCAACTGCTGGCCGCAAGCGCCGATGTGGTTGTGGCAGGCGGAATGGAGAGCATGTCCAACGCGCCTTACTTACTCGACCGCGCGCGTAGCGGCTACCGCATGGGCCATGGCCGGGTGCTGGATCACATGTTTCTTGATGGTCTGGAAGACGCCTACGACCGTGGGCGCCTGATGGGCACCTTCGCTGAAGATTGCGCACAGGCTCACGGCTTTACCCGCGAGGCGCAGGATGATTTTGCGGTGGCCTCGCTAAACCGTGCACAACAGGCTATCAAGACCGGCAGTTTCAGCGCCGAGATCGTCCCGGTGCAGGTTACCGTCGGCAAAGAACAGCGTTTGATCAGCGATGACGAGCAGCCACCTAAAGCTAATTTGGCAAAAATACCGACCCTGAAACCGGCCTTCCGTGATGGCGGGACCGTGACGGCGGCCAACTCCAGTTCGATTTCGGATGGCGCGGCGGCACTGGTATTGATGCGTCGCAGTGAGGCGCACAAGCGCGGGCTTAAGCCATTGGCGGTCATTCATGGGCATGCGGCGTTTGCCGACGAGCCGGGATTGTTTCCGACTGCACCCGTCGGGGCGATTAAACGCTTGATGAAGAAGACCGGTTGGGACCTGGCTGAGGTCGATCTGTTTGAGATCAACGAGGCGTTTGCCGTGGTGACGTTGGTGACCATGAGCGAACTTGACATCCCTCATGCCAAGGTCAATGTGTACGGTGGGGCGTGTGCGTTGGGTCACCCGATTGGTGCTTCGGGGGCGCGAATTCTGGTTACTCTGCTGTCAGCGTTGCGTCAGCACAACCTCAAAAACGGTGTTGCAGCCATCTGTATTGGCGGCGGTGAAGCCACGGCAATTGCTGTGGAATGTCTGTATTAAGGATTTCTATGCTTCCTACATCTGAGCAACTACAAATCCGCGAAGCGGCCCGCCAGTTTGCCCAAGAGCGTTTAAAGCCCTTTGCGGCTGAGTGGGATAAACAGCATCGCTTTCCGCGCGAGGCCATTAGCGAGATGGCCGAATTGGGCTTTTTTGGCATGTTGGTGCCGGAAGAGTGGGGCGGTTGCGACACGGGTTATCAAGCGTACGCGATGGCTCTTGAAGAAATCGCCGCCGGTGATGGCGCTTGCTCCACGATCATGAGCGTGCACAACTCGGTGGGGTGCGTGCCGATTCTCACGTACGGTAGCGATGAGCAAAAACGCGAGTTTTTGATTCCGTTGGCCAGCGGCGCGATGCTGGGTGCGTTTGCGTTGACTGAGCCGCAAGCGGGTTCTGACGCCAGCGATTTGAAAACCCGTGCTCGGCGTGAAGGTGATTATTACGTGCTTAATGGCTGCAAACAGTTCATCACATCTGGGCAAAACGCCGGGGTGGTGATTGTGTTTGCGGTGACGGATCCGGCAGCGGGCAAGCGCGGGATTACTGCGTTCATTGTGCCCACCGATTCGCCGGGCTACAGCGTGGCCCGCGTGGAGGACAAGCTGGGGCAGCATGCGTCGGACACCTGCCAGATTTTGTTCAACGATCTTAAAGTGCCCGTAGCCAATCGGTTGGGCGAAGAAGGGCAGGGCTACAAAATCGCCCTGGGCAACCTTGAAGGCGGCCGCATTGGCATTGCTTCACAAGCGGTGGGCATGGCCCGCGCAGCGTTTGAGGCGGCTCGCGATTATGCGCGTGAGCGTGTGACCTTCGGTCAGCCGTTGGTTGAGCATCAGGCGGTGGCGTTTCGTTTAGCCGACATGTCGACTGAAATCGCCGTTGCCCGGCAAATGGTCCAATACGCCGCGGCGTTGCGTGACAGCGGGCAGTCAGCGTTGGTCGAGGCCTCACAAGCCAAGCTGTTTGCCTCGGAAATGGCCGAGCGGGTGTGCTCCAAAGCGTTGCAAACCCTGGGTGGTTATGGCTATTTGAGCGATTTCCCGCTTGAGCGAATCTATCGCGATGTGCGGGTGTGTCAGATTTATGAAGGCACCAGCGATATTCAGCGCATGGTCATTTCGCGCAATCTTTAAATTGAGGACGTTATCGATGAGCTACGAAACCATTTTGTTGGACATTCATGGGCAAGTGGGTCTGATTACACTGAATCGGCCGCAGGCGCTGAATGCCCTAAATGCGCAGTTGGTAAGTGAGGTGAATCACGCGCTGGACACTCTGGAGTCCGATAATTCGATTGGCTGCATCGTCATTACGGGTTCGAAAAAAGCCTTTGCTGCCGGGGCCGACATCAAGGAAATGGCGGAGCTGACCTACCCGCAGATTTACCTTGAGGACCTGTTTTCGGACAGTGATAGAGTATCGACCCGGCGCAAACCGGTAATTGCTGCGGTGGCTGGTTTTGCCTTGGGCGGCGGCTGTGAGTTAGCGATGATGTGCGACTTTATTCTGGCCGGTGACAACGCTAAATTCGGCCAGCCTGAAATTAATCTGGGTGTGCTGCCGGGTATGGGCGGCACCCAGCGTCTGACCCGTGCTGTAGGCAAGGCCAAGGCTATGGAAATGTGCCTGAGCGGGCGTTTGATGGATGCTGTCGAGGCTGAGCGCTCGGGGTTGGTTGCGCGTGTGATTCCAGTGGATGAATTGCTGGAAGATGCGTTGAAAGTGGCTGCAACCATCGCCAAAAAATCCTTGCCGGTGCTGATGCTGACCAAAGAAAGCGTGAACCGCGCGTTTGAAGTCAGCTTGTCGGAAGGCGTGCGTTTTGAGCGTCGAGTGTTCCACTCGCTGTTTGCCACCCATGATCAGAAAGAAGGCATGGCGGCGTTTGTGGGCAAGCGTGAGGCGCAGTTCAAAAACAGTTAAGTAGCACCTGATGCCCAGTAGGCGCGAGCAAGCTCGCTCCTACTGGGGTGTGGTTTAGATCAGATAATTCTTCAGCTCTCGAGCAATCACCATGCGTTGAATCTCACTCGATCCTTCATAGATCTGGGTGATTCGCGCGTCGCGGTAGTAACGCTCCACCGGGTAATCTTCAAGGTAGCCGTAGCCGCCATGAATCTGGATTGCTTTGGAACACACAAACTCAGCTATCTCTGACGCAAACAGCTTGGCTTGCGAGGCTTCTGATAAGCAGGGCTTGCCTGCGCTGCGCAGGCGCGCGGCGTGCAAAATCAGCAGGCGAGCAGCATTCAGGCGGGTTTGCATGTCGGCCAACATATTGGCCACGCTTTGGTGCTCAATGATGGCTTTGTCGAACTGTACCCGGTCGCGGGCGTATCCCAGTGCGGCTTCAAAGGCTGCACGGGCGATGCCCAGGGCTTGGGCGGCAATGCCGATGCGTCCGCCTTCCAGGTTTGACAGGGCGATGGCTAAGCCTTTGCCACGCTCACCCAGCAGATTGGCTTCTGGCACGCAGCAGTTGTTAAGCGTCACGGCGCAGGTATCCGAAGCGCGAATGCCCATTTTGTGTTCGGTCCGGTCAACGATAAAACCCGAAGTCGCGGTGGGTACCAGAAACGCCGAAATACCTTTTTTACCCAGTTCCGGATCAGTTACCGCGAAGACAATGGCCAGTTTGGCGCGTTTGCCGTTACTGACAAATTGCTTGGCGCCGTTGATGACCCATTGACCGTCACGCAACTCGGCGCGGGTACGCAGGTTGTGCGCCTCGGAGCCCGCTTGCGGCTCGGTCAGGCAAAAACAGCCGATGGATTGGCCGCTGGCCAATTCTGCGAGCCAAGTTTCTTTTTGTGCCTGACTGCCGTATTTGAGGATCGGGCCGCAGCCTACCGAGTTGTGAATGCTCATCAACGCGCCAGTGGCGCCATCACCGGCTGAGATCTCTTCCACGGCCAGGGCATAAGCCACGTAGTCGACATAAGTGCCGCCCCATTCTTCAGGGACGATCATGCCAAGCAAGCCGAGCTCCCCCATCTTGGCGATGAGCGCGTCGTCGATCCAGCCAGCCTTTTCCCAGGCTTGGGCGTGGGGGGCAATTTCGCCACGGGCAAAATCCCGGGCCATGTCGCGGATCATCACTTGTTCTTCAGTCAGTTCGAGGTCTTGCATGGCTTAAAGTCCGCTCTGTTTGAAGTCTGTGAAGAAGCTCGCGACATGCGCCGGGTCGAGTTCGTGCAGGGTCGGCGGGTTCCAGTGTGGCGTTTTGTCCTTGTCGATGATCAGCGCACGTACGCCTTCGATCAGATCGCCGCGATCAAACCACTGACGATCCAAATGCAGTTCGAGGGCGAAGCACTCTTCCAAGTCAAGCTTATGGCCGTGACGGAGCATTTCGAGAGTGACGGCCATGCCCAGCGGTGAGCGGGTCTCCAGCAGGTTGGCAGTCTCGGTGGCCCATTCGCGGTATTCAGGCGCGTTAACCGTGCGCAAGTGGGCGACGATGTCGGGAACGCTGTTAAGGGCGAACGCTTCATCAATCAATGGTCGTAGTTTGGCCAGCGGTGCATCAGGTAGGGTTTGCACGGCGAAAGTGCCCAGCAAGGACTTGAGCTCATGGAGCGGCGCTTGCTGCCACTTGAGGTTATCTAGGCTTTGATCCAATTCAGCCAGTTTGCTGCTATCGGTGTACCAATCAGCCAGCCCGCAATACAACGCATCGCTGGCGCGAATTTGCACGCCGCTGACGCCCAAATAAGTGCCAGTTTGGCCGGGGGTACGCGTCAGAAAGTAACTGCCGCCCACGTCCGGGAAATAACCAATCGCGACTTCTGGCATGGCCAGGCGACTGCGTTCAGTAATCAGGCGCAGGTCTGAGCCTTGTGCCAGACCCATGCCACCGCCCAGCACGTAGCCATCCATCAGTGCGAGCACTGGCTTGGTGTAGTGATGGAGGGTCAGATCGAGGGCGTATTCCTCTTCAAAGAAGATTTTGTGCAGGGTGTCATTGGTTTTATAGCTGTCGTACAGCGAGCGTATGTCACCACCTGCGCAAAAGGCCTTTTCGCCTGCGCCACGCAATACGACTGCTTTGATGTCGGCATCTTGGGCCCAGGCGTCGAGATGCTGTTGCAGACTGCGGACCATGGGCAGGTCTATCGCATTAAGGCCGCTGGGGCGGTTCAGGGTCAGGTGGCCAATGTGGTTGCGGACCTCGGCTAATACCGTACTTTGGGGCGGCTCGACATGCTGTGTCGGTGAGGATGAAACCTGAGCAGTCATCACTAACTCCCTGCTGTGTATTATTTTTAGAAGGTATTTGCGTGCGAACGATAGCCGATGCTAACAGTGCAAATTTGCACATTACAACCGGGATGCGTGCAGGGTTGGTGTGCATTTTTGCATGACGCACAAGTAGTCCGGTGGGCGCTTATTGCGCCAGCCATCCACCATCGACGTTCCAGGCGGCGCCGCGCACTTGGCTGCCTGCCTCACTGCACAAAAACAGCACCAGTTCGCCCAGTTGCGGCGGGGTAACGAACTCAAGCGAAGGTTGTTTCTCGGCCAGCAGGTCGTGCTGCGCCTGATACGGGTCAATGCCTTGGTTGATGCGCTGGTCTATCTGCTTTTGGACCAGAGGGGTCAATACCCAGCCGGGGCAAATGGCGTTGCAGGTGATATTGCTGGTGGCGGTTTCGAGGCCCACGACCTTGGTCAAACCGATCACGCCGTGTTTGGCGGCGACGTAGGCGGCTTTGCCGACTGACCCGACCAAGCCGTGTACCGAGGCGATATTAACGATGCGCCCCCAGCCGCGTTTGCGCATGCCGGGCAGGGCGAGGCGGGTGCTGTGAAAGACCGAGGAAAGGTTGATTGCGATGATTGAGTCCCAGCGCTCCACCGGGAACTCTTCGACGCTGGCCACGTGTTGAATACCAGCGTTATTGACCAGTATGTCGAGGCCGCCGAATTCCCGTTCGGCATAACTGATCATGTCGGCAATTTGCGCTGGATCGCTAACATCTGCCGGGTGGTGGCCAACTTTCCCACCGAACTGTTGCAGTTCGGCAATGACTTTGCTGGCGTCGCCAAAACCGTTGAGTATTAGGTCGGCGCCAGCCTTGGCCAAGCTTTGGGCGATGCCCAATCCAATACCACTGGTGGAACCGGTAACCAGGGCAGTTTTACCCTTAAGGCTCATGATCAATTCCTCAGGTGAGACACGGTAGATTCGTCAATGAGGAAACGTAGCACGAGGTTCGTGACTCGGATACGAAACGGCCCACCAAAAGGTGGGCCGTTTTCACACAGAGCCGGAGTAATTAGTCCTGGCGGCTGGTGACTTCCAGCAGGTGGTAACCAAACTGGGTTTTAACCGGACCTTGCACGACGTTGATTGGCGCGCTGAAAACCACGGTGTCGAATTCTTTAACCATTTGGCCTGGACCGAAAGAACCCAAGTCGCCGCCTTGACGGCTGGATGGGCACGTGGAGTTTGCCTTGGCAATTTCGGCGAAATCAGCGCCGCCTTCGATTTGTGCTTTCAGTTCGTTGCACTTGTCTTCGCTGGCAACAAGGATGTGACGGGCAGTGGCTTTAGCCATGAGGGAGTACTCCTTTCAAGAAAGTGGTGAGCCTACCGGATTCAGTGGCTTTTTTCTCGGCAAAGTTCCCTTGAATCTGTGTTACAGGCCTTGCTTCTTCAAACGTTGCGCATGTTCCACATAGAGGTCTACGGGGTTGGCATTGTTGCGCGTCATGCTTGCCAGGTGGTTGATGGTGTCCAGGTGGTCCATGGCATAGTCCGATCGAATCACCGTGCCCAAATGTGAGCTAAAGCGGCCAACCATCCCGTCATTAGCGTTGGCTTCAGCGGTGAAAAAACTGGCAAATACCCGGCAGGCGGTGTGCATGGGGTCGAAGAGGTTTAATGATTCTGAAAGTAAAGAGCCTTTGATAATCCCGCACCAAGAGTAATAACGTACACCATTGACCTCAGCGGCGCCCATGCCTCCCCAGGTATTAGGCAGGCCTTGGGGGTATTTCAAATTAAAGGCGGCCACGCCTTCAGAGGTCAGGGCATTGAGCGCCTCAAGTGCATGCTGGGGTAGTTGGGGCTTGCCACTGATAATCGTCATGAAAGTGCTGAAGGCGGAAATCAGCGACGCTGCGACCTTTTCAGGCAACTTGCCGGGGATGAAGGCCAATCGCAGGCGGTCGGCCAGTTCAGAACCATGATTAGGCCCGCTGACCGACGTGACTGAGGCCACAGACTCCGGTGCCACGGCAGCCGCATAGCGGGCGCTCAGTGCGCCTTGGCTGTGGCCGATCAGGTTGATTCGTCTGGCACCTGTTTGTTGTAGGATCTCGGCAATTTGCATGCATAGCTGCTCGCCGCGAGTCTCATTGCTGTGTGCCGCAGAGAGGGAGGCGATAAAGACGTTGGCACCTGCACGCTGCAGTGCTTCCTTAATGCCGTTGAAGTAGCTGAATGGGCCAATACGGTCGAAACCGAAGAGTCCATGTACCAACAAAATGGGGTGCTGGGTGTTTGCTGTATCGCTCATGTGGGTTCTCTAATCGATGTTTGAGGTCATAAAAACACCTTAGTCGAGTACACGAGGCGGGCAGGCGGGGTTGCAGGATATGTCTTCACGCATGGTATGGCAGTGGATCCCTGCCTAAAGCGTTTGGTCGATAATTCTCAGTTGCAGAAGGTGGCGTTCGTTTCTCTCGCAGTGCTTTTCAGGCAGTAATTGTCGCCTTTGCTGTCAGTCACAATCGACTTTACGCACCCGTGGGCAGTGCCTGCGGGTGCGCAATGGTCAACGCGGTGAGTCTTTTAATGAGCCGCCTTCGCCGAGCGTCGTTGCTGTTGCAACTGTCTTGCGGCATCGCGCAGCAACCGTTCAGTGGCCTCCCAGCCCAGACAGCCGTCGGTGACGGAGACGCCGTAGCGCAGGTTACTGCTCAGGGGTTGGCAACCCTCGAAAAGATGGCTTTCAAGCATCACCCCAATCAATGAGCGATCACCTTTGAGGCGTTGCGCGAGTACTTCATTGAAGACGTCTGGTTGACGCAGTGGGTCTTTACCGCTGTTGGCGTGGCTGCAATCAACCATCAGGCGCGCAGGGATGACGTTTTTTTCAAGGCCCGCGCGGGCCTTTGCGACGCTGTCGCGATCATAGTTAGGGCCGCTGTGGCCGCCGCGCAACACTAAATGAGTGTCTGGATTGCCTGGGGTCATGATAATCGCCGGGTGCCCTTGGCTATCCACCCCGAAGTGGCGATGCCCATGGGCTGCTGAGCGCATGGCGTCGCAGGCAATTACCACGCCGCCATCGGTACCGTTTTTGAACCCGACCGGCAAATCAAGTCCGCTGGCCAGCTCGCGATGTATTTGTGATTCGGTGGTGCGTGCGCCAATTGCGACCCAGCCCAGCAGGTCATCGAAGTACCCAGCGGCCATGGGCTGTAGTAATTCCGTGGCAATGGGCAGGCCCATGCGCAGCATTTCGATCATCAACTCGCGTGACAAGGTCAGGCCATGGGCCATGTCGTCGCTACCGTCCAGATGCGGATCGTAAGCCAGGCCTTTCCAGCCAATGGTGGTGCGGGGTTTTTCGACGTAGGCGCGCATCACCAGCAACATGTCATCGCTCAGGTCGTGAGACAAGGCGGCCAAATGGCTGGCGTATTCAAGGGCGCTAATAGGGTCATGTATCGAGCAGGGACCGACAACGACCAGTAGACGTGGGTCTTCGCCATTAAGAATGGCGCGAATAGTGTGACGCTGGCGATTCACCAACAGACTGAGATCTGCATTGAGCGGCAGTTGTTGCTTAAGCTCCGAAGAGCTGGGCAGGCGTTGGGTTAAGACCGCTTTGGTGGCGGTGCGATCAGTAGTTGGCAGAGCAGAGATGGATGCGTTCATGGTAGTGCTTCCTAGGCAGGCGGCGGGTTCTCCCGCGCGCTCAGCCCTACTGGGGTGTTCGACAATTGGCCAGACTGGCTATGAGTACGTGCGAGCCACCGATGTGCGCCCGTTCGGAGGCGGCAGACTGTCCCGAACGGCGGCTGATAAATCGCCATGCAGTGCAAAGGTCGAAGCGGTAATAAGTGGTGTAGTTCATGGGTTCATTCCTTAAAGTCAGTAGTTTGTGAGGGCCTGAAAAAACAAAACCCCCGGTCGGGAAGCCGACCGGGGGTGAGAATTCTCTGGTAGGCGACCCGTTTAAAATGGGCGCCGGAGGGGTATCAGGCGCGCCAGTGGCTAAACCAATACCCAAAATAAAATCGTGCAGTCAAGGCACCGTTGTTCGTGCACACAGCAGCATTTAGGAGCTTGTTAGCTTCCGAATGGCTTAGGTCTATGCGTGCGTGAGTCAACATGTGTCATCTCCACTGAGTGATTTGCAGCTTACAAGAGAGAGAAGCTCGGGTTCAATCTAAAATTGCTATCAGCGCCATGTTCAATTGTCAGCCGCCTGATAACCGTCCTCAAGAGAGGGCCTGGAGCGAGCAAGCGTATTTGTCGCATAGGTTTCTCAGCGCGTAAGACGTGCAGGTAAACACTCATATGTCGATTATCAGTTAATCGAGTATTGAACTGAATTAAGCGCATACTCAATAAAGATCAATGGTGACTGCCCCTTTGGATCCGGGAGTGTCGGGCGGGATTACTCCATCCTTCATCCCCAGAAGGACCGCCACTTTATGAGCTTCTCCGCGCTTTCCTTTTTTTCGCCCGGCGAGTATCTGATAGGTAGTTGCCGGGTCTACGCCATGTTCGCGAGCGAACTCTTGAACAGACTTACCCTGGTGTTCCAGCCAAGCCTTGGCTTGTGCGGCAGTACGAATTTCGGTCATAGTTCAAAACCGTTCAATATTGTTCGATAGTCGCGAATTATACCATTCATATGGGTGTTAAATATGGGCTCTAAAATTCAAATGAGTGGCATTGGTCCGCGTTTGAGGCAAGAAAGAGAGCGACTTGGCTTGTCACAGAAAGTTTTTGGTGAAATAGGTGGTGTCGAGGCAAATGCCCAAGGTAAATATGAGAGCGGTGATCGAGCACCGAAAGCTGATTATTTGTCTCGCGTTGCTGAACGTGGTGTGGATTTACTTTATGTGCTCACTGGAACGCCAACGCCAACACTACTCGATAATCTCAGTCGCGTAGAAGAAAAGATTCTGGTCAATTATCGCGTTCTGCAAAAAGAAGATCAGGATGCTATTAGGCAATTGACCACGGCCTTGGCGGAAATGTCTGTCACTCATCCGTTAAAAAAACGCCAAGAGCCAAATGATGTGTGAGCCAGACCACGTCATCCTATTCGTGATTTTGAGCCATAAGATCTAAGCAGATAACGCATGTATAGGTAGGTTGCCTCAATTGTTTTTTGCTAAGGTAGCGGCAACCAACTAAGACGCAATTTGCGAGGTGTCGACTTGATTCGGGTTCTAGTGGTCGATGATCATGATCTTGTGCGTACGGGCATTACACGAATGCTGGCTGATATCGAAGGATTGCAAGTGGTCGGTCAAGCCGAATCAGGCGAAGAGTCGCTCATCAAAGCGCGCGAACTGAAGCCGGACGTGGTCTTGATGGATGTCAAAATGCCGGGTATCGGTGGTCTGGAAGCGACTCGCAAAATGATGCGCAGCCACCCTGACATTAAAGTTGTGGCCGTAACGGTGTGTGAAGAGGATCCTTTTCCGACGCGTTTGTTACAAGCGGGTGCTGCAGGTTACATGACCAAAGGCGCCGGCCTGGCCGAAATGGTTCAGGCTATTCGCCTTGTATTTGCAGGTCAGCGCTACATCAGTCCACAAGTGGCTCAGCAATTGGCGCTCAAGTCTTTTCAGCCTGCTAGTGATTCTCCTTTTGATGCCCTCTCTGAACGAGAAATTCAGATTGCATTGATGATTGTCGGCTGCCAAAAGGTTCAAGTTATATCCGACAAGCTTTGCCTGTCCCCCAAGACCGTTAACACTTATCGCTATCGAATTTTCGAGAAACTATCAGTTAAAAGTGATGTTGAACTGGCCTTGTTGGCTGTTCGTCATGGCATGGTTGATGCTGGTTAACAATGACTGACGTGTTTGACTCAAGCGCATTTCTTTCGACCTGCAGTGGCAGGCCCGGCGTTTATCGCATGTTTGATAGCGATGCTCGTCTGCTCTACGTGGGCAAAGCCAAGAACCTGAAAAAACGCTTGGCCAGTTACTTCCGCAAAACAGGGCTCGCGCCAAAGACCGCCGCGCTGGTAGCTCGCATTGCGCAAATCGAAACCACTATCACCGCCAATGAAACGGAAGCGCTGCTACTTGAACAGACGCTGATCAAAGAATGGCGGCCGCCCTACAATATTCTGCTGCGCGACGATAAATCCTATCCGTATGTCTTTCTATCGGACGGCGAATACCCGCGCCTGAGCATTCATCGCGGAGCCAAAAAGCAGAAGGGTAAATACTTCGGACCTTACCCGAGCGCAGGTGCGATTCGTGAAAGCCTGAGTCTTTTGCAGAAAACGTTTCTGGTTCGCCAGTGCGAAGACAGCTACTTCAAAAATCGAACCCGGCCATGCTTGCAATATCAGATCAAACGCTGCAAGGCGCCGTGTGTTGGATTAGTTGAGCCCCAGGTGTATGCAGAAGATGTGCGCCACTCGGTGATGTTCCTCGAGGGGCGTAGCAGTGCGCTGACCGATGAACTCAACAGTTCAATGGAAAAGGCCGCCAGCACCCTCGATTTTGAGCGTGCTGCAGAGCTTCGCGATCAGATCTCATTGCTGCGCCGGGTTCAGGATCAGCAAAGCATGGAAGGTGGGACTGGCGATGTGGACATTATCGCGGCCTTCGTAAACCCAGGTGGCGCCTGCGTGCATTTAATCAATGTGCGCGGCGGGCGAGTGCTGGGTAGTAAGAACTTCTTCCCGCAAGTGGGGATTGAAGAGGAAGTGGCCGAGGTTATGGCAGCTTTCCTCGGGCAGTACTACATCAGCAGCCCTGAACGCGACCTGCCAAGCGAATTGATTGTCAACGTTGAACACGAGAGCTTTGATGCCATCAGCGATGCGATCGAAGCCCTGCGGGGGCGTGAGATGGCGATCAGTTATCGCGTGCGCGGCACCCGTGCCCGATGGCAGCAACTGGCTGTCACCAATGCCGAGCAGGCGTTGAGTGCACGCCTAGCCAATCGCTTGCATGTAGCTGCACGTTTTGAAGCCCTAGCTCAAGTGTTGAAGCTTGATGAAATACCACAACGCCTTGAGTGTTATGACATCAGCCACTCAAGCGGCGAAGCCACGGTAGCTTCCTGCGTGGTATTCGGTCCTGAAGGTCCAATCAAGTCGGATTACCGACGCTTTAATATCGAAGGCGTAACCCCCGGCGATGACTATGCCGCCATGCACCAAGCGTTGATGCGCCGCTTTAGCCGTCTGAAAGAAGGTGAAGGTAAACTGCCCGACATTCTGTTGGTCGATGGCGGCAAGGGCCAACTTTCAATGGCCCGTGACGTATTAAACGAATTGGCGGTTCCAGACCTGATTTTGCTCGGTGTGGCTAAAGGTGCAACCCGTAAAGCGGGTTTCGAAACCCTCTACCTGAATGATGCTGCCCATGAGTTCACCTTAAAAGGTGATTCCCCGGCATTGCACTTGATTCAGCAGATCCGTGACGAGGCCCACCGATTTGCAATTACTGGGCACCGAGCGCGACGTGGGAAAACCCGGCGAACGTCAACCCTGGAAGGGATTGCCGGAGTAGGGCCGACCCGTCGCCGTGACTTGTTGAAACATTTTGGTGGATTACAGGAGCTGACTCGTGCAAGCATCGAAGAAATCGCCAAAGCACCGGGTATCAGTAAAAAGCTCGCAGAGTTGATTTATGCAAATCTACACAGCGAGTAGAATGCCCCCTCACCTCGTAGCCAGTTGTGCCGATGAATATCCCTAATTTGATCACCGTTCTACGCGTTCTTCTGATTCCATTCTTTATCTTGCTGTTTTATCTCCCTTACAGCTGGAGTTATGCAGCTGCCAGCTCAGTCTTCGCATTTGCGGCCGCAACCGATTGGCTGGATGGTTACTTGGCTCGACGACTGGAGCAGAGCACGCCGTTTGGCGCCTTTCTGGATCCTGTGGCTGACAAATTGATGGTGGCAGTGGCGCTGGTGTTGCTGGTGCAAGAACATCACAATTTCTGGCTGACCTTGCCGGCCGCGGTAATTATTGGTCGTGAAATTGTTATCTCCGCCTTGCGTGAGTGGATGGCAGAACTGGGCGCTCGGGCACAGGTTGCGGTCTCTAACATGGGCAAATGGAAAACCGCTGCGCAAATGCTGGCTTTGGTCATCTTATTGGCCAATCCTTCCGACTTCAGCTTCTGGGTTTTG
Organism: Pseudomonas psychrophila HA-4; assembly: GCF_000282975.1. GTDB lineage: Bacteria > Pseudomonadota > Gammaproteobacteria > Pseudomonadales > Pseudomonadaceae > Aquipseudomonas > Aquipseudomonas psychrophila_A. Next base: position 88,632 of record NZ_ALJC01000087.1, read on the forward strand.
GTCGGCTATGCGTTGTTGCTAGTGGCTGCAGGGCTGACGTTGTGGTCGATGGTTCAATATCTGCGGGCCGCCTGGCCGCATTTGAAGACCACCTCTACAAAATAAATAAAACTTTTCGAATCAAGGGGTTGACGCATTCTTTGATTTCTATAGAATGCGCACCACCAAGACGCGGGAATAGCTCAGTTGGTAGAGCACGACCTTGCCAAGGTCGGGGTCGCGAGTTCGAGTCTCGTTTCCCGCTCCAAATATTGCGCTGCAGAGTTCTGCTGAATTCTGTAAGCGATTGAAACAAGGACCTTCGGGTCCTTTTTTCGTTCCGCCAGCATCCACCGAAAGCCACGGGTATCCGGATGTTTTTAGTCCAGAATCTAGTCCATAAAAAGTGGACGGCTTTGAGATCGGATTGTTCAAGGAGCCCGACGAGTCATTATCTGAGCATCTATCCCTGAATCCAACTTTCAGGAGGCTAGAAGCATGGTACTTTCAGATGCTGCCGTCCGGCAGGCCAAGCCCACCGGCAAGCAAATGCGCAGTCCTTGGGCAACTACCCGCAAGTCAGTTTGCGTGAAGCGCGTTCCCGTCGGGATTAGGCGCACAAGTTGTTGACGCAAGGGGTCAATCCCCAGTTGCAGCGTCGACGCAGCCGCGAGTCCCACCGGCTGGCGGAAGAAAACACATTCCATAACCTGTTTGATCGATGGGTCGAGAACCGGTCGCTGACCCTCAAAGAGGCGCGTCAAAGCACGCTGTCTCAAATCCGCCGGATCTTTGGCAAGGATGTGTTGCCCACATCGAGCGGCGTAGCGCTTTCACCACCGCAGAGAAGTGCCGGACCTGGTTCAACCAGTTGTTCCGTTTCGCCATGGTTAAGATCCCAGGACTTGAACAGAACCCGGCGTCTGACCTAGATGTGGTGGCCCTGCCCAAGCCGCCAGTCATCCATTAACCCTTCCTGCGCATGGCTGAGCTGCCCGCGTTGCTACACACCCTGCGTGAACATGGCGGGATGTTGCAAACACAGTTGACGATTCGTTTGTTGCTGTTGACTGGGTTACCAGGGTTCCTCGCCGTTGTCGTCGGGGGTGCGGCCAATGTGTTGTGGTGCTTCGCTGTAGCAGCCAGCGCCAGACCGAAGGGATTGCGTTCGGGGTCGATGTCCAGTCGCACCAGCGCCCGCTTGACCTGTTCGGCACCGTAGTATTCGTCAGCGCTCAGATCCAGGGTGACGATCCAGTCGTCGTTGGATATAGCCTTGGCCCGTGCTGTCGCGCCGACGGGTTGCTTCGTCGAGCAGAAACACCCGGCAGGCCGGGGTCAGGTGCGAGGACAGCGCCCGGATGTTGCGCGGGTAATCGTCCTCACCATTGGTGGGCCAACGGTTGAGATGCCGGAAGATGTAGAAGGCAAAGCTGTACACCGTGCCCGGCGGCACCTCCCACCACTTGCGCACACTGCCTGAGCGCAAATCGGGCGGGAGAGGGGTGGTCAGGTCGCGTGGAGCGCTCCACCAACCGACCGCTCGCAGGGCTGTCAGCGCCAGCAATTCCATCGCGCCCATGCCTCTGCAGGTGTGTGACCTCACTCTTAAAACGGGTCATGCCCTGCTCTGACGCGTACGCCAGGCCACTGAACGCTGGATCAAGCCATCGCCACGCTGTGCCTCAGCCAGGCCAGCGGCAGCTCTGTGAGCCCTCCCAAGGCGGCACTGATACCCGTGCAAGTCCATAATTCATCGGCAGTCAGGCCGCGCACGACCACTGGCTGGCGGTTCAAGCGGTGGGGCAAAAAGGTCAGTGTTAGATTGGGTCGTGATGCGCTTTGCATGCAACGCCCCTACGCCCCACAACAGCAGCACGGCGAACACCCCGCAATCAACAGCGATGCACTGGCTCCGGGCGTAAACCCGCCATGGGCCAGGATGGCGGCACTTTGCTTGCTACTAAGACTCATGACTGGCCTCGACCTCGCGGCGATAGTCCCCGGACAACGGCAGCGGATCGCGCGGTTGAGCACGTCGGGGGCTCAAGTGGTCACGGATGCCTTAACGCATGTGCTGCACGTCATCGTAAAAGCGGGGGGTAGTCGAAGTGGTAGCGCGAGGTGTCGCCGCGGGGCAGGTGGGCACTGTCTTCGGCCAGGCGCTCGATCAGGTCGATTTGGCGCACAAGGGTGGCCAGATGGGTGGGGTCGCTGGCAAATAATGCACAGGTCTGAACTGCCGGATTGCTTGATCACGGTATTTTTTATGTGTGCATGAATGCGATAGGTAAGTGATGTTGACCTATCATTTCTGATAGCTATCCCGCCAGTAAGTATTGGAGCAAACTCTATACAACAGTTCTCTAAGGTGAAGGCGATGAATGTGAAAAATAGTGTTCCTGTGAGCAGTTATTCATACGATCCATTGGATCGCATTAACTCGCAGACGCAGCATAGTATGAGTGGTCGCATTCAGCGTTTTTACTGTGATGATTTGTTGGCGACAATAACTCAAGGTGCCGAGGGATTTTCTTTTTTTCGGAAAATGGAAATGCTGTTGGGCTTTCAAGAGCGGACGGTAAAAGGTGGTGTGACGAGTTTGCTGTGTGTTGATCAGCAAAACACCGTGATAATTGGGTGGTCAGGTCTTGAAGTGCGCGGTCGCGTATATACGGCGTATGGGTATGATTGTTCAGAGTGTGAAAGTTCGTTTTCAGCCGGGTACATCGGTGAGTGTAAGGAGCCGCTGCTTGGGATCTATCTCTTGGGTAATGGGTATCGGGCGTATAACAGTGTGTTAATGAGGTTCAGTAGTCCCGACTCGTTAAGTCCATTTTATGAGGGGGGCATGAACTCCTATGCCTATTGCAAAAACAATCCGATTAATTATCAGGATAATAGTGGGCACAACCCTTGGGGCACCCTGGCAAGGGCGCTGACTCAAGGGATGATGCCTATAAAGACTTCAAGCCCGTTATCCGTTGCAGCTGATATTGCCCATGATGCGGGCTCCAAAGCGGGCCGAGTGGTACCTGAGGGGTATCAGCTTGTCGGGTATCATGGATCAAAATCAAAGCATATAGAAAACTTGGCAAACAATGGCCTTGATCCAGGTTTTATTGGCAGTAATATAGGTACCTTGTATGGGCCTGGATTTTATACTGCACCAAATATAAATACTGCTCGTTTTTATGCGAAGCCATCGCAAAGATTTAATGGTGTTGGGTTGAAGAAACCCAATAGTGTTGGTGCCGTGTATGTTAAAAACTTGCCAGCGAAGAAACGCGGGGTTGATTTTGACCATATTGCTGGTAATGGCCTCTTGCAAGAGCTGGTGGTAATTCGCAAGAGGATGTATAAAGATGTTGTAGTTATTCCGGTGGCGACATTTAAAAAAATGGAACGTCCGACGGATCATTCTGTTTTTTCAAATTCGCAGTAGATGATGAGTGATACATTGGTGAGTGTTGGATGTGTGAGGGGTGTGGTTCTGTTGTTTATGTATTATCGGGGGAGTGTCAGACAAGCACATGATTCAATAAAACCTACTTGATGGCAGGCTGTATTTCAGTGCTTAATATCCAAGCTCTCCGAGAATTTGGGCTGCCTTCGTCCTCCCACACATAGATACTTGGCCAATGATGTGTCATTTCTCGTGCCTGCCGATTGGACGGGCATTGACATACTTGACTCTCGGCCTACCAGAAGCAAGGTTCCGGCCATGACGAACTACTCCAACACCTTTTAAGAAACTCTCAACTGTGCGCGCTCGCTCATTGTCGCAGACGAGTACAACGGCTTCAGTGTGCGCGGAGTGAGCGTGGCACTCTGCGCATTGTCAACTGAGGGTTACAACTGGGCGCCAGCCATTAGCACGTATTTAACGTGCACGTATTCCTCGATGCCGTAGTAGCTGCCTTCGCGGCCATAGCCTGATTGCTTGATACCGCCGAACGGAATCGAGACGGTGCCGACAGAGCCCGAGTTAAGGATTACCATACCGGCCTCAAGCTGGCGGGAGAGTCGCAGGGAACGCCCCAGCGCACTGGTATAGGCGTAGGCGACAAGGCCGAACTCGGTCTGGTTGGCGCGTTCAATGACTTGCGCTTCAGTGGAGAACGAATAGACGGCGAATACGGGCCCAAAAATTTCATTCTTCGCCAGCGGTGAGTCGTCTGTCAGGCCCGTGAGGAGGGTCGGCTCATAAAACAGCCCGCCCTTGGCGTGGGGTTTGCCGCCCAGCAGCACCTTGGCGCCTGCGACCTTGGCCTGCTCGACAAGCGCGACGACTTTTTCGAAGCCGTTCCGGTTGATCATCGGGCCCACCACGAAATCTTCCCGTAATCCCTGATCGACATCGATGGCCTGCACGGCACTCTTCACTTTGTCCAGGAACGACTCGATGATGGTGTCCTGTACGAAAATCCGGTTTGGCGAGATGCACACCTGGCCGGAGTTACGTAGCTTGGCACCCACCAGCCCCTTGACCGCTTCGTCGATGTTGGCGTCGTCGAACACAATAAAAGGTGCGTTGCCCCCCAGCTCCAGGGTCATTTTCTTGATGGTCTGCGCGCATTGCGCCGCCAACAACTTGCCAACGTTGGTAGAGCCTGTGAACGACACTTTGCGGATCCGCGGGTCGGAGGTAATGATCTCGCCGATCTGCTTCGGATCGCCCACCACCATTTCCAGAACGCCTTGCGCAATACCGGCCATACGCGCATGTTCCAGCAGTTTGAAAGCGGTCAGAGGCGTGTCTTCCGCAGGCTTGATGATCATGGTACAGCCAGCCGCCAGGGCGGTAGCGACCTTACGGGTGATCATCATGAACGGGAAGTTCCACGGTGTGATGGCGGCCACGGGCCCGACGGGCTCCTTGATGACCACCACTGAAGCATTCTTGTCATGGGTAGGGATGGTGTCCCCATAGACGCGCTTGGCTTCTTCGGCGTACCACTCGATGAACCCCAACCCGTAATCGATTTCGCCACGGGCTTCGGTCAGGCACTTGCCGTTTTCCTTCGACAGCAACTCAGCGAACGCTTCCTTGTCTGCCTTAACGCTGTCAAACCAGCGGCGAAGGATGTCGCTGCGTTCCTTGGCCAGCTTGCCGGACCACTCGGGAAAGGCTGCGCAGGTGCGGTCGACGGCTGCGTTCACGGCGGCCGCATCACTTTGCTGAACGCGGCCGACTTCGCTGCCATCGGCTGGGTTGTAGACGACTAACATGGGCTGATCTCCAATCGTTGCTATTGATTCAGTACAAACGCTGAGAGCCCAAGTTACGGTGTGCGAGTAGTCCTGCGAATGCCGGTTTATCTCCATTGCTTGCCTAATCCAATATCGGGCAAGTCCGTGATGAAACGGATCTGCAAGACGGCGTGCGCGCATACAACTCAAACAATGGCCACGTCGATTGCGCTCCATGCAGGAAGTTCTGACCGACAATTCTGATGCAGTCACCGTCATCAGTTGCCCTTAACAAAAACTCAAGTCCCCCCGCTTATAAAGTCGATAGCGGCGCCAAGACCGCTTTCCCTATCCTCGATCTCATCGATTAATGGCACATACACGTGCGCAACAGGGTGTGACGATGCTGACCGACAGCTTGAAAAACATAAAGGTTGTGGACTTCTCGCATATTGTGGCGGGCCCGGTGTGCGGCATGTTGCTGGGGGATATGGGCGCGGACGTGATCAAGGTCGAGCCGCTGGGTGGCGAGCTGGGACGCGCCATCGGTCCGCCTTGGCAGCAGCACCAGAGCGTGACGTCGCTCAGCGTTAACCGCAACAAGCGCGGTATTGCCTTGGACTTGAAAAGTGTCGACGGTAAGGGGGTCGCTCTGGCGTTGATGCGCGACGCCGATGTGGTGATCGAAAGTTTTCGGCCCGGTGTCATGGCCCGGCTCGGCCTAGATTACGACACCGTCAAAGCGCTGAACCCGGCGGTGGTCTACTGCTCGATTTCCGCCTACGGACAGAAGGGGGCACTGCACAAACGGCCTGGCGTCGACGGCAACATTCAGGCAGTGACCGGGTTGATGAGCATGCTGGGCAACCCTGGCTCCACGCCTTGTAAAGTACCGATCCCCATTGCCGACATGGTCACCGCCTACCTGTCATCGATATCGATACTCGCTTCTCTGCATGGACGTCTGCATCAGCGCAGTGGCGAGCACTTGGACGTGAGTCTCTACAACTGCACATTGATGTTGCAACACCTGTCGCTGAGCAGCTTTCTGGCCACCGGCCAAACCCCTGAAAAAACTGGCAGCGCAGCACCTTACGCGGCGCCGAATGAAGCATTCAAAACTGCCGACGGCTGGATCATGGTCGCGGCCTATCACCCCGCGCGGTGGACTGCGCTTTGCCGTTTGCTGGAGCTGCCAGAGCTCGTGCAGGATAAGCGATTCCTCGACAACCCGGCCCGGGTGCAGAACCGCGCCGAACTGCACCCTTTGCTGGAGCAACGACTCGTCTGTCATACGTCCGCTTACTGGCTGCAAGCGCTGGAACAGCAGGACATCCTGTGTGCTCCGGTCGCCAATTATGACGAACTGACCAGCACCGATCACTACCGCCAGAGCGGTGTCGAGGTCGAGCTTGCGCATGTTGAGGCGGGTGTTTTGCGCATGCCTGGCTTTGCCATTAACAGCCATCCGGGCGCGCCGCTGATGCCACCCCCAGCCGTGGGTGAACACACCGTCGAAATCCTTGCCGCGCTAGGCTTCAGCGAGCTGCAAATAGTCGCGCTCGAGGCTGTAGGCGCGGTTGGTGTGCATTCACGCCAGGCGGTGACGGCATGACCGCGTCTCTCTTGCAGTTGGAGCGGCACGGCGCCGTTGCGTTGGTCACGTTGGCCAGCCACAACACCCTCAACCCGCTGACCAGCGAGTTGATGAAGGAGTTGGGCAGGGTTCTGCAAACCCTGGATGCCGACACCGATACCCGCGCGATCGTACTCACCGGCTCGGTGCGAGCTTTCGCGGCCGGAGCCGATATTCAGGCGATGGCGAAAATGACCTATGCACAAGCCGTTCAGGACAATTACCTCGCGGCGGAGTGGCAGGCACTCAGCACCGCACGCAAACCGTTGGTGGCTGCCGTGCGCGGCTACGCGCTGGGCGGTGGCTGCGAGTTGGCCATGCTCTGCGACATTGTCGTCGCGGGTGAAAACGCGTTGTTCGGCCAGCCAGAAATCAAACTGGGCCTGGTCCCGGGAGCAGGCGGCACTCAGCGCCTGCCACGGGCTGTCGGGAAGTCCTTGGCGATGGAAATGAACCTGACTGGCGAGCCAATCACAGCTGCCCAGGCACGGGACTGCGGGTTGGTGTCGAGGGTGGTGGCGGATGAGGAGGTCACCCGCGTTGCGCTGGGACTCGCGCAGTTGATAGCACGGCATTCGCTACCGGTGCTGCTGACGGTCAAGGCCGCCACTGCACGAGCGTTCGAAAGCACGCTCGCAGAAGGATTGGTCTACGAGAGAAGCGCCTTCCACGCCAGCTTCGCCCTTGATGATCAACGCGAGGGTTGCGACGCTTTCCTTGAGCGTCGTGCTCCATTCTTTACCCACCAGTAACCACACCGATCAACAAGAGAGCGTGCGCCATGAACCCCGAGAAAACCGATCTGGTTCTGATCGAACAACGCGGTGCTGTCCTGCACCTGACCCTCAATGGCGGGGAAACCGGCAATGCTCTGGCGACCCCCATGTGCGTGGCCTTGGCCGAGGCGCTGGAAAGCGTAAACGGCCGCACCGATGTTCACTGCGTGGTGCTGCGCGGCAATGGCCGGCACTTTTGCACCGGTGGCAATGTGAAGGACATGCACAGCGGCGCGGACCTGATGCAGGGCGCTACTGAAGAGGTGCTTGAAGGCCTGCGCCGTTATCTACATCGCATAACGCTGGCCATGCAGGCTGTGGAGGTCCCGGTGATCGCGGCGATCAATGGTTCGGCGATTGGTGCGGGACTGGACCTAGCGATGATGTGCGATCTGCGAATTGCGGTGAAAGATGCCCGCATGGCGGAAAGCTTTCTGCGTCTGGGATTGATCTCGGGCATCGGCGGTGCTTGGTTCCTGATTCGCGCCGTGGGCCTTGCTAAAGCCATGGAAATGACCCTGACCAGTCAGTTTCACACTGCCGACGAAGCCCTGCAGATGGGCTTGATCAACCGCGTGGTGGAGGCTGAAGAGTTGGACAACGTGGTCGACGAATTGGCTCGTTCGATTGCCGCTGCGCCGCCCAAGGCGCTTCGACTGGCCAAGCGCCTGGTACGTCAGGCAGCCACCAGTGATCTGTCGCAGGCACTCGAGACCGCAGGCAGTGTGCAAGCGATTCTGCTGTGCGGCGCTGAGCATAAGACGGCGGTTCGAGCTTTTCTCACGTCGACCGACTAACGCCTGCGCGGGCTGTTTATCCGCTGTAAGCCCATAATAATAAGGACCTCATCAATGGACATCGCCGCACTCTCAGGATTTGCCCGGCCGAGCATGTCACGGGTGGTTGGCACCGCCAGCTTCGGCACCCTGCTCGAATATTATGATTTCCTCGTCTACGTCGCCCTGAGCAGCACTTTGCGCGCCTTGTTCCTGCCTGAGTTCGACCCGTTTGTTTCTTCGATCCTTACGGCCGGTACATTTGGTGTTGCCTATCTGGCGCGGCCGCTGGGCACGCTGATATTCAGCCCAATGTCTGACCGCATCGGACGTAAACGTGCGTTTGTCATCACCCTAGTACTGATGGGCACATCGACGGTTCTGATGGGGTGCTTGCCGACCTATCAATCCGCCGGAATACTCGCACCGGCATGCCTGTTGCTACTTCGCATCGTTCAAGGCATCGCGTTGGGCGGCGAGTATGGCTCCGCGGCGGTGTATGTCATGGAACATGCGCCACATGAGCGACGCGGACTGTTTACCAGTTTCTTGCAGAGCACGGCCAGCCTGGGCCTGTTGCTCGCGCTGCTAGTGGTCTCTCTGCTGAACCTTTACCTGTCACCCTCCGACTTTGCAGCTTGGGGCTGGCGGGTGCCTTTTCTGGTCTCGGCGCCGATTGTCCTCGTCGCCACTTACATTCGCCTCGGCATGGAGGAAACGCCGGTGTTCCAGACGCTCAAGGAAAAGGGTGAAGTATCGCGCTCGCCATTGGCCGACACACTGGGGAGCCGGGCGTCATGGAAGAACCTGTTGGTGGCCGTGTTTGGCGCGCAGGGTGGAACTTCGGTGACCTTGTACACCTCGATCATCTACATGCTGTATTTCTTACAGAATGTGCTGGCGGTGCCAGTCTTCGAGGCTAATGTGTGTGTGGGTGTCGCCATCCTCATAGCAGCGCCGTTGTACCCGCTGTTCGGCGCGGTCAGCGATCGCTATGGCCGGGCATGGGTGATGCTGATCGGCATGGTGCTGTGGGCGGCAGTCGCTTATCCCTGTTTTGCGCAAATTGTCGCGTCGGCGAAAATTCACGCCTGGCCCGTGGTGACCGCCTGTATTACGCTGCTCGCGGCATTGACGGCGATGGTTATGGCGCCACTGCCAGCGTTCATTGCCGACAGCTTTCCACCGCAGAGCCGAACCACAGGGTTTGGGTTGTCGCAGCAGATTGGCAACATCCTGTTTGGTGGTTTCCTGCCGATGATCAGCCTGGCGTTGGTCAATTGGAGCGGCAACCCGCTGGCAGGCATTGTTTACTCGATCATCTCGCTGTTGCCGTGCATTCTTGTGGCTGCGGTCTGGGGAGTACGCCTTGACCGCAAGCGCAGTTCCGTTTCTCAATAGGTGCAGCCATCAGCGGCGATATCCGGGGGATTTTCAGTGAACACCAGAGGCGCTCATTCCCGGCCCTTGCCGCCGCTCAATCCACTCAAGGCTTTCGAGGCCACTGGCCGGTCGCTCAGCGTTACGCGTGCGGCTGACGAGCTGTCGGTGACGCCGGCGGCTGTCAGTCGCCAGATCAAGGCGCTGGAGGAATACCTGTCAGTGCAGTTGTTCAAACGCATGCCCACTGGTTTGGAACTGACGTCCGCTGGCGCGCGCTACTTGGCGGACATCGTGCCGCTGTTCAACGCGCTGCGCGAGTCCACCAACGTCATTGTCGGTGGTTCGACGCGCCGACAGTTGCTCAAGATCCGCGCCCCCGCGACGTTTGCTGTGCGCTGGCTGATTCCTCGCTTGGCTGGATTTCACATTGCCCACCCGGCGATCGACGTGCAGTTGACCACGTCGCCCGCAGCGTTGGATTTTGAGCATGAAGACCTTGATGGGGGGATCCAACTGGGCGGTGGTGACTGGCCGAACACGGGGACGCAATTGCTCACCCCCAATGAGCTGGTTCCTGTGGTGGGAGCGGGTTTTGTTGCCGACTTGCGCGCGCCGGAACAACTGGGCGATCAGGTGCTGCTGCACTCCCTTGCGCGCCTAGACGACTGGGCATTGTGGCTGCGGGAAGCCGGCGCCACTCAGTTCAATCCTTACAGCGGCATGCGCTACGAAACGTCGCTCCTGGCCTACCAGGCTGCAATCGAAGGCCACGGCGTGGCGATTGCGCAGAAATCGTTGGTGATCAAAGAATTGGAGGCCGGATTGCTGCGTATGCCCTTCGACCTGGTGATCGACCGCAAGAGCTTTTCCTATTATTTCGCGTGGCCGCTGAACACACCTGAGTCGGTGGCACTGACCCTGTTTCGTCAGTGGCTCGGACAGCGGGTCGTTTAAAACGCTGTACGCACAGTTTAACGTCGGAAAAAGGGGGTATATGAACCACAGTACCGAACGTATTCAGCGCATGGTCCAACTGATGAAACAGCTGGCCCCGCTGGAAGGCTATAACCTGAGCCCGTTGGACGGCATACGGTTTTTGCGCTCGAACCGTCCACTGACCAAAACGCCGGTGCTGTATGAGCCGGGCATCGTGATCCTGTGTCAGGGGCGCAAGCGCGGATACTTGGGCGACGACGTTTACATTTACGACGCGCAGCATTACTTGGTGGTATCGGTGCCGGTGCCGTTTACCATGGAATCCGATGCCAGCGAGGAAGAGCCGATGCTGGCTGTTTACATGCGACTGGATTTCAAGCTGGCCGGCGAGCTGATTATGGAAATCGACGACACTTTCGGGCCGACTCACGCCCGGCCCAGAGGCATTTATTCCTCGCCTATGGACGAGATGCTCAGCGAGTCGACTTTGCGTTTTATCGAAGCCATGAACCATCCGGTCGAGGCGCAGATCCTCGGGCCTTCGCTGGTGCGCGAAATCTATTACCGCGTCCTCGCCGGTGAGCAAGGCGGATCGATGCGCGCAGCGCTTGGCGCACAAGGACACTTCGCAAAAGTCACGCGCGCCATCCGCAAGATCCACAGCTGTTATCAGGAGCGATTAGACGTCGAGGCCTTGGCGCAGGAGGCGAGCATGAGCGTGCCCAGCTTCCATCTGCATTTTCGAGCCGTCACGGACTCCTCACCGATGCAATACCTGAAGTCAACCCGCCTGCATCAGGCCCGCCTGCTGATGCTGCGCAACGACGTGTCAGCCTCATCGGCGGCATTCCGCGTTGGCTACGAAAGCCCCTCGCAATTCAGCCGCGAATTCAAGCGCTTCTTTGGCCGCACGCCCCATGCAGAAATCGAATGGATGAAAGCTACTTACGCGCTCTCTGCGCAGACAGCGTCCATTTACGTTTCGTCGCACTGATCGCTGACCTACCTTCGCGCAGAGCGAGGCCCTACGTGCCGATCATTTCACCGGCAAGGTCCGCGAGGGATCTGCTTCATGTCGTGGTGATACCCCATCTGCATGTAGGTGGCTGCTGTTCATCAACGGCCTTGTCTACCTGCTTTACGGGATGATCAGTCGCCATTTCAAGCGTGATTTTTTGCCGATTGGGCTCTTGGCGCTCAAGCATGATTTGACGGATGCCTTGCGTTTTCGACTGGTACACGAGAAGGGCGTTTATAACGCAGTGCAGCGCCTGATGTATTGGGGGGTGCTGGCAGCAGGTGTGTTGGTTGTCGTCTCGGGGCTGGGGATCTGGAAGCCCATCCAACTGCACGAATTGGTGGTGCTCCTTGGCGGCTATGATGTTGCCCGATACGTGCATTTCGCGGCGATGGCAGTCATTGGCGCGTTCGTGGTTGTGCATCTGGCCCTGGTGATGTTGGTGCCGAAAACCTTGTTGCCGATGATCACGGGTGGCATACGGCCCCTTGAAAGCAGAAAAATCGACCATGACTGAGCCTAAAAAACGCGCGATTCAACGCATTAAACTTGAGCCCGCCCAGCAGCTCCAACTGGAAAATCTGCAGCGCCGGAATTTCCTCCGGGGTAGCTTGACTGTTGGTGCGATGGCGATGCTGAGCGGTTGTAACCTGCAGGACGGCGATCAGGTCGACAAGGTGCTCTGGGCCATGTCGCGCTGGAATGATCGGGTTCAGGCTTGGCTGTTTAGCGGCCAAAAACTGGCGCCGACCTTCACCAAGGCGCAAATGACCACGCCGTTTCCCTTCAACGCTTTTTATGGCGAGGACGATATCCCGCAAGTCGACCTGTCCGGTTATTCGCTTGCCGTTTCCGGGCGGGTACGGGACAAGGCGTCGTGGACGCTTGAAGGTTTGCGAAAGTTGCCGCAGCGCAGCGATATAACGCGCTTGATCTGCGTAGAAGGCTGGAGCGCCATCGGGCAATGGGGGGGCGTGCCGCTGAAAAGCTTTCTGGAACACATCGGGGCTGACACCACTGCCAAATTCGTCGGTTTCAAATGTGCTGATCGCTACTACTCAAGCCTCGACATGCCGACAGCATTGCATCCGCAAACACTGTTGGCACTGGACTTCGGTGAAGTTGCTCTGCCACCGGAGTATGGCTACCCACTGCGGGTTCGAGTTCCGACCAAATTGGGTTTTAAAAATCCCAAGCATATCGTTGAGGTCTTCGTCAGCAACGATAATCCAGGCGGATACTGGGAAGATCAGGGCTATAACTGGTTTAGCGGGATTTGATAAGGCGAATACAGCAAGGGAACGCGAACGATTTCGCACGGTATCCAGATGAGGATCGTGCCTGATAGCGTCACGGCGATAACCGCAGCATTCAGTCCGCCTTTGTAGGAACACCAACAATTAAATCGCTGCCACAGGCATCGGGTGCCACGTGTCGGGATCTTGAACAGGTTTGGGGCGCTGAAAAGCATTTATTGCCCGCTCATCAACCTCGCCGTGCTTCATCACTGAAGGCTTTCGCCCCGGCCCTTCCTCTTGCAGAGCCGTGTTTTGTAGCAGCTGTAGAAATATGCTTTTCATGCAGGCTGACGAGTATCCACTTCAATGGCTTGCAGCCGTGAGGGCTGACAACTACAAATAGTTATATAGCCACACATCTTTAGCATAGAGGTCTGCCATGCGCCGACTTGCCCGCATTTTTTCCGCTTTATTCCCTTTTGTTTTTCTGCCTCGGTCAGCGCTTTCAGCCTTGAGATGGATACTGTCGAAAAGTATTTCGGCGATAACCCACGCGCGACTAAGAGAGAGATCATTCCTGTGGTAGATCGCAAAGCTCCGGTTCACCAGGATCTCACTCGCATGACACTTGACTGTGGGACTAAGGGGTCACCTTGTGAGGCGTTAATTGCAGTCAATATTGACCCAAGCGACGTCATGCATGGTATCCGTTGGAACGACTTTCCTGCGTTTACCTCACTAAGAATCCCCCTAGCTGTGCTAAGCGAATTCTGCGAATCACAAACCAAAATGACGTGTCTTGTTATATCGCTGTGCTGGGTTCTTCATGGATGTATTCAGGAAAATTTCGTGATAACCCTGATTGGGCGATGACACAGCCATTCGTAGCCCGTGGGCATTTTGGAGACATGCAGTTTTGGCACGCCATGGCACCATCTAGGCAGACTGCAGGTGAAACTTATGACCTTATCCAGATGTGGATGGAATTCGCGTTCAGGGTCTCTCTGGGTGATTTAGACCTCAATGCGGATGTGTATGACGCTCCGGTATCGGGTTTGAAAAATTTTTTCTTGAAGGGGAGCCGCAGAGTCGGTGATCTTGTTGACTATCGCTACAACGATCACAAGGAGATGGCTAAGGGAGTTGCACTGGGGCAACTGCTGCATTTATCACAAGATTCGTTCGCGAAATGCCATTCGGATCGAGATAGTGAGGGCAAGTTGATCCGGTTTTACGATTACTCGGGACAGAGTAGCGGGGTCCACAAACGGTTTGATTCCGAGGCACGGGAAGTAGAGATAGCCACGACGAAACAGCTGAATCCAGTTGATTTTGGTCAGAGACTGCTTCGTCTTCGTGCTGAGTCGGTTTCGTGGGATGACGCGAAACCTAAGCTCTATGTGCTGGTTAAGGAGTACTTTCAGCCTAAAAATCCATACCTGCTGTCGCGCTTCGGCACAGACTGCATTTGAGGTAAATCGGCACCAACTGGCGTCGAACTCGGAACAACATATGTTTTCCGCACTGCGTATCGGCCGCAATACGGGTATGGAAAGACTCATCTCATCACTTTGGCAGTGTGGACATCTATCGGTAGGCAATGGATTTTGACGCACATATTGATTTTTGCTGTATCTGTTGCGAACACATAACGATTGGCACCACGAAGGATAGCTTCGCGAAAAATATGGCGACCGGTTTATCCAGTACGGTTTAGCGATTTTGTTTATTTGCCCGCGAAGAACTGAAGTTTCGGGTTTTTACCGTTTGGTGGAGTTCTATCAACATTACTTTTCAGCCGATTCAGAGTTGTACTAAATTCTGTGTTCTGAAGTCGGTTGGCTCCCAGCCTCCGAATACGGTATCTGGGCGACGTCAACACTGATCAAACTGTCCTCTTTGACTGGCGGATTCATATTCTCAGTCCTCTAGCGCTGGAGTGTCGGATCGGCACTGCCGTTTGGCGAGTTAAACCCGCAGCATTAGCCTTCTTGGCAGATGACCCGTAAGCCTTTTATGTATGTGCATCAGTGATACTGGCACTTTGCCGTGTCTGCTGCCATGCTTTCACGGATTAGGCCGATTATTGTGTCGTGCTATGGATCTTTGTCATGGAGTACAGGCGTTGGGTTTAGAGAAAAAAGTCCGGGCGGCAGAAATGAGTGTGCTCAACAGATATGGAGTAATGGCTGATTTATCTGCCTTGAAAGAAGAGCAGTTGGATCAAGCCCTTAAGGGTCGCGTGCCAGTGAAAATGGCGCCAGACATGACATTCGCCAGTTGGTGCGATCAACTGCTGGGGCAGAATGTCCGTGTGCCGGTTGCTCGTTTTGAGGACCCCGTTCCAGGTAAGACCAAGCTCAGTAAACTGGCAGTTGCACGTGACTTGTCCAAGAGCTTTAAGGCTCGTGACAGACAGCTCCAGGCCGCGCTCAACGAGGCTGAAAACCGGGTTGATCAATTGAAGGCTGAAATAAAAACACTGAAGCAAGGTTCGGCCCGTGCAGAACCGGTTATATCGGTATCACGTACCTCTGAAAGTTTGCGCTTTTGGTACTGCACAACCTCTGCTGCGTTGCAGAAAATTCTGGACGATACAAAAGAAATCGAAGGTCATATTTTTAGTCATCAAGGCCAGTTAAACAGGGATTATCGTAAACGGTTGTTTGAGGTTGTCTTACTCGCTTTGAACGATCTGGAAAGCATTGGTTTTTCAATTAATGCACACATGCACGACAATTCGAAAAAAGAGCCTGTTTCGCCGCCACTTATACTGCACCGGGGCCAAGTCCCTGATGCCGATGAGGTCGATGTTAAGCGCTTTGACTTTGTTATTAATGACATCCAAATCGATGGGTTTGAAGAGGCTCGTCAAAGCTTGAGTCTATGGCAGCCACAACCAACCGCTGACCCCGCTCGCCGTTTTAACTGCCACGTTCAAGTGACCGCAAGCCAACAGTTGGACCTGGATGAGGAGGAGTTATCGCACCTGTCCTACTTCATGCATAAATTATTTGAGAGCATTGCCAGGTCGGGTGATTCCAAAAAAAGAGGCTCATTGATTGAAAAGCTGGTTTTGTGCCAATTGCTATCCTTTACAGCACCGTGCATGCCAGGCAGATCACAACAAGGGCTCAGGCCGATAGTCTCAGAAGATCGTACTGCCAGCTCGGATGTCCCGGCCGGGGTGATAGTTGACCATCTTTTACAGGTACTTCGTGGGTCGATCTGGCGGTGAGCAGCCAATTGCGAATATGTTGAAAGTACCGATTAAGATCGAAAAATCTATTTAGGAGTACGGGCTGTGAATGCAGTGGTCGGTAAAAACTTTAAAGACTGGATGATACAGTCAGGTAAAGCTATAAACACAGCCAATAATTACTTGACGGGTGTGAACTTGGTAACACACCACTCTGGCAAGGATGTTTTGCAGATCACTAATCTTCCTGAATTACGCCAGTTGTATGTAGATTATGGGCCGCAAGGCACTCATGCTGCTGTGGGTGACAGTAATAGCAGTAATGTGCACAACGGACTGAAACAGTGGCTGGGATATCAAATTTTCCTAGCTCAAGGGGGAGGGGACATTATGGATAACTCGGCTGTAACGCCGCCTCTTAATCAGATTTTGTTCGGCCCTCCTGGAACTGGAAAAACCTATGCAACCATCGAAGCGGCGCTAGAGGTTCTTGATCCTCAGTGGCTATCGACTCATCTTGAAAATCGAGTCGCGCTGAAAGTACGTTTTGATGAACTGGTCAAGAATCGCCAAATATGTTTTGTGACTTTTCACCAGAGTTTCAGTTACGAAGACTTTGTAGAAGGTTTGCGAGCTGAGACCGGAGCGGACGGTCAATTGCGCTATGACGTGGTTGATGGTGTGTTTAAAAGCCTCTGTGATATAGCTGCCGCTAAGGTAACCCAGCAGGCGCAAGCACCGATTGACATCAGCGGTCGTCGCATTTGGAAAATGTCGTTAGGCAATACATTGGGCGATGATGCCTATATCTACGATGAGTGCATAAGCAATGGCTATGCGCTGTTAGGGTACGGCGATCAGGTGGATTTCAGCGGCTGTGAAAGCCGACAAGCCATCCATCAGCGCTTTGTTGAAGCCGGTTACGCGCTGGCTCCCGATGCCTATAACATCACTGCAGTCGCGACATTTCTACTGAAAGTTAAACCGGGCGATTTGGTTGTGGTGAGTGATGGTAATCACAAATTTCGCGCCATCGGTGAGTTCACCAGCGATTATCAAGCCATCAAGCGTGCCGATGCGGATGAGGCTTATGGGCAGTGTCGTCAGGTCAATTGGCTCAGGGTTTACACACCGTCATTGCCGTGTGAGTTGTTGATGAGCAAGACCTTTAGTCAGGCGACTATTTATCAGCTACGTGACGGCTCGATTGATGTCGTCAAACTGAAGGGCTTATTGAGTGCTGAGGTATCCGATTCAGGGCTTAGCGTTCAGGCTCGACCCTTTAAACCAGGGGACCGCTTCGGTTCAGGTTACGAGGTGATCAACGCATCGGCGGATGTCGTTGAACTGCGAAAGCCCAATAATAATGTTTTGCCCATAGGCATGAGCGTGGTGAATACGCTTGCTGACTATGTGCGTGCGCAACGCATAACGATGGCCGACATTCGTGAAAAAACGGTATTTGAGCGAGTCTTGGATACCAAGCTAGAGCCTTTTTTAGTCAACGGCTATAACACTCTCTTGGCGGCTTTAGTCGAACGTGTGGTTAATCGCGTGATACCGAGAGAGGCGTCACACCCTAGCCATGAGTCTTCCAATGCCCGTGTCCTGATCATCGACGAAATTAACCGTGGAAATATCTCTAGGATTTTTGGTGAATTGATCACCTTGATCGAACCTTCCAAGCGGGCCGGTGCTGCTGAAGCACTGTCGATTGTGCTGCCCTACTCGAAGCACTCGTTCAGTGTGCCCTCCAACGTGTACTTGATTGGCACCATGAACACGACAGATCGTTCGCTGGCTGGATTAGATATCGCTTTGCGCCGGCGATTCACCTTCAAAGAAATGCCTCCACGGCCCGAGTTGCTGGATCAGGTGGATGTGGAGGGCGTAAACATTGGTCAACTGTTACGGGTTATGAATCAACGTATTGAGGTTTTATTGGATCGCGACCATTGTTTAGGCCACGCCTACTTTATGCCGCTGATTGATGATCGCCGCCTTGAGCGGCTCGCCTCGATTGTTCGTAATCAAGTACTGCCACTGCTTCAGGAATACTTCTTTGACGATTGGTTGCACATTCAGTGGGTCTTGAACGATCACCGCAAATCCTTTCAGTACTGTTTTTTGAGCCAAGCGACCCAAGTGGCAGAATCTTTATTTGGTGCTGAGGTTAACCTTACGGCACACAACCTACCGTGGAGTATTAATAGCGAAGCGTTTGAGCGCTTAGAAGCTTATCTAGGCGTTATTGATCATCACGTTACTTTTGCCAAGCCGAACATTGCGCAGCAGGTGCAGTTTGGTGCACTGACTATTCGCCAATTGAGCAGTGGCACCATAGAGGTCTTGCAAGGTGGTGCATGTTTAGCCATGGCAAAGCCATCTCTGAGGGATATCGCGGCCCAGTTAGGATTACCCTTGACCACAAGTGAGGGCTCTGAATACAACACCCGTGCACTGGGGCGCAAAGTGATGAAGGCCATTGAGGCCGGTAACGCGTGAGGACACTAATCACGGTACGCGAGTATGCGCGGCTTACGGTGGATGCTGTGGAACCCACACTTGATCGGGCTCAAGTATCCGCCAGTGCGTTTGACTGGTTATGTCAACAAAGTGCGTCATTTAGTCGGGCAGGCGCGGCTTTGGTTCAAGTGGAGGGGCGTCGCTGGCTCAAGCTTGATAGCTATGTTGGTGTGCTGGAAACACCTTGTGGCACGTGTTTGGAAATTTTGCCTAAACACTTTGACAGTGGTGACTGTGAGGTCAAAAGCCGAGCGCTGCTGCGACGACTGATCCAGCGATCACTCAACTTGAAGCCTCGCGAAGTGAGTCCTACGGCTCTTGAGGTTTACGACGCACCTTTGTCCGAATGGGTGATGGGACAATTTCTCGGCGCGTTAGATCATCTGATCAAACGCGGCATGCGTTTTGATTATCAGCGGGTCGAAGAAGAGCAGCGCTATCTGCGGGGGCAACTTAACGTGGTCGCGCAGATGCGTCAGCCACCGTCGCGCCAGCATTTCTTTCACGTGCGCCATGACATTTTTGTCGCAGATCGAGCGGAGAATCGATTGCTCAAATTGGCCCTTGAGCGTGTGTGCCATACCACCCAGGATCCCGCTAACTGGCGATTGAGCCATGAACTCCGTGGTGTATTGCACGAGGTGTCAGGCAGCCAATCGGTGCGTGACGACTTTCGGGCCTGGCGTACTGATCGGTTGATGGCCCATTACCAGCCGATTAAATCGTGGTGTGAGTTAATTCTTAACCAGCAGATGCCAATTGCCGTGGCGGGCGAGTGGCGGGGTATTAGCCTATTGTTCCCAATGGAAAAACTGTTCGAGCGCTATGTTGATGCTTGGGTACGCCGCTCATTGCCCGCAGAGGCGAAGCTCACCGCTCAAGCGGCCAGTGAATATTTATGCGAACACCAGGATGGGCGAATATTTCGCCTTGAACCGGACTTACTGGTGCGCAAGGGGGGGCAAAGTTGGGTGCTAGACACGAAATGGAAGCGCCTGAGTGCGGCAGATCGCGACAAGAAATACGGATTATCCCAAACTGATTTCTATCAATTATTTGCTTATGGTCAGAAATACCTGCAAGGGCGTGGCGAGCTAGTCTTAATCTATCCCCGCCGCGCGGAGTTTCAACAAGCACTACCCCCATTCGATTTTGGCGGTGGCCTAAGGTTATGGGTACTTCCGTTTGACATGGAGGCAGAGTGTTTGCTTGATACTCAGCTGTTGACTCTGTTTGCGGGACATTGAGCAAGCATTCAGGCTTATTTTCAGGGGGGATTACCGTGTTTCTTAATGAGCATACCCCCGACCTAAAGGGCGCAGGGTTAGCGTGTCATGGCCGCCAGTATTCTCCCCGTGTCTTTGGCGGGGGGTAATCCAAATACGCGCGCATAGTCGCGACTGAATTGCGTTGCACTTTCATAACCCACTTCGAAAGCCGCGGCCGTGACACTTTTCGCATTGGCGACCATGAGCATTCGCGCTTGCAGCAAGCGCACGCGCTTTTGATATTGCAGCGGGCTTAATGTCGTGACCGCTTTGAAGTGACGGTGAAACGCAGAGACGCTCATGGCTGCTTTCTGAGCGAGGCTTTCCACTCTGATGGGCTCGGCAAAATACTGACGTATCCATTGGATGGCTTGATTCACTCTGGCCATCGCGGTATCTGGCACTGCAATGTCCCTTAGCATCCAGCCGTGTGGCCCTTGCAACACGCGGAACAGAATTTCACGCTCATAAACGGAGGCCAAGGCCGTGATGTCGTCAGGTTTGCCCATCAATCGCAACATCCGCACCCAGGCGTCCATCAACTCGGGGGTGGTGGCAGACACTGAAAAGCCCGGCTCACTATCGTGACGATTAACAGGTTTTGGCAGGTCGGCTAACAGCGTGGACAACACGATCGGGTCAAGCGTCAGGCTGACTGCTAGGTAGGGCTCGCCTGTGGGAGCAGGGTGCACAGCTCCCACTGCCGGAAGTTCAATGGACATGACGAAATACGTCGCTGGGTCATACCGCAACGTGCGATCGCCCACGGACATGGTTTTGCTGCCTTGCAAAATCAGGTTGATCATCGGGTCGTAGACTGCCGCGAGTAAGTGCTCAGGGATTTTTCCCTGAACCATGGCGACGCGCGGAATACCCGTTTCTGTGCGACGGTTTTCGGCTTTGGAGGCGAGGGCGCGCAGTTCTATCAATTGGCTGTTCATGGTGGGCATGCTGACGCGGCTATGGCGCCCAGCGCAAGCAAAAAGCAGAAACAGGCAGGTTTAGAGTAGGAACGGCTGTGTTCGTGATGGCGGGGCCCCTTACTGTGGAGTCTCTTTCAACGAGCCGTGGAGCTTAGTCATGAGCGTGATCGTCATTACCGGTGGGAGTCGTGGCATAGGCGCCAGTGCAGCAGAGCATGTTGCTCGGCGTGGCATGGGGGTCATCCTCACTTACAACACTCATCCCGATGCCGCGGAAGGCGTTGTACAGCGCATTGAGCAAGCAGGCGGCAAAGCTGTAGCGCTCAAACTCGACGTTGCAAACGTCGCCAGCTTCGAGGCATTTCGCAAGACTGTCGTCACTGTCCTTCAAGACACCTGGGGCACAAGCTCGCTCTCGGGCTTGGTCAACAACGCTGGGTACGGTCTGTTCAGCCCACTGGAGTTAGTCAGCGAAGCGCAGTTCGATGGCCTTTTCAACGTCCACCTCAAAGGGCCATTTTTTCTGACTCAGGCCTTGCTGCCATTGCTTGAAGAGCACGCGAGCATCGTTAACCTCACCAGCGCCACTACGCGTGTGGCGACTGCGGGGGTTGCGCCTTATGCCGCCTTCAAAGGTGGCCTGGAAGTGCTCACGCGTTACATGGCCAAGGAGTTTGGTGAGCGCCGCATCAGGGCCAATGCGGTTTCACCGGGGGCGATTCGTACCGAGTTGGGGGGTGGGCTCAATGATGAGTTCGAAGCCCTGTTAGCTGGGCAGACGGCGTTGGGTCGAGTGGGCGAGCCCGAAGACGTAGCAAGGGTCATTAGCATGCTGCTGTCGCAAGAGGGCGCCTGGATCAATGCACAAAGCATTGAAGTCGCTGGCGGCTACATCATCTGAACAACTGAGGAACATCACCATGCTGGACCATATTTTTCTGTCAGTCAGCGACATTGCACGCTCTATCCGTTTCTACGAGGAAGCTCTTGAGCCGCTTGGCATTACCGCCCGGTTGGACTATGACGGCAAGGACGGCCCCCCTGGGCATCCGGATCTAAAGGGTTTTGGCGCCAATGGCCGAATGTTCTTTTGGTTGCGCGAGGGCGTCGTCCAGGGGCAAGCCGTGCACGTAGGGTTTATCGCTCAAAGCAAGGCTGACGTGGAGGCCGCCTATGCCGCTGCGATGGCCCAGGGCGCTATCGATAAAGGTCCGCCGGGCGCTCGTTTGCACTACGCCCCCAATTACTACGCAGCCAATGTGCTGGACCCTGACGGGTACAGTTTAGAGTTCGTCTACAAAAACTGGCAGCATGCCCAATGAGCACACTTCTGATCTATGGCGCGACGGGCTATACCGGTCGCATGGCTGCGTAAACGGCGAAGGCGTTCGGCTTGCCTTTCGAAATAGCCGGTCGCAATCGCCCGCATCTGATCGAACTCGCTGAGCAACTGGGAGTGCCTTATCGCGTGTTCGAAGCCGGCTCCGGCGCTGCCCAATCGTTGTCTGGCATCAGTGTATTGCTGAACTTCGCGGGCCCGTTTGCTCACACAGCGCCCGCCTTGATGGCGGCGTGTATAGAAGCCAAGGTTGATTACCTGGACATCACCGCTGAGATCAATGTCTATCGCCTAGCTGAGCAGTTGGGTCCAGACGCGGGCGCGTCAGACGTGATGTTGCTGCCGGGTGTTGGCTGGGACGTCGTCCCCACCGACAGCTTGGCGGCGCACGTCGCCCAACGCGTTGCAAACCCCGTGGCTTTGAGTCTCGCGCTTCAGGTGCCAGGGTCTATGTCGCGGGGGTCGGCGATGAGCGTCAGTGAGATCATCGGCGCCGAATTTTCCACGACTATTGCCGGGACGATGATCACCGATCTGTAGGTTCTACGAGGTTTCACCTTCTCGCTTATCGAGCGCCGATTGCGCTGGATGACCTCATTAACGTGAGTGATTGTCCAGGTGTACAGGGCATTGAAGGTGCCTGCCAGGGGGCGGCCCAATGGTTGGATGCTGAACGTCTATCGGGTGTTAATGAGATGGATTATCAATAGTATTTCCTTTGCGTAATTTTTACCCTAGACTCCGCTCCGCTGTGGGAATGCAGCACTTTGCCAGCAGATAAAAATACAAATACGGGTTTGGGGGCGGGGCATGAATTACAAAATCAATACACTTGCGTTGGCGGTTGGGTCTGCCATGTGCCTGTTGAACAGCGCATGGGCGGACGATCAGCCTGGCGCATTGGAGCTTGCGCCGGTCACCGTCACGGGTGAAAAAATCAACCGAACGCTCGAACAGACACAGTCCAGCGTAGCCGTGGTAACGGAGCAGCAACTGCGTGACAAAGCCGATCACAGCCTGATCGACGTCTTTGCTCGTACCCCTGGCGTGTACAACCAAGCCGGGAACGAAAACTGGGGCATTCGTGGTGTCCCGGTGTCCGGTTTCGATGACCAAGGCCCTGCGACCTTAAACGGTGCTGTATCGGTGTATGTCGACGGTGCCCAGCAACCCAACCGCGCGTTGACGATGAGCCCTGTCGGGCTGTGGGACACAGAGCAGGTCGAAGTTTTCCTTGGACCGCAGTCCACCACCCAAGGGCGGAACTCTCTGGCCGGTGCAGTGGTTATCCAGACCAAGAATCCAACCTTTTATCCATCCTTCTCCGCCCAAACCAACATAGGTAACTACGGTGAGCGAGGCGTGGCAGTGGCCGGCGGTGGTGCAATCGTAGACGCAAAGGTCGCAGGCCGAATTGCCATCGACACCCAAGACGGCGATGGCTATATCCGCAACACCACCAACCATGACGATGCCAACCCGCACCGCACAAGCAACTACCGCGGCAAGTTGCTGATCACCCCGAATGACGACACCGATGTACTGTTGACCTACGTGCACAGCGAACATCGCCAGGGCGACAATTCGATCACCCGCATCGGCGACGACGTCCAGTATTACAAAATCGCCTCTAACACCAAGGCTTATGACAACCTCAACCAAGACACCGTGATCGCGAAGATCGATTGGCGTCTCAACGATGCTTGGACGCTGACCAACCTGACCAGCTACACCCACTCGGGCTACACCGCGCACATAGACTTCGACCAGACCGCCACGGTCAACAACGAGATTTTCCGTAAACAGTCGGGTGACATGTTCAGCCAGGAACTGCGTCTGGGTTATCAATCCGACACCGTCCGCAGCTTCGGCGGGATGTATTTGGGTCGCACCACTAACAGTTTCCACGACCGCCTATTGTTCAACAACGTGCAACGGGGCGCCGCCAGGGGCGATGTCGCGATTAACAACGCCGCGCTATTCGGTGAAGTTGACTGGGATTTTGCCCCCGACTGGACGCTGATCACCGGTCTGCGCTACGACTACGAAGTGAATGACACTGATATCAAACAGGATGACTTCTCCAGCCCCGGCAAGGTGAAGAAAACGTTCCACGCTTTGTTACCGAAACTGGGCGTTGATTATCAATTTATCCCTGATCAGTACGTCGGTCTGATGGTGCAGAAAGGCTACCGTGGTGGCGGTGTTAACGTGCGTGCGGGTGGCGGACATGAGGCTTACGACCCGGAATACACCACCAACTACGAACTGTCGTACCGTGGCTCGTTCCTTGAAAAGACCCTGCGAACACGTGCCAACCTGTACTACACCGATTGGAAAGATCAGCAGGTCAGTGTGCTTGACCCATCGGGTGATTTCTTCCTTGTCTACAACGCCGGTCGCAGCAACATCAAGGGCCTAGAAGTCACTGTCGAAAAAGATTTTGGCGAGCAGTTGACCCTGAACATAGGCGGTGCAATCACCGACGCCAAATATAAGGATTTCAACACGCGTGACGGCCTAGATCGCAGCGGCCAGCCGTTTCTTTATTCGCCTAAGTACAAAATGTCGGTGGGCGGTACCTACCGGTGGAATGACCGTTTGACCTTGAACACGGATCTCACGTATCAGAGCACCGCGCCGTCCGATTTCGAGTTCGATGACAACGGCAACGTCAGTAAGGTACGCCGCAGTGACAACTACGTACTGACCAACTTCAGCACTGAATACAAAGTCACCCAAAACGTTGCTGTATCGGGCTACGTGAAAAACGCTTTCGGCAAGCAATACGTCACCAGCAACCGTATTGGCGACATCATTGATGTGGGCGCACCGCGCACATTCGGCTTGGTACTGCGTTACGACATGTAAGTCGATGGGCGCATGGATGCGCACCCCCGGTGTCTGATTTCAAGGCGTTTGATACAGCCTCCCGCCTGCCGAAACTCGATGGCTGTCTAGTAATGGCGCAACCTGCGCGCTGATGCTACCTGTCGTCACCAAGCCAACAAGGCTGCGCCATGACCTCAGGCTGACAGGTAGTCGTCCACCGGCTTGACGGTGCCATAGCCAAATTCAAACGAGGCCATCATTGCTGCGTGTACTTGTGCCGCCGGCACGGTTACACCCGCAAAGGTTAAGTCGAGTGTTGCGCAAGCATCTTGTAGCACGGTAACGGGGTAACCCATATCTGCGGCCGCACGTACCACGGCGTCGATGCACATATGGCTCATTGCACCTATCACGATCACTTCATCAATTCCGTGAGCGTCCAGTTGCTGTTTGAGATCAGTGTCGCGGAATGAGTTGATGTGGTTTTTTACAATCACAGGTTCGTCGCCCGTCGGTGTTACAGCAGGAATAATTTCGACACCGCCCGAGCCTTTTACAAAGATCGGGGCATCTTCGTCGACGGACTCGTGACGGACATGGAAAACCGGGATTTTGCTATTGCGCGCATGAGCGATTACACGAGCCGCATTGGCAACGGCGACTTCAATCCCGCTCAGCGGCAGCTTGCCGGTAGGCAGGTACTCGTTTTGCAAGTCAACGACGATAAGACCAGGTTTCATGGGGGTTCTCCGGCTAGGTGGCATGGAACATCAACTGAGGTGTAGCAATCATTCATCTGCGGTACGCCATTGTTGCCGGGTAAGGAAATGCGCAACAGTGGCCTGAGTGACATTAAGCGTTACTATCAGGCCATTAACGATGACCCAGGTGTCAGGCTGTCATGAGTGCTATTTCTGTGGCTGTACTTGCTTACAACGGTGTCAGTCTTTTTCATCTGTCTATTGCTGGCATCGTGCTGGGGAGTGCGGGGTCGTCGTCTGACGAGCCTTATTACGAGGTCAGTTACTGCGCTGAAATGCCGGGCATGGTGCGCAGCGACCATGGTGTGAATATTGAGGTGAGTCACGGGCTCGAGTTGATGCAGCGCTCCGACATCATCATTATTCCGGCCTGGAGTGACCCTTTACAGCCTGCCTCCGAGCAACTGGTCAGGGTATTGCAACAGTCTGACGCCCAAGGAAAACTGATCGTTGGATTGTGTTTGGGGGCTTTTGTGCTGGGGGATGCGGGCTTGCTCGACGGACGTGAGGCCACCACTCACTGGATCGCCCGTGATGTGTTTTCCCAGCGCTTTCCAAAGGCTCATTTCCGCCCTGAAGTGCTCTATGTGAGTGCCGGAAACATCATAACGTCGGCCGGTACGGTGGCTGCGATCGACTGTTGTTTACACCTGATTCGTCAGGGCCAAGGGGCCGATGTAGCAAACCGCACGGCCAAGTTACTGGTAACTCCACCCCTCAGGCAGGGCGGGCAGGCGCAGTATGTCGAGAAGCCCGTGCCACAACTGGCTTCTGATACTCGGTTGTCTGAGGTGCTGGAGTGGGCTCAAGCCAACCTTCACGTAGCGTTGTCACTCGACACGCTCGCGGACGTGGCAAAAATGAGCAGACGCACCTTTACCCGCCGCTTCAAGGAAGCCGCGGGCACTACGGTTTCACGATGGTTAAACGCACAAAGGGTTGCCAGAGCGCAGCAACTGTTGGAAACCACTGACTTACCCATTGAGTGCATTGCCGATGAAGCGGGTTTTGGTACGTCCTTGTCTCTAAGGCAGCAGTTCAGCGCACAACTGGGGACCTCACCGTCGGACTATCGAAAAATGTTCTTTCGCGAAATGAAGCCCGAGAAATCTAAAGATACCGGGGTAGGGGGCGCTAGCATTTTTTGACGCTTCGCACGCTGGTCTTTGTCTGAGCACCACTGTCATGCAGCGAAATCCTCGACGTTTCCGGCAGCGCCATCCCTCCCGCCAATGCCATTAACGCCACCACAATCAGATAAAACGCAGGTGAAAGATTACTCCCCGTGGTGCTGATCAACCAGGTTGCCATCAGCGGCGCGGTGCCGCCGAATAGGGTGTAAGCCATGTTGTAAGTGATCGCTGAGGCGGTATACCGCGTGCGGGTCGGAAAGACTTCCGAGAGCAAAGCCGCCGTGACCACACCACACAGAACGGCGCCAACGGCCAACATCATGACCCCGATGATAGAGGCTGCGAACGAGCCGGAGCTGGCCATCAGGAACGACGGGTACACCACGACCATCAACAATACGCACGCTGTCATTACTGTGGCGCGACGCCCGACCCGATCCGAATAGAGCCCCGCCAGCGGGCAGATCGCCGCCGCGAATATCAATGCAATCAGCGACACCAACAATGCCGCAGCACGACTCAGTCCACCGGCCACTTGCAGGTAGGTCGCGAAGTACGTGGTGAACATGTAAAACGACAGCGCCGTGAGAGACACAAAAGCGCCCAAGCAACAGATTGCCGCAGCATGGTTGCGCAGGGTTTCCTTGAGCGGGGAGTGGGCGACCGCGTGTTCTTGTTTCACAGCCTGAAACGCGGGCGTCTCATCCAGCTTCCAACGCAGGTAAAGCCCCACCAGGCCCAGGGGTGCCGCAATCAGGAATGGCAGACGCCAGCCCCAACTGCCCATCGCCTCAGCAGATAACGAGGCTTCAAGTGCGTACGCCACCACAGCGGCCGCAGCAAAGGCCGAAAAGGTCGACACCGGGATGAAGCTGCCGTACCAAGCGCGTTTGTCGTTGGGGGCGTGTTCCATCAGATAGGCGCAGGCTCCGGCGTATTCGCCCCCGGCTGAGAAGCCTTGGGCGCAGCGGATCAGCGACAAGAGAATTGGCGCCGCGACACCGATCGCAGCGTAGGTGGGGAGCAGGCCGATCAAGGTTGTGGCACCGGCCATCAGCAGTATCGTCATGGCTAGGGTGCGCTTGCGACCGATTCGGTCGCCGAGCATGCCGAAGAAGATCCCTCCCAAAGGACGAAAAGCGAAGGCCACGGCGAACACGGCGAAGGTCTTGAGCAATGCGACGCTGGGGTCGCCACTAGGAAAAAATTGTTGGGCGATGGTGGTGGCGAGAAAGCCGTAGACGGCGAAGTCGAACCATTCCACGAAGTTACCAATGCCAGCGGCGATGATCACTTTTCGCAAGGTTTGCGGGCTTACCTGCGCAGTGGATGGGCTCGTCATGGATAAGGCCTCGGGGTTATTCAGGGATAACTGATTATCGGAGGAGGCGTTTGGTCAGCGGGTTTCAAAAGAGTCGTCTACGTAGTCACTAGCGACGTGGAGAAGGCGTTGACGGCGCAATCATGGCCACGTTGGCAGAGGTCGCCACGACTGAAGACCGTCAGATGTAGCGCTTAATACCCGATTGTTATTGTGTGCGGGTTTGCCCCTTAATCGTGCGTCTCGTGTGCTGTTTAGTAGCACGTTGGCTGTATCGCATTCGCCAGCACCGCCTCAGCCCTCTGGCAACTTATTAAAAATCAATCACTTGCCTTTAATTCACACAGTTGGCACGAACGCTGCATTTTTGTATTTATGGATAATTGGATACAAAAATACAAAAGGAGCCACCGATGCAATTTGCCCCCGCGTACGTTGAGCGCCAGCCCCAGACTGCTGAGGAGGAGGCGTACAACTTTCTGCTCAACGCTATTTGCACCGGCCGCTATCGAAAGGGCGATCGCTTAATAGCAGAGGACATTGCCACTGAGCTGGGCATGAGCCGTATGCCGGTGCGCGAGGCCTTTCGCCGTCTGGATGCGCAAGGCCTGGTGACGCTGCGCCCCAACCGTGGCGCTATCGTCAGCGGCCTGGATATTGATGAATTGCACGAAGTGTTTGAAATGCGCAGCGCCCTGGAAGGTTTGGCGGTGCGCGTTGCGGTCAGCCGTATCGGTGAACGCCAAATGGCTGCTCTAGAGCGTTTGTTGGACGAGATGGATGATTATCGCGACGACAGCGCCGAGTGGGTCAGCCGCCACCGTGCCTTTCATGAGTTTCTATGCAGCCTCAGCGGCCGAGCGCGCCTGATGAAGCAGATTTCGGCGCTGTATTCGTTGGTCGAGGCACCCATGCGGTTGTGGTTGCACCACGGCGAGAAACTCCACAGCGCCCGTGAAGAACATGCGGTGATTCTCGACGCGATTCGCGCCGGCGATGCGGCCCGCGCCGAAGCCGTGGTGCGCGAGCACATCGAAGGCACCGTGCCAGAGCTGATCCAATTCCTGCAATCAGAAAAATAAAAAAAGCTGTCGTGTTTTGACTTTGAGTACTGCCCCCCGTTAATCAACGAACTGGAGTGTCTGGTCATGCATAAACGCCGCGCCTTGCTGGTGGCTTTCTCCCTCGGTCTCTGTAGTCAATGGACTAGCGCCGCGCCCCAGGTGCCGGACCGACTGCAGAAAGTCGACAAACTCACCTACTGCTCGGGGATGGATTCGCCGCCCCTCGTGTCCTTTGATGAAGCCCAGAAACCGCGTGGGTTAACTGTCGATCTGGGGCTGGAAATTGCCAAGCGGCTGGGCGACAAACAGGTGCAATGGCGAGTAATTCCGTTCTCCGGGTTGGTGCCGGCGTTGCTCGCCCAGCAGTGCGACATGATTGTCGACCAATTGTTCGACAAACCCGAACGGCGGCAGGTGATCGACATCGTCAATTACATGTATTCCAGTCAGTCGGTGGTTGTGCCCAAAGGCAATCCCAAAGTTATCAAGACCTTGGATGACCTGTCCGGGCACAAGGTGGCAGTGCTCAACGGCTCCACCATCAAGACTCTTCTCGATACCCAGAACGAAAGCCTGACGAAGGCCGGTAAGCCACCAATGAAACTGGTGGTCTACAACACCGACACCGATGCTTTTCAGGCCCTGCGCATCAACCAAGTCGATGCGTATGGCACCACCGTTGAAACCGCCGGTTATTACGCGGCAATGGCGCCTGAGTTGTTCGAGGAAGGTGTGCCTGCGTTCAGCCGCATCCTCACCGGCTTGGGCATGCGCAAGGATGATCCGCAACTGACTGGCGCCGTGCAGCAAGTGATCAACGATATGCGCAGTGATGGCAGCTATGTGCAGTTGCTGAACAAATGGCATGTCAGCAGCGACACTCTCGACTGAGGTTTGCGGCGATGAATTTCAATTGGGATGTGTTTTGGCACTACTTGCTGCAACCCAGTGGGGTGTACCTCACTGGGCTCTGGCTGACGTGTCTGATTGCCGTGCTATCGATGGCGATGGGTTGCGTGTTGGGCTTAGCGGCAGCGCTGTTGCGCTTATCGAAAACCCCACTGTTGCACCTGCCAGTGCGCTTTTATGTGTGGGTGATGCGCGGTACGCCGTTGCTGGTGCAGATCGTGTTTCTGTACACCGCGTTGGCGGCGGGCGGGATTTTCCGCTTCGAGGATATCGACCTCTTTGGCATGGTCATTCCCGGCAATATCCAGGCGGCAATCATTGCCCTGGGCCTGAATGAAGGGGCGTACATGTCCGAGATCATCCGTGCCGGTATCGGTGCGGTCGATAAGGGCCAATATGAAGCCGGGCGCTCTCTGGGCATGGGTTTCGCCAAGTTGATGCGCCGCATCGTATTGCCCCAAGCGTTCCGAGTCATCGTGCCGCCGCTGGGTAACGAGTTCAACGTGATGCTCAAGAACACCACCTTGGTCAGCGTGATTGGTGTGCAGGAGTTGCTGCTCAGTACTCAAATGGTCACCTCGGCGACGTTCCGCGTGTTCGAGTTGTACTTGGTGGTCGCGATTTACTTCCTGATGCTCACCACCTTGTGGGGCTTTTTCCAGCGTTGGTTGGAAGCACGATTTGGCCAGTCAGACCGACCCTCGTCATTGCCGCGGGCCTCCAGCCGAATGTTCGGCCGCAATACCCTGAAATTGCTGAGGGGACGATAGCCATGGCGCACAAAAGTGAAGAGTTGATCATTGAGGCGCTGGACGTTCAAAAGTCGTTTGGCGAGTTGCAGATTCTCAAGGGCATTTCTCTGCAAGTTCGACGTGGAGAAGTGGTGGTGCTGATTGGCGCCTCTGGTTCCGGTAAAACTACCTTTATCCGTTGCATCAACTTGCTGGAGGACATCCAAGGCGGACGCATCCGCGTGAACGGTCAGGCGATGGGGTATCGCGAGCGCGCCGACGGCAGCCTGGTTCGGGATTCGGAGCGCAATATCGCGCGTCAGCGCCGGGACATTGGCATGGTGTTCCAACGTTTCAACCTGTTCCCGCATATGACGGCCTTGGAAAACATCATCGAGGCGCCAATCCACGTGCTGGGCGTGTCCCGTGCTGCGGCGCTAGAACAGGCGCGTACGTTGTTGGCGCGGGTTGGCCTGGCCGATAAGGCCAATCATTACCCGTCGATGCTATCGGGTGGGCAGCAGCAGCGGGTGGCGATTGCTCGGGCGCTGGCCATGAAACCCCAAGCCATGTTGTTCGACGAGCCCACCAGTGCCCTAGACCCGGAAACCGTGGGCGAGGTGCTGCAGGTGATGAAAGAGCTGGCCGAGGAAGGCATGACCATGGTGGTGGTGACCCATGAAATGGGCTTTGCCCGTGAAGTTGCTGACCGCGTGGTGGTGCTTGACCAAGGGGAACTCATCGAACAAGGGCCGCCGGAACAGATCTTCAGCCACCCCAGCCATCCCCGTACCCGGGCCTTTCTTAGCCGAGTGCTATGACCCTTCCAAGGAAATTCACCATGCGTTTATCGAGCGTGCTTGCCACCCTGTGTTGCGCCGCCGTTGTGCCCATGACCCTGGCCGCCGACCCGGAGGTGAAGGTCTATAACTGGTCCGATTACATTGCCCCCGACACCTTGAAAAACTTCGAGAAAGACACGGGTGTCAAAGTCCAGTACGACATCTTCGACACGAACGAGATGCTCGAAGCCAAGCTGCTTTCCGGGCACTCGGGGTACGACGTGGTGGTGCCGTCCAGCCAGTTTTTGTCCAAGCAGATTCGTGCTGGCGCCTACCAGCCGCTGCAACGCGCCTTGCTGGATAACTGGAAACACCTCGACCCGCGGCTGATGCAACGCCTGCAAGCTGCCGACCCTGGCAATCGCTACGCTGTGCCGTATATGTGGGGCACCGTGGGCATCGGTTACAACGAGCAAAAAGTGCGGGCTGTGCTGGGCAAGGACGCGGTCTTGGACTCGTGGTCGATGGTGTTTGAACCCGGCAATCTGGCCAAGCTAAAAAGTTGCGGCGTGGCGTTTCTCGATGCGCCCGTGAAGATCATTCCCCAGGTCATGCTCTACCTGGGTCTGGACCCCAATAGCGTCAAGCCAGACGACTACAAGCAAGCCTCGGCTCGCTTGATGGAACTGCGCCCCTCGGTGACCTACTTCAACTCGTCGAAATACACCGCCGACCTGGCCAATGGTGATATTTGCGTGGCCATCGGTTATTCCGGCGATGTCATGCAGGCGCAAACCCGCGCCAAGGAAGCCGGCAAATCTATCGACATCCGCTACCTGATCCCCAAAGAAGGCGTGAACCTGTGGTTCGATATGCTGGCAATTCCCAAGGATGCCAGCAACGTGGCCAATGCCCATGCCTTTATCAACTATCTGCTGCGCCCTGAGGTGATCGCACCGATCAGCGACTACGTGGGCTACGCCAACCCGAACACAGATGCAACGCCATTGATGGATGCCAAGGTCAGCGGCAATCCGGGCATCTACCCGGGTGATGAGGTGATCAGCCATACATTCGTCTCTGCCGACTTGCCAGAACCCATCCAGCGCCTGATGACCCGTGAGTGGAACCGCGTTAAATCCGGTCAATGAATTGAAGAGCCTTTGCCATGTTGAAATTTTCTGCTCACGAGTACCCCTATCCGTCGCAACGCCAGAGCGTGTTTGCTCGTCGTGGCATGGTCGCGGCTTCGCAGCCCCTGGCCGCCCAGGCGGGTATTGAAATAATGCAAAAAGGTGGCAATGCCATCGACGCCGCCATTGCCACGGCGGCGGCACTGACCGTGGTGGAGCCTACCGGCTGCGGCCTAGGTGGCGATGCCTTTGCCTTGGTGTGGTGCAAGGGGCAGTTGCACGGGCTGAACGGTAACGGCCAGGCACCGGCGGCCTTGAGTATCGAGGCGGTCAAGGCGGCCGGGCATGAGCATATGCCGTTGTACGGCTGGACCCCGGTAACGGTGCCCGGTTGCCCATCGGCGTGGGCGGAGCTGTCGAAACGCTTCGGCAAGTTACCCTTTGCCGATCTGTTGCAACCGGCTATTAGCATGGCGCGGGACGGCTTTGCAGTGTCGCCTGTGGTTGCCCATCAGTGGCAGCAAACGCTTGAAGAATTCAGCCCACACCGCGACTCGGTGCTTGATGCCTGGTTCGATACCTTTCTGATCGACGGGCGTGCGCCACGCGCGGGGGAAATATTCTGTAACCCAGCCCAAGCCCGCACGCTGGAAGAGCTGGCTGCCACCGAGTGCGAAAGCCTGTATCGCGGCGACTTAGCTGAGCGCCTGGATGCCCATTCTCGTGCTAGCGCAGGCTACCTACGTGCCAGTGATCTCAAGGATTACCGCGCGCAGTGGGTGGACCCGATTCATGTCAACTACCGCGGCGTAGACGTCTGGGAAATCCCGCCCAGCGGCCAGGGGATGGTGGCACTGATGGCACTGAAAATCCTCGAAGGTTTCAGCTTCGATCACCGTGACAGTCAGCAGACCTGGCATCGTCAGCTTGAGGCGATGAAACTTGCCTACAGCGACGGTCTGCACTACATCACCGACCCTCAGCATATGCGTGTCGCAGTGGCGGACCTGCTGAGCGATGACTACAGCACCCGACGCCGTGACCAAATTGGCGAACAGGCGCAGATGCCCACCCCTGGAGACCCCCACGCCAGCGGTACGGTGTACCTAGCCACGGCGGACGCCGAGGGCAATATGGTCTCGTTCATCCAGAGCAACTATCACGGTTTTGGTTCTGGTGTGGTGCTCCCCGACAGCGGTATCGCCTTGCAGAATCGAGGGCAGGAATTCAGCCTCGACCCGAGTCACGCCAACTGTCTGGTAGGCGGCAAAAAAACCTTTCACACCATCATCCCGGGTTTTCTGACTAAAGACGGCCACGCCCTTGGGCCGTTCGGCGTGATGGGTGGCTACATGCAGCCCCAGGGCCACGTGCAAATGGTGATGAACCTGGTGGATTTCGGCCTAAACCCGCAGGCGGCATTGGATGCGCCACGCTGGCAATGGCTGGGCGACATGAAAGTCGGCATCGAGCAGGGCGCATCCAGGGATCTGGCTAATGCCCTGGCACGGCGCGGTCATCAGGTTCAAATTGCCAGCGACCTCACCGACTACGGACGCGGGCAGATCATCCTGCGCGACCCGGTCAGCGGGGTGCTGTGCGGAGGCACCGAGCCGCGGGCGGATTCCCATATTGCGGTGTGGTAACCGTGAACCACTGATATGTAGCGTCATGTCAGTCAGTTAAGGGAACGCTGTTTTAAATACAGCGAGAAACTGGCTTGCCAGCGATGCGGTTTATTCGTTAAACCGCATCGACGGGCATGGCCCGCCGCTTGTGGCATTGCGTTTCGCGTTGTAATCGGCGTGCCCCGGCGAAGACATTTTGAGCAAAAAACGTTACAAAGCAGCACAACGTTCATTGGTCTCTTCCCGTGCAATCAAAAAATACCCCGCCGAACATCCGTAGAACTTTCAACGTCATCCCTGCTGACAGAACTGCTGAGTTAGAGCGGATGATGCTGAATGATCATATTGGTTTTGGAGGCGGGATTGATTGGCAAGAGCTTCTGACGTCCATGCGTGTGCTGATCATCTCAGAAGCTGGCGCCGGTAAGACCTACGAATGCCGAATGCAGCACAAGTTTCTGTGGGAAGAGGGCGAGCCGGCTTTCTTTATTGAGCTTTCAGAACTCGCAAAAAGCCCTCTCCATGATCTATTAACCGTGGATGAGGAAGAGCGTTTTGAGGCTTGGCGAGCAGCACGATCAGGCATTGCGACATTTTTTCTGGATTCCATCGATGAGCTTCAGCTCACTTTAGGGTCTTTCAGAACGGCCTTGAATAAGCTGAGTAAACCTCTGCGTGATCAGTTGAATCGGGCCCGTATTGTCATCACCACAAGGCCCGTACCTGTTGATGAACACTTAATTCGAGCCAATTTTCCTTTAACGCCAATGCCTGAAGCGGTAGTTGAAGCCAGCGCAGAGGCTTTCGCGGACCTGGTCTTGGGGCAGGAGCAGCCAGACACGATCGAACCTGAAGATGAGGGTCCACCGGACTGGATTACGGTATCGCTCATGCCGTTATCGGATGACCTGATCAAGCAAATGTCGATCACCCAACATATCGCTGACCCTGATGCGTTGTTGGATTCGATACGTCGCCAGAACGCACAAGATTTCGCACGGCGCCCGCAAGACCTCATTGAGTTATGTGCAGATTGGCGGGTTTCCAAAAAAATCCGTACCCACCGTGAACAGGTTCAGCAAAACATCCAGGTAAAGCTCAAACCTCGAACTGACCGGCAAGAGGCTGCTGAGCTTTCACCCGATCGTGCTCTTGAAGGCGCGAGCAGACTGGCCTTGGCGGCGCTGCTTACCCGAAAGCTGACTATTCGACATAGCCTGGAAGCGGATCTTGAGGCTGCATCGGGATCTGGGTCGGTTGCGCTCGACCCCGAGCAGGTCCTGCCAGACTGGGATCGCAAAGAGATACGTACCCTTTTGGAACGCTCTCTTTTCGGGTTTGCCAGCTACGGACGCGTCAGGTTTCACCATCGCTCAGTGACGGAATATCTGGCGGCGCAGAGACTTGAGAATCGCATTACACATGGGATGACGATGAAGGCCGTAAAGCGGCTGCTTTTGGCTGAGACCCCGGAAGGGGTCAAGGTCATCAAGCCATCGATGCGTCCGCTAGCAGGTTGGTTGGCAGCGTCGCAGGAGAGTCTTTTCCAAGAGGTCCGAAACCGAGAGCCTGAGGTATTACTGACGTACGGGGACCCAGGGTCGTTGACCTTGTCGCAACGGGTAGACGCTCTTCGCGCATACGTTGAAAAATATGGTTCCGGTGGCAAGCGCGGTATGAGTATTCCCTCAATACAAACCTATCGTTTTGCAAGCCGCGATCTGGAAGACGAAGTAGTACGCGCTTGGGCGACAGGTATTGAAAACACCGAAGTTCGTCAGTTGCTGATTGAAATGATCTGCGCAGGCAATATGAGCGGTTGCGCTGATCTCGCCAACTTTGCGGCCTTTAATGAGAGTGCCCCGGACAACGAACGTTTTGAGGCGATAGAAACGCTGATTCATTTCAGTGATTCAAGGCTGGAAACATTGGTTCAATCGCTTATAACCCAGCCAGAGCGCTGGGGTTCTAACCTATGTCAGAGGGTTGCCACTTTACTCTTTCCTGCTCATATCGCACCGGTTGAGCTGTGCTACTTGCTTGACAGAATCGGAGTGCCCCAAAGCCCCGATATCATGCAGAGAAGAGTATTCGTCAATGCTTTAAAGAATGCCGAGGTAGGGGATGAATACCTTCAATCGTTACTGGAGGTTCTTCTAGCCGCCATCGAAGGTACTGTGTGCTGGTCGGTTGAACGGACATGTTATACGAGCACGCGACCTGATCTCGTCATACTTCTAAGTATCGTCTGCAGACGTCTCTTAAGCGCTGCTGATGCCTCTTATAACGTCATCCGTGCCACAGTTCTGAGCGTGCGGATTGAAACCAGGCTTCAGGCTGAGGGTAATTCGAAGAATGAGCTTAAAGCGATATTAACTAAAGCGTCTTCAGAATTAAGGGCTGAGATTTTTTGGGCTGACTATTCGTTTTGCCAGCGTCTGAATCCAAAGAGCGACCCAGTGGCGCGGTTTGTCGATGCCCATCATTTTGGAGCGTTTAACCTCGATGTGGATGTCGATAGAGACTGGATCCATGCCGCGTTGGCAGACACACATCGTCCGCTGTTTGAGCGCCAAATAATGCTTGCAGCTTCATTGGGCGTTCTTTGTCGAGGTGATGAGGATGTGAGTGCAATCGTAGCGAACCTCAAGCCCTTTATCGAAGATAACCCCGTGCTGGACGCATGCTTGATGGATACAAAACGCCCGGTTGTACAAGACCCGCGAGCGGACCAGATCAAACACGAAAACGCGCAACAAGAGCGCCAGAGGCAACGCCGTATTGAAAGAGAGCACCGGAGGCTGGTGACAATCTGGCATCTTTTAAAAGAGTCTTCGGAGACTATTTTTAGCCCGAAAAGAGAATATCGGCTCCTCTATTTTCTTTGGACGGTCATGCGTGATCGTGTCAGAGGGGGCGCAGCATCTGGTTGGAACCGGGACTTTCTGGAGAGCAACTTCGGCCGCGCTGTGACCGACCGGATCCGCCATGCAATGGTGCGAGTTTGGCGTGATGCCAGACCGACGCTTCCGGTGGACATGCCAAAAGATAAACGCAATAGGGTGCAAAAAGATTGGCTGCTCGGAGCTGCATCGGTTGCTGCCGATGCAGAAACAACGGGCTGGGCAAAGCATTTAACTCAACACGATGCTGCGACGGCGGCTCATTACATATTGATGGAACTCAATGGCATTCCAGAGTGGATAAACGCGCTTGCCAAAGCCCATCCTGACGCTATTAAAGACGTGCTGTCCAAAGAACTATCATGGGAACTTCGTGACTTTGGTCCCACTAACGTTTCAGGCCTGCTGGACACTATATGTTTTGGCGCGCCGCAGATTGCTGCTGTACTCCTACCCTCTATTAAAACGTGGCTGGTTGAGCATTTGGACCGCCCGCAAGACCCACAATATGAGCAATTTGCGATAGGCCGCCTCAAACGGGCTGTAGAGGTCATCATCTCCAGTGATGAGCCCGAAAACATAGCGTTTATTCGAACAATAGCGATTGAGCAGTTGCAACGAAAAGTCCCCTTGAAACTTCAGTGTCTGTGGGTTTGTGTTCTTTTCGATATAGACCCGCACGCTGCAACCCATGAAATGGAGCAGGCTCTTTCTACAATGACGTCTAACGCGGCGGCAGTAGAGTTATTCGCTTCTATCTTGGGTACTCGCTGGGCCGATTTTGTCGGTGAGTCCGCGCCAAGAAACTTTACGGCTGATCAATATTTACGTTTGGTCCGTCTTGCCTATCAACATATTTCCCCGTGTGATGATCTTCATCAGACGGGGGTTTATCAGGCCAACTCCCGAGCTGATGCGCAGACTGTGCGTAACCGCCTGCTGGACGGGTTGTTGTCTTGTGCTGGCCCAGACGCGTGGGCGGCTAAACTCACGCTCGCGGCAGATCCTTTAGTGATTCATATGCAGGACCGTCTCAAACGTCAGGCCATAGAAAAAGCGGCTCAAGAGGTAGATCAGTCCGTCTTTACCGAAGTGCAATTAACCGTTATTGACAGATGTGGAGAGGCGCCACCTGTCACGCGTGATGAAATGTTTGCGCTCATGGTCGATCGACTGGACGACTTCGATGATGTGCTGGTGCAAGACACATCACCTCGTGCAGTTCTGGCCCTAATAAGTGAAGAGCGAGTGATGCGTCAGTGGATTGCTTCACAACTTAAAACATCCGCCAACAGGCTATACACCGTCGATCAAGAAGCCGTAACAGCTGATGAAAAAGAAACGGATATACGTTTACGGGCACTATCGGGTCAGGAAGCGATAATCGAGCTAAAGGTCGGTGAGAAAGATTGGTCAGGCAAGGTTCTTAGGGACACACTTCGCAAGCAATTGGTCGCCAAATACATGGCGGCAGAATGCTGTAAGTCAGGCTGCCTGATGGTGACCGTTGCCTCAAATCGACAATGGGAGCACCCCGACAGTGGCGTCAAGATTGATGTTGATGGCCTGCTAGCAATGCTTGAAGCCGAGGCGCAAGTGATTATGGCGGAGATGGGAGGGGCGGTTCTTCTCTACGTGAAAATACTGGATCTGCGCCCAAGATTGGCAAAGGAGAGTGCTTAATGAGGTTCTTCGGTCACGTTGCTGAAGAACGGCCATTATGTGTAGGCGTCTCAGACGTGATCTGACCGTCACGCCCACAGACCTGTAAGCGTCTTCTACCTCCATGTATGCAGGTCGGTTTGTCGGGCGCAAGATCCCCCATGTGTTCAACGACGTTTGCCAAAGACCGACTTCGGCGACTTGCCAAAAAAACGGGTAAAGGCAGCGCTGAAGTTGTTGGGGAATGTGTAGCCCACTTGATAGGCCGCCTGGGCCACCTGGCAACCACTTTCCAGCAGGGTGTAAGCCTTGCGCATGCGCAGTTCATGCAGCATGCGGTGCGGGGTGGACTGGAAGCGATGGCGCATGCCTTCCTTAAGTTTGAACTCGTTGAGCCCCACGGCAGCGCACAGATAGGGGATGGTCAGTGGCTGGTCCATGTGTTCGACCATGATGTCTCTGGCGCGGTCGAGCTTTTCGATGTCGACGGCACTGATTTGCAGGCTTTTTTCGCGGGCTGGCGGACTTAGCAGCTTCAACTGTTCGGACAACACGGTGAGGGTATGAATGTGCATGTCCAGCTTGGTGGTCGCGCCCTGATTAAGGTAGCGGGTCAGAGCGGTGACGTGGCTGGCACTGGCTGCCGACGTTTTCTTAAAGGCCAGTTGGCGAACGTTTCCGTTACCCAGCAATTGATCGGTGCGTTGCTCGCCAATGTAGGTGTTGAGCAGGCTTTCGCCGATCAGCAAACGCAGTTGAGAGACCGTCGCCCCAGCCTCGTAATAGCGTTCCCCTTGGCTCTGTTGAAACGCGGTGATGGTGGTATAGCCCGAGCGAAACGCAACTGCCGAGCCGTCAACCCCTTTGTAGCCGGAGTCACCCTGCATGCCAAACGTGATGACCAGCATTGGGCGATTGTGCGGGTTGGCAGTTTCTTCGATCAGGTTGCGGGTGGCGTGGTAGCGCGAACGTAACAGCACCAGGTCGTTGTCCAGCGTCAGGCGTTCGGAATAGCACTCCC
The DNA here is from genome assembly GCF_000282975.1 of Pseudomonas psychrophila HA-4. Taxonomy (GTDB): domain Bacteria; phylum Pseudomonadota; class Gammaproteobacteria; order Pseudomonadales; family Pseudomonadaceae; genus Aquipseudomonas; species Aquipseudomonas psychrophila_A. The sequence goes on from NZ_ALJC01000087.1 coordinate 128,702, forward strand.
CCAATTCTTCAGGTAGTTGCTGGCGCATCCAGCCGCATTCATCGTGACTGACCCGCCGCGAATGCGTTGTTGCCAGTCGATAAGATTGAGAAATCTTCTGTAAGGCCGCCATGTTTATTGCCCTCCCTTGATTTAGCACCCGCGCGCATACGTATTAATCCGTAATGAATACGTTGCCACATGATAAATATTCGCATTAGCTAATAGCATGTTTCCCACGTCACAGCCATCGCCAGCACCCGGCCATGGAGTGATTAATGATGGGGAGCATGATGAACAGCTATGTCTTTAAAGCCAGCGCCTACACGCTAGTGGTCGGCGGCTGGTTGGGAAGCGCGGTGACGCTCGCCGCGCAGACTGAATTGCAACCGGTCATGGTCACGGCGAACAAGATCGAGCAGGAACAAGAGCAAGTCCCGGCAAGCCTGTCAGTGATCAGCGGTGAGGACCTGCGTAAGGGAGCGATTGATGATTTGGCGCGCTTGGCTCAGGTCACGCCGGGGTTCACTTTCCAGCCGTTTGGCCAGTCGGGGACCAACTTGCCGGTGGTGCGTGGCCTGACATCCAGTCCTACGGCGTTCTCGTCGTCGATGTTGATGCTGGTGGACGGCGTACCCACCCTGATGGCTCAAGGGTTCGACCATAACTTGTTGGGCGTGGAGCGCGTAGAGGTGCTGCGCGGGCCGCAGTCGACCCTTTACGGGCGTAACGCCGAAGCCGGGGTGTTGAGCATTCATACCCGCCAGCCTAGTCTTCAACCCTATGCACGCATTGAAGCCGGCGTTGGCAGTCGTGACCAGCGCACCCTGAGCGCAGATGCGAGCACTGCGCTGATTCCCGATACCTTGTACGCCGGCGTCTCGGGTCAGTGGCTTGAGCAGGATGGCTTTATCGATAACCGCTACCTGGGCGGCAAAGCCGATGACCGCGAACGCCACAGCGCCCGAATGGTGCTGCGTTGGACCCCAAGCCTGGCTAGCGAAATCAACCTGCGCTACAGCCGTCAGGATTATCGAGATGGCGCCTCGCTCTGGGGTGCACTCACTGAGCGCCACCGTGACGTCCGTTCGGGCACGCCCAGCTGGAACCATTCCAGTGGCCGAAGCCTGTCTCTGGATGTGCTGCACGAGTTTGATTCAGGGCTCAAGCTGCGTTCCATCACTGCGCGCAACGACTTCTATGACCGGCTCCAGCAGGACACCGATTTCATGCCGGCCGATCTGTTCCACCTGCGGCGCAATTACCACATGAATACCCTGTCCCAAGAGTTTCGCCTAGAAGGGCAGTGGGGGGATAACCAATGGCTGCTCGGTGCCTATGCTGACCGCGATGACCACGACCTCTCATACCAACAAAAACTGCCTGCTCGGCTGACTCAAACCGATGTCACGGTGGGTGGCAATACCACGGCGTTGTTTGGGCAGTGGCTGGCACCGCTGACGGACCGCTGGACCTTGACTCTGGGCGCACGCGTCGAGCAGGACAAGGTGCATATCGATCCAGCCATCGGCAGCAGCCAGAGCGATAAATGGCAACGCTTCACCCCCAAGCTGGCGCTGCAATACGAATGGCAGCCTGACGCTTATCTCTATGGCAGCTATGCCGAAGGCTTCCGCGCTGGTGGTTTTAATGCGTTCGCCAGTGGCGCCGATTATCCCGGTTACGATCCCGAGAAGGTCAAGACTTACGAGGTCGGTGCAAAGGGCTGGCTCGACGACAAGCGTTTGCGTTATTCGGCAGCGCTGTACTGGATGGACATCAGCGACATGCAGGTGCAGCAGATCATCCAGCCCGGCTTGGTCTACATCACGAACGCCGCATCGGCCCGTTCTACCGGGCTCGATGTAGAAGCTGAATACCTGTTCGATGAGAGCTGGCGGGTGGTCAGCTCAGTTGGCTTGAACCGCACCCGTTTCGAGCGCTTCAGCGAAGGTAGCAATGACTACAAAGGCAATCGCAACCCCTTCGTCCCAGACGTCACTGCTCACCTCAGCCTGCGTTACGACGCGCCTGCGGGTTGGTACGCCCAGGGTGGTGTCAGCGCCATCGGCAAAACCTATTTGGACTCAGCCAACCAGTACAGCCGGGGAGGCTATGGCCTGATTGACCTGAATGCTGGTTACGACTTCAGCCATTACGGCATTTCTGCCTACGTGAAAAACGCGGCTGACAAACGCTACGACGCGGTCGGCTATCTCAGCGGCACCGCGAGGGTTTATAGCCCGCCGCGCGAAATCGGCCTGCGACTCAGCTACGAAATGTGAGGGATGAACACCATGAACACGATCAACCTGGCCACGCCGCATGCGTTGCAACCCTACTGGGACCTGACCTTGGCGGCGGTCCGCGCTGATGCCTTGCGCATAGCGCTGGACTGGAAGCTATTCGACCTGTTGCACATGCCGTGCACGGCCCAAGAAGTGGCCCGCCAGTTGCAACTCGACCCGGACAATACCGGCTACTGGCTGGAGCTGTTATGGAGCATGGGCTTGCTGGTACGCGACGAGTGCCAGTCTGTGCAGTACCTCAACTCGGCACTGGCCAGTGAATACCTGCGTGCTGATGCACCGAACTATTGCGGGGATGCCTGGGGGTTTCGTTTGCAGGGTTTGCGCCATTTTGGCAGTCAACTGGGCGATCAAGTGCGCTCCGGCAAACCCAGCGGCCAAGCACCTAAGGGCGCGGGCCACATCGACAGCTGGACGGCGGCAGCACGCGTACAGATCGCACAGGAACAACGAGCCGTAACAGTGGGCGTCGCGTCTCGCCTGATGACTCAAGTGCCAGAGTTCCATAGCGCCCGGCGCCTGCTGGATCTGGGAGGAGGGCCGGGGCTGGTGGCCATCGCTCTCGCTGAGGCCAATCCGTTGCTGACGGGGGAGGTCTTTGACTTTCCCCAGACTGTCACCGTGGCAGCGGAAAACATCCGGCTCGCCGGGCTGGAACAGCGTTTGCAGGTGCGTGGCGGCGATTTGGCCAGCGATCCGATCGGCGAAGGCTATGACCTGATCTGGTGTTCATCCGTGCTGCACTTTGTGCCGGACATGGCTGCCACCTTGGCCAAGGTGTATGCGGCGCTGCGCCCGGGCGGGGTACTGGTCAGCGCCCACGCCGAGGTACCCGCAACGGCGGAGCAGGCTCAACGCGTGATGCCTTACTACCTGTCAATGCAAATGCTCGGCCGGCATGTCACTCAGGCCGGAGATTTAGGCAAAGCGATGCAGCAGGCCGGATTCGTGCATATCGAGCATTACCCTGAAGTGGCCTTCGCGGTATCCCCGGTTTCAGTGTTGGTAGCCCGTAGGAACGTCACATGAGTCATTGGCAAGGAGCTGCAACCTGGCGTCTGCAACTGTTGTTCGGCTGGCTGAATTTTGTATTGGTCGTGCCCAGTATTTACCTGATGCTGGGCTTGCCTCTGGTCATGCGCGAACACGGCTGGTCCGGTACCGATATTGGGTTGTTTCAGTTGGCCGGGCTGCCCGCCGTGTTCAAGTTTCTCCTGGCCTTACCTGTGCAACGCTACCGTTCTGCCCGCAGCCACTATCGAATGTGGGCGCTGGTGCTGTGCGCGCTGCTGGCCGCGCTGCTGGTGTTGGTCAGCCAACAGGCCATCTCTGCGAGTCGCTGGTATCTGTTCGGGCTGGCATTTGCTTGCGCGGGGTTGGCGACGTGGGCCGACATCCCGGTCAATGCCCTGGCGATTAAGCTGCTGGCACCGGCGCAGCAGATTCGTGCCGGGAGCATCCGTTCTGCGGCGCTGTTTCTGGGTGCGATTGTTGGCGCAGGGGTCATGCTGCTGGTCCAGAATCGCTGGGGCTGGCAGGCGCCTTTTCTGTTGATGGCCGTCGGTTTACTCCTGACCCTGGTGCCGCTGGCCCTGCTGCGAGAAGAAGAGGCAAGGGGCGCGGAAATCGAGCCTGTAAAGCCTGTCATGGCGGACTGGGCGGGTTACTTCCGCCAGCACGGTGCTCGCATCTGGACGTTGGTGTTGCTGAGCAGTTTTCCCTTTGTCGGTGCCGCGTGGCTCTATCTCAAACCGCTGCTGCTTGACCTGGGTATGGGCGCATCCAACGTAGCGCTGGTCGCGGGCATCGGAGGTGGCGTAGTGGGCGCGCTCGCCAGCTTGCTGGGTGGCGCAGTGGTGCGGCGTATTGGCCCCGGCCGCGCTATCCCGTTGTTCATGCTATGGGCCTTGTTCGCCCTGCTGGCGATGACTGCGGCGCTAGGTTTGCAGGCGGGCATGGGCTGGTTGTTGGCGTCGGCATTCCTGCTCGCCACGGCCATGGGCGCGGTGTCGAGCCTCGTGTTTGCGTTAATGATGTTTTATTCACGTGAGCATCGTCAGGCGGCTGACTACGGGTTACAAGCCAGCCTTTTCGTGATCACGCGCATGACCGTTCCGATAGCCGCTGGCGTGCTGCTTGACCGAAGCGGCTACGTGGGCATGCTGGCGGGCTTGTCCCTGGCAATGTGTGTGGTCTGTTCAGTGGCGCTGGCGTCCCGGCGTTCGATCTTGCAGGCCACAGACGGTCGGCTGCATAGATGAACGTTTTGATCAAGACCGCTTACGTGCGGGCCAAAAATGCGTATAGCATTGGGGCGTTTTTAGGTCATGCAAAGGAGTCAGTACGTTATGGAAAGAACGATAAGAACAGCCCACGAGGGCGATATCGATTGTATTTTTAATATCCGCACAAGCGTTCGTGAAAATCACCTGTCACTCGATCAGTTGGTGCAAATAGGTGTGACGCCAGATGCCATACGCGACGCTATTTCTGATGCGCCCTGTATCTGGGTCGCAGAGGTCGACGGTGTTGTCACAGGGTTTTCCATGGCTGATCGAGAAGACGCATGCGTGTTTGCCGCGTTCGTGTTGCCTGAGTTCGAGGGGCACGGCTTAGGCCGCAGTTTGATGGAGAAAGCGGAGGCCTACCTGTTTGAACACCATCAGACAATTTGGCTGGAAACCGCTGAAGAAAGCCGCGCAAGCGGCTTCTATCGAAAACTCGGCTGGCAGCCGGTGGAGCACTTAGCGCAGGGTGACGTTCGTTTTGAAAAGAGCCGCAGTGGTTAATCCGTTGTCAGTGATCGCTCGTACGCTTGGGTCATGATCTGCCAGGTGTGCGTATCGGCAGGGATCAAGTGCTCGATGCGCAAAGACGTGACGGTAATGTCGAGCGGCATACCGAACGTGGTGAAGGTCGACATAAAGTTCAAGTCGCCGTGCGGGGACTTGATGCGGGTCAGCACCAGCGGCGGCAACGCGTTAGCGACCACGGCGGGGCTGGCCGGGGTGTCGAGGCCGGCTAACAGATTCGCCAAGGCCGGGTTGTCCAAGGCTTCTCGTGTCGCCCTTTGCCACGCCAGGCTTCTGATTTCTTCTGCGTTGAGCAAATGGTCGCCCAGCCCGCCGGGCTGTAACAGCGTGACCAGCAAGTTCAGTTGATGTGCCGAGTTCTCGGGCAGCCCCACCAGATCGAACAGTACTTTAGTGCTGGCATTAGCGGCCAGGACTTCCCAATGGCTGCCCAACACAATGGCCGGAGCGGGATTGTTGGCGTGAAGCACGTGAGTGATGGCGTCACGCACGGCGTCCATGGCGGGAGATGAGAGTGGCGTCGTTTCGTAGCGTGGCGCATACCCAGATGCCAGAAACACGCTATTGCATTGCTCAAGGGGGGCTTCCAGAGCCATCAGCAGGTTATGCAGCGTGCCGGGGCTTGGCTTGGCGCGCCCTGTCTCGATACAACTCAAATGACGTTGGGACACTCCCGTGATCAGGGCCAAGTCCAACTGGCTCAGGCTAGCCTGACGGCGCAGCTGTCGCAGTAGCGGGCCAGCGTTGGTTGGGGAGGTAACACGAGGGAAGGGGCGAGTGCTCATGGGTTAACTCTGGCAGTGCGAATGGGCTGAGTCCATGACCTCTGAGGTCATTGCTGATGCGCCAAAAGTACCACTAACGTGGCGCACCGATCACCCGCTTCAGTTTTCTAGGATGAAGACATGACAAAACCTTATTTAGCACTCGCCGCCTTGCTGGGCTTCTCTGTGTACACGGGTTATACGATGTTGCTGGCGGACCAATCGCTTATTGATTTTGGCCTCGGGCTGATGTCCAGCCCGGACACCGCTCAAGTCGTTATTGACCTGTATCTGATGGCGATCTTGGCCTGCATCTGGATGTACCAGGATGCGCGCTCCAAAGGGAAAACGTTCATAGCGGTACTGCCTTACGTGGTGCTTACGGCCGTTTTCGTCTGCATAGGCCCGTTGTTGTACATCGTGGTCAATGGGTTCTCAGGCTCAAGGCGCGAAGCATGAACAGCACGTTCTCCGTCTATGCGCTCTGCGTGGTGGTGCTGTGTGTGAAGATGTTGGCGGTCTCGAGCTATCAGGGGTTTTATCGCATCAGGTCCCTTGCATTCACCAACCCTGAAGATGCGCGCTTCTTCAATCGCCCTGTTAATCACAACGAGTTGCCACAGGTCAGTCGGGCTGCCAAAGCCTGGGCAAATGATCTGGAGAACATCCCCTTGTTCTTTGTGCTAGGCGGATTGTGCTGTGTGTTGGCGACGTGGAGCGGTCCTACGGTTGGGTTGTTTTGCCTATTCACGGTGGCCCGGGTGCTGCATACGGTTTTTTATCTGGCGAGTTGGCAGCCTTGGCGAACGGTTGCTTATGCGGTCGGTGTCGTTTGTTTATTAGGCTTGGCGGGGATGGTTGCGTATGGGGGTATGCCTACCCCCTGTAAGAGCTTGCCTTGCGATCTTTAAGATCAAAAGATCGCGAGCAAGCTCGCTCATACATTGGGCGGGTGTTTTATTCAGTCTTGGCGCCACGAAGGCGCTCGGTTCTGCGTCGCAGCACTTCCATGGCCAGCAGTAAGAGCAATGCGCAGAGCACCATCATGGTTGCAGCGGCCGCGATGGTCGGGTTGAGGTTTTCCTTGATACCGGCAAACATTTGCATCGGCAGGGTGCGTTGCGTTGGACTGGCCAGAAACAACGTCACAACGACTTCGTCAAACGAGGTCGCGAAGGCGAACAGCGCGCCGCTCAATACCCCTGGGGCAATGAGTGGCAGGGTCACGCGTTTGAAACCATACCAAGGCGTCGCACCAAGGCTGGCAGCCGCACGGGTGTAGTTGCGGTCGTAGCCTTGCAGGGTGGCGTTGACGGTGATGACCACAAAAGGCACGCCCAGCACGGCGTGGGCGATCACCAGACCCAGGTAGCTGTTAAGCAACCCCCAACTGGCAAAAAAGAAGTACATCCCCACCGCCACGATGACGACGGGCGCCACCATCGGTGAAATCATGACCGCCATGATCAGCGCCTTGCCGCGAAACTCTCCCCGAGACAGTCCTACCGACGCCAAGGTGCCCAGTACCGTGGCGAGCAGGGTGGCGGCCGGGGCAATTTTCAAGCTGTTCAGCAGGGCTGGCATCCAGTCGTTGGAATTGAAAAACTCGTGGTACCAACGCAACGAAAATCCGCTCAGCGGGTAGCTCAGAAAAGACCCCGCATTGAATGACAGCGGGATAATGACCAGGATGGGAATGATCAGGAACATCAGCAAAGCCAAGCTGTAGACGCTTAACAGCGGGCGCAGCAGACGGATCTCCAGCGGTTCGACGTGCTTCATTGCAGTCTCCTCAGGCAGCGCGATTGGCAGGGCGCGAGATCCTCGCGTACACCCAGTACAGCAACAGCACGATAATCAGAAGCTGGCCGCCCAGTGCGGTTGCCATGCCCCAGTTGATGGTGGTGTTGGTGTAATACGCGACGAAGTAGCTAAGCATTTGGTCGCCCGGCCCACCCAGCAGTGCAGGGGTGATGTAGTAACCAATCGCCATGATAAAAACCAGTAACGCGCCAGCCGTCACACCCGCATACGTTTGCGGCAAGTAGACCCGTCGAAACGCCGTGTAGGGATGTGCGCCCAGTGAAATCGCTGCGCGCTCGTAGCGCGAGTCGATTCCTTTCATCACGGCATACAGTGGCAGGATGAGAAAGGGCAGCAAAATATGGGTCATCGAAATCAGTACCCCGGCACGGTTGAAGACCAGTTGCAGGGGCTTGTCGAGGATGCCCAGATCGATCAGCGAGTTGTTGATCAGGCCGCCCGATTGCAAGAGCACGATCCAACTAGCAGTGCGTACGATCAGCGATGTCCAGAACGGCAGCAGTACCAAGATCAGCAACAGATTGGCGCGGCGGGCGGGTTGGCGCGAGAGCCAATAGGCCAGTGGGTAACCCAGCAGCACGCAGAGCACGGTTACCAGGGCTGCGATGGTCAGTGAACGTTTGAGTACGTCCACATACAGCGCTTTATCCGGCGCCACGGCGCGGACCTGACCCGCGTCCATCTTCAGGTCGAATGCTGCCAGCCAATACAGACTGGTATAGGGCTTGCCGAGTTGCTTAAGGGTTGCCCAAGTCTTGATGTCGCCCAGCGCTGGCACGTCGTTTATCAACGTGTCACGCACTGGGCTGCCATCGGCGGGTAACCGGCTCAAAATGGCGGTTGGTAGGCTACGCAAGCTGGCACTTTCGTAGCCCAGCCGACGATTGAGTGCAAACAGCTGACCTTGGGCGCGGGCAGTGCGTAACTCTTGGCCCAACGTGTTGAAGACAGATTCGGCAGGCAGTGTTGTACCGTCCCAGCTGTTCAGTAATTTCAAGGTGTTTGGCAGGGCGTTGGCCACCTCCGGGTTTTCTACGCTCTTGGTCAGCAGCGAGCCGATGGGCGTCATGAAACCTGCGACCAGCAATACCAGCAGGGGCAGGATGAGCAGCAGCGAGCGTCGCGTGTAAGCACGTTTGTTGGCGTGTAATCGTTGCTGTAATCGTTGCGTCTGAACCACTGACGGCGCCGATTCGAAGGCTAGCGCTTCGGGCATGAGGGGTCTCCTTTCGTCTACAGGGCCCGGACACGTCGCCAGCTTGTGCCGACGCGGTCCGGGGAGTCTGTGGGGCTATCGATCAGCGCGCGGCCCACGCGTTAAAGCGTTGTTCCAGTTCTTCGCCGTGGTCGATCCAGAAACTGGTATTGACCTGCAGGGCGTTCTCCAGGTTGGCTGGAGCGGTCGGCAGTTGTTCGCGCGTTTTAACGTCAATCAGCGCCAAGGTATCTTTGTTTGTCGGGCCGTAAGGAATGTTCTCAGCGAACACTTTCTGGTGTTGCGGCTCGTTGGCGAAGGCGATGAACTTCTCGCCAAGGGCCTTGTTGGGTGAGCCTTTAACGATGGCCCAACTGTCGATGTCATACAGGCTGTGATTCCACACCATCTTGAAATCATGGCCTTCAGCCTGTGCCGCCGATACTCGGCCGTTATAGGCGGATGTCATGACCACATCGCCTGCAACCAACCATTGCAGGGGCTGAGCGCCAGCTTCCCACCATTGAATATCGGGTTTGATCTGGTCGAGTTTTTTGAACGCGCGGTCGACACCTTCTGGTGTTCCCAATACCTGATACAGCTCGGCAGGTTTGACCCCATCGGCCAGCAGGGCGATTTCCAGGGTGAACTTGGCACTTTTGCGCAGGCCACGTTTGCCGGGGAAGGTTTTGGTGTCCCAAAAAGCTTCCCACCCTTTTGGCGCGCTCTTGAGCTTGGCATTGTTGTACGTAAGGTTGGTCGACCAGAGGAAAATCCCCGCGCCACATTCATTGACCGCGCCGCTGACGAACTTGCCTGCGTCGCCCAGCTTGCTCCAGTCCAGAGGCTCGAACATACCTTCGGCGCACCCTCGGATCAGGTCAGGGCTTTCGACTTCAACCACGTCCCAACTGACGTTTCCGGTTTCAACCATGGCGCGGATCTTGGCCATTTCCCCGTTGTATTCCCCGGCCTGTACCGGGCCGTTGCCCGCTGCGGTGAAGGGTTTGTAGAACGCTTTCTCCTGGGCATCCTTGTTCAGGCCGCCGAACGACACAACAGTCAGCGGTTGCGCATTTACGTGGCCACCGAAGGCAGCCAGAACAATCAGTGCAGATAGACGCTTGAGCATGGCAAATATCCTGATGTCATCAACAAGGAAGGGGAGGGTTCAAGCAGGCATAGCATCGAGCGCCGAAGCGTCTGCGCTGTGCCAACAGACGGGAAGGCGGTGGCCTTCTCGCCAGTGAGGTTGCATCTGGGCGATGGGTACTTTTACGTTGAAGTCATTGCTGCCCGAAACGTTCAGGCGTATGCGTACGTGGTCGCCCAGATAGATGCATTCCTCGATAGAACCGGGCAGGCGGCTGTCATAACGCTCGTCGCCATCGAGGATCACCCGTTCGGAACGAATGGACAGCGAGGTGCGATTACCGCTGGTAAGGCCCGGTGTGGTGCGGGCAAACATCTGTTCGCCCAGATCAAGCCGTACTTGGCATTGGTGGGTGTTGAGTGAGGTCAAAACACCTGGCAGGACGTTGGTGTCGCCCATAAAAGTGGCCACAAAGGCATTGGCCGGGCGCTCGTAGAGTGCTTGCGGGGTGTCTATTTGCTGGATAACGCCGTCGTTGAAAATCGCGATGCGGTCCGACAAAGTCAAAGCTTCTGCTTGATCATGCGTCACGAACACAACGGTCAGGCCGAGGTCGCGGTGTAAGCGCCGAATTTCCAGCTGCATCTGTTCGCGCAGCTGCTTGTCCAACGCTCCCAACGGCTCATCCATCAGCACCAGCTTGGGTTCGAAAATCAGTGCACGGGCCAGCGCAATCCTCTGCTGTTGGCCGCCTGAGAGTTGTGCGGAGAAGCGTTTTGCAAGGTCGCCTAGACGCACCATTTCCAGGGCTTTCTTAACGCGTGTTTCTATCTCATGGCGACCCATGCCCCGCACTTGCAGGGGGAAAGCCATGTTTTCGGTTACGTTCATATGCGGGAACAGGGCGTAGTTCTGGAACACCATCCCGATGCCACGGCGATGGGCTGGGACGTTTTCGATGGCAATACCATCGAGAAATATTTGACCTTGGGTCGGCGTTTCGAAACCGGCCAGCATCATCAGGCTGGTGGTTTTGCCCGAACCTGAAGGGCCGAGGAGGGTCAGGAATTCACCCCGAAAGACATCCAAGTCCAATCGCTTAACCACGGTCTTCAGACCGTCGTAACTTTTCTCCACCCCTTTGAAGCGGACGAAAGTGCTTGCACTGTTACTTGTCATCTCAAACCCCCCCATTGCGGTTTAAAAACAAAACATGATGCATCATGTTTTTATATTAAGCAGATTCTGTGCCATTGAGTGATGACTGTTAGGTTCAAGGGGATTTAGATGAAAGCCCTGTGGACCTTGCACCATGCGGGTGCCTGGGTATCCGAATGTGCAGTCGTTTGCCCCCGGATCGGACTTTTTTGGCCCGTGTCAAAGCAGGCGCTACCCAGCCTGCCTTGGCTAACAGTGGCGCTCAGCCTAGGTCGTTCAGGGTTTGATCCAGGCGTTCAAGCAACAGGTCGGCGTGCTCTTTAGCAAAGACCAGAGGCGGGCGGATTTTCAGGATATTGGCCTTAGGCCCCGTGGCGCTGATCAATACCTGACGGCGACGCAAACCATTGACGACAGATGCCGCACACGCCGTTGCCGGGGCTTGGGTGTATCGATCAGTCACCAGCTCGACGCCGATGAACAGGCCTTCGCCCCGTATATCGCCGATGAGCTGATGGCGCTCTGCGAGTGTTTGCAGACCTTGCTTGAGGTAGTCCCCGACACGTCTGGCATTGGTTTGCAGATCTTCTTCGCGCAGTACCCGCAGCACGGCGTGGGCCGCCCGACAGGACACCGGATTACCGCCGTATGTATTGAAGTAACGCTGCTGACGACCGAATTGATCGAAGAGCGCCGAGCGCCCGACCACGGCAGCCACCGGGTGGCCGTTACCCATGGGTTTGCCCAGCGTGACCAGGTCCGGGATCACGTTGTCACGGGCAAACCCCCAGCGTTGCCCGCCTGTGCGGCCAAAGCCGGGTTGTACTTCATCGGCAATGTACAACCCGCCCGCGTCGCGCACGCACTGCGCGGCGGCGGCCAACTCACCATTTGCTGGGCTAAATACGCCGTCGCTGGAAAAAATACTATCTAGCAGTAACGCGGCGGGCTTGATGCCTTGGGCCTGCATATCCAGTAACGCGGCTTTCACGCTGGTGACAAAATCGCCCTTTTTGCGGTAGGAATCCGGGGCATCGACTAGGCGCACGTGGCTGGCAGTGGGCAGCCCGGTGGCCAGTGAAGGCGATATTTCGGCCAATGCGCTCGTCACGCCATGGTAGGCCCAGCGGGTGACGATGATCCCGGTTCCGCCGCTGTGACAGCGCGCAATGCGCAGTGCCAGATCGTTGGCCTCGCTGCCGGTACACGTCATGGTCATGTTATCGAGTGGATCGGGAAATTCGCTCAGTAGGTCTTCGGCATAGTCCACGATCGAGGGGTGCAGATAGCGCGTGTGGGTATTGAGCTGGGCGCTTTGTTCTGCAATGGCCGCAACCACGGCAGGGTGGCAATGGCCGATGGACGCCACGTTGTTGTAGGCATCTAGATAGGCCGTGTTGTCTTTGTCATACAGCCACACCCCTTCACCCCGAATGGGTGCGAAAGGTTCCTCGTAAAACAGTCGATAGCTGGCGCCCAGTGCGCGTTCGCGGCGGGCAAGTAATTGAGCCGTGGCGGGCGAATTCATTGAACCTCCGATGAGCAGGCATTGATCAGGCTTTGAGTCAGCAGCCCTTCGCGCATCGCGGTCAGACCTTGCAGGTTGCGCCAGCTGGAGCGCAGGTTGCGCAGCAAATAGGTGCGATTTTGTGGATACAGGCTGGCACGCCACTGGGCGATGGTGATAGCCATGGCCATCCGCATGGCTATCAGTTCCCCCACGACGTCGAGCTCCTCATGTTGCAAGGGAATCCGCCTGTTGTAGGCGGCGATAAAGGCTTTTATCTGCCACAGCGGATCGGCTGCGTCGGCGTCGAACTGATAAGAGAGTGCTGTACCCAGTTCGTTGATCAGCGGCGCGTGCAGTGCGTCACCGAAGTCAATGATGGCGCAGACGCGGCTGCCGGTTTCGCTGTCGAGCATGACGTTATGAGGGTTCAGGTCGTTGTGGATCACTTGCGCTCGGAGCTTGGCCAGACGTGGCTTTACAGAGGTTTCGTGATTGTCCATGAGCGCTGCAACCAGCGGGAGTTGCTCGGCTTCCAGGTAATCCAGGTACGGCCTTACGCGTTCGGCGTGGCCGACATCCCACAGCAAATCGCGGTGGGCTGCCGGGTGCTTGAAGTCCTTGAGGGCCAGGTTGACCTCAGAAAGAGAGGTGCCCAGTTCGTGCATCAGCGCGACGCTGGGCTTGCCAAGATTTTGCGAGATGCCATCCAGGTAACTGACGGTGCGCAGGGTCAGCAATTGCTCATTGACCCGCACGGTCGGTTCCGCTTCGCCATTGCGAGCGGCCAAAACGCGGGGAACGGGCAGGTGCGCGCCGTGCTGTTCGATGTGCAGCAACGCTTGGGTCTGAAAACTGATGACGTTTGGATCTTCGGCCGGATTGATGAATTTGAGGACGAAGGCCCCGTGCTGGGACTGGATGAGAAAGTTGGTGTCGCGTTCGCCATTCAGCCGCTTCAGCGAACCCTTAAGGCCGTACACCCGCTCGGCTATCTCCAGAGCTGTGCTTGCCTGCACGATTGGCGCTTGCGTTGTCATCAAATCGGCGCCACATGCCTTATCCATGATCGCTTCAGACATGCTGGCCACCATTGACGTGAATTTCTGCGCCGTTCACATAGGACGCGCCGCTGGTGCAGAGAAAATAGATCAGTGAGGCCACTTCTTCTGGTTTACCCAGACGGTGCATCGGCACCAGTCGCTCTACGATGTCGGCGGTGCCTGGAGACAGGATGGACGTGTCAATTTCGCCTGGGGCAATGGCATTGACCCGCACCCCGTGTGGGCCGAAATCAAAGGCCATTTCTCGTGTCAGCGCCGAGAGTGCGGCCTTGGAGGTGGCGTAGGCGACCCCGGCGAAAGGATGAACCTTGGAACCCGCGATGGAGGTGACATTGATGATGCTGCCCTGCGCGGCTTTCAGCTCATCGAACAGACCGCGGGCAAGCAGTGCCGTGGAGAACAGGTTGACGTTGAACACCTTCAGCCAGGTGGCGTAATCGGTTTCAAGCACGCCGAGCCGGCTGCCTTCCGGACCTTTTGGCGACATACCGGCGTTGTCTACCAAGGCATCCAGGCGCCCGCCCAGTTTTTCTTTGATGATCGCCAAGCTCGCGCTGACGCTGTCGATGTCCTCCAGATCCAAATGGATATGGTTGAGCAGGCCTTCAGCCCATGGGCATTCGGCAACCCAGTTCTGTCGTGAAGCGGTGAACACTTCCCAGCCCGCCGCATTGAAGTGCTTGACCGTCGCATGGCCGATACCGCGGCTGGCACCGGTCAGCAGTAGCTTTTTTTTCTCGCTCATGGACGCATCTCTATCTGTTGATATTTGATGCATCATGTTTTTAAGGCGTGATTGCTGTCAATAGCTGTTCGTGAGAAAGCTGCTTCTAGGCGACAAATAAGAACGTCACACCGCCTCTGTAAGAGCGAGCAAGCCCGCTCCTACAGATGCAGAAATCGCTTAAGTGAACAGCATTGCGGCCTACTGGGGGAGTTCTGGCTTAGGACGTGGTTTCTTGTGAGGCGGCTATGAATTCCAGCATTTTCTGATTGCCGTCCAGAATATCGGTCTGGATCGCGTGCTTGGCCGCTGCGGCGTCTTTATTGCGCAGGGCATTGAGCACTTCAACATGGTGTTCGATGGCCATCGTCAGGGAAAAATGGACATATGCCTGAGCGATCAACGGGCCTGCACGCATCCACAGACTGTCCAGATAACTGCGCAGCAAAGGCATTCGCGCGGCGTCTGCGATCAAAAAGTGGAACTCGCTATTGAGCCGTAGAGCTTCGGGAAGGTCGTTGTTGTTGATGGCCTCAAGGTTGTTCTTGATGTTGGCATCGATACGCGCCAAATCGCTGGAGGTAGCAAGCCGCGCAGCGGTTTCGGCGCCCAGCCCTTCGAGATTCAGGCGCAAGGTACGGATTTCAAGGTAGGCGTCACTGTCGAGCACGGGCACCCTGATGTCTTTAGGGGTTTTGAGTACCAGTGCTTTCTCTTTGGCCAGTTGCAAAATGGCATCGCGTACTGGCGTGACGCTCGTGCCCAACTGACTGGCAAGCTCCCGGATGCGCAGCTTGTCGTCCGGCTTAAGCCCGCCGGTGATCAACGCGTTACGCAATTGGGAGTAAACATTGCTACCCAGATAGGTGTGATTGATAGCGTCGAGGGGGTAAGACATGGATCACCGATTGCCATGAAGCTGCTTGGCCAAAGACTATACAACATGATGCATTAAGCCTCCTGGGAAATTGCCGTGCAGCGATCAACGCTAAACCTTTAAGGCATCACCACCTCTGCATTTGCATGCTTTAAACAGCGCCCAAAAAAGATTGCACGGCAGGGTCGATGTGCTGGCGGGCGATCCGGCCTTTATCGTTAAGCAATTGGCGGCCCGTGGCATGAAGCATCTGTACATCGATGGTGGGCAGACCATTCAGGCATTTCTTGGCGCCGGGCTGGTCAACGAGATCACCATCACGCGCATTCCGGTGTTGTTGGGCAAGGGCATCCCCTTGTTTGGCCCGTTGGGTGATGAGCAGTCTTTATGTCATATCGAGTCGTCGGTGTCTGATAACGGGTTCGTCCAGAGTCGCTATCGAGTAGTGCCTCGCACGGCCAACTGAATGCTGTTTTTATGAACGGCGGGCATGCACCTTAGCGTCAAGCCCCAGAAAAACAGCGCGGCCAGACTGACGCCTCCACCCAGCACGCACACGCCCGTCCAGCCATACATTGCGTAAAGGCTGGTCGAGGCGAGGGCGCCCAGCCCGCTGCCAACGGCATAAAAAAGCATGTAGCAGCCGACCACTCGACTGTGTGAGCCGGGCCGCGCGCTGAAAATCATGCTCTGATTGGTCACATGAATCGCTTGTGCGCCCAAATCCAGAATGACCACGCCGATCACCAGCCACGCGATTGAATAGGGTGTGAGCCAAAGCATCAGCCAGGCAAGCATCATCAGCACCACTGACACGCCGGTTGTCCATTGTCCCAAGCCTCTGTCGGCCAATACGCCTGCGCGAGCGGCGGCCAAAGCACCGACTACGCCTACCAGCCCAAACGTTCCTATTGTGGTGTGAGAAAAGGAGTAGGGCGGGTGGGTCAGCAGAAACACCAGCGCGCTCCAGAAAATGCTCAGGACCGCAAAAATAAACAGCGCAAGCATGCCGCGGACTTGCAGAATCCGGTCGTGTTTGAGCAACGTAAACATTGATGCAAGCAGCTTGGGGTACGCCATTGGCGCGCTTGCCGGACGCTGCGGCACTAGGGTTTTGCAGAGAATAAGCGCCAACGCCATCATCACCAGCGACGCGCCCAGATACACCCAGCGCCACCCTGCAACGTCAGCGATAAGTCCGGCGGTCACGCGGGACAGCAACAGACCGATCACCACCCCGCCCTGAACCGTTCCCACCACGCGGCCGCGCTCTTGCGTCAGGCAAGCGGTCGCGGCATAGGCAATCAGGCCTTGGGTCATGGCGGTGCCCATAAGGCCAATGACCAGCATGCTTAACAGCATCAATGTCGGGGAATGCGTGAGGCCGACGCAAAATAACCCGCCGATCAATACAACGATCTGCATCAGCATCAAGTAGCGCCGGTCCATCTGGTCACCCAGCGGCACAATAAGCAGCAACGCCAGAATGCTGCCGACCTGAGTCGCCGTCATCACCCCGCCAACAGCCGCGGGGCTGATGGCAAAGTCAGCGGCTACTTGATCCAGCAGGGGTTGAGCGTAGTAAACGTTAGCCACACTCAAGCCGCTGGCGCAGGCAAACAACCCGTCTGTTTACGTTGGTAGTGGCTTTGCGCCAATGGGGCGAGCAAAATCTGTTCGGGCCGCACGAAGCACATTCGCGGCTACTGGACACCGCTACAGAGCAGCCTCTGCCTTTAATGCAACCAATTGCCGCAGATGGACGAGTGATTACCCCTGAACAAACCCGCGTCGACAAAGACGTGTGATGGCCAGCGAGTGTTCAAAGGGCAATTAGCTGAGTAACATCCATGCGAAATTCGTCACACACTTCACCAAGGAATAATCATATGGACATGCAGTGCACATCAATCGACGACGTTCGCCAACGCATTGATCTCATCGACCGCGAGATCGTGGCCTTACTCGCCCAGCGCGGACAACTGGTGACGCAGGCAGCCGCATTTAAGAAGTCCACGGCCGATGTCCGCGCCCCGGCCAGGGTCGAACAAGTCATCGCTAAAGTACGCACGATTGCAACCGATGTTGGGGCCTCGCCCGAGGTGGTTGAGCGGGTTTACAGAGCGATGATCAGTGCGTTTATCGATCAAGAGCTTTGTGTGCATGCCGCACTGACGAAAGAGTGATTGCTGTTACTCACCTGTGAGCCAAGGAAGGGAGACACCGTTGACGACTAACCGTATTGCGAAGACGCTGCGTGAACCGTCTGAACTTGATTACTTCGACAGCAGGTCAGTCCTGCTGCCCACTCACATTACTGCCCTTGATGCCTGGAACATCATGACCAAGGATACGGGGCCGCTCTTGCGGGCGGCTTTTCGAATTAGAGATGCGATTTCCTCATTGTTTGGTGTGAGGCGCATCGGCGGGTTCGCAGGCAATAGGCGAGAAAGGGTGCAGGTGGGCGACCGGCTTGATTTCTTTTTGGTTGAGCACATTGCGCCCGACCTATTGGTGCTGACCGAGCGTGATCGACACCTGGATGTGATGACGTGCCTGTCGATCAGTGACCGTGTGATTACCATCACCTCATCTGTTGTCACCCATAACACCTACGGACGCATTTACATGCTGCCGGTGGGCCCGGCACACAAACTGATCGTCAATAACTACCTGAAGCGCTTGCAGCGAAAGCTGGCCTAGGTATTGATACCTTTTGGCACGTGGCTAAAAACCCTGTCGCAATGAGCGTGCTCGCGATCCTTCGCGGGCAGCTCGAAGGATTAAGGCCGCAACAGGCTTAAGCGCTTACCCATGTTCCGCCGCCAACATGGATCGGAACTGCGAAATGCTTTCGGCTGATAGCCCGGTGCTCTCGAAAACGGCGCAGGTGAAACTAACAGGGGCAGTACCTGGTGCGGTGACGATGCGGTCCGCCGCGATTGCGGCAGGGCTGTTTATATAATTCGCGCCACCTGAATATCCCGCCGCATTCAGGTGCAAGAATTCAGCGCTATTCGAGGTATGAGGCACTGTGTCCAACATACCGGCTCTTGCCAGTGCAAGTGTCCCGCCGCAAATACCCGCAATCGTCGCCCCACGTGAACGACTGGTGTGAAGAAAGTCTTGCAGGTCCGGTGCGTCTTCGCGCTCCCAAATCATGCCGCCGATCACGACAACCACGTCAGGTGCCCATTCCAAGCATTGTTGCAAACTGCTATTCACCTCGACTGCCAGCCCGCCTTGTGAGCGGAGCTGCCCGCAAGTCGGCGTGAAAAACCTGACCTCGATCCCGTAAAACGGTGATGCAGTGCCCGCTATGAAGGCGTATTCCCAGTCTGCAAAGCCGGGTGTCAGTATCAAGCCTATGCTTGGCATGAATGAGCGTCCTTTTATTTGAGTGCCGGTTAAGTAGGTTGCCGTGGGTCTAGGGTCGCTATTTTATAGGCTGTGATAGGGGAAAGTTAACAGGCATAGACACCTTGCCAATGTGAGCTGGCCCTCACGGCGTGCAAAGTATCAGCACTGTCCTGAGATCTGAAGGGCGAGATAAATGTTTGCACCTCTTCAGTCAATATCGGCAGACTGACCGACGTGCTACTGGGCATTCAGGGGAGACATAAATGGATCGGCTGGCGGCTATGGAAACCTTTGTCTGCGTGGTAGAGACAGGTTCTTTTTCTGCGGCTGCCCGGCGCCTGAATGTTGGGCAGCCGGCAATTTCTAAAAGTATCGCGCAGCTTGAAGAGCGTTTGGCTGTTCGTTTGCTCACGCGCTCAACTCGTGGGCTAGCGGCGACCGAGGCGGGTACGCTGTTTTTTGAGCACGCTAGGAAGGTCATTGAGGGGGCAAACGAAGCGGAACACGTTGTTCGCAGTGCAGGTGCCGGTCTGACAGGAACATTGCGTATCTCGACCACGGTAACGTTCGCCCGACTGCACATTCTTCCCCACTTGGGTGGGTTTCTGGACAAGCACCCTCTGCTGGATGTCGATGTGCGATTGGAGGACCGCTCAACCAACCTTATTGAAGACGGGATCGATGTCGCGCTGCGAATGGGCAACCTCAGTGATTCGAGTTTGACCGCACGGAAAATTGCCACCTGCCCGCGATGTGTTATCGGCACACCCGCTTATTTCAAACGACGCGGCGTGCCCGCGTCACCTGCTGACTTGGTCGATCATGAGGCGGTGATCTACACATTGGGGGGCGGGGGAACCTCGTGGTTATTCAAAAAGGCCGGGGCAGAGCAGTCGGTCACAGTGACTGGGCGTATCAAGGTCTCAGCTGCCGAGGGCGTTCGCATTGCCGTGTTGTCAAACTACAGCCTCACGCTCTCGTCAGAATGGATGTTTGCGCCAGAACTGGCGAGCGGTGACGTGGTGAAGGTTCTACAGGATTGGACGCTCCCGGGGCTGGACTTGTGGGCCATCTTTCCGACCGGGCGAATGGCGAGCGCTAAGGCTCGCGCATTTGTCGACTTCGTCGAGCAACTGATGAAAACCCAGGCTTCGGTCTCTAATACTTCAGCCACGTAGTGCGGGAAGCAACTCAGACGGGTCTGGGCGTTGGGTGTAGTCAGGATTGACTTCCGCATAGATGATTACCCCGTCTTGACCAATGACAAAACGTGCCGGCATTGGCAGCACCCACGCAGGGTCATTGTTAAAGCTGGGCAGGTCGTTACCGAAGGATTTATACAGGTCAACCAAATAGTCGGGTAAGGCAAAGCGCAGGCCGAACGCGTTGGCAACGTCGCTCAGGGTGTCGGAAAGAATCGGGAACGTCAGCTTGTTCTCGCGTACAGACTTACGGCTGTTGACGTTATTTTGTGGCGAAATGGCAACCAGGCTGGCACCCAGATCACCGAACGCTGGCAACGCCGCTTCGAGTGCTTGCAGCTCCATGTTGCAATACGGACACCACACCCCCCGATAGAAGCTAATAATCAGCGGGCCTTTCGCCAACAGCTCCACAGACGACACTGGCTTGCCGTCTGGGTCGCTCAGCGTGAACGCGGGTGCCTTGTCGCCGACCTTCAGTGCCCGCTCGGCTTGGCCGCAAGCAATCAGCTCGGCAGTTGCACGTTTCATCACAACGTGAACTTGGGGGGGAGCATTGTAGGGTGGTTTGCCGGCTACGAAGTCAGCGTTAAATGCATCGAGTTTTTCTTGAAGGGTCATTATCAGTTCCTTAGAGCGCCGAGATTTTAAGGCGCATGGCGTTAATCGCCTGATAAGGATTCCTCATCGCAGAGCGCAGCAGTAGTCAGGGCCAAGGCATTACAACTATTCCTTACGGGAATGCGCGCTATGGGTGTGAAGGCCTACGAGCGATCAGGTCAAAACGGTGCCAGTTGAGTGGGGCAGGCTGGGCAGCAGTGGATGTTTGCGTCTCACGCAGAAGCATGATTTCAAGGCCTTGGCACATCTCGCGAATCTGCTGTTCGGTGTGGAACGTAAGATGTGCCAGTGCCGACCAACCATGAAGCAGACCAAAGAAATGGCCGACGAACACGCCACCAGGCTCCAAAGCCTCCAGCACCTGGCTCCAGAGGTGCTGGAAGCCTGTCGGATGACAAAAAGGGAGCGCCAACCCAGCATGGATCAGGCTTGATCTTGGTAACTTCGGCAACTGTTCAAACTTCGAGAGGCAGGTGGTTAGGGTTCCAGCTTGCGGCCCTGAACAGTTCGTAAGGGTTCGAGCAATGGCGGCAGGCTCATGGTCGATGGCCAATACGTCCCAGCCTGACTGCATAAGCTGTTGTGCCTCTATGCCTGCACCACATCCGAGGTCAACGGCTTGGTAAGTCCCTGTCTGATTGTGTACAAGCTTGATTGCTCGCGATAAAAGAACAGAAGGGCCGCGACTCTCGGCCTTATCGTAAAAAGTGTTCCAGCCGGTCACAGATAACACCTCATCAGAATCCCTGCCGCAGAGCGTGCATCAACTGTGTGACAACCGTGGCTTCGACGGCACCTTCATGGGCGTCCGCTTCAAAAACAGCACAGCACGCTGATGCGTCGCCATCGAGCACACAATAGACCGCAATGACACTGCCTGGCCCGCAGCCTGTGTGCCCGCATAGCGTGTGTAAGGTTGATCAAGTAGTGGATCGTCCAGTCGCATCAGCCCGTCACGTACCAACGACAAGGCAGTCGCAGCCAAGACTGTTTTGGTAAAACTCCACCAAGGGACCATCACTTCCAAGGGGGCTGGCGTTTGCGGCTGACCATTTGATATGAGTGAACTGAGCATCGGCTTCCTTTGAATGTTGAACGGCTCGGCAGCGCCACACGATAGCTCATTCACTGTTCCTGGCCATCCGCATTGCTTGGACCTCGCGCAGTGATCACACCGCATGTGCAGGCGGGGTGGCTGATTTAAGTGCTGGTCGATGCGTTGCGTTATCAGAACGGATCATCTGTGACACGTGGGCATCTGACGACGCGCCTGTGGCATTCAGTAGCGCACTGTGGTGTGCTGTCGGTATCGCGCCCAGTATCTATAAGGGTGCTGGTCATCTCAGCACACAACCGATGAGGTCCGTCTCTTGAGTAAAACCCCTTATGTTCCGCCCAAAGTCTGGACCAGCGAATCTCCGTCTGGCGGCCATTTTGCAAGTATCAATCGCCCAATTGCCGGGCCTACGCATGACCAGGAACTGCCAGTCGGCGAGCATCCGCTGCAACTCTATTCGCTGGCCACGCCCAATGGGGTGAAGGTGACGATTCTGCTTGAGGAGTTGCTGGCGCTGGGGCACACGGGCGCCGAGTACGATGCGTGGTTGATCCGTATCAGCGAGGGTGATCAATTTTCCAGCGGTTTTGTCGACATCAACCCGAACTCCAAAATCCCGGCATTGCTGGATCGTAGCGCTGAACCCGCTATTCGGGTGTTTGAGTCAGGTTCAATCCTGCTTTACCTCGCGGAGAAATTCGGGGCTTTTATTCCCACCGATCTGGCAGGGCGCACCGAGACGCTGAACTGGCTGTTCTGGCAAATGGGAGCGGCCCCTTATCTGGGCGGTGGCTTCGGGCATTTCTATGCGTACGCGCCAGAGAAACTTGAATACCCGATCAATCGCTTCACCATGGAGGCCAAGCGTCAGCTGGATGTCCTTGATCGCCGTCTTGCGCAAAGCCCTTATCTGGCCGGTGACAGCTATACCATTGCCGATATTGCTGTCTGGCCTTGGTACGGCCAATTGGTGCGCAACAATGTGTATTCGGCTGCTGAGTTCCTTTCGGCCCACGAATACACCCATTTGCAACGTTGGGCCGAGGACATAGCTAAGCGGCCTGCGGTCATGCGCGGGCAGCGAGTCAACCGGACTTGGGGGGACGAGGCCAGTCAAGTTGCTGAACGGCATCAGGCGTCTGATCTGGATTGAAGGACGGTTAATCGTTAAGCCAGCAACTCGGTGATCCAGCGTGCTTGCAGCGTGATGTCTTGCACCTTCTCTTCGGGCACGGTTTGCCGGGCTCGGGCGAGCTGGCTCAAGGTTTTCTGTTTCTCGCGCAGGATCCGCTGCCATTTGGCCAAGAACACTGAGGTGCGCGCTTGCATTTGCAGGGGGCCGAAATACAGTTCTTCGGGGCTGTATTTCACTGGCTCGGCATGCTCGGCAACGATGATTTCGTAGTAGAAACGGTTTTCTTGGAGGATTTCTTCGAGGACGATGCGGTAGTTGTGTTCCATCAACCATTGGCGTAAAGGCTGTTCGCCGCCATTGGGTTGCAGAATCAGGCGTTCCTTACCGCTCAGGTGCGTTTTGCCGCTGTCGAGAATGTCGCGAATGGTCTCGCCGCCCATACCGCATAGGCTGATCGCCGTGATCCCGTCTTCCGGCTCAATCGCCGTCAGGCCACAGGCCAAACGCACGGTGATTTCTTGCTCCAAGTCGTTCTCGAGCACTGTGCGTTGTGCGGCACGAAAAGGCGTTAATGCAACTTCGCCAGCCACTGCGCCAGAAATGGCACCACGGCGCATCAATGCCACCGGCAGATAGCCGTGATCTGAGCCGATATCGGCCAGCCGCGCACCGGCTGGTATGTGTGCCGCCACGCGCTCCAAGCGCATGGACAATGTGTGTTCGTTCAACTGCAGTTCCTTATTGCCATTAAGCGAGTGCCGCTCTGTTAACGATTAATGCTGATTAGCCAAGTCACTGTGGGAGGTAACCCTATGAGTTACAACGCTTAAGGCTTGCGAGCGATGGCGAATAGTAACGTAAGCAAGCATTTTGCAGAGTCAATGATCCTCTACGCGCATCGGTGCCTCCCACCGGCCATTGCAGCGATAAAAAGCCTGAAGGGGGGCGGGAATTTAATGGCTCACACGCTATGATTTGCCTCTTAAATCCGTCAGGAGGCATTTATGAGCGTCAGAGCTAACGATCGGCAGATCGACAATATTGAGTTCAATGTCGGTGATATAGAACGCAGCAAAGCCTTTTATGCTGGTGCGTTTGGTTGGACATTCGTCGACTACGGCCCCACCTATACCGAGTTCAGTGATGGTCGGCTCACGGGAGGTTTCACGACCGGCGAGCCTGTACGGCCGGGCGGGCCTTTAATCATTTTGTATTCGGATGATCTCGATGCCACTCAATTGCGCCTTAAGGCGCTGGGTGCCGTTATCAGCCGCGAGACCTTTTCGTTTCCAGGCGGAAGTCGGTTCCACTTTATTGATCCTGATGGTTATGAATTGGCCGTGTGGACAAGCCAGGAATAGGCTGTGAACGTAATGCGCTCCATAGGGGACGGGCTCGATCCTGAAACTGATATGATTCCGGCGCTTACAAATTGAGTGAAAAAAAATGAATCGTCGTAAAAAAATACAGCAGTTATTAAAAGCCCATGCCAAAAAAGCCAGTGCTAAATTAGCCCCGAAAAGTAAGACCAAGTACATCTGCAAGGCGGACCGCTTGAAGCTGGCAGCTGAATCCAGCGCTGAAGCGACGGTTTCTTCTGAAAGCTGATCAACAGGCCTCAACCCTGCGTTCAGGTTGAGGCAAAGCCTAAATGGCACGTGCTTTGCAAATGTTGACTGCCCGGTTAACGAGCGCGAGCAGTGCCAGCAATGTTTCATGTTAGGCAACGCAAAAGTGTCATGCATGTGCTTCATCTTGAGTCAGTACAGGCGTGACTCAGCCACGATTTAGGGCGTTGGCGATTCGTAGCAGGCTTCGTATCAATGGAGTCGGAGATCGCTTAGTACCTAGCAAGCAGCCATAGATGATTGGGCCACAAACGTTACACACAATGAAGATTGCTTCCCTCAATGAATCAAGGGGCACTTAATTGATCAAATATTACGTAGTGGGTGTGGTGTCCGTGCTGATGTTGGCCGGTTGCGAGGTGGATAAAGAAAAAGTAGCGCGTGAAAAAATAGAAGCGATCAAGAATATGCTGGAGGCTCGTCGTTCGGGGCTAGTCGATGTTTCGGTTACTCAACCTATATCGTCAGACAGTTTGAACCGTTGTATTGTGCAAATGGTTGAAACCAAGGCGAAGCTTGATGCCATTCAAGTGGACTATTCCGAAACACCCTCTGTGCAGTCAGTCGATACGCGCAGGTTGTATAGCAAGGTTAATAGTCAACTGATGGTCTGTCAGGGAACCAAGTTTTAATCCAAGTGCTTTATCTAACTATGGTTATGAGCTTTTATGGCTGACGCGAGCACGTAGACGTTCTGTGTGACGTCCAGTACTCATTAGTTTTGATGACCTCGACCACGCTTCGCGGGGCGCTCGCCCATGCTTGCTTTCTCCGCACATTTAAAACCTACTACATTGATCCGCACGGTCGAGTCGTCATCACTGCTGGGTGATTTCCTTCTTTTTATCAGTTGGATTGAACCGGGCAGTAAGTTGACAGTGATTTGCGATGAACGGCTCTAAATCCAGTGACCGTTACCGGGCTATGATTAAACTCAAAAAACCGGACTCTCAGACTTATGGCTGTTGACCTACAAGCGCTTTACCCCAGACTGATCCATCTAATGCTGGACACAGTTTTCGTGGTCGACAGAGACAATCAGATTGTATTCGTGAGCAATGCTTGTGAAACGCTGCTCGGCTACCGTGCCGAAGAACTGATCGGAACAACGATCACCGACTACATGCATACCGAAGACCAGGCGGGTACGCGAGCCTCGATTATCCGGGTCATGAATGGTCAACCGCATATTGATTTTCGCAACCGATATATCCGCAAGGATGGCGGGGTAGTGCACATTCTGTGGGCTGCTTTTTGGTCTGAGGAAATCGGTGCACGCATCGGCGTGGCTCGCGATGTGACAGCCCTGAGAAAAGCCGAAGAAGAATTAGAATTTCTCGCACACCATGACGCGCTGACGGGGCTGACTAACCGCTTGCTGTTCAATGATCGACTTAGCATGGCCCTGCGAGCGGCGCGCCGTGGCAAGCTCACGTTTGCGTTGCTGTTTCTGGACCTCAATGACTTCAAGCTGATCAATGATGTTTATGGGCATGCGGCAGGCGATCACGTGCTCTGTGTCATTGCACGAAGGCTCGAAGGTTGCGTCAGGGCAACTGACACGGTAGCTCGCATAGGCGGCGATGAATTTACAGTGTTGTTAAGCGATATTCAGTCGAGGGACGACGCGTCCCGCAAAGTGGAACAGATACTCTCGGTCATGGCTGAGCCGCTGGGCGCTGAGTTCGAAGGGATCAAAATGCCGTCGTGTAGTATTGGCGTGGCGTGTTATCCCGCAGATGGTGTGGATGCCGACACGCTGCTCAGCCATGCGGATGTCGATATGTACCAGATCAAAAGGCTGCGCTCCGTGGCGAGCTGACTGGGTCAGTCGGTATGTGCAAGTGCTTCACATAAGTGGAGCAAATGCTCTTGCAGCAACTGGCCTGCGTGACTGAGCCCGCTGTGACCATAGAGCGCCAGAAAAATACCTTGGATATCCGGCAAGCCGCTGCTGGCGTCCAGCACCTGGTGATCGGCGCTGATTACCCGACGTGGTAGCAAACTGATGCCCAGGCCTGCCGCCACTGCCGAGCAGACACTGGCAAGGCTGGCGCTGGAGTACCCGATACGCCAGTGCCAGCCGCCCACCTCCAGGTGATGCAGCATTTCATTGCGGTACAGGCCTCCCACCGGAAACGCCACCAATGGCAACGGATCGCGTCCCAGCGCCGGCTGAGAACGGCTGTCCACCCAGCACAACGGTTCTGGCCAACAGGCCAGGCAATCATCGCTGCGACCCATTTGCTTGACCAATAGCAGGTCGAACTCGCCCCGCCGATAGCACCGCATCAACTCAGGCCCCAAACCGCTAGTGACTTCCAGGCGTACGCCCGGATGTTCCAGACCGAAGTGCGAAAGCAAGGGCATCATACGTTCTGCGGCAAAGTCCTCGGGCACGCCGAGACGCAAGACACCTGCACTTTGCTGGTTGAGTAGCACCTCTCGGGCCTCCTCTTGCAGCGCCAAAATACGTCTCGCATACACCAACAATTGTTCGCCTTCGGCTGTGGCGATCACCTGGCGCTGTTCGCGGTCAAGCAGCTTGCAGCCAAGGCTGTCTTCCAGCCGGCGTATTTGCTGGCTGACCGTGGACTGAGTGAGGTGAAGCCGCTGGGCTGCCCGGGTGAAGTTGGCGCAGTCCACAACGGCGACAAAACTGCGCAACAGCACTGGATCAAACATCAACGTCACCATTCAGACTTCCACTGGTTAGCATGGTTATATTTAATTTCATAATAGTTAATGGGCTGACCATACTCGTTCTTCATGGGATGTACAGACAGAACGTGTGCAGAGAGTAAATAACCATGGGTAACTTGACGTTTAAATCTGGTCTTTTGGAAACCGGGCTTTTGTTGATGGGAGTGCTGATGATGGGTGGTGTAAAAGCGAGCGAAAAGAGTTTGCTGACCGCGGTACGCGACGGTGAGCTGTCTAGCGTGCAACACCTAATCGCAGAAGGGGCAGACCTCCGCGCCCAAGGGCTGGATGGCAGCAGTGCGCTGCTGTTGGCTACCCGGCAGAACAAGGTCGAGATCGCCCAAGCGTTAGTGGAGGCGGGAGCGGACGTCAATCAGAAAAACTTGATGCAAGACAGCCCCTACCTGTTGGCTGGCGCCAGTGGCTATAACCAGATCCTTAAGCTGACGCTGGCCCATGGTGCGGACTTGAAGAGCACCAACCGTTACGGTGGTACTGCGCTGATTCCGGCATGTGAACGTGGCCATGTCGAGACTGTGCGGCTGCTGATTGAGGCCGGCGTTGATCTTAATCACGTCAATCGCTTGGGCTGGACCTGCTTGATGGAAGCCATCGTGCTTTCGGAGGATGGCCTGGCGCATCAGCAGATCGTTGGCCAACTCATCCACGCCGGGGCAGACCTGAACCTGCCGGACAGCAATGGCCGCAGCCCTTTGTATCAGGCGCAAACCCGTGGCCAGAACGCTATCGCAACACTGCTGCGTGACGCTGGCGCGCAGTGATTAACCCGCAAGGAGTCTTCATGCACAACGATCAACATTACTTGCAACGTGCCGTTGAGCTGGCTGACAACAATGTTGCAGCCGGTGGTAGGCCTTTTGGCGCGGTACTGGTCAAGGACGACCTAATAATCGCTGAGGCGGTTAACGAAATTCATCTCACTCAGGACCCTACCGCTCATGCGGAGTTGCTGACTATCCGCCTCGCCAGTCAGCGTTTGGGTACGCGCCTGGAAGGCTGCGTGATCTACGCCAGCGGTCAGCCTTGCCCCATGTGCCTGGCAGCCATGCACCTGTGCGGCGTCTCGCGGGCGGTGTATGGCGCGGCAAACGCGCTGGGCGAAACGTTTGGTTTGTCGACCGAGGCCATCTATCGACAAATGGCGTTGCCATTAAGCGAGCAGTCGATGCCCGTGCAGCATTTGCCGCAGCCAGCGATGGCTGAAATCTACCGCCATTGGCAGGCTCGCCATGCACCCCGCTAAGTCACGTCTGCGCAGCTTGGCCAGTTGGGCGTTGATCATTGCTTTGGGGCTTAATCTGCGGCCGATCCTCAGTTCCATCAGTCCGCTATTGATGGAGATTCGCGGCGACACGGGCATGAGCTTTCAAAGCAGCGCCTGGTTGACCAGCCTGCCAGTGATTTGCATGGGCTTTGTGGCCTTGCTCGGCGTTCGCATTGAAGCGCGTCTGGGTGAGCGACGGGGTGTGGCCCTGGGTTTGTTGATGATT
Organism: Pseudomonas psychrophila HA-4; assembly: GCF_000282975.1. GTDB lineage: Bacteria > Pseudomonadota > Gammaproteobacteria > Pseudomonadales > Pseudomonadaceae > Aquipseudomonas > Aquipseudomonas psychrophila_A. Next base: position 157,226 of record NZ_ALJC01000087.1, read on the forward strand.
CTCGGTGCTTGCTTGTGGCGTTTGCTGGGGCATCAGGCCGAGGCGCTATTGGTAACCGCTTTGTTGGGTGGGGCCGGTGTTGCATTGATCCAGGCATTGGTCCCAGCGCTGATCAAACGTCAGTTCCAGCACAAAGTGGCCTTGGCTTTGGGCGTGTATTCAGCGTCGCTGATGGGCGGTGGAGGTTTGGCTGCCTTACTTAGCCCGTTAGTGGCCGGGCACTTCAGCCATTGGCAAGCCGGGCTTGGGGTCTGGTTATTGCCGGCACTGGCAGCGCTGTTGCTGTGGTGGCGATTGCCGTTCGCAGGCGTTGTCCGACGCGTCGATGGGCCATCCGCACACCCGTGGCGTAACCGCCGGGCTTGGCTGCTGGCCTTGTACTTTGGGCTCGTGAATTGCGGCTACATGAGCATGGTTGCTTGGCTACCGGCGTATTACCTGCAGATGAACTGGAGTGCGACGCAAAGTGGCTCGCTACTGGCCTTTATGACCATTTTTCAGGTGATTGCAGCATTGCTGATGCCAGCGTTGGCACAACGTAGCATCGATCGGCGTCCGTTTTTGGCAATAAGCCTTGGTGCCCAGGCGGTCGGGTTTCTTGGCCTGGTACTGTGGCCGCTTGAAACGCCACACGTGTGGGTCGCATTAATTGGTTTCGGCCTAGGTGCTTGCTTTGCCTTGAGCCTGATACTGACCCTGGATCATTGCCGCGAACCGCAACAGGCTGGGCAACTGGCGGCCTTTGTGCAAGGCGTGGGGTTTCTGATCAATGCTGTGTCGCCGTGGTTGACCGGTTGGCTGCGTGAGCTCACGGGCAGTTTCGTCAGTGCGTGGTGGGTGCTGATGGTTGGTGTTGTGTCGATGTTGGTACTGACCCGAACGTTCAGTCCCGCGAGTTATGGCCCTATACCATCGTCCTCTGTGCGTTCGGAGGCGCTGTCAGTAACCCCGTGAGTGGCCGGGTTATGGGGCAGATCAAGCCATGTTAGCGACGGTGCGGCGGTGTGTTCACCTACGCGAAAACGACTTTTGAAGTGCGAGTTTGCTCACGATCTTTTAACGATCAAAAGATCGCGAACAATCTCGCGTCTACAGAGGATGTAGCCTATAGAGCGATGGGCTTATAACTTCCACTCAAGGCCCAAGCTCAAGGTCCTTGGCTCGCCCCAGAACACGCCGTTGTAAAAACCAACGTTTTCGTAGTACTTCTGATCCAACACGTTTTTGACGTTCACTGATGCCGAGACGTGCGGGTCAAACTGGTACCGCGCCATCAGGTCGACGAGGGTATAGGACTTCTGAGTAATGTTTTCCTTGAAGGTGACCGGATAGCCATTGCTGTCTTTCCCGCCAGTCGGGCGATAGGCCGCGCGGTAGATGTCGCTTTGCCAGTTGACGGCAGCGCCAACGGTCATGGCATTCCATTCCCCCGGCAGACGGTAGGTGGTTGATACCTTGACCAAGTTCAAGGGTGATGCGGTGTTCATGCGTTTACCGGCGGCGTTGCGCGAGTGGGTGTAGGTGTAGCCCGCCATCATGTTCCAGTCGCGCATGACTTCACCGGCCAACTCAACTTCAAACCCTTTGATTTTGTTGCCCTTGCCGCCGGACTTGTAATATTGCTCGCCGTTGGGGCCGCGTGGCACCGAGTCGTCGATTTCCGGCACGTTGTCCTGCTTGCTCCAGAACACGGCGCTCGACAAGTTCAGGCGCTCTTGTAAGAAACTGCCTTTGAGCCCCAGTTCATAGTTACTGCCCACCACCGGCTCAAGGTACGAGCCGCTCGCGCTTTCAGAGTTTGAGGGTTTGAAAATGTCGGTGTAACTGACGTAAGCGGTCAGATTTTCGGTGAAGTCATAGAGCACGCCCGCGTAGGGCGTAAGCATATCGTTGTGGGTTTGGGTGACCTTTTGATAGTGCACGCCCCCTGGCGAATCTTCGTCGAACTCGTTGCTGGCTTTAGCGCTTTTCCAACTGCCATAACGTGTGCCAAGCACTGCATGCCACTCATCTGTCAGGTTTAAGCGCGTGGCCAGGTAGCCGGATTTCTGCTTGATGACGTTGTGGCTGCCTTCAATACCGGAATCGCGGTCTTGGTACTTGGGAATTGTGCTCATGTCACGCCAGTCCGGCACAGTGTCATAGTCCGCCGGGTTCAGATTGGTCATCAGGAGCGAGGTGTTGTCATTCTTGGCTTCACCGTAACCGACCATCAACTCATGTTCACGCCCAAACAAGGGATACGTGCCCGAGACGTTGACGTCGACAGCGGTCATGGTTTCGTCGCCGGTAAAGTGACTGCTGTAGGCCGACATGCCGCTACCATCGGGGTTGGGGAAGCCGCCGCCGGCGTAGTACACCGTGCCGTCGGAGTCACTGGTGCGGTGGGTATACGCGGCTTTCAGGCGCCAGTTTTCGACCAGTTGTTGGTCGAGTGTCACAAACGCGGTTTTGTCCTTCATCGGCCACGAACTCCAGGGTGTGGCCCAGTTGGTTGAGCGCCCCAGCTTGGCTTTTTCGCCGCTACCGGTCCAATAAGGCGTTGTGCCCCACGAGGAGCCTTGCACCTGTTTGTCCTGATAGTCGTAACCGACCGCTACGGTGGTGTCGTCGGTTAAATCGGCTTCCAGAATGCCGTAGGCCACTTCACGCTTGAGCGAGTAGTTATCGCGAAACGATTGACTGTCGCGGTACGCCAGTACGGTGCGGCCACGCAAACGGCCTTCAAAGGCCAGCGGCCCCCCCACATCGACATAGCTGTAATAGTCATCGTAGCTGCCGCCACTGACTCCGACTGTGGCTGCGAGCTCGTGGGTGGGGCGTTTGCGGATCATGTTGATTGTGCCCGAAGGATCACCTGCGCCGGTGGTCAGGCCCGTGGCGCCGCGTACCACTTCAATGCGGTCGTAAATGATGGTGTCAGCATCAGACTTCATAAAGCTGAAGGTGTTGAGCATCCCGTCAATCTGGAAGTTACTGATGGTGTAACCGCGTGAGGAGTACCCGACCCGGTCCGAGTCGTTATGCTGCACGACCACCCCGGTGGTGTGGCGCATGGCCTCAGTGAGTGTATTGAGGTTGAAGTCATCCATTTCCTGGCGGGTAACCACAGAAATCGACTGCGGGGTTTCGCGAATGCTCAAGTTGAGTTTCGTCGCAGTGTTGGTTGAACCGGTGGTGTAGGCCCCGGTGTTTTCAGTCGTCGAGCCCAGACCTTGGGCGCTGACGCGGGTGCTGGCGAGTTCCATGGCAGACGTTTTTGTATCTGCATCATCCAGCGGCTCAGTATCTGCCAGTGAGTATGAGCTGGTAGTCCCTGCGAAAAGACCGAGGGTGAGTGTCATGGAACGGGTAATGGGCGCAAACATTGCAGCCGGCTCCTTATCATTTTTATGAAGTCCTAAGTTCTTCAAACGAATGACGCAGGAGATAGTTAGGGACGCGCGGCAAAAATCTCCGCTAGCACGTCAATTCAACCCTGAGCGCGTAGCCATGACAGTAAACGGCGGGGTGCTGGTCAGTGTTGGCGTCAAGCTGACCGCCGAGCCCGGCACGCACTGAAGGAGAGGCTCATCACTTATACTCGGCGTCTTGAGCGTTAATCGAAATCACAGGAACCGAGATTCTTCATGAGCCGTTCTCTTTCTATGACATCCGCGCGCAAGCCATTTGCGCCGCTGGTGGCTTTTGTCTTGCTATTACTGGGTGCAGGTTTCCTGCAAAGCACCGTTGGTACACGCCAAGTGGTGTTGCTGGTCGTGGGCGCGGCATTGGGCCTAACGCTTTATCACGCTGCTTTCGGATTTACCTCGGCGTGGCGGGTGTTCATCAATGATCGGCGCGGCGCTGGTTTGCGGGCACAAATGGTCATGCTGGCGGTGGCTGTGGTGTTGTTTTTTCCGGCGTTGGGTGCGGGTACGTTGTTTGGCCAGCCAGTGGTCGGGCTGGTGGCACCGGTCGGTATTTCGGTGGTATTCGGGGCATTCATTTTCGGCATCGGCATGCAATTGGGTGGCGGCTGCGCATCGGGCACGCTGTTCACAGTGGGCGGCGGTAATGCACGCATGCTCGTGACGTTGTTCTTCTTTATCTGTGGTTCAGTGATTGCGACCCATCACGTTGACTGGTGGTTTGCGCTGCCTTCCTTTCCGGCCACTTCTATCGTTAAAAGCTTCGGCGTCGTTCCTGCATTGCTTTTGAGCCTGGCGGTGTTCGGGATCATTGCTGTGTTGACGGTGCGACTGGAAAAAGCCCGTCATGGTCAACTTGAAGAGAGTGTGACCAGCGAGCACCAAGGCTTGCGGCGTTTCTTGCGCGGACCTTGGCCATTGGTAGGGGGGGCGATTGGCTTGGCCTTGCTCAACTACGCCACGCTAGCGCTGGCCGGCCGGCCATGGGGCATTACCTCAGCGTTTGCGCTGTGGGGCGCTAAGGCTCTGAGCGGACTAGGGGCGGATGTCAGCAGTTGGGCGTTCTGGCAGGTGCCAGGCAATGCCAAGGCACTGGCGGCACCCGTGTGGGAAGACATCACCAGCGTCATGGACATCGGCATCATTCTTGGCGCGCTCTTGGCGGCAGGCTTGGCTGGGCGTTTTGCTCCGAGCCTGAAAATCCCGCTCCGCTCGTTGGTTGCAGCGGTCATCGGCGGTTTGCTGCTCGGCTATGGATCGCGTTTGGCGTACGGCTGCAACATTGGCGCGTACTTCAGCGGCATTGCCTCGGGCAGTGTGCATGGCTGGGTGTGGCTGATCGCTGCATTTCTCGGCAATAGCGTGGGTGTACGTCTACGGCCGTTTTTCTTTGCGGGCGAACGTCGACAGGTGGCATTGAGCGGTTGCTGATCTGCGCCACCCAAATCCCTTCAACCGACACCTCGATAGCCCCACGCATCGTGCAAGAGGAACAGTTGCACCAGTACCCTACGCTGGGAAGAATCGGCCAGGACGACAGGGCGCAAGCGCTTCAAACGTCTTGTCGTCGCTGATTTCCTCGCTGGCAAGGCGGCCCACTATCGCCGCCAAGGCAACGCCTGGGTGCATTGCGCACACGTATACGCCGCTGACGTTTGGCAGATACCCGATGATCGGAATGCCATCGGCCGGGATGGGCCTGAGGCCAATACATGCAAGCTCCGGCTCAATGGAAACGACGCCGCTGAGTTCGCTGTGGATTGCCTTGGCAGTGCGCAGTGCTATTGCAGCGGGCTGATTCTCCTCGGCATCGTCCACATAGTCCTCTGCTGCCAACAACGTAGTGTCACAACCTTGTCTTATTTCCATGTGTGCATTGGAAATGAGTGTGTGCACCAACTTGGGTTGTGATGTGTAACGGATGAAAATGGCAGGGGAGGCTTCAATGGGCAGGGTCACGCCCAGCATGTCGGTCAACTTTGCGGTGCCTGTGCCGGCCGCTAGAACGACACTATCGGCATCGATCACGCCCGTTGAGGTTTCGACACCCGTGACCTTTTTACTATGGGTTATAAAGCCGAGAACCTGGGTTTGAGTGAGCACGGTTGCCCCATTCAACCGGGCTCCTGCGACCAGTGCATGAGTGGCTGCAACGGCGTCTAATGCGCCTTCTTCGGCGACATACAACGCCTGCATCGGGGGGTTCTTGAGGTTCGGTTCAAGGTCAAGAATCTGTGATCGTGACACTAGGTTTGTCGAACTCTGATTGTCCGAGGCGCTCGGCAACGACGAGCCATATGACAAGGCACCGGTCCAGCGTATTTTCAGCTCAGGTAACTGCGCTTCGAGACGGCGGTATTCCTTTATGGCCTCGCCGCGCAACGCTGCAATTGGGTCAGGTTCGCGGTGTGTGGTGTTGATCCATGCAAACGAGGTGGCCGTCACGCCTGACGCTATCTCGCACGCTTCAATCAAGGTGACATTCGCGCCTTTGACAGCCAGGTGATACGCCAAAGACGCACCCACGATACCCGCGCCTATGACCACGACTTTCTTGCCTGAATCTTTCGTCATGCCACTCTCCATTGTTGCGTCTATGGGCAGCCCACAGCGTGGACCCATACCCGGTCATTCAAGGATGTTCGATCACCATCACCGCCGTGGTGTCTGCCTTAAGCGCCTCACCTGGCTCAGCAACATTGCCAGCGCCTTTTCTGCGGATCGCTATGAGTCATGGCCTGCTGTTTAAATTCGATGCCGTCACGGATGTTGCGGCCAAGCATCGGTGACCTCATGCCACACAGCCTTCGATGAAACATAAATGTGCTTTTGTTTGTCGCAGGTGAGAGGTGTGTCCAGGGTACCCAAAGCGATTGAGATCCAGTCGGCGTATTTTCCTTGGCCCGACGACCAAAACAACGATGAGCCGCACTCACCGCAAAACTGACGCAGCACCGACTCCGAAGAGGAGAACGACTTAAGGCTGTCTGCACCGTGCGTCAGCTCAAGCTCCTTGCGCAACACATTGCCATAGCTGGCAAAGGCGGCCCCGTGGCTTTTGCGACACTGGCCGCAATGGCAGTGAGAAATGACCTCAGGCCGTGTTGATGTTTGGTATTTGACAGCACCGCAAAGGCAACTGCCCAAGAAGAGGGGGGTCATGTTGGCAATTTTCCCTATAAGGAGAGTGTCAATCTAATCGCGGGTTGATTGGGCGCTCAACGTTTACTGATGGCCAGCCGAACAGCGAACAGCAGAAAAATCACGCCAGTAGTGCGGTCCATCCACGTGATCACTTTCTCGCGCCGCAGAATACCCGCAAGGGGTTGTGTAGCCCCAATCAGCGCCGCAGCCCATATCAAACCTATCAGTACGTGAATGCTGACCAAGCCAAAGGTCCAAGCAATCAGTGGTTGGCCTTGGGGAATGAACTGTGGCAGGAAGGAGACGTAGAAAATACCGATCTTGGGGTTAAGCAGGTTCCCCAGCATGCCCTTCAGAAACCAGTTAGCGTTGGGTTTACCGCCTGTTTCAACCGCAGACAGCGAAGTCCGTGGGCGCATAAGCATGTTCAGACCCAACCAGGCCAGATAGGCCGCGCCGCAGTACTTCAACAGGTTAAAGGCCAACTCCGACACCGCAATCAAAGCGCCCAGGCCAAATGCCACGGCCGCGCCCCACAGCAAGCAGCCCGCGTTAATCCCCAGCGCAGCACGTAACGCCTGTTGTTTACCTTCAACAGTCGCCGTTCTTAGGACCAATGCCGTATCGAGCCCCGGTGTCAGCGTCAACAGCGTGGCGGCAAAGGTAAAGGCGAGAAGATTGTCGGCAAAAGGCATAGGCGCAAACACTGCAAAGTGAACCGTTGGGCACGTTATCACAAGGACGTGCAGGAACAAGCAATGGCAACCCGAACAACGCAGGGGCCGTAGCCTCGGTGATTGTGGCTCGGTCGATTGATGCCCGCTTGGGCAAAGCAGTTGGTCGACAAACTTCATTCACCGACAGTAAGCTCGACCTCTATCCAAAATGGAAGACAGCACGTTGCGGGTCTTCCTCTAGGCATTCCAAGGAGTGGCATGGGCTTTTTAGATCGGTTATTTGGTGGGCGCTTTACCATGCCTCCACCTGAGGAGACCAACCTCAGCGCTTCAGCAATCATGAAAGAGCTGCGGCCCGTGCGACTCGATCCTGCTCAGAAAAAAGCGCTCGAGTCTTTTGCCCAAGCGTTGATGGCGGTCGTTCCGGAAAAGGAAGGCGCCAGACTTGTCCGGCGCGTAATGCGCCGATACTCGATGGGAGATGACCCTGCCAGTGCCCTTACTGAAGGGTTGTTGAATGACTCAAGGGGGCAAAAACTTGAACACCTCGTCCTCCTTAGCGTGGACTGGAAAGGTTATGACGTATTTGAGTATCAAGTGCCCTATCTGGTGAGCGCTACTGGCTTGAAAGAGCCCTACGTCTATGCACGTAATGACTTCTCGTCTATGCCAGAACTGCTCAACGACTTCGATCAGTGGTTGTCTCGGTCAGGCAAGCGTTACCTGCACCTTGATTCAGGAGGTGACAATTACGATGGCTTCATCGTTAACGCTGATCGGCTGGAAGAAATCACTGAATTGGCGGGCCGTGCTGGCATAAAAGTCAGTCTTGAGAATTTCTAGCCAGCAGAGTGCATAAGCAAAAAGTGAGGGCGTAGATATTGTTAGACGGTGCCATCCACTGCTTCGATCCTATTTAACGCCCGCAATAATTGTGTAAGAACGAGCCTGACTACGGTTCATATTGATTACAGACACGGACGATTGCCTATGCCGATACGCCAACTGACCCTCGATGATCTGCCTCGCGCCAGTGCCTTGTGCATGGACGCATTCCTGCTGGCGGTTGCGCCTTCGCTTTCAGATCAAGGTGTGGAAACCTTCTCCAAGGTGGCAGCGGTGCAAGCGTTTGCCGACCGCATGCAGGGCGACAACCTGATACTGGTCCATGCCTCGGATGGCGCAATAAACGGATTGATCGAGCTTAAGGAAGGGCGTCACGTGGCGATGTTGTTCGTCGCACCCGACGCGCAGCGTAAGGGCATCGGCATGCACTTGATGAACGCGGTACTGGAGCACGCTAGAGCTGAGGTATTAACGGTCAGGGCATCGTTGTCTTCAGTAGCCGCTTACGAAAGCTACGGATTCGTCCTCTCAGGGCAAGTGGGAGAGTTCTCCGGTCTGGTCTATCAGCCCATGGAGAAACGGCTGCCTTAACTGTTTTGAGTCGCGCTGGGAGCAAGAGTAATACACCTTGGACAAAGCGTTTCATAGAAGATATGAAACTGTGAAGTTCAAACCTTTCGCCAGACTCGTACACAAATAATTGCGGCAAGACTTGCCACCAAGGCGACGACTGCCGCCGTTAGAGGAATTGCGATAAGTGAATAACCCCATGACAACACTAGGCCGCCGATCCACGCGCCCAGTGCGACCCCGACATTAAATGCGGATATGTTCAGCGTAGACACCAGATTAGGTGCACCGGCGCCGAAACGCATGACACTGACCTGTGACGCTGGAATGGCTGCAAATGTGACTATTCCCCAAAGAAACCAATTGATCTGAGCTGGAATCAAGTGCGTGCTCGTCCAGCATAGCGCCAGTGACACTACTGCGATTGCAATGGCGATAACAATGAGTGCTCGGTTGACGTTCCAGTCAGCCAGTCGACCTCCAAGGTAATTGCCAATGGTCATTCCAATGCCGACTATAAATAGGCTACTTGTTACCCCCGCAGGGGACAGCGCTAATAGTCCCTGCAACATAGGCACAATATAAGTGAACAACGGGAACGCGCAGGCGGTCAGTAAAATCGTCGTTGCCAGTGCTGCCCATATACGCCTGTCTTTAAGAGCACTAAGTTCGGTTTTAAAGTTAGGTTTGATATCGTCGGTGCGAGTTGGAATCATAAATATCAGCCCCATCAACGACACCACTCCCAACCCGGCGATAACCCAGAATGGTGTTCGCCAGCCCTCCCAATTGCCGAGAGCTGTTCCTAAGGGAACTCCGGCCACGGTGGCGAGAGTCAGGCCCAAAAACATGGCTGCGATTGCGGACGCTTTTCGATGTTCAGGAACAAGGCTCGCGACCATAACGGCGCCGACGCCAAAAAAAGCGCCTTGACCGAGCGAAGTGAGAACACGGGCTGTTATAACGGAACTGTAGGTTGCCGCAAAAGCACACATAACATTGCCGATCACGAACAGCCCCATCAAAACGATTAACGCACTTTTACGCGAGAGCTTACTTGTCATCACCGTCATGATAGGACCACCGATGGCAATGCCGAGGGCATACGCGGTCACTACCCAACTGGCCATTGGAATTGAAACACCCAGTTCGGAAGCCATGTTCGGCAACAAACCCATCATCATAAATTCGCACGTGCCTAGGACGAAGACGCCTAACGTCAGGACGAAAACGGCAGGTGGTAGGTTGTGACTAGTCTTTTCAGCGACTGTTAGTCCGGACACAGGAACTCCTGCGACGCGCGCGGCGTGCAATGGGGCTGAGGAATAAAGTAGGAGCCAATAGCGGGTCGCGCCCTCGTAATAGAACCGACAGGCGCGTGTTCGTTGCGCTACGCGCTGTAACCGCCATCAACGGCGAAGCCAGCGCCAGTAATGTGTCGTGCGTCCGGTCCGCAGAGGAAGGTCACCATGGCGGCCACATCTTCAGCCTTTCCGTAATGCCCCAAGGCGATGTCTTTACGCATGGAGTCGGCACTGTCGCCTGCGGCGGGATTCATGTCGGTATCGGTAGGGCCAGGATGCACAATGTTGACGGTAATGCCCCGTGGGCCGAGATCTCTTGCCAGCCCTTTGGTCAGTGCAATCAATGCTGCTTTACTCATTGAGTAAATGCTCAGGTTTGCCATCGGTACGCGTTCTGCCAAGACACTCCCTAGGTTGATGATGTGGCCACCGTCGGGTAAATGAGCCAGTGCAGCTTGGCTGGCAAGGACGACAGATCTAATGTTGACGTTGATGATCGAATTCAGAGCGTCGAGTTCTAGGTCATCCAGTGGTCCATATTGAAAAATCCCTGCGTTGTTGACGAGTATGTCCAGACCACCTAACGCCTCAGCCGCTTGATTAACCGAATTTCTCACGGCTTCTGGGTCTGAACTATCTGCCTGCAAGGCGAACGCGTTACGACCGCTGGCCTTGAGTTGTTTAACCAGATCTTCAGCCTTTTCCTGTGACCGTTCATAAGTAATTGCAACATCTGCACCTTGAGCAGCCAGGGCTAGAGCAATGGCTTTTCCGATACCGCGACTTGCACCTGTGACCAGTGCCCGCTTGCCGATGAGTGACGTCATGATGTTATTTCCTGAGGTGATTTAAATTCAGAAGTTGAATCAGTAGGGCGTTTGGCCTGTGATCCTACGTCGTGTTGTTGCGCTGAAAAGTTGGAGTGCTTATTGCTCGGCCATTGGTAGCGGGTAGAGGACGTATTGCAGGCACTATCAACGTCGCTTACGCCGCCTTGAACCCAAATATCGCAGGCGAACGCACGGTGGATAGGGCGATACCTAACGCTACTTGTGTTGATGAGGTAAAAAGCTTCAGCTTCCAAAAAAGGCATCCGACGCTCCAGCATAATTAAATGTGTTTAATGCTCATGCGATTGGTGCACTCGCATTGATACTTAACAGGCTTGGTACTAAACGTTTGAGTAAGTGTTGGAAGTATGGGCGGTGTTTGCGTAGTAATAAATGACGTATATAGAAACGCAGTGTGGCGTTTTAAGCCACAATCAGCCGGCTGTTTTTTTTGCAAAAAAAAGACCCGCATGCGGGCGGGTCAAAAGTAAACCAAAGGTCAGCGAAACAAAAAAACAAGGCGTGTTGAAAATCCATTGGCTTTATATTTCGCTGTACAGGAGTCTACTGAGTTAGTTGCACAAACATAATCGACATTGGTGATATTTATTATTAAAAGCAATGCGCGTTTATTGAAGGTAGCAGGGTGTATTGATGCAGGTGTCTATGTTATGCGCGATCTTTAGATTAATGGGCGTGATTGCTATTTAGCCCATTTATTAAATTGCGGGAGATCTTAGACTCTCCGACAGGTGGTTTAAAACCACTCGAGTTTTTGCCGACATTTTCTGTCCCGAGGGTATGAGTGCGTGCACCGGCAGTCCTGCTGTACTTGAGTTAGGCAGCAATTGGACGAGTGTTCCCTCGGCGAGGTAAGGCTGGGCCATGCGATCGAGTATCTGCCCAACGCCCAGGCCTTTGACCATGGCGTCGATGATCACCTGAGTGTCAGACGTAATGATTTGTGGTTCAGGCGAGATTTCCCTGATGTGGCTTCCATCAAGAAGCGTCCAAGGCCGTAAGCGGCCGTTGCGTCCGCGAAAGATCAGGGCTGAGTGATTGGCGATTTCACTCACCGATGAAATGGCCCCTCGACGTGCGATGTAATCTGGAGAAGCGTAGAGGCCAAATGTCGTGTCGCACAGCTTTCGAACGGTCATTTCGCTGTCCGTCAGCAAATCACCGATACGAACTACGATATCCCAGCCTTCTGCTACCGGATCGGACACCTGATCGGTGATTGCCAATTCTAGGGTTAATTTCGGGTAACGCACGCCAAGAGCCGCGAATGTAGGTAATAGCAGGCGACCGAAACTCGCGGGTAGGTTGAGTCGCACGCGTCCAATCGGTTCGTTGCGCCGGACCTTTAGGGCATGTTCCACCTCTTTCAGATAATCCAGAGCCGTCAGAGCCCCGACAAGGTAGGTTTCACCGTCTTCCGTGAGACGAACGGCGCGAGTGGTCCGCTGGAACAGTTGAGTGCCGAGGCGTTTTTCCAAGCGTTGAACGGCCTTCCCGACGTTGGATTTGTCAGTCCCTAACGCTTCGGCAGCGCGGGTAAAACTGCCCGTTTGCGCAACCGCGGTAAACGTCACGATATCGGGCATTGAAATATCAGAACGCCTGATCATTGTCTCTCCTGGCGCCATTTGGCGTGTCGTTAGCCTAGGAGTACTCTGATACAACAACAAACAATCTTTTCTTGTATGAGATACAAATATGGCAAGAGCCTCTAGATTAGGTATTAGGCAATTGCGGATTTTCTCTGCATTGCTGAAGGAAAAAAATCTGAGCGTTGTCGCTAACCATATGGGCCTGACGCAGCAAGCTGTCAGCGCAAATGTAGCGACGTTGCGCGAGGTTTTCGGCGATCCGTTGTTCGTGCGTACGGGCCGTGGAGTGATGGCCACGGCACTGGCGCAAGAACTTGCGATTGAGGTTAATGAAATTCTTTCAGCTCTCGACCGGCTAGTGGATCGTGCGCCGTTCGATCCCGCGCAGGTGGTGGCCCAGATGAATATCTGCGGGGCGGACTATGCGCACCACGTGGCAATGGGGCCTCGCTTGAGTGCCATTCGCCAGCAGGCGCCGCATATAAAGTTGATCCTGAGCGAACTGCAAATTGATGCTGTGGCTGGCAAAATGGCCAGCGGTGAGATCGACATTGCGATCACGCTTGCGGAGTACGTGCCAGCCCACTTTCCTCGACGGACGCTGTTTCATGAGCACTATGTGTGCGTCGCGGATGAGTCGTCTGCGCTCTGCGAGAGCGTTATCAGTCTAGAGACCCTGGCCCGGCAGCCTCATGTCGTAGTGTCACCTGCGCGGGCAAATTTGCAGGGCTCGGCAGATGGTTGGTTCGAGCAACGTGGCTTGCAACGCAACATCATCCTGTCGGTGCCGCATTTTCTGTTGGCCGGGCAAATGGTAAAAGCCACCGGGGCCGTTGCCTTCATTCCCTCCCGCCTGCTGCCTTACCCTGGCCTGAAAGTAGTGCAACTCGAAGAGAACGCCAGCCCGCCTGGGTATGAATTGATTGTGGCCTGGCATCCCAACTCAGAATCAAGCCCGCTGATCAACTGGATGGTTGAGATGTTAGTCGGCTGATCCCCCTCGATTCTTATTGTGTCGATAAACGCCACAATGGGTGTCTTTGCGCATCGTTTATCAAACCGTTGACGCCTTCCACAATGGCCGCCTCCGGTCCCGTGTGATTATTCCGCTGAACTGGTCCGCCACAGACGATAGGCCGTAAGGCCTAGCGTTAACTGATCTGTTTAACAGGAATCATCTCGATGTTTGCTGCTCGTAAAAATGTCTCCGTAGCGCTTAGTGCGCTGTTTATCGTGGTGTGTGCTGCGGGCGTACCATTTGCGCAACGCCATCAAGGTATGTTGATCAATTCTGCGTCAGCGGCTGACACGCCTGCGCCAGCCGTTGCAGTCGGTGTCGCTGTGGTCATCTCGCAACCGATTACCGAGTGGCAAGCCTTCTCCGGGCGTTTGGAGGCGATTGATGACATCGCCATCCGGCCTCTTGTCTCCGGCGCAATTGTCGGCGTGCACTTCAAAGATGGCAGCGTCGTAAAGCGCGGCGATTTATTGTTCAGCATCGATCCCAAGCCCTATCGGGCTGAGTTGGACCGCGCAGCAGGCGTGTTAGCCGCCGCGCAATCGCGCACCGTTTTCGCGACATTGGACGCCGCGCGTGCTGATCGGCTTATTGACGCCAATGCGATTTCCAAGCGTGATCGGGACGAGAAGCACAATGCGTTACGTGAAGCCAAAGCTCAGGTCAAAACTGCGCAGGCTGCGGTGGACACGGCGACAATCAACCTTGGTTACACGCAGATCGTTGCGCCTATTGCTGGCCGGTTATCTCGCGCCGAACTGACTGTGGGCAATATTGTGGCAAGCGGTGCCGCTGCGCCGCGTTTGACGACGCTGGTGTCGGTGTCTCCGATTTATGCGTCGTTCGATGTCGATGAACACACGTATTTGAACTACTTAAGTGACGGATCCCGACTAGCGGTGCCGGTATCGATGGGGTTGGCGAATGAGTCGGGATACTCGCGTCAAGGCCAGATCGACTCGGTCGACAACCAATTGGATAGCCGCTCAGGCACCCTCCGTGTACGCGCCCGTTTCGACAATGCCAATGGCGCACTTCTTCCGGGCTTGTACGCCCGTATTAAAGTCATCGGCGGTCAGCCGCACACCGCAGTGATGATCAATGATGCGGCGGTCGGCACCGACCAGACGCGTAAGTTCGTGTTGACCGTGGATGAGCAGAATCGCGCCCACTACCGCGAGGTGATACTGGGGAATCTGCATGAAGGGCTGCGTGTGGTGACGAGTGGGCTGAAGGCTGGAGACAGGGTCATCGTCAATGGCATGCAACGGGTTCGGCCGCAAGACACTGTGAATGTACAAAGCGTCGATATGGCGAGCTTGGCTCCTTCAATTAAGCCCGCAGCCTAAGGCGAAAAAGCCCCATGAATATCTCAAGATTCTTTATCGACCGTCCGATCTTCGCCGGCGTGTTGTCGGTATTGGTTGTTTTGGCCGGACTCATTGCTCTATTTAAGTTGCCTTCCTCTGAATACCCAGAGGTCGTACCGCCTTCAGTGATTGTGCATGCTCAGTATCCGGGGGCAAATCCCAAGGTTATAGCCGACACCGTCGCCTCACCGATCGAGGAGCAAATCAACGGCGTCGAGGACATGCTCTACATGCAGTCGCAAGCGACCAGTGACGGCAACATGACCACCACTGTGACGTTCAAACTCGGCACTGACCCCAACCTTGCTCAACAACTTATCCAGACGCGGGTCGCCCAAGCGTTGCCGCGTTTGCCGGAAGACGTCCAGCGCCTTGGGGTGACCTCAATCAAGTCATCGCCCACGTTGACTATAGCGGTGAACCTGGTCTCGCCGAACCGTCGCTACGATATGCCCTACCTGCGCAATTATCTGCTGATCAACGTGCGGGACAGGCTTGCGCGAATTCCTGGTGTCGGTGAAGCGAGGCTGTGGGGCGGGGGTGATTATTCCATGCGCATCTGGCTGGACCCGCAGAAAATCGCGCGCCTGAACATGACGGCGACCGATGTGGTGAATGCCATTCGAGAGCAGAACGTGCAAGTCGCAGCAGGCATGGTCGGCGGCGCGCCAATGATGACCAACGTGCCTTTGCAGTTGAGTATTAACGCCCAGGGACGGCTGAAAACCGAGCGGGAGTTTCTCGACATCATCCTGAAGTCCTCAGCGGATGGTGCCGTGACTCATTTGTCGGATGTTGCCCGGGTCGAGGTCGGCGCTTCCGAATATGGGTTGCGTTCACTGTTGGACAACGAGCAGTCAGCGCAAGTTGTGATCTTCGAGCAGCCTGGCGCTAACTCGTTGCAGATTTCCAAGGATGTTCGTGCCGCGATGGACGAGTTGCAGGCGGACATGCCCGAAGACCTCGAATATCGAATTGCCTATGACCCCAGCCAGTTTGTTCAGGAAAGCATCAACGCGGTGATCATGACGCTATTCGAGGCGATTGCCCTGGTAGTGCTGGTGGTAATTGTCTTTTTGCAAACGTGGCGCGCCTCGCTGATACCGCTGTTGGCGGTGCCGGTATCGATCATCGGCACCTTTGCGTTGCTACTGGCCTTCGGCTTCACGATCAATGCGCTATCACTGTTTGGCATGGTGCTGGCCATCGGCATCGTGGTCGACGATGCGATCGTTGTCGTCGAGAACGTCGAGCGCAATATCGAGGCTGGGCTGTCTCCCCGCGATGCAACCTATAAAGCCATGCAGGAAGTGAGCGGTCCGATCATTGCGATCGCCCTGACGCTGGTCGCGGTATTCGTGCCGTTGGCGTTCATGTCAGGGCTAACGGGGCAGTTCTACCAACAGTTTGCGATGACGATCGCTATTTCAACAGTTATCTCCGCGTTCAACTCGCTCACTCTTTCACCGGCGCTCGCGGCGGTGCTACTCAAAGGTCACCACGCGCCTAAAGACTGGCTAACCCGAGTGATGGATCGCCTATTTGGGCGTTTTTTCGATGGTTTTAACAACGTCTTCAACCGTGGCTCGAAGGCGTATGGCAAAGGAGTCAATCGCCTCGTCAACCGCAAAATGGTGATGCTAGTTATCTACGGTCTGCTTCTGGGCGCCGCAGTGTTCATGGGCAAAGTCGTGCCTGGTGGGTTTGTCCCACAGCAGGATAAGGACTATGTACTGGCGGTGGCGCAATTGCCCAATGGCGCTTCCATGGAGCGCACTGAACAGGTGGTGCGCAAAATGGCCGAAATTGCACACCGGATACCGGGGGTCGAGCGCGCTGTTCAGTACCCGGGGATGTCGATCAACGGCTTCACGCACTCCTCGAGTGCGGGGGTGATCTTCATGATTCTCAAACCCTCGATTCAGCGTGGTGAGGGTGAATCAACGGTCAATATCGTCACTCAATTAAACGCTGAGTATTCGCAGATCAAAGAGGCAAATGTGGCGGCGTTTCCTCCGCCACCCGTGCTGGGCCTCGGCACGCTGGGCGGCTTCAAGTTGCAGATTGAGGATCGCGGCTCACTTGGCTATGAAGCGCTAAACGATGCCACACAGGCGTTTCTGGCCAAAGCAGCGCAGGCACCGGAGTTAGGCCCCTCGTTTAGTACTTTTCAGATTAACGTGCCGCAACTCAACGTTGAGCTCGATCGGGTCAAGGCCAAGCAATTGGGCGTTTCGGTGACTGATGTATTCGCCACGCTGCAAATTTATCTGGGGTCGGCCTACATCAACGACTTCAACAAATTTGGTCGTGTCTATCAGGTACGTGCTCAGGCGGACGCGCCTTTTCGCGCCACCGCAGCGGACATCGGGTTGCTCAAAACCCGCAACGTGGAGGGGGACATGGTGCCCCTGTCTTCACTGGTGAACGTCACGACCACGTATGGTCCTGAATCCGTGGTGCGCTACAACGGTTATCCGGCAGCCGATATCAACGGAGGACCGGCACCGGGTTATTCGTCAGATCAGGCGCAAGCGGCGGTCGAACGGATTGCCGCCGACGTATTGCCCCGTGGAGTGAAGTTTGAATGGACGGACCTGACTTATCAGCAGGTCTTGGTGGGTAACGCTTCGTTGTGGATATTCCCGATCAGTGTGTTGCTGGTGTTTCTGGTGCTGGCGGCCCTTTATGAAAGCCTGACCCTCCCGCTTGCGATCATTCTGATCGTGCCGATGAGCCTCTTGTCAGCGTTGATCGGCGTGTGGCTGACCGATGGAGATAACAACATTTTTACCCAGATTGGGTTGATGGTGTTGGTGGGTCTGTCGGTGAAAAACGCGATCCTGATTGTCGAGTTCGCCAGGGAACTGGAGATGCAGGGACGCACGGTCATAGAGGCAGCGGTGGAAGCGAGCCGCTTACGTTTGCGCCCGATTCTGATGACGTCTATCGCGTTCATCATGGGGGTGGTTCCGCTGGTGTTTTCGTCAGGGGCTGGCGCGGAAATGCGTGAGGCCATGGGCATCGCGGTGTTCTTTGGCATGCTGGGTGTGACCCTGTTCGGCTTGATGCTGACGCCGGTGTTTTATGTGCTATTTCGCAAAATATCGGGTGTCGAACATCTGGTTGATAAGCACGGGATGCATCCGAGTCTTCAAAGTGTCGCTGCCGGCCACGTTCACAGCGGCTCTAGCGTGCCGTACCCACAGTGAGAATGAACGTTATGAAAGTATCTTCTATTCGGCCGAACCCCGCGAAGCACTGGAGCGTGGGCTGTGGTGGACCGTATTTAACGACACCGTACTCAATGACCTTGAACATCAGGCCATGCTGAGTAATGGGAGATCAACCTACCTTAGCTGGAGTCCGTCCTGAGCAGTAAGCGACCCGCCTCCTAGTACCACTTCAATCATGGAAAAAAAGAGAATGACAATGACTGATACAGCGTTCCAAAC
This sequence comes from Pseudomonas psychrophila HA-4, assembly GCF_000282975.1. Classification (GTDB taxonomy): domain Bacteria; phylum Pseudomonadota; class Gammaproteobacteria; order Pseudomonadales; family Pseudomonadaceae; genus Aquipseudomonas; species Aquipseudomonas psychrophila_A. The sequence continues at coordinate 175,463 of NZ_ALJC01000087.1, forward strand.
CGTTGTGGCCGAAGCCAGATCTCAGATCAATTGGCCTACTGCCTACCACCCGCAAACTGCGCCCTTGTATGCTGCCAACCATTTGGTGATTCCCGCATCACCTGCAACTGTGTGGGCGTGGTTGACGTGCGCCGAAAGCTGGCCGCAGTGGTATCCCAATGCTCTGGATGTCGAGTTTGTGATTTGGCCAGGTCCATTTCTTCAAGCGGGCTCTGTTTTCAAGTGGACGACCTTCGGATTTCGGCTCACCTCGACCGTTCATGATTATGAGACTGAACGGCGTCTTGCATGGATTGCCGTGGCTGACGGTGTAAAGGCCTATCACACCTGGTATCTGCATCCGCTTCCTGACGGCAGCACTTTGCTGATTACGGATGAAACTCAAATCAGTACGCTAGGTATTTGGGCGACCGAAGGGTTCACCCAAGGCTTAGTCGAGCAGCACGATATCTGGTTGGAGCAGTTGAGCATCAAGGCGCAATCGGGCCTTGCGACGCTGCCATCCCCATCGCATTAATTGCAGAGATTATGAGGGACTCGTGTTGGGGCTAACGATGCCCCATGGGTTCGCCCGTGAGCTGTTGGCCGATTGCTGTCGTCCGTGAAGGGCTGCAATCGGCCGATTCTTTTATCGGGCGTCGTGGGTCGTTACAACCGGTTTGACGACAGACACGGCTTGCGACTTACGAAATGACAAGCGGCCGTTGAGTACGGCGTATGCCACAAGACCCATCAGCAATCCCCAGAACGCCCCACCGATCCCAAACAGGGTGATGTCGGAGGCGCAGGCAAGAAAAGTAATCAAGGACGCTTCGCGGGATTTGATGTCAGCCATGGCACTGGTGATGCTGGCGCCGATGGTGCCCAGCAAGGCTAGGCCGGCCAATGTCGTAATGAAGGTCGCCGGGAGCACCATAAACACAGTGGCTAGCGTTACCCCGAACACCCCGATCACGATGTAGAACACCCCCGCTGCAACGCCCGCGATCCAGCGTTTGGAAGGGTCTTGCGAGGCTTCCTTGCCGGTGCAAATGGCGGCCGTTATCGCGGCGATGTTAAACGCGTGAGAGCCGAAGGGCGCCATGAGCAATGAACCCAGCCCGGTGATGGTCAGAATTGGGTTGGCGCTGGTGCGAAAGCCATCGTTGCGCAGCACCAGCATGCCCGGCATGTACTGACCGGTCAGGGTGATCAGAAACAATGGCAACGCGACACTCAGTAGCGCATTGAACGAGAACTCAGGCCGGGTAAAAACGGGCACCGCGAATTGCAATTCCAGCCCCGAAAAATCGACTCGGCCTTGGATCAGCAAAAACGCCATTCCCAGCACGAGAATGCCCACCACGGCGTAGCGTGCAGTAAAGCGTTTGAGTACAAGGTAGGCGGCAACCAGCAGCCCGACCAATATGGGGTCGACGCTCATGCCGCCAAATGCACCGACACCGAATTTGAGCAGGATACCGGCCAACAACCCCGCGGCCACACCCGGTGGAATAAGACGGATGACTTTTTCAAACTGCCCCGATATACCCAGCAGCACGAAGGCGGCGGCAGAAATGATGTACGCGCCAATTGCCTCGGCATAGCTCGTTGTCCCGAGTACGACGACAAGAAATGCAGCCGCAGGTGTCGACCAAGCGGTAATGATCGGCTCACGGGTCAGCCAACTGAGAAAGAGCCCGGTAATCCCCACGCCAATCGACACCGACCAGACCCACGAAGCGGTTAGCTCGGGGCTTAAGCCTGCGACCTTGGCTGCTTGAAAGACCAGAATGAACGTACCGCCATAGTTGACGATGACCGAAATAAGACCGGCAACGATTGGATGGATAAGATCGCGTAGACGAATTGGCGACGGGGGGGCTGAAGAGGGCATGTGTTCTTTGCTCCTTGCAAAGTCAGGGGCTTGGGCGAGGCGTCATTTATAGGCTTTAAATGGCATGCTTAGCCCCTACACTTTTATCCAATGAACCAGACCACTTTCGCCGCGACATGTACGCGTAATGAACACTCACAACAGGCGGTCTCTCTGCGCTTAAAGGCACGAGCGATTTTGAGAGCGCGTACAGATAGACTGGCCTACCTTTTAAGGTGTTTTTTTGGGAGTTAGGCAGACCACATGGCGAAAACCTTCGAGTTGGAAACGCTGAAAATGCGACTCGACGATGACGAGTTTAAGTTGCTGGATCTGCACCAGCGGATTCAGCGTGCGTTGCGTGCGTTGATCCTTGATGGTGCCCTTGACCCTGGTTTGAAGTTGCCCTCAACCCGGACCTTGGCCAAGTCGCTCGGCATGGCGCGCGACACTGTGGAGAATGCCTATGTGCAATTGCATCGTGATGGTTTCATCGTGCGGCGCGAGGGGGCGGGCAGCTATGTGTGCGAGATGCTTGGCGTCGAACTGCATGGGGCAGCACGCAGACGTATTAAAACGCCAGACAGTAAACACCGGGAGGATGCACCCAGTGCCGGGCTGAGCTTGCGCGGGCGGATGATCTTCAACAGCGGCGGCATCAATGATCAGCAGGCGGTCAATGCGTTTGCTACCGGCTTGCCAGAAACCCGCACCTTTCCCACCGACGTTTGGGAGCGCCTGCAACGCCAGGTCATGAAGGACTATCGCGCCAACGTGTTACTGCATGGCGACCCGCAAGGGGCCGCGCCGTTGCGCAAGGCCATCGCCACCTACTTGAATCTGGAACGCGGGGCTAAATGCTCACCAGACCAGATCCTGGTGTTGAGCAGTACTCGCCAAGCGCTGTTCTTGTGTGCCCTGCTATTAGTGGACGCCGGTCAATCAATCTTGCTGGAAGACCCAGGCTACTTCGGCGCCAAGAAAGCCTTTGAAGCGGCAGACACCAAAGTCGTGGGCATTGATGTCGATGAACTGGGCATCCGTACGCAATTGCTCCGGGCAGACCGCAGTGGCGCCAACTGCGTCTATGTCACACCGTCTCATCAATACCCCACGGGAGCGACTTTGCCGCTGGAGCGCCGACTTGAACTTATCAATTGGGCAGCGGAGCAGGGCAAGTGGATCATCGAAGACGACTACGACAGCGAGTTTCACTACGACGGGCATCCGACCGCCTGCGTGCAGGGCCTGGACAAATATCGACGCACTATCTACCTAGGCACCTTTAGCAAAACACTCTACCCAGGGTTGCGAATGGGCTACATGATACTGCCGCATGAGTTGGTCAAAACGTTCACTTACGCGCGCAGCATTATGGATGGCCACACGCCACAAGTCCTGCAACTGACATTGGCGCGCTTTATGGAAGATGGTCATTACAACGCCCATGTCCGCGCCATGCGCAAACTCTATGCCGGACGCCGAGCCGTCACGCTGGGTGCGATTAGCAAGCACCTGGACGGCATTGTCACAGCGCTGCGTCCTCAAGGCGGACTGCAAATCCCTTGCCTGCTTGCCGATGGTTGGTCTGAAGAGAAAACCATTCGCCAGGCTGCCAGCGCGAACGTACAGCTGTCGGGTCTCAGTCGGTTGTACGCGGGCGATAAGAAGAAACAAGGTTGGCTATTGGGTTATTCATCCTTGACCGCTTATGAAATCGAAGCGGCGATGCTACGTCTGGCCAATGCGCTGAGGGAACAATAAGAAAGGGTCAACTGTTGGACTTTGCAGGTTGGGTGCCGATCATCCCAGTAGACATGGGGATCTGGGTTTGTACCCACCGGCTTGACGTCGCGCAGGGCATCAACCACGGGTTGCAACGCCATGTCAGCGATAGAAAGTGAGCCGCAAAGCTGTCAAAGACTTCAGCCTTTCGGGTAAAGTGCCCCCGCCCAATATTTGGATTCGGGCTTTATTCAATGGAGTAACACCGTGAAGATGTTCAGTAAAACCCTCGCTTCAGCTGTCTGTGTATTGGCTCTGGCGGGTTGCACCGGTACGGCTATGAAGACCCATCAGTACGATAGCAATCAGTACACCGTCGTAGGCCACAGTGAAGCCAGCGCTACGGGCCTGATGCTTTTTGGTCTGATTCCTATTGGTCAGAACAGCCGCTTTGTTCGCGCGCAGACCTCTGCCATCCAAGCCAAAGGCGGCGATGCGCTGATTAATACTCAAGTGCAGGAAAAGTGGTTCTGGGCCTGGGTTCTGAACGGCTACACCACTACCGTTTCCGGCGATGTGATCAAGCTGAAAACGGCTCAATAAGCAGCACTTGATTTAAGAAAGCCCGGTTTCCGGGCTTTTCTGTTTTTGGCGGTTGGGGATTGGGTCTCCAACAGGAATTGCCCAATGCAGCCCGCCGCGACGCGGTAAGGTTCACACGGTTTGCCCAGTCCTTTTGGCAAATCACCGCGCAGAATCAGCCCTTGCAAAGACTCGATAGTGCCTTCTGGCGCCATGATTAATGGCCCGGCCTTTCGGAGCGCATCTCACTCTGGGTCCGGTCCACCAGACGCAGGCTATTGCGACCCCCGCGTTTGGATGCGTACAGGGCGGCATCACCCAATTCGATCAGTTGACTAAGGCTGGCGGGTGGACGGTCGAACAATTCAGCGCCGATGCTTAAGGTCACCGCTTGCGGCGTGGCGAATGTTTGTGAGGTTAGGAGGTAAAACGGATCGCGCAGTGCTCTACCCAGAGCCTCGATGCTTTCAGTTGAGGTGTTGCTCAACAGAATCACGAACTCGTCGCCGCCTAGGCGAGCGGCCAGCGCGCCTTTGGGCAGTACCGCACGAATAATTTCACTCAATGTAACCAGTAGGCGGTCGCCGGCTGTATGGCCAAACAAGTCGTTAATCAGTTTGAAATTGTCGATGTCGATCAGCAGCAAGGCTCCCGCCTGCGTGGGCGAGACACCGTTCAACAAGGGCGGAGCGCGCACTTCAAGGGCGCGGCGGTTGTACAGGGCGGTCAATGGATCACGGGCGGCCAGTCGGGCGATATTTTTTTCGCGCCGGTAGCGCTCGGTCCCGGTCATCGATAACGCGATCAGCATGATCGCCATGGACCCTTCGACCAATGAAATCTGAATGATTTCGCCCCGAAATGCTGCAAGGTCGATCAGTTCGCCGGGTATCACAGCTGTTAACGCTTTGGCGAGATAAAACAAGCCGTGGATTAACAGCACATAACGCAACTGCACCGCGCCCACGCTCAACGATTTGCCGTGAGGGCGTAACAGCCAACTGGCTTTGAGGGTCAACACGGCCACTAACAGCGAGTTGGCCAGTAGCATGATTCGTGACCATGACGGCTCACTCGGGATAAGCAGCAGCGCGGGCCAGATAACGAACGTCAGGTACCAGCCTCGTGACAGACGCGCTTGGGTGAAGCGGGCAACACCCAACAGAAACAGCCAGTGGGCGACCACCAGCAGACCATTGGCGAACCAGATGCCGATCAACAGCAGCCCGCTGCTGCGTAACAGCGCGAGCGTTGAGCCGACTGAAATGGTTGCAAAACCTGCGCTCCAATACAGCAGCGAAGGCTCGCGGACGCTGCGCCATTCAATGGCAAGATACAACGCGGCGGCAGCGGCCAGTGCGATGCTCAGGGTCAATAAAGTAAGGGGGTCTAGCGCCATAAATTGACCGGGATGTCTGATGTGCAGGGAGTGATGGCAATTGTATGCGTAATCACTGACCCTGCGGCATGGACTTATGTGCGCGTTGCCCGTCGCGCCATCACCAGCGCTAAGACGGGCGCCAGAACAAACAGCCCAAACAACCATTGCGCCGCGTTGCTGATGCCCGCATTGCTGGTCGTATCATTGATTCCCGCCATGTTGGCGATCACACCTGCCAACGCTGCGCCCATTGCCATGGCAAACAGTTGCAGGGTGGTAATCGACGCGGCGGCGGTGTCTTTATCACGCTCTGAGGCGACTTGCAGGATGCGTGTGAGCAGGTGCGGCCAGCCCAAGCCTATGCCAAATCCGACCAGAAAGAGCCCAAGGCAGATAGGCGCCAGTTGTTTCCATTCGCCCAAGCTCGCCATTGGCGTAGTGATTGCCAGCATCACCAGCCCGACAATGATAAACAGCGGCCCCGCGAGAATGGCTCGTTGTGTATTACGGCCTGTCCAGCCGGAGCTGAGAATTTCTGCAACGGTCCAGCCTGCGGCCATTAATGCGGTCATGTAACCGGCAGCCAACGGCGACTGGCCATGCAGGTGTTGCAGAAAATACGGCATGAATATCTCACTGCTCATGCCGATCACCAACAGGCAGGTGGTGGCGTAAAGCGCGCATAGCGGAGTGCTGAATTTAAACGCGTCTTTGGGCAGAAGACGAACCGTGGCGCTCGATTCGTGACGAACCAGCACAAACACCAGAATCGCACAGGCTGCAATACCCAGTAAGTTCCAAATCGGCAACGACGAAACGCTGCCAGAGCACACCGCCAACACAGCAGCGGCCAACAGGACGAGTTGCGTCACAGGCAGGCGACTGGGCGTGACGGGCGCCTCATCGCGGGGTGGCAACGCACGCTGAGTGAGCACGATGTAAGCAAGGCTGATCGGCACCATCGAGCCGAAGGCCAGACGCCAAACGTCCATTTCAGCAAACACGCCGCCCACCGCCGGCCCGACCAGTGTTGCGACACCCCACATCCCCGAGACGAGGGCCATTGCCCGTGGCCACAAACGTTCTTCGAACACCAACTGGATCATCGAGTAACACAAGGCCAGCAATATCCCGCCGCCCAATCCCTGGATCAGTCGCCCGACTAGCATCACCGGCATGCTCGGTGCTAATGCGCAGATCAATACGCCGACCATAAACACCAGCGTGGCAATGGTGTAAGCCAAGCGTGGGCCAGTGCTTTGCAACAGCTTGGAGGTGAGGGCGGAGCCTAGGATTGAGGCCACTACATATAACGTGGTGCTCCACGCATAGAGCTCTAGCCCGCCTATCTCGGCGACCACAGACGGCAAAATTGTGGTGGCGATATAGGTGTTGGTGGCATAGAGCGCTATGCCACCAGAGAGCGCGATGGAACGGGTGGCGTTCTCACCGAGGAGTAATTCTCCCCAACGGCTGTCCTGGGTTTGCATCAGTGACTCCTTGTGCTGACTCTGCTGTTTTAAAACCTGGCGAATTGCTTCAACGGCAGGCTTGAGTTAATTTGCCAAGCAAGTGCTTTGAATATTGCGGTGAGGCGAAATATTTTGTCAAGAAATGACTTGGAAAATTCATCGGCATCTCCGGCGGATCGTTTACTGCATCTGCTCAAAACGCGTGGCCCACAACTGGCCAGTGATGCGGGCGAATTCTTGGGGACGACGGGGGAAGCTGCGCGTCAGCAATTAGTGAAGTTGGCCGCGAGCGGCTTGGTCCAAGCTCAGTCAGAGGTGCGCGGAGTAGGGCGCCCGACGCAAGTCTGGCACCTGACGGCGGCGGGGCATGCGCGCTTTCCTGATACCCATTCGCAACTCACGGTTCAATTGTTGCAGACGGTGCGCGAGACCTTCGGCGAAGACGCCATTGATCGCTTAATCGATGTGCGTGAACGCCAGACCCAGGCCTTGTATGAGCGGGAGATGGAAGGGCTGGTGGACTTGAAAGCGCGAGTCGAGCGATTGGCGCAGTTGCGCACGCGCGAAGGCTACATGGCCCAGTGCAGTGAACAGCCGGACGGTGCGTTGATCTTGGTGGAAAACCATTGCCCGATCTGTGCCGCGGCCACCGCGTGTCAGGGCTTTTGCCGTGCAGAGTTGCAGGTCTTCGAGAACGTATTGCGGGCTAAAGTCGAGCGAGTGGAACATATCCAGTTGGGTGCCCGACGCTGTGCCTATCGAATTGCCTAATCAGCCTGCCATCGACTCAGACGTGTATCGATGACAACGCACTTAATTTGCTGGAGTACCTGCACATGGATGTCATCAAGGCCACCGCCATCGAAACCGCCGAGCGAGAGTACTTACGTGCTCGCGTGTACCACTTGGCTCAAATTGAGGGCAACCCGTACGCGGCCCGCATTTTTGCTAATGGCAACTTCCCCTGTTTTCAGGTGAAAGCAGCACCCAGCCCCATGTTCAATCGCATTTATGGCGATGCCTCGGCAGAGCCGCAAGCCATCGTTGAGCTGCTCGAACAGAACGCTGCTTACTCGATGGTTACGCCGTACTTTGGGCCGCCCTCATCGCTTGAGCCGTGCCTGTCTGTCGCAGGCCGTCGACTGGAACGTTTAAAGGGCTGGACCCATGTGCAATTAGCCTGCGCCATCGAACATGCAGTACACGGTCAGTACGCGTTCGATATTGAGGAGGTCACGTCGCAAAGCCTTCTCGCATTTACAGCGCTTCACGCGAGTGGGTTTCATACCAAACCCGCGCAACGTGCCGCCAGCCAAGCCTCTTTCGGCAGCCTGCAAACCGACAAGGCGCTCACAATCTATGTGATTAAAGAGGCGGGCGAGGTGGTGGCAGGCGCTTCAATGCACCTTGCCAGTAACGGAGTGGCTTACTTGGGCACTGCGGTTACTCAAAAGGGCATGCGCGGTCGAGGGTTTCACGCAGCGCTTATTGCTTACCGCATAGCGCAAGCAGCAGAACAGGGCGCCCTTACGGTCGCGGCAACTGCGTTAGCCAACTCGCAAAGTCGGCGAAATTTGCAGCGTGCAGGCCTTAAGGTTTCTCACAGCCAATCACTCTACCGCCTGTTAGAACGCTAAGGACGCCAGAATCTGCTACGCAGTTGTCATCAATGATGGACTGATCCGCTGCATTGCCCGAAGCGATTGGACGGAGCTGAACAAGTGGTGATCAATCATTGATTAGTAGCCTGCGGCAGCGGCTAGAGGATTTCTCTGCTCAACACACTGGCATTCTGGCAACGCGGGCAGTTAAGGTGCGGAATCCATTTAGCCCTTCGCCACGGATTTGTTGTGATGAACACACCGCGTACTGCTGTCGGCCCGATCAAGGCCGTGATTTTCGATATGGACGGCTTGTTGCTCGATACAGAAGGCATTTACTCCGACGTCACGCAAATCGTCGTCGAACGTTATGGCCGAACGTATGATTGGAGCATCAAGCAGCACATCATTGGCCGGGGCGCTCAAGACCTGGCGGAGTACATTGTTAACGCGCTGGATTTGCCCATCACCTGGCAAACGTTTTTGCGCGAACGTGAGCCGCTCATGGCCGAGCGTTTTTCCAAGGCCCTCGGCATGCCGGGCGCTGAAGAGTTGGTGCGGCACTTGAAGGCTCACAGTATCCCGATTGCCGTGGGGACCAGTTCATCGAGCAGTGGTTTTGGTTACAAAACCACATTGCACCGCGAGTGGTTTGCGTTGTTTGACACCATCGTCACTGCCGATGACCCGGAAGTCGGCGCTGCCAAGCCTGCGCCCGATATTTTTCTGACCGCTGCACGCCGTCTGGGCATCGCGCCAGAAGATTGCTTGGTGTTCGAAGATTCGCCCTTTGGCGTGACGGCTGCCAAGGCTGCCAACATGACTGCCATCGCCGTTCCCGATGCGGCCATGGTCGACAGCAAGTATCACCACGCTGACCTGATTATTCGCAAGTTGGCGGAGTTTGACCTCGGCACCTACGGCCTGCCGCCGCTGCGCTGAAGTGAATCTCGAGCCAGGTAATCCTTGACTATGCTGGTGGCTCGTATTGCATCGGTAAGTTGTTATGAATGAGGGGTTTTCATGATTTCAGAGTGGGAAATGTGTGTGCGCTTGCTGCTGGCTGTACTGCTGGGCAGCCTGATCGGTTTTCAGCGAGAACACCTGTTTTGGACAGCAGGTTTGCGCACCCATATGTTGGTAGCAACCGGTGCTTGTCTGTTTATGATCGTCTCCGCCTTTGGCTTTCAACAGGCGCTGACCATGCCAGGGACACAGTTGGACCCTTCTCGAATTGCTGCGCAAGTGGTCACCGGCATCGGCTTTTTAGGGGCTGGCTCGATCATGGTGCGCGGGGACGTGATCAGAGGCCTAACCACGGCCGCAAGCTTATGGGCCGTCGCCGCCATAGGCATGGCCATTGGTAGCGGGCTGTACATGCTGGCCGTCGCTGCGACCGTCATAATTTTGCTGACCTTGGTGGCGTTGGGGCCGGTAGAACGGCGTTATCGCGATTATGTAAAGGTGCATGTGGTCAAGCTGGTGGCACCCACCGGTGTTGTTTCCTATTCCAGCCTCCAGCAACTGTTGGGTGAACGTGCGGATCGCATCAAACAGGTGATCGTGGAGCGCGGCCCGGACGTGGGCACTGAAAGCGTTATTGTCCAGTTCGGAAAAACCACCCGCGTAGAGTCGGTGGAATTGTTAAAGCAGATCCTGACCCTTCCCGGGGTGCGCGAAGAACCCGCTCAACATTAACCCGCCCCTGTAGGAACGCGCTTGCTCGCGATCTTTTGATCTTCTAAAAAGAGCGCGAGC
>NZ_ALJC01000088.1 GCF_000282975.1 Pseudomonas psychrophila HA-4
AACACTCACACCAGCGACAAAGTTGAACAATACATCGACCTGCCAGCAATGAACTATTGGCTCGACAAAACCGCCCCAAGGCATTTTTCTCATCTTCAACAACGACACGAAGCCCTATATGCCGACCGTGGCGTGTACTTGCTGCGACACCGCAGCGGCACTTGGTGTGTGGATTACCACGACAGCGAACACCGTGAATGGCTGGATGAAATGGCCTTTGCGTGCCTCAGCGCCCAGTGCTTACGCAACGCCGGGGCAGAGCAATACGCAGAGTACGTGCGCAGCGCGGATGACGGCGCATTGCGGCAATTGTTCTACGGCTGGAGTCCTACACTTGAGGGGGCGGTCAATACGAACAGTCGTGCAACTGAACTGATGGCGGCGCTGGGCATTGAAAATCAGGCCAATGCGATGGCCGCAATGAGTAAGGTGCTGGGACCGCAGGGTCTCAACGTTCTTTCTGGCCTGCGTATGATGGCGGGCAACGCCAATAGCCTTTGGAACACCCTCGTAAAACGCTTAAGCGCCTCATTGTTGTTGCTCAGCAGCAAAGTGGGGGAGCCGTTGAAAGGTCCTTGGCTAGCCATGATGACCGCCACACGAGCCGCTCACCAAATTGGCCTGCGCTTAATTGTCCAAGGCAA
>NZ_ALJC01000089.1 GCF_000282975.1 Pseudomonas psychrophila HA-4
CTCGGCGCCCCGAGGCTCCCCTCGCTTGCGAGGGGCGGGGGGAGTAGTTTTTTGAATACGGGTGCAGGGGCGGTTCGCCCTTGCCGGGGTGCGGGCGAGTAGCCCGCGTAATCGCGCCGTGGCGTAGCCACGAAGTGCGCGAGGCGATCATTTTTCGATGTTGCGTTAGGGAGATGATATTTCGCGTTGCACGGTCCGGGGGGCCGCCGGGTCGGGCGAAGCCCGGGAGGGCTTGAGCCGGCTGGGGGCAGAGCCCCCCAGGAGGCGGCGGCGCTTTGCGCGAAACGCGCTGAGCCGGTTTAAATATCTGTTTAAGAACTGTTTAAGCCGTTTTGGAACGTCTGGAAGCCTTAAGCCACGCGGGCTCCAGAAAAATCGATTCTCAGCTATGCCAAATTTTTTCTCAGCTATGCCAAATTTTTTCTCAGTAGTGCCAATTGCTCAACGGTAAAACTCTCAGCTATGCCAACGCTTGTGAATAACTAGCTTGCTGCTGTTTCTGGCCGCCACCAACGTGCACGAATGACCGACTTACCTTCTTCTGATCGCTCGGTATAGATCTCTGGTTTTTCGATGATATGCCCCTTCTCCAGTTCGGTGAGGGCCTTTCTGAGACCTTTACCGGTCGCTAAGAACGATTTAAGCGTTCGGTACTTACTCGGTCCGCGTAGCGTCTCTACATCAACGTGGTGCCACCCTGTAGGCTGTTCTAAAGCGTATGCCTGCAACCACCTAGCAAAGTCGCTTGGCCTCCACCAACGCACCATCTTTTCGTTGCGCCCTGCCGCGGTCCTAGCAACGTAAAACTCGTACTCCTCAATGATGCCGGCGGACTCCATCTCGTTAAGCGCTTTTGGTAAACCGCGTCCTTTAGACATGAAGTTACGCATCTCACCGCCGCCGCTCCATACACGTAGATTTTCGATGGTGACGTGGTGCCAGTCGCCAATGCGATGGCCGCTAGCGTAGTTTTGCAACCATTTCGCCAAGGGTGCTTTGAGCTCAAGTCGAGCCTGGAAATCGATGTGAGCTAGCTCGTGCTTACCGAAGAACTGGACAATCTCAGGATCCAGGGCAAGCCAGAACTCTTCGTTCTTCCGTTTCCAGCTCAACTCTGAGATCAACCGGAACATTTTACCGTCGCCATCCGAGTTCTCAATAAAGAGGCTCGCCGAGGCGATACGTTGCAGGCTGTCTTTCAACCACTTGTAGCTTGTTGTACCAGGAGATCTGCCAATGGCCTGGAGAAACTGGCTGCGCACAAAATGAATCTGTTCCCCGGCTTTACGGCCCTGAGCGAGGCGGAGTGCATGCAGGAAAACATCGTTGTCGGCCATGTCCAGTTGTTCGCCCGTATAGAGCAGCACTAGGTCATCACGACTGGCCAGCCGGGTTTTTACGTACTTTGCACGTTTTCCAGCGGCAATCGACATAAACAGGCTGGATCGGGTCCACTTATGTGGCATAGCCGACTTTTCGCCCGGGAAGAGCGGGAGTTGCAGGGCAATCTGAGGAGGGGTGGAGTCGAGCTCCTGTTCGGCCTGGAGCGCCAGAGCCAGACCCTGTTGCTGTGCTTTATCGGTTTTCTGTTTACTGGTGTTCTTTTTGGCGATCGCAGCTACGCGTGCTGCGGCGCCGCCTCTTTTCGCTACAATATCGTCGCTCATCTGTGAACCTCAGTTTCACTCATGCGCTGGGCCTGCTGAGCCGCAATCTCAGCCGGCCTGCTTATCCTTCTTTGGGCTCAACGTCCACACCGCCCGATTCCAGCAAGCGCAACCCGGCAACAATGAAAGCGGCCTCAATTGCGTCGAGCGTTACTCTGCGAGGTGAGCTTTTCCCAGCCTCAAAATCACTAATTGCCCGTTTCGATGCACCAGACGCTTCAGCCAAGTCGGTCTGAGTCCAGTCCAGCAGCATTCGAGCCGCAGCACATTGACGTGCGGTAATAGGGGATGGATCAGCCATTGTTAGCCTCAAGTGTGTATTTAATAGCGCTTCTGCACTTTAAAACACGCTTATCCTCTCAGCTATGCCAATGGACGTCAATCGACTCATGCCACAACCAAAAGTGAGTATTAAAGTGCGTAACCGCGTAAAAAGTGCAGAACTTTGAACTGAGATAGGTGGAAATACTCTCAGCTATGCCAACGCAATTGCGAAAGAACATCACGACTAGGCTTCACAACTCTCAGCAACGCCAAGAGAAAATTTCAGCTATTCGTACCCATGCTCAACCAAGCCGCTGACGGTCTCTACAGGGAACCTCAAGGCGTGAACCATGCACCTTGGGGTTGCACTCGCTCACAGGCTTTGCCTGCAGGCCTCATATCCTAATGCGTTCCACCTCATCCAAACTGATGTCATCCCGGCACCGGTCATACATCTGGGTGGTGTGCGGGTCGAAGCATGGTTGGCCATGGCCGCCGCGTTTTCCAGGGTGCCACCATTTTTTAAATAGGCCGTGATCCCGGTGGCGCGAAACGTGTGATTGTCGATCAGCGTCTGGATCCCGGCTGCCAAGGCGCGCCGACGCACCATGGCATGCGCACTAGCTTGAGGCAGCGGGTTAGAGCTCGACTGTCCGGTACCGCGCCCAATCGTGCGAAACAACCTTTCCTGAGCTCAGCCCCCGTTAGCTAGGCACGAGCCATACGCTCCACGGCAATTAAAATAACAAAAAAATAAAAAAGGTATCTATTACCTTTTGACAGAAATAAAAAACTGCGCGAGTATGTCTCCCATAAAACCTGCTTGGAGGATGGAGACATGAACGCAACAGAGCACATGAAGCAACGGATGGCTCAACGCGGCATAAATCGTGAAATGGTGAACCTGGTTCTGGATTCCGGAACGCCCAAGCAGGACAAATTCATCCTGAGTCGCGATGAGGCACAGGAACAGCTTCGCGAGCTTCAGCAAGCTATGCGTGTCCTGAAGAAGATTTTGGATAAAGGTGGTGTAACAGTCGTAACCGAAGGCGATGCGCTGATCACAACCTATAACTGCAATTCGCGTCGGCACTAAAATGGAAGCGACTATGCAAGAGAAGATCATCACCCAACTGCAGGAAAGCCTCGAAGCGATTCAGCTCACCTCAGCTAAATCGCTCGAACTGGCCCTACAGGTTTTAGCTTGGGTAAAGCTCTCCAGCACAGGTGAGCTTTCTGACGACCTGAGTCTCAGCACCACATTACTGGACGAGCCAAGCAGGCTGCTCCAGGTGCTGACACGGTTGGCTCAAGAGGGTGACCTGATAGGTCAGGCATTCGCGAACGGTACCGATTTTGGACGTCTAGACCCTCGGTTACTGCAGCCAGCGCTCACCCTAGCATTGCGCCTGGATCAGGCTGGAATGCTGAAAAACTTTGATCCTGTTAGAGCAATCAGTTCTTTATCGTCAAAGTTTAGCCAGGAACCTGATCTTCCGCTGGAAGTTACTGCCCTACTGGCTGGGCTAGCTGGGGGACTACCAGGGGAAGGTGTTTATGTGCCTTGGGATTCCAGGGGGACTTTAGCCGCCTCAGTAACCAGTGCTGATACTGATGTTTACCTAGAAAGCCCAATCCTCTCTGCCGTTCCAGCCTTGATCAGTCTGCTGAGCGATCACCGATTCCAGGTTCATTATGCAGACCCGATCCGCAACCCTTCAGCTGTTGAGAATGGTCAGCTACGGCAGTTCGATGTCGCAGTAGCATTCCCACCTATGGGCATTCGCTACTCCGCAGATGTAACAAATAACGATTGGTTTAGCCGATTCCCAGAAAAAACAACCTCGGGTGCCGTTCTCGCCATTCTCCATTTGCTCCGCCAAGCAAAGCGCCGCGTGGTCATCGCGGTATCGAACAGCCTTTTATTCAGTGCGGGCGCTGAGCGCTCGTTGCGTGAGGATCTCGTCCGGCAGGGCAAAGTTGAAAAAGTCATTTCCATGCCTGCAGGTCTATTGGCAAACACCAACATTGCCTTTTCCATTCTGGTGCTTAACCCCACCGGAGGACTCGACAAGATCCAGTTTATCAACGCTGACACCGCTTACTTCAGAGAGTCGGTATCCAAGGCTAAATGCCAAATGATCAACGTCGATAAGCTTGTGACACAGATCGAATCCAATGCCGATACAGACAACCAAGTACACGCCTCTGTGGAAGACGTGCTCAAAAACGACGCCCAGCTACAGGTCAGTCGTTACGTACTGCCCGATACAACGAAGCAACTGCAGGCCCTGCTGAATCAATCCAGGACAGTCGTACTCAAGTCTCTAGTCAGCACCGTTCGCCCCATGCCAGTTACTTCACAAGATGACGACAGTATTGGGGTATGGGAGATCGGGGCTGCTGATTTGCCTCCTTACGGCTACATCAGTACACCCGGACGGGCGCTAAAGGTTGAGCCGTTCGCGCTAACCAAGCATGCTAAGCAATTCCTCCGCCCGCTCGATATCGTACTCATCGTAAAGGGCAGTGTCGGTAAGGTAGGTATTGTTCCGCATGACGTGCCACCACCTGGCGCTGATGGCTGGGTTGCAGGTCAGTCAGCAATCGTACTGCGTGCAGACGCTACAGACCCGATTGACCCTCGTGCTCTGTTCCTTCAGCTGCGCTCAGAACTTGGCCGGGAACTGCTTAGTGGCATTGTCTCGGGCGCCACCATTCAGCTGATCCAGCTACGCGAACTGGAGCGCTTAGAAATATTGCTGCCCGATGCTGCGATCTGTCAGCAGGCAATCGAAACACTCGAGAAAGAGGCTCGACTGCAGAAAGAAATTAATCATCTCC
Source organism: Pseudomonas psychrophila HA-4 (assembly GCF_000282975.1). Classification (GTDB taxonomy): domain Bacteria; phylum Pseudomonadota; class Gammaproteobacteria; order Pseudomonadales; family Pseudomonadaceae; genus Aquipseudomonas; species Aquipseudomonas psychrophila_A. The sequence goes on from NZ_ALJC01000089.1 coordinate 4,776, forward strand.
GGCAAGAGCAATCATTGCTTGCCTCGGATCTTTGGTCTCTGACCTGAACAAAAGTCTCCCTGCGACATGTTTCTTCGCAGGGAAGTGTTAAAGACTTCCCTTTTTTACATCGGCAGGACGCCTCCAATGTTCTGCTGCTTGGAGCAGTACATGACAGATCAAACAATACTACGCGATGCCATTCTAACTAGCGTGCCCGGCGATGGCAGTACCATCGGCAACCAATCGCTACTCGAACAGCTACGCAGGCAGTTCCCACAGCTGGCCGAAGATGTGTTCTGGACCGTGCGCGATGCTCTGATCGATGAAGGCCTGCTGGCCAAGGGGCGTGGTCGTGGCGGTGCGGTGCGTCGTACCGATGGCGCAGAACAAGCGCCATCCAGCCTGGCAGAACAGGCATTGAGTAAGGCTCTCGCGCGCTTTGCTCCAGAACAGGACATCGACGATATGGATGATGCCGAGGATCAGCCAGAACTGCCGGCGAAGAAGAAATCCAGCCGCAATGCCGCCGAATCCAGCCAGACCAGCAGCACCCTGCAGGACTTGCAAAAAACTCTGTGGGCCACCGCTGACAAGATGCGCGCCAATATGGATGCCGCCGAATACAAGCACATAGTTCTCGGTCTGATCTTCCTCAAGTACATCTCCGACAGCTTCGCCGGCCGTCGCGCCGAGCTGGAACGTCGTTTTGCCGATGCCAGCGACGACTACTACCTGGGCGGCGACGACCCCGCGTATTTCGCCGAAGAACTGGAAGAGCGCGATTACTACAAGGCAGTCAACGTGTTCTGGGTGCCGGAAGTGGCCCGCTGGGAGTCGCTGCGCGCCGCTGCCAAACAGGTCGACATCGGCAAACGCATCGACGAGGCCCTGGCCGCCATCGAAGCAGAAAACCCGCCACTGAAAAACATCCTCGACAAGCGCTACGCCCGCGCCCAGCTACCCGACGGCAAGCTCGGTGAGCTGGTCGACTTAATCTCTACTATCGGCTTCGGTGGCGACGCCAACCAAGCCCGCGACCTGCTCGGCCAGGTCTACGAATACTTCCTCGGCCAATTCGCCAGCGCCGAAGGCAAAAAGGGCGGGCAGTTCTACACCCCGGCCAGCATCGTCAAAACCCTGGTCGCGGTGCTCAACCCGCACCACGGCAAGGTCTACGACCCTTGCTGCGGATCCGGCGGCATGTTCGTGCAGTCGGAAAAGTTCATCGAAGCCCATGGCGGTAAACTCGGTGACGTTTCCATCTACGGCCAGGAGTCTAACCCAACCACCTGGCGGCTGGCCGCGATGAATTTGGCCATCCGTGGTATCGACTTCAACCTCGGCCGTGAGCCGGCCGACACCTTCATCCGTAACCAGCATGCGGATCTGCGTGCTGACTTTGTCTTGGCCAACCCGCCGTTCAATATCAGCGATTGGTGGCACGGCAGTCTTGATGGCAACCCACGTTGGGTGTATGGCACACCGCCGCAAGGTAATGCCAACTATGCCTGGCTGCAGCACATGCTGTTTCACCTAAAATCCAGTGGCCGCGCCGGCATCGTGTTGGCCAACGGTTCTATGAGTTCAAGCCAGAACGGCGAAGGTGACATTCGCAAGGCCATGGTCGAGGCCGACGTGGTGGAAGTGATGGTCGCCTTGCCCGGTCAGTTGTTTTTCAATACACCGATCCCGGCTTGCCTGTGGTTTTTGGCCAAACAGAAAGTTGCCCGCCCCGGCGAGGTACTATTTATCGACGCGCGTAAGCTCGGTACCAACGTCAGCCGGGTGCAAATTGAGCTGCTCGACAGCGACATCGAGCGCATCGCGCAGACCGTGGCCAATTGGCGCGGAGTACCGCTGGATGTCGGCGGTGATATTTCCGAATACGCCGATGTGGCTGGATTCTGCCGCAGCGTCACCCTCAGTGAAATCGCCGAGCACGGGCATGTACTCACCCCAGGCCGCTATGTTGGGACCGAGGCGGTCGAGGACGACGATGAAGCCTTTGCCGACAAGATGCAGAACCTCACCGGCCTGCTGGGAGAGCAAATTGCCAAAGGCACGGAACTCGACCAGTTGATCCGCCAGAAGCTGGGGGGGCTGGGCTATGAGTACTGAGTGGAATTGGGTTCGCTTAGGAGATTGTTGCGAGAAAATCGGCAGCGGCGCGACGCCCAAAGGTGGGAAAGATGCTTACCTGGAAGTTGGCCCCTATCGATTGATTCGGAGCCAAAATATTTACAACGATGGTTTTTATCCTGCCGGCTTGGTTTTCATAAGTGATGATCAAGCGCAGAAATTAGATGGCGTTGCCGTCCAGCAAGGCGATGTACTACTCAACATCACCGGTGACTCCGTCGCTCGAGTTTGCTTAGCTCTTGCTCAGTACTTACCCGCACGAGTCAATCAACACGTTGCAATCATCCGTCCGGCCTCTAAAACTCTGGATAGCCGGTTCCTTCGTTACTTCCTTGCTTCACCGTACCAACAAAATTTGATGCTTGGTTTGGCAGGAGCAGGTGCAACGCGGAGCGCTCTAACCAAAGGGATGATCGAGGACTTCAAGGTTCCTTATCCATCACTTGCTACGCAGAGCGCAATTAGCGATATTCTCTCCGCTCTCGATAACCGTATCTCCCTGCTGCGCGATACCAACGCCACCCTGGAAGCTATCGCTCGGGCACTTTTCAAATCCTGGTTCGTCAATTTCGACCCCGTGCGCGCCAAGGTCGAAGGTCTAGAGCCGGAAGGCATGGATGCCATCACCGCGGCGCTGTTTCCCGACAGTTTTGAAGAATCCGAATTGGGATTGGTACCGAGAGGATGGAGAGTTGGGCAAATTGGCGATGAACTCAGAATTGCTTATGGCAAAAACCTGCCAACAACGAGGCTGCTAGAGGAAGGATTTCCCGTATTTGGTGGAAACGGACAGATCGGATTTTTCAGTGAGTATCTGTACGAGTCGCGCCAAGTGATTGTGGCTTGTCGTGGTGCAGCGTCAGGAAAAATAAATCAGTCATCTCCTAAGGCTTTCGTTACGAATAACTCGCTAATACTTGAGAAAACCAAAAATCTTCCGTTTAGCTATTTGAAAGGGTTCATGAAGAATTCTGATTTGGTTCCGTACGTGACAGGATCTGCTCAACCACAAGTCACGATTGATAATTTGAAAGTATTCAAGATTTTGGTTCCGACTGAAAGTGTCGTGACATGCTTCGAGAGCATTGCTGGTTTGATTGAGGATCAGATCGAACAAAATAATTGCCAAGCCCAAACCCTCACTCAACTCCGCGATACCCTGCTGCCTCGCCTGATCTCTGGCCAGCTGCTCCTGCCGGAAGTGGAAGCCTCCGTCGAGAATATGTTGTCGGAGGCTGTCTAATATGGCTCTGAACCTCCGTCAACGTGTCATCGAACGCCTGCAGAACCTGACGGATACCCAGCAGACCGCCCGCGAACTAGCGCAATGGATATTTGAGCAGTTTCCTGCAGAATGCGCGGTCAAGAAAGAGGGCAGTGCCAGCTACATCCAGACCGACAATGACCTGGTACAGCAACTGGTGGCGGAAATCTCTGGTTCACGCCCACGCTGGCAGCAGATGCACCCTCAACTGAAAACGACCGAAGGACGGCCACGTCACTATTACTGGTCGGACATGGATGCCAACGCGGAGGTGGCGGCGGCTGAAGGGGTCACACTGATACCGTCAGACCTGCCTGAACCCTCGCCGTTGCGTGAGCATGCGCTCTATCCGTTTCTGGCGGAATACCTGCTGACGGACGAGCAGCGCGTGTACGCCATGCGGATCAACGAAAAGCGTTCGTCCAACCGTGCTGGCAGCGGTGGCAACGAATGGTTGCATCCGGACCTGGTAGGCCTAGAAGACCTGACTGCCGACTGGACGCTCGACTTGCGTGACTGCGTCCGCGTGTTGGGCGAGCGTCGTGCTCGACTGTGGTCGTTCGAGGTCAAGCTGCTGCTCAACCGTTCCAATGCGCGCAAGAGTTTCTTCCAGGCCGTGTCCAACTCCTCTTGGGCGCATTTCGGCTACCTGGTGGCAGCCACGGTGGAGGGCGACGGCACGCTTAAAGAGTTACGCATGCTCGCTGCCGCTCATGGCATTGGTGTGATTCAGCTCGACGTACACAGTCCCACGGAAAGCCAGATTCTGATCCCGGCTCGCGAACGCAGCGAAATCGACTGGGATATGTGTAACCGACTGACTGAAGAGAATGGCGACTTCGCCGAGTTCATCGGCCGCATACGTCGCTTCCACCAGACCGGCGAACTATCGGCCAAGGAGTGGGAGGTCACCGCATGATTTCATCCCAACAATTGGAGCACTGGCTGGCCGGAGCTCCTGAAACCGAGCATTTGGAGTTCAAGGAAGCCAAGCAGCAATACGACAGCACTAAGCTGCTTCGCTATTGCGTGGCCCTGGCCAACGAAGGCGGCGGTTATCTGGTACTCGGGGTCAGTGACAAACCGCCACGCCGGGTGGTTGGCACTGTGGCGTTCCCGAATCCTGGGCAAATCAAGGCAAAGCTTCTTGAGGCTCTACGCATCCGGGTTGATGTTCACGAGCTGCAACATCCAGATGGCCGCGTGCTGGTTTTCGAAATTCCCACACGCCCGATCGGCCAGCCGTTGCATCACGACGGTGCCTATCTGATGCGGGCCGGGGAAGACCTGGTGCCGATGACGGCGGATCAGCTGAAGCGGATCTTTGCTGAGGGGCAGCCGGGATTCCTGACAGGTGATGCCTCTCAATTGATTGATGCCGATGTCCTTATTTCTTTGCTGGATGTGCAGACATTTTTCGACCTGTTGAAAATGCCGCTCCCAGCTACGCGAGAAGGCATCCTTGCCCGCTTGATAAGCGAGAAGCTAGTAAGAGCTGATGGGATGGGATACCGAATCACCAACCTTGGCGCCTTACTGCTGGCCAAAGATCTGCGCGAGTTCGAATCGTTGCAGCGCAAGGCTGTTCGCGTAGTGAAATACAAAGGGAAAAATAAGCTGGAGACCGAGCGCGACCTCATCGGCCAAAAAGGCTATGCGGTTGGCTTCGAGGGGCTGATCAGCTACGTCAACAGCCAGTTACCCATGAACGAGGTGATCGGGCAGGCGCTGCGTGAAGAAGTTCGCATGTTTCCGGAGCTGGCCATTCGCGAGCTCATTGCCAACGCTCTAGTACATCAAGACCTTGATGAGACAGGCGGCTCGGTAATAGTCGAAATCTACACCGACCGCGTTGAGATCACCAATCCAGGTCAACCTCTGATTCCAACCGAGCGCTTCGTCGACGAGTACAAGTCTCGCAATGAGAAGCTTGCGGATCTGATGCGCCGTATGGGCATCTGCGAAGAAAAAGGCAGTGGCATCGACAAGGTGGTATTCAGCACCGAGTACTACCAACTGCCGCCACCCTATGTGCGAGTGTCCACTCTACACACCACGGTAGCGTTGTATGCACACAAAGATTTCGCTGACATGGAGCCGATCGAGCGCGTAAGAGCGTGTTATCTCCATTGCTGCCTCAAGTACGTCAGCAACGAGAAAATGACCAATCAGAGCCTACGTGAGCGCTTCAAATTGGAAGACACCCGGGCCAAAATCGCGAGCGTTTCACAAATCATTGCGGCCACGGTGGGCCAGGGCTTGATCAAGCTCGATGATCCGGAAAACGCCTCCAAGCGCTACTCGAAATATGTACCTTTCTGGGTGTGAGGTTTCATTTAATCGCTGACGTCAGTCAGAGCGGGCAGCCGCGCTGTAGGCTTCTAGCCATGGGCTCGGCTTATTTAATCGCTATTGTCGGTACAGCCTGCCGCCCGTAGACCGACACAGTAAACGAACAAGTAGACGGCCCGACCTATGAGGCGGGGTGGAATACTTAATTGGGCAGCAAGCCGCTGTCCAATTTCGAGGGTTTAAAAGGGATTGATGCCGTAATGACCGAAGACCAATTGGAACAGGAAACCCTCAGCTGGCTGGCAGAGGTGGGCTACACCCACCTGTACGGGCCGACTATCGCCTATGATGGCGAGAGCCCTGAGCGTGACAACTACCGTCAGGTAGTCTTGGTCGAGCGTCTGCGCAGCGCCATGGCCAAGCTCAATCCCAAGGTGCCGCTGGTCGCACGCGAAGATGCGCTCAAGCAGGTGCTCGAACTGGGCCTGCCGGTACAGCTGTCGGCCAACCGCTTGTTCCATCGCCTGTTGGTCAGTGGCGTACCGGTGCAGTACCAAAAAGACGGTGAAACCCGTGGCGATTTTGTGCGCCTGATCGACTGGGTTGAGATGAAAGCCAACGACTGGCTGGCGATCAATCAGTTCAGCATCCAGGGGCCGAAACATACCCGGCGTCCGGACATCATCCTATTCGTCAACGGCCTGCCGTTAGTGTTGTTGGAACTGAAAAACCCGGCCGATGTGAAGGCCGATCTGAGCAAAGCCTTCGACCAGATCCAGACCTACAAGGAGCAGATCCCGGACCTGTTCCAGTACAACGAAATTCTGGTGATTTCCGATGGCAGCGACGCCCAAATGGGCTCGTTATCGGCCGATGCCGAACGTTTCATGAACTGGCGCACCATCGACGGCCAGGATCTCGACCCGCTGGGTCAATTCCACGAACTAGAGACCTTGGTACGTGGTGCCCTGGCACCGAAGATGTTACTCGATTACCTGCGCTACTTCGTGTTGTTCGAGGATGACGGCCGACTGGTAAAGAAAATTGCCGGCTATCACCAATTCCACGCCGTGCGCGCCGCCATTCAGCAGGTGGTCACCGCCTCGCGTCCCGGCGGCACCCATAAGGGCGGAGTGGTCTGGCACACCCAAGGCTCGGGCAAGAGCATCACCATGACCTGTTTCGCCGCCCGGGTGATGCAGGAAGCGGCGATGGAGAACCCAACCATCGTGGTGATCACCGATCGCAACGACCTGGATGGCCAGTTGTTCGGAGTGTTCTCGTTGTCCCAGGATCTGCTGCGCGAACAGCCCGTCCAAGTGGAGTCACGCGGTGACTTGCGCACCAAGCTGGCCAACCGCCCCAGTGGCGGTATTGTCTTCGCCACCATCCAAAAATTCATGCCTGGGGTGGATGAAGACACCTTTCCGGTGCTGTCCGACCGCTCGAATATCGTGGTCATCGCCGACGAAGCGCACCGCACCCAATACGGCTTTGGCGCCGAGCTGAAAACGTCGGAGGGGCTGCAGGCCGCCGAGAGCCAGACCCGTTACCAAGTGGGCTATGCCCAGCACCTGCGCGATGCGCTGCCAAACGCCACTTTCGTGGCCTTTACCGGCACCCCGGTGTCCAGCGAAGACCGCGACACCCGTTCGGTCTTCGGTGAATACATTCACGTCTACGACATGCAGCAAGCCACCGAAGACGGTGCAACCGTCGCCATCTACTACGAATCGCGTCTGGCCAAGTTGTCCTTGAAAGACAGCGAGCTACCCGCGATCGACGATCAGGTCGATGAACTGGCCGAAGATGAAGAGGACGACCAGCAGTCGCGCCTGAAAAGCCGTTGGGCCGCACTGGAAAAGGTGGTCGGGGCTGAGCCGCGGATCCACAGCGTGGCGGCTGATCTGGTCACGCACTTCGAGGAGCGTAATCAGGGGCTTGTCAGCATGGGGCAGATGCCCGGCAAGGCCATGGTGGTGGCCATGAGCCGCGAGATCTGTGTGCACCTGTACAACGAGATCGTCGCCCTGCGTCCGGAGTGGCACGACGAAGATCCGGAGAAAGGTGCGATCAAGATCATCATGACCGGCAGTGCCTCAGACAAGGCCTTGCTGCGGCCGCACATCTATTCTGGACAACTCAAAAAACGCCTGGAAAAGCGCTTCAAGGACCCATTCGATCCGCTCAAGCTGGTGATCGTCCGTGACATGTGGCTGACCGGCTTCGATGCGCCCTGCGTCCACACCTTGTACGTGGACAAGCCCATGAAGGGCCATAACCTGATGCAGGCCATTGCCCGGGTCAACCGTGTGTTCAAGGACAAGCAAGGCGGCCTGGTGGTGGATTACATCGGTATCGCCAATGAGCTAAAAGCGGCGCTCAAGGAGTACACCGGCAGCAAGGGAAAAGGGCGGCCAACCGTGGATGCCCATGAAGCCTATTCAGTGCTGGAGGAGAAACTCGACGTCCTGCGCAGCCTACTGCATGGCTTCGATTACAGCGATTTTCTCACCGGTGGACACAAGCTGCTGGCCGGGGCAGCCAACCATGTGTTGGGCTTGGAAGACGGCAAGAAGCGCTTTGCTGACACCGCGCTGGCCATGAGCAAGGCCTTCACCCTATGCTGCACCTTGGATGAAGCCAAGGCCGTACGGGAGGAAGTGGCATTCTTCCAGGCGATCAAGGTGATCTTGATCAAGCGTGAAGTGAGTCAGCAGAAAAAGACCGACGAAGAGCGCGAGTTGGCCATTCGCCAGATCATCGGCAATGCCGTGGTCTCTGGCGACGTGGTGGACATCTTCGAGGCGGTGGGCCTGGACAAACCAAATATAGGCCTGCTCGACGACGCGTTTCTCGCAGAGGTACGCAATCTTCCAGAGAAGAACCTGGCGGTCGAGCTGTTGGAGCGTTTGCTCGAAGGCGAAATCAAGAGCCGTTACAGCACCAACCTGGCCCAGGAGAAGAAGTTCTCTGAGCTACTGGCCAATGTGATCAAACGCTACCAAAACCGCTCGATCGAGACCGCTCAGGTCATCGAAGAGCTGATCGAAATGGCCAAGAAGTTCGCCGCCGCGAGCCAGCGTGGCGATGCGCTTGGACTCAACGATGACGAGCTGGCGTTTTACGATGCCTTGGCCAACAACGAGGCCTCGGTGCGCGAACTGGGCGACGAGATCCTGGCCAAAATTGCCCATGAACTGACCGCCAGCCTGCGAGCCAACGTCAGTGTCGATTGGAGCAGCCGTGAAAGCGTGAGGGCCAAACTGCGCATCCTGGTGCGACGGATTCTGCGCAAGTACAAGTACCCGCCGGATCAAGCTGAGGAAGCGGCGCAGTTAGTGCTCAACCAGGCGGAAACGCTCTGTGAGGCGTGGCTATAGGCGTGAGCTCAGCGAGCCTGTCCGTAGGGACAGCGAGACAGAAGCATGCGACACCTTTTCTCTGGCAATGAATCTACAGGTGTCGCCTGACTTAGACTTCTGTGGCCTCGGAATGTCTCGACCGAATGGAGAATGGCTGTACGCTATATTTTTGGCTGCGACGGCGATGAGGTCGCGCCTGAGATCGTCAAACCAACCGCTCTCCCGAACGCATAGCCTAACCGTGTAATGACGACGCTCGACAAATCTCCCGGAAAACTTATCTCATCCTGAGAGGGACCATATTCGCCATAACGGTCGTCGTGTCCGCCAGGCTCGAACGTCTTGAACTTGATGTAAGCGGGTTCGATAAGACCTAGCCGATTCAACGTTATCACTGACACAGGGTCGTGGGCGTTCGTACCATCGACGCCGGGACCGTAGGCAAGACTCAAATCTCCGGTCTCTTTTTTAGAGGTTTCCTTCTCCGCTTCCTCGAACATCGAGGACAGGACAAATGCATCAATGGCTGTCATTTCGCCGAGTGTTGTCACGTACTTGCGGTGTATACCTTCCTCGCTCGCATCCATTCCAGTAGCCATCAGATTCGCCCATAGAGTGTGCAAATCTTCTTCATCCTCGACAGTTGCATATTCGAGTAGGGGGAGTGCTACCTTGGGCGGAATAGCCCGGATGTTGACGACACCGTTCTCTTCGAGCCGACTTTTTGCTTTGTGCACCAATGACTCCAGCCGCTCCCAACTGTAGATCGAGGCCTCAATGCGCTTTGCCGCGATCTTGTCGGTCCAGTACAAACCGACTGTGTCCTCGATTGCGCGGCCGAAAACACGGTCTAGAAATCCTCCGGCACTCCGTACGACATCAATCGCATTGCCGCTGGCCATAGCGACTTCCTGTATAGCCTTAGCGGCTTCTGTTACCGCTTCAGTTTCGTCCGACATACGGATACTTATTGATTTAATGAGTCTAAAAGCAATGATCTCCTTCGATCATCATGATTTTTTACCAGAGTAATAAATCCCTTAGTTCTAACTACTTTAAGTAGCTATCCGCGGGGGTTTATCTCTGTGGAACAGGAGATGGATTTTCGGTATTGGTAGTATGCCTCTATAGCTACCTCTTCTACCCAGGATCAATGATCCGTCCAGTAGGTCTAGACAATGATTCAGGCCCATTTAGGCCTGACTGCAAGGAAGCAGTGCAGGACCGTCGGTAAATAAGTACTCCCCATGCTGAAGGTATGAAACTAAGCACTGGAGTACCTACATGATCCGCCACCCTGATAACACCAACCTGATCCTTCACAGCGGCAGCACCTTCCAGAGCTGGCCTGTTCAAGAAGACAAAGGTCCTTTCATTCAGCAGTACCTGAATCGTCTCCAACAGACGATGCAGTGCGCTCTTGCTCAATACTCCAGAGTATTTGCCTTCCGAGTCGACCTACGACTGCCTGTAGGACTTCAGTTACCTGACTACGCGTACACGAATCAGGTCATTGAGCGTTTCATCGAATCCTTTAAAGCCAAGATCCGACATAACCGCAGTATGGCTCGCCAATTGAATCCCTATGCTCACGACAGCAAGGTCCGATACGTCTGGGCGCGAGAGCAAGGCCAGCATGGCAAGCCGCACCACCATCTGGCCATTCTGTTGAACTACGATGCCTTCAACGCGCTGGGTAAGTTTGAGCCTGGTAGGGACAACATGTTCAACCGTCTGGTGGAGGCCTGGGCCAGCGCCTTGGGCCTATCTGTAGAGGCTGTCAGCGGCTTGGTCGAGATCCCGCCGAATCCTTACTATCACTTACATCGTGACGACCTGGTTGGGCAGGCTGTGTTCTTCCACCGAACCAGTTATCTCTGCAAGTCGGCTACCAAGGCCTTTGTGGATGGCAGCCATGGCTTTGGCTGCAGCCGAAGCTAAGTACAACCACTGGATCACGACAAAAAAATAAGTGATTGGGTACCGTGCCGATGACCGCCCTGGCATCAGCCAAGAGCAGTCTATCGGACGGTGTGACCATAAGGGCTACAGGTAACCTCGTTCAGCCAACGACACGCAGCCTTCATGGCCCACCACGACATGATCCAATATCCGGGTACCGACCATGTTCAAAGCGTTCTTGAGGGTGGCGGTGAGCGTGCGATCAGCCTGACTTGGCTCCGGATCGCCGGAGGGATGATTGTGAACCATAATTACGGCCGCGGCGTTGTGCTCTAGAGCGATCTTGACCACTTCCCGCGGGTACACGCTGGCCCCATCCAGCGTGCCTCGGAATAGCTCCCTGAAGCCTATTACCCGGTGTTTGGTATCGAGCAGTAGCAAAGCAAAGACTTCATGTTCGTGGTACTGCAGCAGTGTTTGCAGGTGGCTGAAGACCTGCTTGGGCTCAGTCAATGCCCGGCCTTTAGACAGGCGACTCATTGCCAGCTGCTGAGCCATACGCAGGATGTCAGCTTCGGTGACCGGTGATTCCATCACGTAGGTACCGGTGGTTTCACCGGCTTTGAGTTTGTGATATTTCATGCGGATATTCCTGTGCGAATGCGTGAGAACGGAGGGATCTGAGAAACCCTGTTACTGGACGGTGGGCTTGCCGTTGTGCCGCGAGGCTTGCGACTCCAACTTTTGGGCGAGTGAGGGGTTGGCAGGCGCTGCCAGTTGGGCTTGGGGCTCTATAGGGCTGGTCTGATCTTCAATGGCGGGGAAGAACTCTTCGACGACGGCCCCGGTGTCCTCCTCACTGTCTTCAAAGGCCCCATTGTTAAAGCCCTGCCGGGCCGCGTGATCCAAGGCGCGCTGGTCAAAACCTGCGGCTTGCCGGGTTTCCTCCACTTGCTTGGCTGCCAGTAAGGCGTCTTCTAGGGTCAGCCCATTGCGTACCGTGATGTCCACGTAGAAGATCGGCGTGCCATGGCTTTGCCGGGTGGATTTACCGCGCAGGCGTAACTCCAGCGGCAAACAGGCCAGTCGATTGCCGGAGATGGCTTGCAGGTAATGCAGGCGCGCTGCCAGGGTGCGAATGCTGTTAAAACCGGTGGTACGGAAGACAAAGCTGCCCAGCGGATCGTCATCGCCAATCACCACGTTCAGCCGGCCGTAAGGCTTGCAGGCATTGCCTTGAGCCAGTGAGCAGCCATCCGGTGAAGGGCAGGGCAACGACTGGATGCCATCCTTGGTCAAACGCTTGCAGGTCTCACCATTGCCGACGCACATTGGTCTGCCAGTGGTGCGGTCGAACAGGCTGTAGTCCGCGCGAAAGTTCAGGTCCGGCTCGTTGAACAGCAGCCGAATCGGAATGCTGCGCAGCTTGCCGTCCTGGCCATTGCGCAGTTCTTCGTTAAGGGGATGCAGTAACCAGCCGTCGCGACTTTGTACCTGCGAAGTGATGGTGAACTGGTCGTCTTTCTCCGGCAGACGTTTGCCGTTTTTCTCGACGACCTTGCCAATGGAAATACGCCCGAGTACCGGAGGGGTGATAGCTAAGCCTTTGAGCATGGAAGTTCTCCTGTATCTGAAATAGAAACGCCACCGAGACCGCGCAAACGGCCAGGGTGGCGTTGGAGAGAAAGGGCATGGGAATAAGGGAAGAGCGAACGAACGTTCAGGCCAGCAGAAAACGCCGACTGCCGGTTTTGGTGGTCGAGTAGCGTACTTGCAGATAGGGCTTTTCTTTGAGCAGACGGGGGATATCCAGGGCCACGCTGTCTTTGGCTTTCTTCCACGTAATACAGCCGGTCACGAAGGTCGCCCGACTGGCATCGCCCATGGCCTGTTGCAACATTTGCTTGAGCTGAGCTTCCTGCTTCTCCTGCAGAGCAATCGATTCGCGCACTCTCTGCAGTTCGGTAAAGGTCGTACAGAGCAGCGCGTCCTGGCTGAAGTCCAGGCTTTGCCCACTGTCCTGTGGATACAGGCAGCGCAACGCTTGCTCCGCTGAGGCAGATCCGTCTGCCGGCGGCGGGGTATCACTGACCACGTAATCCCAGAACAGCCGCTCCAAGTCGATCAGTCGAGCAATCAGTGATTCGTCGCGTTCGATACGATGGATCTCCAGGTGCTGACCACCGAGCAGTACCGCCACATCAGCGGCCTGCTTGCCGGTGACGGCGAGCTGGTGCATGACTTGCAACTGCACATACTCGGGCACCCCTTCTTTCCAAAGGCGTGCGCCGTTTATGCCGGCGGTTTTGCATTCGAGAATCTGCACTTCTGACGCGCCGATCACCTCTCGGTCGATGTTGGCCAACATCCAGGTTAGTTTGGGATCCGGATGCTGCAGCACAGCATTGACCCGCCGCACCCGGTGACCACTGCGCCGGGTGTAATGTGTTGCGACAATCGGCTCCAGGATATTGCCCCAATAAGCAGGGCTCTCTTCATCCTGCGGATCAAGTTTGGGCAGTACGGTGTCACGGCCGGTCTTCTCCATCCACAGCTCCAACTGGGATTTGTAAGGGTTGAGGCCCACGGCTGCGGCGGCATCCGAGCTGCCAATACCTTGTTTACGTACGGCCAACCAGTCCTCGCGCGGCAGTTGTTTGGTGCCGACCAGACGTAACGCAGGACGGGGTTTGCTGCTGGTGTGTTGCAGAGTTTGTGTGCCCATGATGTTTTCCTGTGCGGCATAAAAAACGCCCGGCCAGCAGACGCTAACCAGGCGCTTTAATAGTTGAGTAAGTGAGTGGAGCTAGGCGGCGAGCTCCAGTGCGGCCTGCAAGGCGCGTTGTTTGATGACCGCACCTTGGCCAAACCAGGCCGAGTCCATGCGGTATTCAGTACTCCTGGCGCGTCGCTCGTGATCGACATACTCGGTCACGGCGTTGAGCAAGCCCCACGCAGTTCCTTGGGCTGATTCAAGCGTTGCTCCACGACCCTCGCCTTCGTACAGCCCTTGGACTTTGCGCAGTGCGCGCTCGTTCGGCAGGACTTCGGGCAGTTTGCTATTGGGGGTTACGTCACACAGCACGTTCATGAAAAAGCCCATCGCTTCATGCCACTGCACCTTGCGTTCAGCCAGATTTTTCATTCGGTACATGAACTCGTCCCACTGGGAGACGGCGATTCCCAGTTGTTTCTTCACGGCCTGCGGATCAAAGCGGGTGTTGTGCGGCACCTTGATCGCGCGGGTGGTGCCGTCCAGGGCGATGGTCAACGTGTTGTTGCAGACCACGCGCACCGTGGTCGGAGTGGCGGTGGTGGCCAATGTGCCATCACAGGAGGTGGCCAGCAGTAGGTAGCCATTCACCTGGTCGTTGCCCTTCAACGCCGTGCCTTGCCCAGTACGGGCCAGCGCCCAGAACTTGCGACCGCCTTTGAGCACTCCCGCGGTTTCGAGCTCGTAGCCCGAGACCTCAGTCAGATCGCGATAGAACTCCAACACTTCACGGGGCTGCACCACCTGGTAGCGGTTGGATACCACCGACAAGGGGGCCTTGGTGTCGGAGCGGTAGAGAACCTTCTGTTCAGGGAAGGTATGAATACTTCCCAGGTGCCCGATGGCATCCGCCTTGAAGTGGACTGGGCTTTCCTGGATCTGCCAGTCCATCCCGGCTTCACGCTGCCAGACTTCGAGCGGTTGTTTGGGGGAGAGGCGACTGCCCAGACCATGCCAGGGCGTGGCGCCAACGTAAGCCATTTGTTCAACGAGATGAGCCATGGGAATAATTCCTTGCGAATGAAGGGAAAAGCGCGTCGCTTCATCAACAAACGACGCCTGTTCACAACGACTTAACGGTTGACGCTGAAGCTGTAGCCGCACGCCAGGCACTGATAGTTATCCAGCACCTTGTCATCGATCTGCTCGCCCAGCGTGGCCCCGGCAATGCCACCCGCGACCCCACCGAACAGACCACCCAAAATCGCCCCGGCGATGCTGCCGATAGCGATGCCCACCGGCCCGCCGACTACGCCCAGCACCGCGCCGGCTTCTGCACCTGACAGGGCACCGGCGGCACCACTGGCCGCACCGCCTGCCGCACCAATTAATCCACCCGTTTGCTTACCGATATTTTTCGTGACGACGCGTCCAGAGTTACAGCTTGGGCAAGGGGTATACATACGCAGATCCTCTCAAGTGATGAGCGTGCTGAGGCAAAAGCTGGCACGCCAAATCCCCGACAGCAGTCGATACCGTGGGGCGTTCACAGGAGTGATATAGGTCTGAATTTTTTTTGAATACGATTTCAAGCAGAGGGGATCGAGATTTAAATATGCCAAAAATTTTGGCGGCAGCTGAGCTCGACTCGAGTTTTAGGTTTGTGGGGAGGCGCTATGAAATACTCACAAAACACATATCCATGCACCATAAAAATCTGCTATTTCCGCTATTAGTAGCGGAAATAGCAGGTTTACATACAAGTATTTATTGATTTTAGTCGATGGATCACCTGCAATGACCCGCCCTCGCCAGTACGGTCCAGCACCAGGATGGAGATGAAGAGGGGGACGGCGACCGCCCATAGGCGTACCCACAATGACGTTTTGACAACCATTGCCAATGGGCTATCAGGGTAGTCAGGCAGCGTCTGAACTCAACAACAAGGTAGGACGATGAACAACGACAACAGCGGTAAGCCCGTCGTGAGAGGACTGTATTTGAAGCCAGGGCAATCTTGCCAATGCCTGGGGGAGGCCTCAGAAATCAACGGTACTGAACACCATCGTCGGTGGGGTACGAGCACGATTGCCGAAGTATTCGCCGTGAGTGTTGCGCAATGAGCCAATTTTTCAATCAGCCTATACCTTGGCAGCAGCCCCAGAATTACGCCCCCCTCCCAGGGCGAGGAGATTTTTTTCCGCATTACATGCCACTGCCACTGTTGAGCGCTGCCGTGGATGAGGCCCAGAACAACATCAAAGCCCCTCGGCCGCTGATTTTCTCCACGGCGCTGGCAGCGATTGCTGTTGCCGTACAGGGCTTATTTGATGTGCGTAAACCGAATGGCCAACGCGTGCCGCTTTCACTCATGCTGCTGACGATTGCGAACTCAGGTGAGCGTAAATCCACCGTGGAGAACGTCTTTCTGGGTGCTATCCGTACCGTTCAGAAGCAGCAAAACCTAATTTATCAAACGGCTTTGAACGAGTGGAAAACCGAGCTGCACATTTGGGAAACCAAGAAGAAAGCCATCCTCAAGTCGATCCACAAAAAAGCCATTCAAGAAGAACCCTCAGACGATGAAGATCGGAGGTTCAAGGTGCTGGAAAGCGCAAAGCCTACCAAGCCCAAACAATTCAAACTTCTCTATGAGGATGCGACTTCTGAAGCCCTCTTTCGTGGGTTGCATCAAGACTTACCGACCGCAGGATTGATTTCCAGTGAGGGCGGTGGGGTTTTGAATGGACGAGCCTTGAATGACCTGTCGAAACAGAATGCCCTCTGGAGCGGGGACTCCATAACCGTAGATCGTGTTTCGATCGAGAGTTACGTGCTCGCTGATGCACGTCTGACGGTTTCGATCATGGCGCAAGAGAGCGCCTTCCAAAACTACATGGAGCAGCGTGGCGAACAGTCTCGAGGCTCCGGGTTATGGGCAAGATTTTTGGTCTGCCAGCCTTGGTCAACTCAGGGCTCTCGTTTCATCGAAAATGGGACCGTGTCGTCGGACCATTGCGATAAATTCGCAGCGCGTCTAGTCGAGCTACTTCAGCCCAATATGGCCTTGCTGAAGGACCCTGGTCGAGAAAAAGGCGTGATACATTTCTCCCCCGAAGCCAGTGAACAATGGCTGAGTATTTTCAATGCGATTGAAGTAGAAATTCGGCCAAATGGGCGCTTTGCGGGAGCAGGGGACCATGCTTCAAAGCTTGCGGACAATATCGCGCGAGTGGCTGCTTTATTTCATTGCTTTGAAGGTTTCGAAGGGGATATTTCACTGAGCACCGTTAACGCCGCGATTAGCCTGTGCTTCTACTACTCGGACGAGTTTATGAAGCTTTTTATGCCGCCGCCACAAGAAGAAGTTGATGCAAATGAACTCTACAGTTGGCTGCAAAGGGCGATGACCGGTCGTATAAATATCCCAAAAAACCACGTACGACAGAGCGGGCCTAATAAGCTTAGGAGCAACGGTCGCCTAGACAGGGCCTTGGAGGTGCTTCGTCAGCAAGGGCGGATTTATTCTTTTCAGCAGGGTAAAACTGAATGTATTAGCTTGATCCTACTTTCATTAATTTAAAGCTCATTTAGGCATCGCTCGTAGCCGGTACAACGCCCCTATCGTCAGCTACCAGACCGATCTGTCTGAAAAAGCCCGCCGCAGCGGGCTTTTCTGCGGGGCGATTTAACGAGTGCCCCGTTATACGCAGTTGCCGGCCTCAACTGTGCGCACTTGACTCTACACGCTCGGCCTCATCCACCTCCCCGAGCAACTGAGCGTACTGTGCTGCGCTGATCGCGCCCATGATTGTCAAGGCCTCAAGATAGCCTCGCGCGCGCTCAGCCATGAGCTCTACCCGGTTTGGCGTGTCCTGCCCCTCAATCCGGGCAATCTCCTGGTGAGCATTGTTCAAAGCCCGTTGCTTATCTGTGTGGGTAAATGTCGCCATCGTGGGGAGCCTTTCGTTCGTCTATCGGAGAGCCGCTTCGCTATCTAGGTGCGAGTCCTGGCCCGATTGTTCCACTGCTGATATCTAGCATTTACCTAGTTTGTTCAAGGCAATCACCAAGCGATCCAGACTCACGTCCAGATGCTCTTTATTGGCGGCCAGCTCTTTTTTCATGATCTCCAGGTACCGCTTCAATTCCTCGTTATCGGTGGAGAAGGTGATGGGGAAATCATCGGTGGCCGTCAGTTCGTTGCCATTTTCGGCGTAGCGGATAGCGGCGCAGACCAGGGTGGCCAGATCAATCACCCGATGCAGGGGTAACTCTTCCGATTGGCGGGACCATTTTTCGCCGGTGTTGCGCCACACCTTGGCCGAGATCTCCGTGCAACCGGGCTCGTTCCATTGCGCCAGGCCTACCGAAAGGCCCATCGCATCAGTCTTCTTCCTGTAAGGCCCATCGAGTTGATCGTAGTTAGCGACTTCAAGAACGGGCTTGTGCTTCAAGTACGTCGGGATTTTCATGTGCTCGTCACCTTAGTAAATTCACTAACATTACTAAAATTAGTAATTTCACTGATATTAGTAAATAGAGATCCGAAAGGGAAGGCCGTCCGCAGTGTTTTTTCGAGTAATGGCTTTCGTCTATAAACTAACGATAAAAACCGTTATCGTTAGTTTATATAGGCCGAGAGGATGGTTTCATGGAAGTCGAAGGGCAGAGCTTTATTGTGCAAGAGAGTTGGGCGCGAATCGCCACGTTGAGTCGCACCTATTACGCCATGGCGGCCGATGCCTACGAGCAGTACCTAACCGAGACAATCAATCGACTGCCGGATCCTGGCGACGATCACGATCCGAGCGCCTATATGGCGCAGGACGAACGACTTACCGTGTGTGGCATACAAACCATTGTCTTCTCAGCTATGGCGCTCGAGGCGGCCGCCTTCGATTTCGCCGCCATTCAGCTTGGCGATGAAATGGCCAAAGAACACCTCGACAAACTCGACCTGTTGGCCAAGTGGGTCATAGTGCCTCAACTGGTCTGCGGTCGCTCTCTTCGGACCGATGGTCCCGCCCTCAATGACTTGCGAGCGCTCATCAAAGCCCGGAATCGTCTGGTTCATCACAAATCACAGCCCTGGCCTTCCACTGAATCGGTATGGGACGACATGGAAAAGCGCTCAACCCGCTTTCGCCAGGAGATAGGGCTGGCTATCAAAACCGTGATCTTGCTGTCCTTGGAACTGGAAATGCTGCTCGGCACGTCGGCAGGGGTATTACCATCCTTCGATAAAGATCGAAAAGACTTCAATCAGAGCATCAACCCTCAGCCAGAAAAACGTCCCCTGCTGGCAAAAGTGATCGCCGAGTGCCGTGCTATCCACCGCAAAAACTTTGCTCTGGAGAAGGCATGAGTAAGGAGCAAAAGGACGCTCTCCCCATAATTGCCGAGTGCCGACTAAGCGCCGCCGAATTCCTGGGCTTGAGCAACATGCCGTCCGCCGCCGAGTGGTTCGCCAACCTGGACAACCCGCGGACCCGCCGGGCCTACCAGGGCGATATACGCGATTTCTGCAGTTTTGTCGGTATCCATGGGCCGGAGCAGTTTCGTGAGGTGACCCGAGCCCATGTGCTAGCCTGGCGTTCGGCCCTGGAGGGCAAGGCGCTGTCCGGTGCGACCATCCGTAGAAAGCTCGCGGCGCTGGCCAGCCTGTTCGATCACCTGCTGGACAGCAACGCAGTGGCCGGTGGCAACCCGGTGCATGGCGTTAAACGGCCGAAGATCGAGAGCAACGAAGGCAAGACCCCGGCCCTCGGCGATCAGCAGGCCAAGGCGCTGCTCGACGCGCCAGATCCTTCTTCTATTAAAGGTAAACGTGACCGGGCGATTCTCGCCGTCTTGCTCTACCACGGCCTGCGTCGCGAGGAGGCCGCCCGCCTACGAGTCGACGACCTGCAACAGCGTCGGGGCATTCAGCACCTGCGCATTCATGGCAAGGGAGGCAAGCTTCGCTATGTGCCGCTGCACCCGGCCGCCGCCGAACGCCTGCAAGCTTACCTAGATGTCTTCGGGCATCACCAAGATCAGGAAAAAGCGCCACTGTTTCGACCACTGCGCGGACCGAAAACCGGCGAAGGGATTTCCGCCGAGGGGATCTATGCCCTTGTTGGCCAGTACGCCAAGGCGGCCGGGATTGCCGTTGCCGGCCTAGGCGTGCATGGCCTACGCGCGACGGCCGCGACCAACGCCCTCGAGCACGAAGCCGACATCGCCAAGGTCCAGGCCTGGCTCGGGCATGCCAATATCAGCACGACCAAACTCTATGATCGGCGCCACTCAAGACCGGAGGATTCGCCGACCTTCAAGGTCCGTTACTGACACCGACCGTTACTGCTCCGTCGCTTTTGTACTTGAGGCGGCTAGTGGATAGGGGGTTTGGGGAGCAACGGAACAGAAAGTGCACTTAAGCTCGGATGTCCTGGAGGCGACCTTTCACCGAAGAGATGTCACTGATCGTCGTCTGGATTGCGCAGCGGTCTCAGCTCACCTCGAGCAACCTCTTCCGGTACCGCGAAGGAGTACCGACCCAGCATGTTGATGTGTTCATAGATCAGCGGCGACAGCCGAGCCAGATCCTCCTCCTGCACCGGGTAGCCGTGCTGCCTTAGCCGTTCCACGGCGGCGGTCATGTAGAGGGTGTTCCACAGCACGATGATATTTACCACCAGGCCCAAGGCGCCGAGTTGGTCCTCCTGACCTTCGCGGTAGCGCTGGCGAAGCTCGCCGCGTTTGCCCTGGAACACGGCACGGACCAGGCTGTGCCGGCCTTCGCCGCGATTCAGCTGGGTCAGGGTGGCACGACGCTTGGATTCGTCATCAATGTAGGTCAGCGTGTGCAGAGTTTTCTCGATCCGTCCGAACTCTGCCAATGCCTGGGCCAGACGGGTCGGACGATCCCCCATTTGCAACGTGCGCATGATGCCGGTCGCCGGTACCCGACCGAGCTTGAGCGACCCGGCGAGACGCAGCAGGTCATCCCAGTGCTCGGCGATCAGGTCGATTTTTACCGACGCCAGTCCGTTGAGCTTGCCATAATCCGCGTCTGGGCTCGTGCGCCAGAAGCGGGTACCGCCGACATCGGCTAGGCGCGGGCAGAAGTGATAACCGAGCAGGCGGAACAACCCGAACACCACATCGCTGTAGGCACCGGTATCGGTCATGATTTGTGTTGGCTGCAATTCGGTCTGTTGTTCCAGCACGACCGCTAGCAATACCAGGCTGTCGCGCAAGGTGCCAGGCACCGTGATGGCGTTCAGGCCGGAGAACTGATCGGAAATCAAGTTGTACCAGGTGACTCCCCGTCCGGTACCGAAATACTTCGGGTTGGGACCGGCATGCACGGTGCGCACCGGTACGACGAAACGCATGCCATCGGCGGAGGCCACCTCGCCGCCGCCCCAGACCTGAGCCAGCTCCAGTTGGCTTTGCGCAGACACCAGAATGGCATTGGCTGCTGACAGGGTGTCGTCGCGGAGATAGTTCTGGCTGACCCAGGACAGTCGGTCACGGCGCAGCGCTTGGTTATCCCGGTGCCTCGAATACCGGAGTGTCGTCCGGCGATCAGGAAAACTCGGCGTCACGCTATCGCACGGAAGTACAGGAAGCCGCGTCTGAGTCGGCCCAAACGATCCTGGGTCGCTACGCCAGTATCCAACCAACTTTGACCGTGCCCCATGGCTCGCGTGTGGTGATCTACCTGCAGCGCGATTTGGATTTCACCTCGCAATTCGAGGCCGAGATCGAGCACGCCAAGAGTGGCGGCGTCACCTTCATCCAGTGAGGAAGCGGTATGTCTGAGATTGCATCGTTCCGCGCCAAACTGAAAAACCTGGTCACGCTGCTGGACGATCCAGAAGTGACCGAAATTGCGATCAACGGCCCTGGCAACGTCTGGGCCGGTTATCACGGCAGTCGGTTCATGAAGCCGGTGCAGATCGAGGGGGTAACAACTGGATTAATTACCTCGCTCGGTGAGGTGATTGCCGCTCATACCGGGCAACAGGTTGACTCGTATACGCCGATTCTGTCGGGCCGTATTCCGATCAATCTCGCCGAGGGTGCATCCGCAGACCCTAAAGTCATTGATCGGCAATGAATCGACCTACAACCCTTACGCTATTGGGGTTGTCGATGGCCGATTGGAGCGTCAGCCCAAGTCGTTGCGTGAAGCGGTGGCCACCGCCGAACGGTTGGAGCGCGAAGGCTTCCTTTTCTCGGTCGGTATTGGCCAGCTCCTGGTGACGAACATGCGGGCTCTCGGCCTGAGCTACGCCCAAGCGTTTGAGCCGTGCCGCAACCTGCAGGCGATTAGCGAGCTGATGGTCAAGAACTACACCAAAGCCCTGACCGCGAATCCGAACCCACAAGAAGCCCTGCGCGACTCGCTCTCGATGTACTACAGCGGGAACCCTGTACGTGGTTATCGCCCGGACAAAGAGGGTGATCTGTCCTACGTGCAGAAAGTTGTGGTCGGTGCCCTGAATCCTTCGAGTGCTGATCCGATTGTGCCTGCTGTGGAGGCCACTGCAGGCGATGAGGCGATACCCGTAGCGGTTGCATCACCAGGGGCACGAAAAACGCCTGTGCGCGCTCGTACAGCTTCGTCAAAACATAGTGACCCATGGATGATTGTGACCGACGAAAACGGCCAGGCACCGCAACCCGCTCAACAGGCTGCGATGCAACCGGCTAGCCCTGAGCAGTCAAGGATTCAAGTTGCGCTGGACACTGGCGATGCCGCGCCGGTTGAACAGTTCCAACGCTTCGCTGATCCCAAACCAGCCGCTGCGCTGGCATCCGGCCAAGGGCAAGCGCAAGTCGAGCCATCTTTCGTACAGATCATCAATTGAATTTCTCGCACGCGAGAAAAGGGGGATTTATGCAAAAACTTCCATCCGTTTTTTTGCTGGGAGCGTTATTGCTGTCAGGTCCAGCCGTTGCTGATGAACCGGTCCAGCCGCCCTATGGCCATGACAGTAACCCCGACGCTTGCGGTGCTGTTCTTTGTCTACTTGGCATGACCCGCGATGGTGACTGCGACAAGTACATCCAGAAATATTTCAGTATCAAGCGTTACAAGCACGGACATTTCAGTCCTTCGCGCACGAAAGCCGCACGGGGGGAGACTGATGAGTCCTGCAAGGACGATGAGGGTTTGACTAAAAAGGCCAACGATATTTGGGGGCCTGTAGAACATGGTTTCTAGAGTTTTCAAGCCACTGGCGTTGACGATGGCACTGGTCGCGGGGGGCAGCCTGCAAGTGCTGGCCCTGGCTGCTGACAACGAGGGCGACGCAAGCCGTCGCATCGAGGTCGGTTTCTAGCCCGAGGGCTCTGCACAGAAACTAGTCTTGCGCACCATTTACGCGGCCACCAGCTCTATCCGCGTTGCTGCGTACGTCTTCACCAGTCCAGACGTTACCCGAGCGCTGGTTGCCGCCAAGCAACGCGGTGTTGACGTGGCGGTGGTCGCCGATCACCGCAGCAACCTCGAAGAAGCGCGCTCAACTGCTGGGCGCCATGCCCTGACGCTTATAGCCAAGACGGGTACCCAAATATTGGATCTGATTTTTCGCGCCCAGCATCAGACACGCGGCCGACTTCGCCTACAGCGCTTACTATTGGCGCAGTTGCACCGTGATCGCACTGGTGGGCCGCGTGCAGCACAACAGGATGTCACCGTTTTGCGGAGCGTCCAGCGGGTCGTCGAAGTACTCGACCGTACCTTCGCGCAAGCTCACCTGGCAGGTATTGCACAAGCCCGCCCGGCAATTGAACGCCGGAGTCAGGCCCGCCTGTTCGGCCAATTCGAGCAATGAATGGCAGTTTTCATCCCAGGCTACGCGGGTGCCGGACGGCATGAAGCAGACACTTACGGCACCGTCCTTTGCCACAGGTTCGCTCAGCGTCGGCTCAGGTGGCGGCGCTGGACTGACGTCGTCTTCCTCAAGCACCGTCGCCGGGCCAAAAAACTCGTAATGAATTCGTTCGCGGGCCACCCCAAGGCTGCGCAACAGCCGCCAGTTGGCCTGCATGAAAAGTCTGGGGCCGCACAGGTAGATATCATAGTCGTCCAACGGCAGCAGGCTTTGCAGGGTTTGGCGACTGATCAGGCCCTGGCTGTGAAAGCGGTCACGATCCGCCTCGCTCGGATTGCGATAACAGAAGTGCACTTCAATGCCCGGGCGCCGGTCGGCCAGGGCCAGCACTTCATCGCGAAACCCATGCACCGCGCCGTTTTCGCAGGCGTGCAGAAAGTGCACCGGGCGCATCGACTGGCCGCTCAGGCGATGCAGCATGCTCAGCATGGGCGTCAAACCGACGCCGCCGCTGAACAGCACCACCGGCCTTGGACTTTGCTCGTCCAGCACAAAGGTGCCGGATGGGCCTGCGATGTCGAGTACGTCGCCAACCCGCACGCCGTCGTGCAGGTGGTTGGAACCTTGTCCGGCCGGCAGGTCTTGGCGATCGAACGGGGCGGGTTCACGCTTGACCGAAATTCGTACCTGGAGCGGGTTGTCCGTGAAGGCACTGACGCTGTAGTTACGCAGCACTCGAGTGCCGTCGCCCAACACCAGCCGCACCGTGAGGAACTGCCCCGGACGAAAGTCCATGGGTGCAGGACCGTCCTGCGGCGCGAGGACGAAGGAGGTAATGACCGCGCTTTCCGGCGTTTTCTCGATCACCCGCCAAGCCTTGAAACCTTGGGGTTGGCTGCTCATCTCAAACCCCCGCTGTTTGCGGTCTGGCCTGTACCAGCGGGATCAAGTCCGCAGGTTGTTCCTGGGCAATCAATTTGGCCAGGTTACGCCGGAAACGCAGGGGTCCCGAGTCGGAGGCCAGGTCGATATTGGGGCTGCACTTGTTGGCCATGCCTTGATGGACGGCGGCGAGCACCACGCGGTCTTCGGCGAAAGCGTGACGTACGTCCTCATCGAACTGGCGCGAGACTTCCTCGTTGTCCTGGTCGAAGTTGCGCACCTGGAACCAGTAGTAGCGGGTGGTGGATTCATCGATGGGGGTCATGAAGTTGTAGGAGTTCATCAAGAACACCTGTTCGTGCACCGGCCCGGCATCCGATCCGGTGCCGGCCGGGGTGAAGATGGCCTTGATGATGGCCTGGGCCGGGTAGTGCACTTCGTAATGCTGCTTGCGGTCACAGTTGCCGCTGAACTTGACGAACTTGGCGTAGAACGGCGCCACTTCGATGTCGCGCATCCACCGCGACACGATCACGCCGACGTCTGTCACCGTAGTTTGCAGCGGCTCCTGGGCGCATGCGGCGCTGCCAAAGGAGGACTGGTGAACCCAGGCCACGTGGGAGGGGTCGAGCAGGTTGTCGGTCATGTACAGGTAGTTGCAGGGGATGACCATGCTGTCGCCACGATTCAGGCCCCAGGCCGGATCGCCCCATTCGGGCACGTGGCAAATCTTGCTGGCGTCGGCCAGCTCGGCATCGCCCATCCAGATCCAGATCAGGCCGTAGCGCACGGCCAGCGGATAACTGCGCACCTTGGCGCCTTGGGGAACGTGCTTACTGCCGGGGGCGCGCACGCAACTGCCCGAGCAGTCGAAGGTTAGGCCGTGGTAACCGCATTCGATGTCGTCACCTTGGCGCCGCCCTAAGGACAACGGCAGTTTGCGATGCGGGCAGGCATCTTCTAGGGCGACCGGGGTGCCATCGCCTTTGCGGTAAAGCACTACCGCCTCATTCAGCAGCTTGACCGCAAACAGTTGCTCACCGAGTTCGGTTTCACTGGCGGCGACATACCAGGCGTTGCGCATAAACATGGGGTCTCTCCTTATTATTATTCGGATCGTGGCTAACGACGTATCCAGAATACGAGAGGCCAGTTGAGTAAGAATAGATGGATAAAACTGATATTTGGTTTAGGTTCTCTTAAGTGTTTATCGCGTCCCCACGAACATCTCCTGTGGGAGCTAGCTTGCTCGCTCCCACACTGGGTGCTGTGCGTTTTACAGACCGCCGCGCGTGCCTATCGCGGACAACGCCCGTTCCCAGATCTGCCGCGTTCGCACCCACACCAACTCTTGCCAGTCGCTGTCCGCGGGGAAGAATTGTTCAAGCAGTTGCAACTTGATCTGCCGTGCTTCGGGGCCGGTTGGGTCGCCGTGTAGGTGCAGCCACTGATCGTCGCGCAGCACCGCATGGATTTGTTGACCAGGGTAGGTGCCGCACTCGATCACGAACGGCATCAGTTGCACATGAGGCAAGGCGTTGATGATGGCCTGGGAGGTGTAACCGGTGGCAGTGGCAGCAACGCCGGTGTCACTCTGGCTGTTGGCGCTGGTCATCAGGGTGAACAGCCAGGGCCCGAACAACACCTGGGCCTGGGGCAGTGCCGGGTACGAGGCCTGGGCAATGGTCATCAACATCGGATGGCCATAATCGCCCGCGCCGGTGTGCAGGTCGAAGCACATCGCGACCTCGGCGTGTGCCAGGTGTTCGCCGAGGATCCGGTGCAGGGTCTGGTTCGACCAACTTGAGCTGTTACCGCCGTAGAACAGGCCATCGGGATGGCGATACTGACCGGCCTCGACAATCGACATCACCGCCGACCAGCCCTCGCGGCTGATCCGTTCATTGAGCTGGGCATCGGCGCGCTCACGTTCGGGGCCACGCAGTTGGGTACAGGTGTAG
Source organism: Pseudomonas psychrophila HA-4 (assembly GCF_000282975.1). Lineage (GTDB taxonomy): Bacteria > Pseudomonadota > Gammaproteobacteria > Pseudomonadales > Pseudomonadaceae > Aquipseudomonas > Aquipseudomonas psychrophila_A. Next base: position 31,109 of record NZ_ALJC01000089.1, read on the forward strand.
ATCGGGTGCAGAGTTTCATAAGCCGCGTTGTCGGGTGGTGTCTTAGTGAAGTCCAGGTAGTTGCGGTTGAGGTCGATGTTGTCCTCGTTGACCCGACGCATCCAGGCCGTGCCCCACGGGTTGATCAAGTGGATCATCAGTACCGCGACGTCGTCGGGCAGGCTGCGCTCGCTGAAGGTTTGTAGCCATTGGCGCTGGCAATCCGAGCCGTAATAACCTTCCACGCCGTGGGTGCCGCTCAAGGCCACCAACACCCGTTTGGCCTGGGGGTTGCCGAGCAGGGCCACATCTGTGCCCAGGGCCTCGGCGAACGGGCCGCGCAATGGGTGCGGGTAATGGCTAAGACGGGCGCCGACGGCCTCGGCGGCGGCGAGGAATTGTTCACGCTGCTGGGTAAAGCTGCGGTGTGATGGAAAACCGTTACTCATGGTTGTCTCCTGTCGAAATGGGGTTACTTCAGGCGGCCGGAGAGGAACTGGGTCAAGCGCTCGCTTTGCGGACTGACCAGCACTTCACCCGGCGGACCTTGCTCTTCAACCCGGCCTTGGTGCAGGAACATCACATGGTTGGAGACGTTGCGCGCAAACCCCATCTCGTGGGTGACCACGACCATGGTGCGACCTTCCTCGGCCAGGGCCTGCATCACTTTCAGCACCTCGCCCACCAGTTCCGGATCCAGCGCGGAAGTGGGTTCGTCGAACAACATCACTTCCGGTTCCATGGCCAAGGCACGGGCAATGGCGACCCTTTGCTGCTGGCCGCCGGACAGGTGGGACGGGTATTTTTTCTCAACGCTCGGGTCCAGACCGACTTTATGCAGGTACTGCCGCGCGCGTGCCTCTGCGTCCTTGCGCTTGACGCCCAGCACATGCACCGGTGCTTCGATGATGTTCTCCAGCACGGTCATGTGCTGCCACAGGTTGAAGTGCTGGAACACCATCGCCAGTTTGGTGCGCACTTTTTGCAGCTGACGCGGGTCGGCCACCCGCAGCGCGCCGTTGAGATCCTGTTTGGTGCGGATTTGCTCGTTGTTTACCGTGATGGTTCCGGCGCACGGCTGTTCCAGGAAGTTGATGCAACGCAGGAAGGTGCTTTTGCCCGAGCCGCTGGAGCCAATGATGCTGATTACGTCGCCAGCTTTGGCCTTGAGCGATATGCCCTTGAGTACTTCGTGGTCGCCGTATTTCTTGTGCAGCTCATCTACGCTTAGCTTATACATGTTCGATGTCTCCAAAAGGACGGTCACTCAATGCGCCTGCGGTTGCAAGAAGGCCAGCCAGCGCACTTCGCAGCGACGAAACAGCCAGACCAGGGTAAACACCATCAGCGCGTACAGCACCGCCGCCAGGCCGAAGGCTTCGAACGAGGAGTAGGTCGCAGAGTTGACGTCGCGAGCGACCTTCAATAGATCGGGCACGGTGGCGGTGAAGGCGAGAGTGGTGGAGTGCAGCATCAGGATCACTTCGTTGCTGTAGTACGGCAGCGAACGGCGCAATGCCGAGGGCAGGATGATTCGCCGGTACAGGGTGAAGGTGGACATGCCATAGGCGCGGCCTGCTTCGATCTCGCCATAGGGCGTGGCGCGGATGGCGCCGGCGAAAATCTCCGTGGTGTAGGCACACGTGTTGAGGGCAAAGGCCAGCAGGGTGCAGTTCATGCCCTCGCGAAAAAACGCATCGAGGGTCGGTTGGTCGCGCACCACTTGCAAGCTGTAGATCCCGGTGTAGAGGATTAGCAGTTGGATATACAACGGCGTGCCGCGAAACACGTAGGTGTAGAACCATACGGGCATGCGCAGCAGCGGATTGGACGAGACTCGTGCCACGGCCAGCGGCACGGCCAGGGTGCCGCCGATGGCGATGGAAGCGACTAGCAGCCAGAGGGTCATGGCCACGCCTGAGAGTTGGTAGCCGTCAAACCAAAGGTAGGCTTTCCAGTACTCCTGGACGATATCGATCATAGCTGCGCACCTCTGACGCCCACCGAGTAGCGGCGTTCAAGCCACATCAGCACGCCGTTGGAAACGGTGGTCAGGGCCAGGTAGATCAGGCCGCCGACCACGCTGAAGAAAAACAGGTCCATGGAGTTCTTGCCCGCGTCCTGGGTGACTTTGACGATATCGATCAAACCAATGATCGACACCAGCGCCGTGGCCTTGATCAACACCTGCCAGTTGTTACCGATTCCCGGTAGGGCGAAGCGCATCATTTGTGGAAACAGCACCCGCACAAACACCTGCCGACGATTCATGCCGTAGGCCACGGCAGCTTCCAACTGGCCGGCTGGCACGGACTGAAAAGCGCCGCGGAAGGTCTCGGTGAAATAGGCACCGTAGATGAAACCCAGGGTCAGCACCCCGGCCGCGAAGGGGTTGATGTCAATCTGTTCGGTGTCCAGCCATTCAGTCAGGTTGTTCAGCCAGATCTGCAGGCTGAAGAACAGCAACAACATGATCACCAGGTCCGGCACGCTGCGAATCAGCGTGGTGTAGCCGGCGGCCAGGTGACGCAGCAGCGGTTGTTTCGATAGTTTGGCTGATGCGCCGATCAGGCCCAGCGTGACGGCCAGTACCATGGACATCAGTGCCAGCTGGATGGTCGCCAACGTACCTTCGAGAATGAGCGAACCATAGCCCTGTAAAAGCATGTTCTGTCTCTCCGTTGGCAAGGGCGGCCCGGGGGCCGGCCCTTGCGCGAAATGGATGGGCAAGGCGCCGGATCACCAAGCCGCGAGCGTTCCGGCACCGGTCAAGCGCAGGGCTTTTAGTTGTAGATGTCGAAGGTGAAGTACTTCTTCTGGATGGTGTCGTAGGTGCCGTTCTTGTGCATTTCGGCCAGTGCCCGGTTGATGGCTTCCATCAGCTGCGGCTCGTTCTTGCGCAGGCCGATGGCAATGCCTTCGCCCAGCAGTTCCTGGTTGTACACAGCGTCGCCGGCGAAGGCGAAACCGGTGTTCTTAGGCGTTTGCAAAAAACCCAGTTCGGCCACGGCGGCATCGGTCAGGCTGGCGTCGATACGGCCGCTGACCAGGTCCGGATACAGCAAGTCCTGATTGGGGTAGGTGACCATGATCACCCCTTCAGGCGCCCAGATTTTTTTGACGTACGTCTCTTGGGTAGTGCCTTGGGCTACGCCGACGCGCTTGCCTTTCAGGGATTCTGGCGTAGGCAGCAGACCGCTGTCCTTTTTCGCGATCAAACGGTTGGGGGAGTTATAGAGACGGTCGGAGAAGTCCACGTTTTTTTTGCGCTGGTCGTTGATGGTCATTGCCGACAACACGGCATCGAACTTTTTCGCCCGCAGCGCCGGGATGATGCTGTCGAATGCGTTTTCCACCCACACGCACTTGACCTTCAGCTCGGCGCAAATGGCGTTGCCCAGGTCGATGTCAAAGCCCACCAGTTGACCGTCGGGGTTTTTCGATTCGAACGGAGCGAAGGTCGGATCGACGCCAAAGCGAATGACGCTTAAATCCTTGGCCAGGACGCCGGTGGAAGCCAATGCAAAGACGGTGGCGAGGACAAATTTTTTCATTGTTGTTTTTCCTTTGTCTGACGGATCGAACGCTAACGATGTATTACAGAAAAATCTTTATATGATAGTACCTGTATATACATTAAATGCAAAATGCAGGCCAATTCACGGAAAATGCCTGCAAGGTGCTGTTTTTCGCGGTGCTGATAAGCCCGGGGTGGCTGAGTCGCCGGGCCACTATGGTTTTTTGTTACGCATGGTTACATCAGAGGCTGCACCGTATCGGGTCTTGCGCAACAACATGGGGCGTCTCCTGACCGGGACAGGTAAATACCCGCCAAAGCCAGAATACGAGGCTTTTCATATACAAAAAATGTCGAAAACTGTGGCTTGCTATAGCTCAGCTAAAGTATAAAACCGTCGATTGCTATGGAGATGATGATGAACAGCTTGCCTTCCCTGCGCGCGCTGCAGGTTTTTGAAGCCGTGGGACGTTTCGGCGGCATTGTCGAGGCCGCCAAGCGTCTGGGTATCTCGGCCGGTGCCGTCAGCCAACAAATGAAACTGCTGGAAGACACCCTGGACTTGAGCCTGACCTTGAAGGTCGGCAAGCGTATTCGCCTGACCGCCGCCGGCCAGCGTTATCACGATAGCTGCGCAGCGGCATTCGAGAGCCTGCGCATCGCCCAGGTCGAGGTCGAGCGGTCGAAAAACGCCAGCAACCTGCGCATCAGCGCTTTGCCGTCATTGCTGTCGGATTGGTTGGCACCGCACATCTATGCCTGGCAGGACGAGCACCCGGAACTCAATTTGTTTCTCGATGGCAGTCACGCCGAACCTTCGCCAGAGGGCTACGACATCGATTTTCGCTTCACCTACGGCGACTACGTGGCCACTGAAAACGCCATCGAACTGTTTCGCGATTGCGTGGTGCCGGTGTGCAGCCCTTGGTTGTTGCGGCCTGATGTGCTGCTCAACAAACCGGCAGACCTGCTGGCATATCCGCTGCTGTCCATCGACTGGCTACCGAAGTTTGCCTCGCCGCCTTCGTGGCGTGACTGGTTCAAGGCCCAACAGGTGGACTGCGAAAGCATTCGCGATGGCTACCGCGTGTATTCCTTGTCTGCCATGGCAATCCAGGCCGCATTGGCGGGGCAGGGTGTGGTACTGGCGCAATACTCAATGGTGGCTGATGCGTTGTCAGATGGGCGTTTGATCAGGCCGTTTGCCCGGGCCTTGCCCTTGCCGTCGGCGTATTTTTTGGTGGGTGCCAAGGGCGCGTTCGACAAGGCCCACTGCCGCGACTTCCACCGTTGGATTGTGGCGCGCGGGCGTGAGCAAATGGTGATCAATCAGCGGTTGCTGGCGTAGCCGTCACTAGGCTGCGCTTGAGCTCAGGTTTTCGTCGGACAGTTCGCTGTTGGAGCGCCGGCACAGGTAGTACTGGCGGCCGTCATCCACGTGCAGGTCGAACAGCTTTACCAGTTCGCCGCTGGCGACATCGGCGCCACCAACGGCTCGCGCAGCAGCGAGCAACCCAGGCCGGTCAGCGCCAGTTGCCCGTCTTCGAGCAGCAAGCCATTGAGCGCACTGGCGTGCTTGACCTCGGCGACTTGAAACCATTCGGCCCAGGTGCCGCGTTCTTCGTCGTGCAGCAACGGCAGTTGGCTCAAGGCCTGGGGCGAGTCGATGGGGGCGTGGCGCTGAAGGAATTCGCGGCTGCAATAGGGCGAGACGGCACCCGAGATCAGCGGCTCGCTGTGATTGCCCGGCCAGTGGCTGGTTCGCTGGAATAGCTGCGGTGGTTTGCGTAGGTGACGTTGATGTCCAGTTCCGGGTTTTGCGCCAGGAACTCGACCAGCCTCGGAATGAACAGGTTGATGCCAAACAGCGGAATCAAGCTGATGGTCACCTGGCGCATGACGGACTTCTCGCGCACATGCTCGGTGGCGCTGTGCAATACCGCGAAAGCCGAGCGGATGGCACGGTAATAGGGGGCATGCCGAGATAAGGCAAAGTTCACTAATTTGGTATGCAACTACTTGTCTGGATTGATAATTCCCGAGACAACGCGATGGCGTGCGCAGATTGTCCTAGGTGGCCAGCCATTTAGGACGGCTTGAGGTGGGTACGCAAGCCTTTATAGAACAACAGTATGCGAAGCAAATGTCCTAATTTTCCCTTATCTCGGCATGACCCCTCAAATCGCCAAACGCATTCTGCTGTTCCTGCATGAACGTGTGTCGAGCTTGGAGGATCCACGCAGCATTGGCGAAGCCTTAAAAGACTCAAGCTTAGGGGATTTTTGGAAGTATCGCGTGGGGGATTACCGCCTCATCAGCAGCATCGAGGACGGTGCGTTGCGCATCCTGGTCGTCAAGATTGGTAACCGCCGTGAGGTGTACCGGTAAGTAACGTATGGGTTAGGTTGGCGAATTTTGGTGGGCTGTCTGGGGCTATACCCAACGCTCTTATTGGTACTGAGTTTATTGGGGCCGCTGACCCATGATCTGAGCTTTCCGCTGATGGTCTTGGTGGAGGTGGTGGTTTGGGTGCCTTTCACTCAGATCATCTCCTTTCCGCTGGCAGGGTGGCTGGTTTCTCGTTTAAGGCGAATTAATCAGTGAGTACGTGGACTGTTTCAGTCAGCGTCACGTGCCATTAACACATTAAAAAGCGATGACTACAGTTGTCGGCATTAACCCAATTAGGCAGAGGAAAGACCATGCAAACGTTAATCATCAACGGACAGTCGCAGCAGGTTGACGTTGCAGCGGATATGCCTCTGCTGTGGGTCTTGCGCGATGTGCTCGGCCTGACAGGGACAAAATACGGCTGTGGCATTGCTCAGTGTGGGGTGTGCACCGTGCATCTCGACGGCCAGCCGATCCGTTCGTGTGTGACTCCTATTTCGGCTGTGGCAGGTCGCTCAATCACCACCATTGAGGCCATCGGTGAGACGGCCGTGGGCAAAGCCGTGCAGCAGGCCTGGCTAGCGCATGAGGTGGTGCAGTGCGGTTACTGCCAGTCAGGACAGATCATGGCAGCAACTGCTCTTCTGAATAGCCAGCCGACGCCCGATGACCAGGCGATTGATGCGGCCATGGCGGGTAATCTTTGTCGCTGCGCCACTTACACCCGCATTCGCACGGCCACACTCCGGGTAGCTGTGCAGTTCTGTCATGTTGAGATGTCCCTCATGGTTTGCCAGGTTAGTTATCTCCGCAGCGCTGAGTGTGGACGGGTAGGCAAGGTGTTGAGTGGCAATCAGGTGTGTCTCGCGAGTAAGGCTCCATTATCCAGACGCGGCATGACGGCGTAAGTAATTCTGCGCTACAGCGAAGTCGCTAGCGAGGTGGCGACCGCTTTTGTTGTGCCTGAAGAATACGGCCGTCAGGGTTAAGCCGTGACGGCCGGTGGAGCGGATTTACTCGGCGTAGGTCGGGTAATCGCTGTACCCCTTTTCCGTGCCGCCGTACATGCTGCTTGGGTCGACCGGGTTGAGCGGCCAGCCATTGGCAATGCGCTGCGGCAAATCGGGGTTGGCAATGAACGGGCGACAAAAGGCAATCAAGTCGCCCAGGCCAGCCTCCAAGGTTTCCGCGCCGCGTTGTGCGGTGTAGCGGCCGGCGTAGATGATGCGCCCGCTAAATACCTGCCTGATTTCGCGGCGGAAGCCTTCGGGAAGCGCCGGGGCATTGTCCCAGTCGGCCTCGGCAATCGACAGGTAGGCGATGCCGGCCTCTTCGAGCACCTTGATGGCCTCGATGTAGGTGCTGTGTGGGTCTTCTTCGACAAGGCCCAAATAGACCCTGTCCTCTGCTGTACTTTCAAACAACGGCGCGAAACGCACGCCTAGGCGGTCAGCACCGATAACTTCGGATACGGCCTGGATAATCTCGCGCAGGAAGCGCAAACGGTTGTGCAGCGAACCGCCATATTCATCGTCGCGCTGGTTGCTGTGGGCGGAGATGAACTGGTTGACCAGATAACCGTTGGCGCAGTGAATTTCCACACCATCAAAGCCTGCACTCAATGCATTGCGCGCGGCCTGCGCGTACAGCTGCACCAGTTCTTTTACCTCGGCATTGGCCAATGCGCGAGGTACCGAAGGCTCGGCTAAAGTACCTGCACCTGGACCGGTTTCAATAAATACTTTGACGTTGTTCGCAGCAATAGCCGAAGGCGCTACTGGGGGAGCCCGCAGAATTCGGAAAAAATCGTACGCTAACAGTTCAAGCGTCCCGGCCACGCCTGACTGTAGCTTGTTGACTGGTCAATCTGTCTCGCGGGTAAAGCGATAGAACAAGTTCGGCTCGCTGACCACGTACAAATACCCTTCATCGTCGATGGTTACGCCTTCGGCTTGGGGTATACCTTTCAGCAAACCAGCAAACCCCCTCGCCAAGGAGCGGAAACTCACCACCTTGCCCTCGTCGGTCATTTCAATCAGCAGTTTCGACTCGTCGCTGAGCAGGATCAGATGGCCGCTCTGTTGATCGAATACAACCGAAGACAAGTCAGTGGCAAACACCTTGTCTTTTACTAGGTTGGACATGTCGCGGACGTGCAGGGAAACGCCTCCTTCCAGGCTGGCACGAAGGCCGCTCACTTCCAGTAATTGCCGGGGGTCACGCTCCTTGGTCACAAACAAACGATCACCTTTTAGGTCGTAGGCGAGCCCTTCAAGGCCTTTGTTGTCCTCCTTGCCAAGCGCCAAGGTTAGCGCTGAATACTGGTCTAGGCTCAATGGTCGATCAGGAGAAAGCTTACCGTATTCGTCGATGGGGATATCCACGATAACCAGGCTCTGCCGCCGCTCTTCGGCAATGACCAGTTGACCGTTGCCGGCATAGGACACCGCTTCCACGTCGTGGAAGCCATCCAGGCTGTAACGTCGCTCCACGTCACCGTCACGACTGAGGGCCAGCAGCTCGTTCGGGCCATTGGTAACCGCCCACAGCAGATTTAGGTCAGGATCGAAGGTCAGGCCCGAAAGGTTGTTGTCCACACCGGGAACCGCCTTAGCATCCAGCTCAACCCGATAGCCAGGCAGCCACACAGAGCGCTCCTGCCAATCGTCTGTGTGCCAGTGGGTCTTGATCCAAAAGTACAGACGATCATCAAGGTGATGAGTACGTACTTGGAATACGGTGAGCAACACAAGGCATACAAGCGCCCACATCCAAACACTTACTTTCCGTGTTCGGCCCAGCCAGTTTTTAGCCATCAAATACATTAGAAGCCTCGTTAAATCAGACTGACGCCACGAGCCGTGATGGTTTCAACCCGACTCGGCGCGGCTGGCACAGGTGATACACAACGGCGTGGCCGGATCGAACTCCAGACGGCCCGAGGCGATCAACTCGCCGCATTGGTTACACCAGCCATAGTCGCCCTCGTGCCAGCGCTTGAGGGCCAGTTGGAGACGGACACGTTCATGCCGTGCACGACTGCGGATCGCATCGTTCATCGCTTGTTGCTGGAGTGCGTCCATTCTCGATAGACGCCCCACCTTGCTTTGATCCAGCTCTACCGATTGCGAGCGAGACTCAGCGTCTCCCAGCAATCGATCCAGCTCGGCAGCCCGCTGTTCCAGTAGGGTCTTGAAATGGGCAAGATCGAGGGCGTCGTCCAGGCTCATTAGCGCAGCAGTAACAGCGGACTGGTGGTGGTACGGAGCATGCTGGTAGTGGTGCTGCCGACCAGGAACTGCCGGATACGTGAGTGTCCATAAGCCCCCATCACTAGCAGATCGATGCCATGCTCTTTCTGATAGGCGTGCAGGGTACGTTCTATTTCACCGCTCCGAGTCTCAGCGCGAACGGTAAATCCGGCGTTGATCAGCACTTTCTGCGCCCAGTCCAGCTGCGCGGACGCTTCGTCGTTCACGGGCCCAACCATGACCAGATGGATCGGCAGCCCCTTCAGCAGCGGGCTGGCTGCCAGCATCTCCACACCCTTGCGGGTTGTAGCGCCGCCATCGAATGCCAGCATCGCGCTCTTGGGCTTTTGGAAGTTGGCCGGGGTGACCAGGATTGGCCGGTGCATGATACGAATAACGCTTTCCAGCTGGCTTCCGACATGCTGACTCAGACCGCCACTAGACTCGCCCTGGCGACCGATAACCAGCAAGCGCGTTTCACTTTGCAGCTCTTGCAAGCTCTCCAGTAAATCGCCATGTCGCTGCTTGGACTCCGGTGCGCGCACACCATCATTCACGGCCCGTTCTTTCGCGGCTGCAAGCATGATTCGCCCTTGTTCAAGGGCCAACTTGCCGCGCTGTTCATCCAGGGAAGCAAGCTCATCAAGCAGGTGCTCGCGGCTGCCAAGGCCAATGTTGCCACTCAAATCTGCTGCAACCGGATACTGGCGCTGATCCAGCACATGCAGGAAGGTCAGCGGCGCTTCCAGGCTCAGACTGGCCCAGGCCGCGTAGTCGCAAACAGCTGGAGCCGAGGTGGAACCGTCGATACAGGCAATTAGGGGTCGTTTGCGGGAGAGGGCGAAATCCTACGCTAAGGCTTTGGCCAACGATATTCTCCGGTAAGATTGATGTGTTCCGAGGGGATAGGAGAAGTCGCTTGATATCTAGTATGACGTCTGTCGCACCTGCTTGATCGCGGCCGCGATAGCTAGATCGCGTTGCTCCTCTTCTCCATCCGCGTTCCAAGCTGCGGAAAGGCACCCATAAGCGTACGCCTGGTCGAGCAGGCGACGCGGATCGACGTCCAGCGCACGAGAGAATGCGTCCGCCATCTGTGCAATGCGTCTGGGATCGAGACAAAGGTCGTCTCTGTCAGCCGGATCGTAGAACATATTGGCGGCGCCAAAGCCCACTTCACCGACCAGACCGACGGGATCTATCACCAGCCAGCCGCGACTGGAGAACATGATGTTTTCATGATGCAGATCGCCATGTAGCCCACGCAGTTCCGAGGCATTGCTCATCATTTGATCGGCTATAATCGCCGCGTGGACGTAGTCAGTTTGACAACCTGCGTTTTGATCATCGCGCGCCCGCTGAAACAAAGCTGCAAAGCGATCCCGGATCGGGAGAAGGGCAGAAGGCAGGGGTTCCTCAGATGCGGCATACAGCTTCGCCATTAGTTCCGCTGCAATTTCGGTCGCCTGGTAGTCGCCGTGCTCGGCAACGATGTGAGAGAGCATTCGCTCCCCGGCATATTCGAGCAACATCAGATTGTTCTCACGACCGAGCAACCGGACTGCTCCCCTCCCATTGCGCCATACCAGATAGTCGGCCCCGCGCAGTTCATCAGCAATGTCTTCTATAGGTTTCAATCCCTTGACGATTGCAGGAGTCCCGTCTGGCAATGAAACTTTCCAAACGAGGCTGGAAAAGGTGTCCGCAATGAGAACAGGTTGCGAAACGTGCCAATGAGCAGGAAAAACAGGCGGCATGAACATCAACCCCAAGTCAGAGGGTCCAATCGCAGATAGAAGGCAAGGCGTTCGCGGTCGGGGGCTTCGATCCCCAATACATTGAATAGGACAGCGAAGGCGCGCTCTGCTTCATCTGGCGCTGCCCAGTTCTCTTCGGCGTTAGCAATCATGAGTGCCAAATCGGCATAGCGATCTGCTGTTCCGAGCCGCCCAAGGTCGATCAGACCCGTGCATTGAAGAGTTTTAGGGTCCACCATGAAGTTCGGCATGCAGGGATCACCATGGCAAACAACCATATCGGTGCGCTCTTGGTCGAGCCGCACCGGTAGCTCTCGTTCGACACGAGCCAAAAGATCGAGCTGCGGCGTACTCTTGTCCTCGTCCGGTAAGAAGTCGGGATTGACGGCATTGCGGGACACCACATCAACGGCGCGTCCGAACATTCGCGACAGCCTGCGCTCAAACGGACATTGATCAACCAATAGGCTGTGAACAGCGCCAAGTTGCTGCCCCATTGACGGCCACGCTTTGAGCAAATCCGCTCCAGACAGATCAGCCGCCGGTACTCCCGGAATTGCCGTTATCACCAAGCATGCACCCTCCTGTTCCTCCTGCCAGTTGATCACCTCGGGGCAAGCCACACCTCGACCTTTGAGCCAAATGAGGCGGTCACGCTCTCCAGCGAGCTCACCGCGGCGGGAAGCAGGTGCGATTTTCGCGAAGGCATGCCCGTCACCACGTCGAAAAACAAAATCACCAGATTCTCCGCCTCTGACAGGCAACCAGTCAGAATGCGATTCACCAAAAAAAATATTAGTTCGATTCAATGGAGGTTCCTTCAGTTTTCTGATGAAGCGCGGAGGTGGCTCAACCTGCGAAAAGAAACGAGTTGCTACGTAAGTCCGAGAACATGCTTTCCATGGTCTCTGAGCTCGCCTTTGGGACCGACATATCGGTAGAGAGTGACGCGCTCGATGCCGAGTTCCTTGCAGAGATCGGAAACTGAAGTATCGCGCTGGGCCATGGCGGCTTGCGCGAGACGCACCTGAGCTTTGGTGAGCGCGAATTTTCGTCCGCCCTTGCGACCGCGCGCTCTCGCGGAGGCGAGACCCGCCATGGTGCGCTCTCGGATCAGATCCCGCTCGAACTCGGCCAAGGTGGCGAAGATTCCGAACACCATGCGACCGGACGCAGTCGTGGTGTCGATCTGAGCGCCCTTTCCAGTCAGAACCCGCAGGCCGATCTTGCGGTCTGACAGCTCCTTCACCGTGTTGACCAGATGGGCAAGCGATCGTCCGAGGCGATCGAGCTTCCAGACCACCAGCACATCGCCGTCACGCAATGACTTGAGGCAGGCAGTCAAGCCAGGGCGATCATCACGACCGCCGGAAGCAAGATCATCATAGATATTGTCCCGTTCGACACCTGCGGCGCGCAAGGCGTCGTGCTGCAGGTCGAGAGACTGCGAGCCATCGGCTTTGGAGACGCGGGCATATCCGATCAGCATGTATCACAAACGTTGGTTTGAGGCGGCGCTTCGGCCACGATTGCATTGACCTCTGGAAATGTATCTCAACCAGCTTCATAAACAAAGCGTCTTGAACGCTATCAGATTTTGAAAAAGGAACATGTATGCCGCGTCGCGTCACTCTAACCGATCGGCAGAAAGACGCGCTGTTGCGCTTGCCGACTTCACAGACGGATTTGCTCAAGCACTATACGCTGAGTGATGAAGACCTTGGGCATATCAGGCTGCGTCGGCGCGCTCACAACAGGTTCGGCTTCGCCCTGCAATTGTGTGTCCTGCGCTATCCCGGCCGGGTGCTGGCTCCAGGCGAACTGATCCCTGCAGAGGTCATCGAATTTATCGGAGCGCAGCTTGGCCTGGGTGCCGACGATCTCGTAGACTATGCTGCCCGCGAGGAAACACGGCACGAGCATCTTGCCGAGTTACGGGGGCTCTACGGCTTCCGCACCTTCTCCGGACGTGGTGCGAGCGAGCTGAAGGAATGGTTGTTCCGAGAAGCCGAGATGGCGGTGTCGAACGAGGATATCGCCCGTCGCTTCGTAGCCGAGTGCCGACGCACCCGCACTGTCCTTCCCGCGACATCCACGATCGAGCGGCTTTGTGCCGCGGCTCTCGTCGATGCCGAGCGACGCATCGAGACGAGGATCGCCAGTCGGCTGCCTATGTCGATCCGAGAACAGTTGCTGGCATTGCTCGAGGAGACGGCTGATGATCGGGTGACCCGTTTTGTGTGGCTGCGCCAGTTCGAGCCTGGCTCGAACTCTTCGTCGGCCAACCGGCTGCTCGACCGGCTCGAATATCTGCAACGCATCGATCTCCCCGAGGATCTGCTTGCCGGCGTTCCTGCCCATCGGGTGACTCGTCTGCGCAGGCAGGGTGAACGGTATTATGCCGACGGCATGCGCGATCTCCCGGAGGACAGGCGGCTTGCGATCTTGGCTGTTTGCGTCTCGGAATGGCAGGCGATGTTGGCCGACGCAGTGGTCGAAACCCACGACCGGATCGTCGGCCGTCTCTACCGTGCTTCGGAGCGTATTTGCCATGCAAAGGTCGCAGACGAAGCGGGGGTGGTGCGTGACACCCTGAAATCCTTCGCCGAGATCGGGGGCGCCCTGGTCGATGCACAGGATGATGGCCAGCCGCTGGGCGATGTCATCGCGAGTGGGTCAGGGTGGGACGGCTTAAAAACCCTTGTTGCAATGGCAACCAGGCTGACCGCCACCATGGCCGACGATCCGCTCAATCATGTGCTCGACGGTTATCACCGCTTCCGCCGATACGCTCCACGCATGTTGCGCCTGCTCGATCTGCGAGCTGCGCCCGTTGCACTGCCGCTTCTGGAAGCGGTGACGGCCCTTCGTACCGGTTTGAACGATGCCGCGATGACCAGCTTCTTGCGGCCCAGCTCGAAATGGCATCGCCACCTTCGGGCCCAGAGGGCTGGCGACGCTCGCCTATGGGAGATCGCGGTGCTGTTCCATCTGCGCGATGCGTTCCGCTCCGGAGATGTCTGGCTTACTAGGTCCCGGCGCTATGGCGATCTGAAACACGCACTCGTTCCGGCACAATCCATCGCGGAAGGCGGTCGTCTCGCTGTGCCATTGCGGCCGGAGGAATGGCTGGCAGACCGGCAAGCTCGCCTCGACATGCGGTTGCGCGAGCTTGGCCGTGCCGCTCGCGCAGGCACGATCCCGGGCGGGTCGATTGAAAACGGCGTTCTGCATATCGAGAAACTCGAAGCCGCCGCGCCGACAGGCGCCGAAGATCTGGTGCTCGATCTCTACAAGCAGATCCCGCCCACGCGCATCACCGATCTCCTGCTGGAGGTGGATGCGGCGACCGGCTTCACCGAAGCGTTCACCCATCTGCGCACAGGAGCACCCTGCGCTGACCGGATCGGGCTAATGAACGTTATCTTGGCGGAAGGGATCAACCTCGGCTTGCGCAAAATGGCGGATGCGACAAACACCCACACCTTCTGGGAATTGATCCGCATTGGACGGTGGCATGTCGAGGGCGAAGCCTATGACCGGGCGCTGGCCATGGTGGTCGAGGCACAGGCAGCGTTACCCATGGCCCGGTTCTGGGGCATGGGCACGTCGGCTTCGAGCGACGGACAGTTCTTCGTCGCTACAGAGCAAGGTGAGGCCATGAACCTGGTCAACGCGAAATATGGCAATACCCCGGGCCTGAAAGCCTATAGCCACGTCTCCGACCAATATGCGCCGTTCGCAACCCAGGTGATTCCTGCAACGGCAAGCGAAGCGGCTTACATCCTCGATGGCCTGCTGATGAACGATGCTGGACGCCATATCCGCGAGCAGTTCACCGACACGGGCGGCTTCACCGATCACGTCTTTGCCGCATGTGCCATTCTCGGCTACCGGTTCGCTCCGCGCATCCGCGACCTGCCATCCAAACGGCTCTACGCGTTCAATCCGTCGGCCGCCCCGGCGCACCTGCGAGCGTTGATCGGCGGAAAGGTCAACCAAGCCATGATCGAGCGCAATTGGCCCGACATCCTGCGCATCGCCGCCACCATTGCTGCCGGGACCGTCGCGCCAAGCCAGATTCTGCGGAAACTCGCCTCCTATCCGCGGCAGAACGAGCTCGCGACAGCCCTGCGGGAAGTCGGTCGCGTCGAGCGCACCCTGTTCATGATCGACTGGATTCTGGATGCCGAACTCCAACGGCGTGCCCAGATCGGGCTCAACAAAGGCGAAGCTCATCATGCGCTGAAGCGGGCAATCAGCTTCCACCGCCGCGGTGAAATCCGCGACCGTTCCGCCGAAGGCCAGCATTACCGCATCGCCGGCATGAATCTGCTCGCCGCCATCATCATCTTCTGGAACACCATGAAGCTCGGCGAGGTCGTTGCAAACCAGAAACGCGATGGAAAGCTGCTATCGCCCGATCTCTTGGCCCATGTTTCGCCGCTCGGATGGGAACACATCAATCTCACCGGAGAATATCGCTGGCCAAAGCCTTAGCGTAGGATTCCGCCCCCTCCCGCAAACGACCCCAATTACGTGGGTCATTGTTGTTCTCCTTCTCAGTGGCCCATGAGTTGATCAATGGCGTCAGGTTTATCGTGAACACCAAAGCGATCCACGATAGTGGCGCTGGCCTCGTTTAAGCCCAGCACTTCGACTTCAGTACCTTCACGGCGGAACTTAATGACTACCTTGTCCAGGGCTGCAACAGCGGTGATATCCCAGAAGTGTGCACGATTCAGGTCGATGGTTACCTTGTTCAGGGCTTCCTTGAAGTCGAAGGCTGCGACGAACTTGTCAGCCGAGCTGAAGAACACCTGACCGGTGACGTTATAGCTACGATGCTCGCCGGCTTCGTCCAGCGAAGAACTGATCGCCATGTAATGGCCAACCTTGTTGGCGAAGAACATCGCAGCCAGTAGCACGCCGGCTAACACGCCGAAGGCCAGGTTGTGGGTGGCCACCACGACCACCACGGTGACGACCATGACAATGTTGGTCGACAACGGATGCTTCTTCAGGTTGCGCAGCGAATCCCAACTGAAGGTGCCGATGGACACCATGATCATCACTGCCACCAGCGCAGCCATTGGGATCTGCTTCAGCCAGTCGCCGAGGAAAACCACCATCAGCAGCAGAAATACGCCTGCGGCAAGAGACGACAGGCGAGAACGACCGCCGGATTTCACGTTAATGATCGACTGACCAATCATCGCGCAGCCAGCCATACCGCCGATCAGACCCGAAGCAATGTTGGCCACGCCCTGGCCCTTGCACTCGCGGTTCTTGTCACTCGGGGTGTCGGTCAGGTCGTCGACAATGGTCGCGGTCATCATCGACTCCAACAGACCGACCACAGCCAGTGCTGCCGAATAAGGAAAGATGATGGCCAGCGTCTCGAATGTCAGCGGCACATCAGGCCAGAGGAAGATCGGTAGCGTATCCGGCAGTTCACCCATATCACCGACCGTGCGGATATCCAGACCAACCGACATGGCGACGGCGGTCAGCACGATGATGCACACCAGCGGCGATGGGATGAGCTTGCCGATCTTGGGGACATAGGGGAACAGATAGATGATGCCGAGGCCTGCGGCTGTCATGGCGTAGACGTGCCAGGTGACATTAGTCAGCTCGGGCAGCTGAGCCATGAAAATCAGGATCGCCAGTGCATTGACAAAACCGGTCACCACCGAGCGCGAGACGAAGCGCATCAGCGATCCGAGCTTCAGGTAGCCAGCAGCAATTTGTAGCACGCCACATAGCAGCGTGGCGGCCAGCAGATATTCAAGACCATGGTTCTTGACCAGAGTCACCATCAGCAGTGCCATGGCACCCGTTGCGGCCGAAATCATGCCTGGGCGGCCACCGACAAAGGCGATCACCACAGCGATACAGAAAGAGGCGTAAAGGCCGACCTTAGGGTCAACGCCAGCAATGATCGAGAAGGCGATGGCTTCAGGGATTAGGGCCAGTGCGACCACAAGACCGGCGAGGATGTCGCCACGGATGTTGGATAACCAGGTTTGTTTTAACGAGTGGAGCATCAGAATTCCCAAGGCAATGGATCGCGCAGCACAGCATGGCGCAGGCCAAGTGCAGCTGGTCGATACGAGGTCAAATGTCGGATGTAGAGGAGCTGTGGCGGGTGTTAAAACCTAAAGCACAGCAGAAAGCGACCGCTGGCAGAGCAAGCAGTCACAGATGATGCGGGGGGGCGAAGCGCTATGGCGGCGTAGGCAGCCAGATCATGTTTTGCAGGGTAAGCATGAGGTCTTATCGAGTGTCTTTAGTAACTCAATGGCCGCAACAGTCTACAGGAAGAGGGCAATTTCTGCGAGTCACCCCCGGACTAGGGCGTCCTGTTTGGATGTCAGCCTGAGCTATACCCTAACTGTGTCATTTTCAGAAGACGACTGCACCAGTTGATTGGGCGTAATG
>NZ_ALJC01000090.1 GCF_000282975.1 Pseudomonas psychrophila HA-4
GCGCTCGCTGACCAGTACCAGTTCAAAGGCGTAGGGCGTGCTGATGGCTTCTGTGCCGCTGAAGGACAGGACCTGAAGGTCGTCAGCAAAGCCATCGAGGGTCAAGCTGAAACGAAACGGGGGCTGTGAGCGTGACATCCGCGATTCCTTGCGCTGCGGTCGTCCTGATGTAACAAAACGTCAGGTTCTTTTCGGTGCGCAAGTGTGCAAGGGCGGCGTGGAGGCTGGATGTAGGGCAGGTCTATGCCGACCAAGGCTTTAGGCGAATATTGGGTAGGAGTTTGGAGGTGTTAGATGTAGTCCGTGCGCTAGCGTTGTGGGACTAAAAACTCAGTTCCCACAAAGGCCTTAGTGGATGACTCAATAATAATCGTCTTTGTCAAACCGTCGCGCATCACGTTGCAGTTGATACACAAAGCGCTCGACCTGACGCTGTACGGCGCCGCTGATGTTGTGAAAACGCATACCGGCGAAGGTGATGTTCAGTCGCTCTTCAAAATGCAAGTAACGCAACTCAACCGGGGTGGTCATGTGGCCAAAGGGCAGGGCGGCACTGAAGGTCTCGTACACTTGGCCCAGTTGGATGCGCTCGCTGATATCGCCCTCGAAACGTAATTTGCAGCCAGTGGCCGACACATCCAACAGTTTGCCTTTAATTGCCGACTTTAGTTTTTCGCCTGCCACGTTTACGTCCACCAAATGCGCCAGTTTCAGTGCGGCGCGAAAAGCGTTACGGCGTTGGTGGTAGATCACTTCATTGGGCAGGGGGCCGCGATAGCAACGGTGTTCGCCGGTGGTATCAATGCTCAAGGGGTTGTTGCACTCCCAAGCAATACGCACGCCGTCATGAAAACCTTCAACCCGAAACGGTATGCCTGCCTCAATAAAACGCTCGCCGTCCCGTGGGACCATTTCGTCTAGAGCCATGGTGTTGGCCTCACGGCTGACTTCAACCATGTAGCTCTGGAAACGCTGGGTACGGTCGTTGAAGGTGATGATCAGCGGGTCATGGCTTTCTTGCAGCATCCGCAAGTTGGAGGCGATCTCTAAAGGCGTTGTCAGTACCTTTGGCGGCTGCGGAGCATCTTGGGCATCGAACACGGGTCATCAATCTCCAGACAAAAACAACAACACGCAAAAATAGGGCATTTTGCCATCATGTTGCGCGTCTAGATAGTGCATGTGCTCAGGCTTAGGCCTGGCTGTAGGCGCGGTGTTTGTTGAGTAGCGAGGTGGTGCCGCGAGCGTCATACAGGGACGGGGTTTCGCCGCCGTGGAGGATGCGCAGTTGGTTGGCGGTGATCGCCTGCTGGGTCTGGATCGACTGGCCGTTTTGCAGGTTGGCCTCTTGGCACTGGGCCAGTAGCTGATTCAGCACAGCGCTTTGGCTGAGCAATTGCTCGCCCACGCTTGAATGGCTGGCAAGGCTTTCGAGGCCGTTGCGGTTGGTCGGCAAGCCGAGGCTGGCCAGAATCTCACTTCGTTTGCGGCCGTGTTGCTCGAGCAAAATGATCAATGAGTGTTTGCGCGCCAGAATGGTTTCGAGCACCTGCATCTCTCGCCCTTTAAGGGCAATGGACTCGTCTTGCAACAGCCCCAGCAGTTGCTCAGCCGGTGCAAGGTCGTCATTGATCAGTTGCAGTAAATTCTCGTCGTGCATGTCGGGCTCTGGGGTTTAAGCGTCCAAAAGCCTGGCACTGGCCCTGGGCCTAGCGCTCAGCTTCCATGTTTAGTAGCTTGCTGGCGATCTTGTTGCTGTCGACTTTATAGCTGCCGTCTGCAATGGCTTGTTTCAGCTCAGCGACGCGGTTTTTGTCGACCACCGGTTGATCACGCAACGAGTCGCTGATCTTCTGCAACTGTTGGGCCTCTGGGCTCAGGTGTACAGATTCCCCGCTTGGGGTGCTGGCGTCGGCGGGTTCAGTTTTTTTTGTGACAGGCGCCGCTTGCGTGGCACTGCCTGCTTCTTGATTGGCGTTGCTGCGCGTACTGCCGGTTAAGGGTGGCGCACTGTTAAGACGACTGAAGTCGATAACCATAACGAAAAACCTCTGGGTATTTGGACGCTTGCCAGGTTTTCGGCCAACCCCGAGAAAACTTTAGGCCCGATTAATCATAGCGTCACGCAGGTGGGTACTGATCTGCGTCAAATCACAGTGTAGGAAAGTTGAGACACAGGCGCCAACCGTTCTAAAACGCCACCTCCACATGCCCAGGGGCCGTGATCCGCGCCTTGACCACTCGGTTTGAATTCAGGTTTTTCACCCGGATCTGCTCACTTAGGCCGCCATCGGACAGCGCTTCGCCGGGCATCTTGACACTTAATGTGCCGCTGCGCGCGCTGATCACCACATGGTCGCCTTTGCGCACGGTGGCGGCCTGCTCCAGATGAGTGAGGCTTAACACCTGATCGGTCACCACGGGGCGCAGCAGTTTTTGCCCCACCGCCAATTCAATTGCGGTCATATAACCCTGGCTGATCAAGCCGACATCTCGCTCGCGCAAGGTTACGTCGGGGTAATCAATAATTGCCCCACGTTTGAGCGGGTGCGTCACGGTGACTACATCGCGGAACAATTTGACGTGTGCCGGTACAAAGATGGTCCAGGGCGAGCTACCCTCGCAGCGCACGCGAACAGTCACGCGGCCCATGGGCTGGGCGGGGCTTTCGAGCGTGGCTGTCAATTCCTTGTCGCAGTGCGCCAGGCGTACGCGAGGATCGAGTTGGTTGACCTGAATTTCGTAGCGGCCTTCAATCTGACCAGTGGCAAGGTAGTCTTCGACTGTGAACTCAAGAAAACCCTGGGTCACGCCGATAAGCTGATCAGGTGAAGTGAACGTGTCCGCACTGGCAGGTGTGCCCGCTCCCAGCGCGCACGTGGCCGCGAGGATGCGCAATGCGCGGTAATGCAAGGGCTGGCGAGCTGGCCTGTGGCAGGATTTTGTCGTTTTCGGCTTCATGGCGGTTAAATAGCAAAGCCCGTGCCGTTAACCGGGCAGCGTGTCGCAACTTAATGTTTTTAGAAGGAGCTGAGTATGGCTGGGGTGATGGATGCGGTTAACCAGCGCACTCAACTGGTCGGGCAAAACCGCCTGGAACTGTTGCTGTTTCGTTTGGATGGGCCGCAGCTTTACGGGATCAACGTGTTTAAGGTCAGGGAGGTGCTGCAATGCCCCAAACTGACAGTGATGCCCAAGTCTCACCCCGTGGTGTGCGGTGTGGCGAGTATTCGCGGGGCAACCATTCCGATTCTCGATCTGGCGATGGCCACCGGGTCGGGAGGGCTCAAAGATCAGAGCAATCCGTTTGTCATCATCACTGAATACAACACCAAGACTCAGGGCTTTTTGGTGCGTTCGGTTGAGCGCATCGTCAACATGAACTGGGAAGAAATCCATCCGCCACCCAAGGGTGCGGGTCGTGACCATTATTTGACGGCCGTGACTCGGCTCGACGATCAACTCGTCGAAATCATCGATGTTGAAAAGGTCCTGGCTGAAGTCTCGCCATCGCCGGAGAACATCTCTCACGGCGTGGTTGACGTCGAAACCCAGGCCAAGGCCCTGTCTTTGCGCGTGCTGACTGTCGACGACTCGTCGGTGGCTCGCAAACAGGTTGCGCGTTGCCTGCAATCGGTCGGGGTCGAAGTGGTGTCGCTCAACGACGGCCGCCAGGCCTTGGATTACTTGCGCAAAATGGCGGACGAGGGCAAAGACCCCGCCGAAGAGTTTCTGATGATGATCTCGGACATCGAGATGCCAGAAATGGACGGCTACACCCTGACCGCCGAGATTCGTCACGATTCGCGGATGCAAAACCTGCATATCATTCTGCATACTTCGCTGTCAGGTGTTTTCAATCAGGCAATGGTCAAGAAAGTCGGTGCCGATGACTTTTTGGCCAAATTCCGGCCTGATGACCTGGCATCCCGGGTTGTCGACCGGATCAAAGCAGCAGATCACAGCTAGAGGCGCAGCCTTTGGCGGTTAACACGATTTTAGAGGCACGATCACTTGTCGACGGCTAATTTGGATTTTGAACAGTTCCGGGTCTTCCTGGAAAAAGCCTGTGGCATTTTGCTCGGTGAAAACAAGCAGTACCTTGTCTCCAGCCGCCTTAATAAGCTGATGGAGCAACAAGGGATCAAGTCGTTGGGTGAGCTGATTCAGCGCATCCAGAGCCAGCCGCGCAGCGGGTTGCGTGAGCAAGTCGTCGATGCCATGACCACCAACGAAACCCTGTGGTTTCGTGACACGTATCCCTTTGAAGTGCTCAAGAACAAAGTGTTGCCCGAGTTGACCAAGGCCAACCCGGGGCAGCGCTTGCGCATCTGGTCGGCCGCTTGTTCGTCGGGGCAAGAGCCGTACTCGTTGTCGATGACGATCGATGAGTATGAGCGTAGCAACTTGGGGCACGTGAAGCTGGGGGTGCAAATTGTTGCCACCGATCTCTCGAGCCTGATGCTCAATACGTGCAGATCCGGCGAATACGACAACCTGGCGATTGGTCGTGGTTTGTCGCAGGAGCGCTTGCAACGTTATTTCGAGCCTAAGGAGCCGGGGCGCTGGGTGATCAAGGCGCCGATCAAAAGTCGGGTTGAATTTCGTTCATTCAATTTGCTGGACAGCTACGCCGGATTTGGAAAATTCGACATCGTGTTCTGCCGCAACGTCTTGATCTATTTCTCGGCCGACGTGAAAAAAGACATTCTGCTGCGTATACACAGCACCCTAAAACCGGGCGGCTACCTGTTTTTGGGCGCCTCCGAGGCGCTCAATGGCTTGCCAGACCATTACCAAATGGTTCAATGCAGCCCGGGCATCATCTACCAGGCCAAGTAACCCCCCAATGTGTAGGCGCGAGCGTGCCTCGCGAGCAATCGAGCGCGGCCTACTCCTCCTATTAAAGAGGGCGCACGTGCACCCCCAAAGCGGCAGAAAAGCGGCAGTCAGCGGAAAGCCGTTGCCGCTTTTATGGCATTGCCGCTGCCCACCTCCTCGCGAAGCCTTGATATACGGCGCTGTACAAACTGGCACGGGGTTTGCTCTATCCCTGTCATGTAACGCCTGAGCCATAGCATCAGGCCAGCCCACAAAGGTTTCCCAACATGAGCATCAGCTTCGATAAAGCGCTCGGTATCCATGAGCAAGCCCTGGGCTTTCGCGCACAACGCGCCGAAGTGCTGGCGAATAACATCGCCAACGCCGATACCCCGAACTACAAGGCTCGGGATCTGGATTTTGCCTCTGTGCTCGCCGCGCAGAACGATAAAAATCAGAACGGCACCTTTGCCTTGAACAAGACCAATGGCCGCCATATCGAAGCGCAAGGCCTGAGCAGCGGTGACGAATCGTTGCTGTACCGCACGCCAATGCAGCCCTCGGTCGACCAGAACACGGTAGACGCTCAGCTCGAACAGTCGAACTACGCAGAAAATGCGGTCAACTTTCAGGCCAGCTTTACCCTGCTCAACAGTAAATTCAAAGGGCTGATGTCAGCCCTGCGTGGGGAGTAATTCATGTCTCTAGCCAGTGTTTTTAATATTGCCGGAAGTGGCATGAGCGCACAGACCACGCGCCTGAACACCGTCGCCAGTAACATTGCCAACGCCGAAACCGTGTCATCGAGCATCGATCAGACCTACCGCGCACGTCATCCCGTGTTCGCCACCCTGTTTCAGGGTGCGCAGGGCGGTAACGGCGATTCCTTATTTCAAAACCAGGACGCTGCCGGCCAAGGTGTGCAAGTGCTGGGCGTGGTTGAAGACCAAAGCGAGTTGCAGGCCCGCTATGAACCCAACCACCCATCTGCCGATGCCAAGGGGTATGTGTACTACCCCAATGTCAACGTGGTTGAAGAAATGGCTGACATGATTTCGGCCAGCCGCTCGTTCCAGACCAACGCCGAATTGATGAACACCGCCAAAACCATGATGCAGAAGGTCCTGACCCTCGGTCAGTGATAAGGGGCGACACACATGAGCGTGACCGATTCCACCAGTGGTTTGACCCTGAATCAGATCCTCGCCAACTCTGCCCGGACTCAAACCACTGACACCAGTATTGGTGCGGCGTCTAAAGCGGCAACTGGCAGCCAGTCGCTGGGCAAGGATGCGTTTCTGCAACTGCTGGTCACCCAGCTGAAAAACCAGAACCCGCTCGATCCGCAAGACAACACCGCATTTGTTGCACAGTTGGCGCAGTTCAGCAGCCTCGAAGGCATTACCACGCTTAACACCACGGTTAACTCCTTGTCCGGCGGCCTGCAGTCGTCGCAAGCCTTGCAGGCCTCATCGCTGGTCGGTCGCTCGGTGATCGTGCAAACCGGCGAAGCGTATGTCGACCCATCGAGCGCTAAGCCCTTTAGCGGCAGTGTGGTGGTCAAAGACGCGGACTCTAAGCCCACGATCACCATCACCGATGCTCATGGCGAGGTGGTCAGAAGCATCAATATGGGTGTTCAGAAAGCGGGCAACGTGGACTTTACTTGGGACGGCAAAGACGACGAGGGCGTGTTGCTGGACAAGGGTTCTTACACCTTTAGCGCATCGACCAAGAACGACACTGGCACCACCGCGCTCACCACCTATTTGCCCGCCACGGTTAACAGCGTGACCCTGAGCAAAACCGGTGGCGAAATCATGCTCAACCTCGCGGGTCTGGGCAGCATTGGTATTTCCAAAGTACAGACCATTGGCCTCTAAGCCGACTTAAGGAGAGACACATGTCATTCAATATCGGCCTTAGCGGCCTGTACGCGGCGAACAAACAACTCGACGTTACCGGCAACAACATCGCTAACGTAGCCACCACCGGCTTTAAGTCTTCCCGGGCTGAATTCGCGGATGTGTACTCGGCCAGCAAGCTGGGCGTGGGCAGTAAAACCATCGGCAGCGGCGTAAATTTGGCCAACGTGTCGCAAAACTTTGGCCAAGGTGCGGTCAACAACACCGGTAACTTGCTGGACATGGGGATTCAAGGCAGCGGCTTTTTTGTGTTGAGCGACAACGGCGCCCTGAGTTACACCCGCGCCGGTACGTTCAAGGCCGACAAAGACGGCTTCGTGACTAATACCAATGGCACTGCGCGTCTGCAAGGCTATGGCGTGGACGCTAACGGTAAAGTCATCAATGGCGTGCTGACGGACCTGCGCATCGACACCTCGAACCTAGCGCCTAAGGCCAGTGGCAAGGTGGACTCGACGATCAATCTGAACTCCAGTTCGGACGTGATCAGCCAGACTGACAACCCGTTCAATCCAACCGAAACGGCCAGCTACAGCAAAAAATTCAGCACCACCATCTACGACACTCAGGGCAATTCGCACCCGATGGATCAGTACATGGTGAAGACTGGCTCCAACACGTGGAAAACGTACACCCTGATCGACGGCCGCAACCCTGATGGCAGTCCGGTCACGGGTGACGGCAAGAAAGACCCCGTGCCATCGACCATGTCGTTCGATTCGACCGGTACGTTGACCGGCGTGAGCACCCCGAATCCGGTGGAGGGTAAAGACCCTATCATCAGCAGTACGCTGACCATCAGTAACTGGATGCCTGGCGCTACCGTTAACGGGGAATGGAAGTCCAACGGCGCTGCGGCCAACACGACTGGGATTGCCATCAGCATGGCTAACACCACCCAATACAACACCGACACTGCGCGTAACCCGCCGACCCAAGACGGCTACGCCACGGGTCAGATCAATAACCTGACCATTGATGGTTCGGGTGTGATGTTTGCCAATTTCAGCAACAGCCAGAGCCGTGCCATTGGCCAGATATCGCTGGCCAGCTTCACCAACGAGCAAGGCCTACAACCAGCCGGTGGTACAGCTTGGAAAGAAACGTTCGCCTCGGGACAGGCCGGTTTCGACGTGCCGAAGACGGGCACCTTGGGTTCTATTGCCTCCAACTCGCTGGAGGATTCGAACGTGAACCTGACCAACGAGCTGGTTGACTTGATCAAGGCGCAGAGCAACTACCAAGCAAACGCCAAAACTATCTCGACCCAAAGCACCATCATGCAGACCATCATTCAGATGACTTGATAGTGGCGCGCGGCAAACACCCAAACGCTGCGCACCACCCACTCAGCTAGGCGCGAGCTTGCCTCGCGCCTACTGTTGATTGAGCCACATGTGTTAAGCGTGCTGCTTTAACAGCGCTTTGAAGTCGGCTTGCTGCGACGGTTCAATGCAGATTTTAGTCAGGTGTTCGATTTGCCGAGTGGTCGCATGCTTTTGATGCAGCAACTCGATTGCCCTGCGCCACAGGGCGTCCCGGCAATACCCGCGAAGGTAGTCAACCGTGGACACTTTCCCTCCTTGGATCATGAGCTTGGCCGCTGGCCTGAACGCCTTCTCGACGGCTATCAGGCGCGGTTGGGCCTTGATTTTGGCGAGTAAGGACGGCTGTGGGAAAAACACCGGAACCGTGGCGGAAAGCGTGGGCAAATCGGCATGGTACTGCTCACCGAATTTATCGAAGAACCCTTTGTTCATCGTGTGGTGATAGCGTTTTTTTGAGTAGTAATGATGGATGCAGTCGTTGGCGGTGACGACCTTGGCATCGCCCATCGCAAAAGACACTGCGATCTGCTCAATGGTGTGGAGCCTGAGGTAATGGTCGCTCCATTGATCAATCAGTTCGATGGCCTTGTCCATCACGCCTGCATTGACCCGGGCTATCCCGCAAATACCACTGTTGTAGAGCTTTAGCCCGTCGTCAGGGGCTTTGCCTTTAGCGATCAGTTCATTTGAAAACGGTACATAGTCAGCGCGCAGCTTGGCTTCAGCCCATGCCCATTCGAATTCATCCATCAAATATTGCTGGTCGGTGACACGTTCAAAGAGCGTGGCCGGGTCTTTGAAAAAAACTGTGTCGGTGTCGACGAAAATAGTTTTTTCCGCAAGCAGGACCCCGGCGGCGATGGCGCACGCCTTGCGCCGATGGGTGTAGCCGTTGGCGCCTTTCCACTCGGTAAGGATGTCTGCGGTCAGGGGGATGACGTTGACCGGCCAGCCCTCAAACGCCTGGGGCTCGTCGGTCATTAACGTGATGGTGAAACTGCCCGGCACGCGTTGTTCGCGTAATGCAGACAGAATGCTGAATTTGGCTTCCTGGCGGTATACGGTGTTGCCGCCATAGAGCAGGTACAACAAGTGGAGAGAATCCATACGTCCATGCTTATCGATTAAGTGCGTGGTTAACCCTTGGTCGGGTTGTCAGCTGACGCGCATTATGCCGTAAACGCGTGTTGATCGATAACTCCTGTGGTTGCCGGTGCAGGGCTTGATAAGCGAGCGCGCTCGCGATCTTTTAACGATTAAAAGACCGCGAGCACACGCGTTCATGCCGGGGGAGGGGGTGCCGCGCTACGGCGACTTAATCAGAGCCCGCTGAATTCGACGCGTTCTGGCACGCGAGTCATCAGCACCTTGCCCGCGCGAATCGACACGCGGGCCTTGGCCTGACGGCGCACGGCTTCGTAATCACTTTCGGCGTCCAGCACCACTAGGTTGGCAGGGCGGCCGACAGCGATGCCGTACCCTTCGCCAAGGTTGAGGGTGCGAGCGCTGTTGTCGGTGACCAGATCTAGGCAGCGTTGCAGGTCTTCAAAACCCATCATGTGGCAGATGTGCAGGCCTGCATCCAGCACCCGCAAAATGTTGCCGTTGCCCAACGGGTACCACGGGTCTTTGATCGAATCTTGCCCCAAGCAGACGTTCATTCCAGCGCGGTCCAACTCGGCCACGCGCGTTACCCCACGGCGTTTTGGAAAACTGTCAAAACGCCCTTGCAGGTGAATGCTTTCGGTCGGGCACGACACGAAGTTGATCCCCGAGGCCTTGAGCAGGCGGAACAGTTTGGAGCAGTAAGCGTTGTCGTAAGACCCCATGGCCGTGGTGTGGCTGGCGGTCACCCGGCTGCCCATGCCGCGTACGCGCGCTTCTTCGGCTAGCACTTCGAGAAAGCGCGAATGCGGGTCATCGGTTTCGTCGCAATGCACATCCACCAGGCAGCCCGTGCGCTCGGCCAGGTCCATCAAAAACTTGATTGAACTGACACCCTGATCGCGGGTGTTTTCAAAGTGTGGAATACCCCCGACCACATCGGCGCCCATCTCGATGGCGCGGGTCATCAACTCGCGCCCACCGGCATACGACTCGATCCCTTCCTGCGGGAAGGCAACGATTTGTAGGTCAATCAGGTGGCGCGCTTCGTCGCGCACTTCAAGCATCGCCTTGAGCGCACTCAGTGTTGGGTCGGTGACATCGATATGAGTGCGCACGTGCTGGATACCATGCTCAGCCAGCATCCGAATGGTGGTGTGGGCGCGTTGCTTGGTGTCTTCGTGGGTGATGGTTTCTTTGCGCTGCGCCCAGCGCTCAATGCCTTCGAATAGCGTGCCGCTGAGGTTCCATTCGGGTTGGCCGGCGGTCAGGGTTGCATCCAGATGGATATGCGGTTCAACCAGCGGGGCAATCAGCAACTGGCCTTGAGCGTCAATATCGCCCGGCGTTGCCAGCACGCTGCCAGCCTGCAAGGTGATGGCGCTGATGCGATCGCCTTCGCAAGTGACGGTGTGCAGGCCCGGGGTTTTACGCAATGTGGCATTGATGATGTTCATGGTCGATCCTGTCGTTGGGCTTCGGTCATGCGCCATACCAGCAGGGCGACCGAAGCATTCATTCTGAAAAGAGGGTCATCGAGCGATTGTCCGCTGAGTTGCTCGATGCGCTGTATGCGTTGATTAAGGGTGTTGCGGTGGATGTTTAAACGTTGGGCGGCCTTGAGTGCATTGCCGTTTTCTTGGAGCAGGGCGTCCAGGGTTTCGATCAAGCTGTTGGGTTGCTTGCGGCGGCTCTCGATCATGCGGCCGAGGGTTTGTTTGACGAACAGATCAATCACCGAGCGATCACCAATCGCCTGCAACAGGCGTAAAACGCCCAACTCACTGAAGTCGCACAGGCCGGTGGCGGGGCGCATATTTTCTGCGACATCCAGCGCCTGTCGGGCTTGATTCAGTGCCTGGGGGTAATCGCTACAGGCTTCAACCTTGCTCGCCAGCCCCATAAACAACGCCATGTTACCGATGATGGGTTGCAGATCATGATAGAGGGTGGCCAGTTCTGCGCGAACGCTCTCGTGTTCGGTCAGCAGCAAGATAAATAAATCACCCTGTACCACTACAGGCAGCGCATTAGGCAGGACGCGGCTCCACGCGTCGAGATGGTCCTGCACGGCTTGGCGAATGTGTTGCAACAAGCGCTCGGCTTCATCCGGGGCATGGCTGTCGAATAACACATTGACCGCTGACAAGCGTAATGCCACCAGACGTCGCGGCCCGTCGAGGGGGAGTTTCAAATGCGCTGCGCGCTGGCGGGCGGTGGCCAGGCTCGGGTAATCGCCACTGAGCAACTGCGCCAGGATGTCATGTCGCGATCGTTTGGTCTGTGCCATTTGTACCAGTGCGGTGCCGATCAAATGCGTGACGATGACCATCTTCAACAGGTACGGCTGTTCAATCAGTGGCAAGCCATAGCGCTCGGCCAACGCAATGACTGTGTCCGGGATACGCTGAATAAACGCTTGGCCCGTCAGAATCACCAACCCGGCAATGCCGCTGGCATCCGCCTCGTGCACCAGTCGCAGTAAGTTCGCTTCATCCCTGGGATGGTTGATGCCGGTCACAAACACCAGCTCGCCGCCCATGACCCATTCGCCAATGCCCTCGTTCTCGGCCACATACGGCCAGCGCACAGTGCGGTGCAGGTTGCGGGCACCGGCACGCAAGGTCATTTCTTCAAGACCGGCCAGCGCCAGAATTTCCTCAACGGTCAGGCTCAAACTTCCTCCGGCACGTTAGGCGCGACAGCGCGGCGCTTGCTGATTTCCAGCAGCACCACGTAACACACAGCGGAGGCGGCAATGCCTACCAGCGGTGCAATCCAGGGGGAGGCGTAGGCCAGCACGGCGCCGACCGCATACGCCGACAAGCCCCGCACGTTGTAGCGCGGCAAGCTGACAGAGGCCAGCAGCGGGTACTTGCCGCGATGGCGATACCAGAAGTCAGCCATGATCACGCCGCCGATGGGCGGGATGATCGAGCCGAGCAGTACTAGAAATGGAATCAGCATTTCATACATGCCGCCGATGGCCAGCACGATACCGACGGCGGCGGCAATCAGCGTCATCGTGCGGCGGCGTTCACTGCGTACCAGATGGCAGGCGGCGGCTGAGACGTTGTAAATCGTCGGGCCTTGGATCGTCCACAGATTGAGGCAGAGCATAATCACCGCGGCGAACGACAAGCCTTGCAGCATCATCACTTCAACGATGTCGGCCTGCTGATAAACGATGGCGCACCAAGCACCGGCGACGATCATCAGGCCATTGCCGAGCAGAAAACTGACCACGCTGGCGATCACCGCAATCCGGCTGGTGCGCGACAGACGCGTCCAGTTGGTTGCCTGAGTCGCGCCGCTGGCGAACGTGCCGAAAACCATGGTGATGGCCGCCGAGAACGTCATGGTTTCATGCGGGATGACGGCGGACAGCGCTTTGAATCCGCCGACATGCTGCGTCGCGAGCACCATGGACACAATCAGCAGAATCAGCATTAGCGGCACCGAAATGCGCGACAGCACATCCAAGCCTTTAAAACCGATGATGGCGGTGATGCTGAAACCTAGGCCGAAAACAATCATCAGCGGGGTGGTGAAACCTTCAGACAGGCCGAGCATCTTCACCAGCACGATGGCCACCGTTGCCGTGCCCCAGGCGTACCAGCCGAGTTCGGCAAAGCCGAGGATAAAGTCTGAAAGACGGCTGCCGGCCTCGCCAAAACAAAAGCGCCCCATGAGCACCGTGTTGAGCCCGCTGCGCGATGCGATCAGCGCGAGTGTGGCGGCATACAGTGCCAGGAGGCCATTGCCGATGGCAGCGATCCACAACATGTCGACGAAATTGAACGCCATGCCCAACTTGCCGCCGGCGAACATGGTCCCGGTAAAGAAGGTAAAGCTGAACAGCACCATGGAAATGGGCAGCAGGCCCTTGCGTGCAGTGCTGGGTGCTTCGCTTAGCGCAAATTCACCATGTGAACTCATGAGATTTTCTCCGCCGTTGATGGGTTGGTCGTGGTCAGTGGCTCCTTTTGGGTAGAGCAATAAGCGGGCCTGTTTCGCAACACCTCGATACACCGAGAAAAGCGGGCACAGGTGATAGCGCTGAGTGTTCAGGGTGCACATATTGGGTGGGTATTTTGTTTTGAAGTTGTGCAGAGTGATTCATTTTGAAGCGCGCGTGCACTGTTTTAGGTGGGCTTTCGTAGCAGTTGACGAGTTTTACGACGCTACGTCCGGCGACGCAGTCGTCGTGAGTCGGATGTTGCGATCTGTCAGGACTATCGGGGCTCTAGGTTTTACGATTGCTGCGCAACCGACCGTAGGCTCGTACAACTCGGCAACTGCTACGGGGTTGTTTGCCAAAAGTAATTAAATCCCCAAAAAACAAAACCCCCGTTAAACCCAACTGTTGCCAGGGTTTAACGGGGGTTTTTAACGAGGCGGTTAAACCGCCTTGCCAGTCAGGTTATTGGCAAGCTTCGCAATCCGGCTCGTCAATCGCGCAGGCTTTTGGCACGGGTGCCGGGCCAGCTGGCGCTGCTGCCACGTCTTCACTGTTTTTGCCGCTCGATACAGCGTTGAGCTTGCCCGTGTTGACGGTGGATTTTTCGGTGCTGGTCGCTGCCAGTGCACGGAGGTAGTAAGTGGTTTTCAAACCACGGTACCAAGCCATGCGGTAGGTCACGTCCAGCTTCTTGCCCGAAGCGCCTGCGATGTACAGGTTCAGCGACTGAGCTTGGTCGATCCACTTCTGACGACGGCTGGCCGCGTCAACGATCCACTTGGTGTCGACTTCAAACGCAGTGGCATACAGCTCTTTGAGCTCTTGCGGGATGCGTTCGATCTGCTGCACGGAACCGTCGTAGTACTTCAGGTCGTTGATCATGACCGAGTCCCACAGATCGCGAGCCTTGAGGTCGCGAACCAGGTACGGGTTGATCACGGTGAATTCGCCCGAGAGGTTCGATTTTACGTACAGGTTCTGGTACGTCGGTTCGATCGACTGCGACACGCCAGTGATGTTGGCGATGGTTGCGGTCGGTGCGATGGCCATGATGTTGGAGTTACGAATGCCTTTTTGGACACGGGCGCGAACCGGTGCCCAGTCCAAGGATTCGTTCAGGTCAACGTCGATGTACTTCTGGCCACGCTGCTCGATGAGGATCTGTTGCGAATCCAGCGGCAAGACGCCTTTGGACCACAGCGAACCTTGGAACGTCTCGTAAGCGCCACGCTCGTCAGCCAGGTCGCAAGACGCTTGGATGGCGTAGTAGCTGACCGCCTCCATCGATTTGTCAGCAAACTCAATGGCCGCTTGCGACGCATAAGGAATGTGCTGCAGGTACAGCGCGTCCTGGAAGCCCATGATCCCCAAGCCCACTGGACGGTGCTTGAAGTTCGAGTTGCGCGCTTGCGGCACCGAGTAGTAGTTGATGTCGATCACGTTATCGAGCATGCGAACAGCTACGTCGATGGTGCGCTTGAGCTTAGCGGTATCAAGCTTGCCGTCTTTGATGTGGTTAGGCAGGTTGATCGAACCCAGGTTGCACACAGCGATCTCGTCCTTGTTGGTGTTCAAGGTGATCTCGGTGCACAGGTTCGAGCTGTGAACCACGCCCACGTGCTGCTGCGGGCTGCGCAGGTTGCACGGGTCTTTGAAGGTCAGCCATGGGTGGCCGGTTTCAAACAGCATGGACAGCATTTTGCGCCACAGGTCTTTGGCCTGGAGGGTCTTGAACAGTTTGACCTTGCCTGGGTACTCGGTCAGGGCTTCGTAATACTCGTAACGCTCTTCGAAGGCCTTGCCGGTCAGGTCGTGCAGGTCCGGTACTTCGGACGGCGAGAACAGGGTCCACTTGCCGTCATCGAAGACGCGCTTCATGAACAGGTCAGGGATCCAGTTGGCAGTGTTCATGTCGTGGGTACGACGACGATCATCACCGGTGTTCTTACGCAGTTCGATGAACTCTTCGATGTCCATATGCCAGGTTTCCAGGTAGGCACACACAGCGCCTTTGCGCTTGCCACCCTGGTTAACGGCAACAGCGGTGTCGTTCACAACTTTGAGGAACGGAACCACGCCCTGGGATTTGCCGTTGGTGCCTTTGATCCACGAACCCAATGCACGAACTGGCGTCCAGTCGTTGCCCAGGCCACCGGCGAATTTGGACAACATAGCGTTGTCGTGGATCGCGTGGTAGATGCCCGACAGGTCGTCCGGCACGGTGGTCAGGTAGCAGCTAGACAGCTGCGGACGCTGAGTACCGGCGTTGAACAGGGTCGGGGTCGACGACATGTAGTCGAACGACGACAACAGGTTGTAGAACTCAATGGCGCGGTCTTCTTTATGCTTCTCTTCGATCGCCAGGCCCATGGCTACGCGCATGAAGAAGATCTGCGGCAGTTCGAAACGCACGCCATCCTTGTGGATGAAGTAACGGTCGTACAGGGTTTGCAGACCCAGGTAGGTGAACTGCTGATCGCGCTCGTGGTTGATCGCCTTGCCCAGTTTTTCTAGGTCGAAGGTGGCCAGCACTGGGTTCAGCAGGTCGAACTCAATACCCTTGGCGATGTACGCAGGCAGGGCCTTGGCGTACAGCTCAGCCATTTCGTGGTGAGTGGCGCTTTCTGCCACGTTCAGGAAGCTCAGGCCTTCGGCACGCAGGGTGTCCATCAGCAGGCGAGCAGTCACGAACGAGTAGTTAGGCTCACGCTCAACCAGCGTACGGGCGGTCATCACTAGGGCGGTGTTGACGTCGTTCAGGGCGACGCCGTCGTAGAGGTTTTTCAGGGTTTCGCGCTGGATCAGGTCGCCGTCGACTTCTTCCAGGCCTTCACAGGCTTCGGTGACGATGGTGTTCAGGCGGCCCATGTCGAGCGGTGCGAATGAACCGTCGGCGCGGGTGATACGGATCGATGGGTGAGCCATCACTGCGTCTTCGGCTGGGGCGCGAGTGGCGCGCTCTTTGGCGCGCGAGTCACGGTAGATCACGTAGTCGCGGGCCACTTTCTGCTCGCCGGCACGCATCAGGGCCAGTTCAACCTGGTCCTGGATTTCTTCGATGTGGATGGTGCCGCCCGACGGCATGCGACGCTTGAAGGTCGCGGAGACTTGTTCGGTCAGGCGCGCAACGGTGTCATGGATGCGTGACGAGGCAGCAGCATTGCCGCCTTCAACTGCGAGAAACGCTTTGGTGATGGCGACGGTGATCTTGTCATCGGTGTAAGGAACGACAGTCCCGTTACGTTTGATCACGCGCAGCTGGCCTGGCGCGGTCGCAGACAGATCCAGATGTGTATCGGAACCCTGCGAGTTCTCGCGAGTTGTGTCGGTTTGCATGGGGGTGTGTCTCCACATTCTCTATGTTTATTTGGGCGCCTTTTGGGCGCCCACCGTTCCGTCCTGAAGCACTACAACCGATCATGAATCGGGCATAACAACTTCGGGACGTACCGAAAGGGGGGGTAAGCCGCTTCCTTGCCGAAGTTTTTGGTCTGTGCGTGCAGCCTCAAACCGTATTCTTTGGGGGTGACAGTATTTTTACTGCAACACCTAGGCCGTTTTCTGGCATCAACGCTGGAAAACGGTTGTCGTCCGCTTGAGCGGTATGGACTTGAAAATGCGCGTTTAATTCAACCCGATTGGCGCGAGAAAAGGGCTTGAAATTGTCGCCTGAGTTGTGTCTGCTTTTTTGCCTAAAACCCTATATGTGGGGGTTTTTGGCGGAATTGATACAAGATATGCGTTTTGACGGCAGGGTGCAACGGTCTGTCTGTGGATAACTCTGTGCGTAAATTGTGTATGAAACCCTAAAAAACGGTGTAGGCCGCATGGGTGCTGGACTGCACCGTTGGTCACTGAATATTGCAGGATCAAATCGTTCCTGCCGAATTTTGAGGGCGCGAACCCTACCACAAAAAACTGCGCTGTCCGAACGCATTTTCAGGCGGGTGCAAAGATAGGAAAGGTCAAGCGGAAAATGCTGTAAAGAAGGCCGGAAAGGTCATTGCAGACCGTTCCGGCAATTGAGCGAAGTTACAGCAGCTCGAAGCTGTTTTGCTGGACGTTTTGCGAATCGAGGCCGATTTGCACGTCGAACTCACCCGGCTCGGCGACCGACTTCAACTGGGTGTTGTAGAACTTCAAGTCGTCCTCGTCGATGCTGAACTGCACGACGTTCTCTTCGCCGGCCTTGAGCATGATCTTTTGGAAGTTTTTCAACTCTTTGACCGGGCGGCTCATGGAAGCGGTGACATCGCGCAGGTACAACTGCACTACCGTTTCGCCGTCACGCTTGCCGGTGTTTTTGACCGTGACGCTGGCCGTTAGCTTAGCGCCGGGCTTCAAGGTCTTGGCTGATAGGCTGACCGGTGACACGCTGAACTCGGTATAGCTCAGGCCGAAGCCAAACGGGTACAGCGGCGTATTCGGCGCGTCGAAGTACTGTGAGGTGTAGTTACCCGGTTTGCCCGGTGTGAAGGGGCGCCCAATGCTCAGGTGGCTGTAGTAGGTAGGAATCTGACCTACAGAGCGCGGGAAAGTGATTGGTAGCTTGCCTGAAGGGTTGTAATCACCGAACAGCACGTCAGCAATCGCATTGCCGCCTTCGGTGCCGCTGAACCAGGTTTCCAATACCGCGTCCGCTTGCTGTTGTTGCAGGTCGATAGTCAGCGGACGGCCGTTCATCAACACCAGCACCAAGGGTTTACCGGTGGCTTTGAGCGCGGTTATCAGGGCGCGCTGGCTGGCCGGTATATCAAGATCGGTACGGCTTGATGACTCGTGCGACATGCCGCGCGACTCACCCACCACGGCAACCACCACATCAGCTTGCTGCGCAGCCTTAACGGCTTCGTCAATCATGACCTGTGCCGGGCGCGGGTCGTTGGTCACTTCAGGTGCGTCAAAGTTGAGGAAGTTCAGGTAATCAACGATTTTTTGATCGTCGGTGATGTTCGCGCCGCGGGCGTAAGTCAGCGTGCCCTGCTGACCCAGTGCGTTGCGCATGCCGTCATACACGGTCACCGATTGTGCGGGCACGCCTGCCGCGGCCCAACTGCCCATCATGTCGATCGGCGCTTTGGCCAGTGGTCCCACTAACGCAATGCGCGCCTGTTTCTTCAGCGGCAGGGTCTCGGATTGGTTTTTCAACAGCACCAGACTCTTGCGCGCGACCTCGCGTGCTTCAGCGCGGTGCAGTCGACTTTCAGCGTTGACATCTACCGGGTCATCTTCAGCCTTGCCGATACGCACATAAGGGTCGGCAAACAGCCCCATGTCGTACTTGGCGCCGAGCACTTCACGCACAGCGTTGTCCAAGTCGCTCTGTGGTACTTCGCCAGACTTCAACAAGCCAGGCAATTCTTCGCCGTAGGCTTTGTCGTTCATGCTCATGTCGATACCGGCCTTGATCGCCAGCTTGGCAGCTTCGCGGCTGTCTTTGGCGACACCGTGCTTGATCAGCTCGATAATGGCGCCGTGGTCACTGACGGCGACGCCTTTAAAGCCCCATTCCTTGCGCAGCAAGTCTTGCATCAACCACATGTTTGAGGTGGCGGGCACGCCATTGATTGAGTTCAGCGCCACCATCACTCCCCCAGAACCGGCCTCAATGGCGGCGTGGTAGGGCGGCAAGTAATCCTGGAACATGCGAGTCAGGCTCATGTCGACGGTGTTGTAGTCCCGTCCGCCTTCTACTGCGCCGTACAAGGCAAAGTGTTTAACGCTGGCCATGATGTTGCCGGGCAGGGCAGGCGAAACCCCTTGATAGGCGTGAACCATGACCTTGGCGATGCGTGACACTAAATAGGTGTCTTCGCCAAAACCTTCCGATGTTCGACCCCAGCGCGGGTCGCGTGCGATGTCGACCATGGGTGCGAAGGTCAGGTCGATACTGTCATCGCTGGCCTCTTTGGCCGCCACCCGGCCACTCAACCCAATGGCGTCCATGTCCCAGCTAGCCGCGAGGCCCAGGCTGATCGGGAAAATAGTGCGATGGCCGTGAATGACGTCATAAGCAAAGAACATTGGAATTTTTAGACGGCTGCGCATGGCAGCGTCTTGCATCGGACGGTTTTCGTCGCGGGAAATCGAATTGAAGGTGCCGCCGATATGACCGGCTGCGATTTCCTTGCGGATCATTTCGCGGGGCATTTCCGGGCCGATGCTGATCAGGCGTAACTGGCCGATTTTTTCAGCTTCAGTCATTTGTTTGATCAAATCAGCGACGAACACGTCTTTCTTAGGCAGTGGGGCTGGCGGGGTTTGGGCCCAGACCGCTTGACTGGTCAGGCTAATGGCAATGGCCAGCAAACACATATTTTTCATGGAATTCTTCTGCGCGCCCGCTCAAGTCAAAGCGAAGGGAAGCCCGCGCTTTCGAAGCGATATTGTTCTGGGGAGGGTGAGTGACTACTCAACTTAAAGAAATACCCTATCGTTAAAGAAAGTATTCCTACAGTGAAGGCAGTCTTTTAGCTGATTCGCCGTGAGCAATCCAGTGTTGCGGGGAGATATTCGAGAGCAGCGCGGGAGTTTTTATGCCAAACGTAGGGTCTATGAACCTAATCGGATTAAAACGGAGTGTCTGACGTATGCATATAGAGAGCGCAAGACGGATAGGTTGGAAAGTAATCGCGCTATTAGCCCTCAGCAGTGTGTTAGCCGGGTGTGGGATTAACACCATTCCGACACTTGACGAGCAGGTTAAAGCGGCGTGGTCGCAAGTGCAGAACCAGTACCAGCGCCGTGCTGATTTAATTCCCAATCTGGTTGAGACAGTCAAAGGCGCGGCCAAGCAAGAACAGGCGACACTGACGGCGGTGATTGAAGCGCGAGCCAAGGCCACCTCGATTCAGGTCGATGCCAGCACCTTGAACAACCCGGAAAAACTCAAACAGTTCCAGGACGCGCAAAACCAACTGACGGGCGCCTTGAGTCGCTTGATGGTGGTGTCTGAGCGCTACCCGGACCTTAAATCCAACCAAAACTTCCTGTCGTTGCAGTCGCAACTTGAAGGCACTGAAAACCGTATCAGTGTGGCGCGCCGTGATTTCATCCTCGCGGTAGAGCGTTACAACACCGAAATTCGCACCTTCCCGGGCCGCTTATGGCATGCCGTGATGTACAGCGACTTACCGGTTCGCGCGACCTTCGAAGCCACTACCCCGGATGCTGACAAAGCCCCCGAGGTGAAGTTCTAACGGCCTAAAAACCCTGTAGGAGCGACTAAGCTCGCTCCCACGGTACCCATAACCCCTCGAGGTGCTGATGCGCGTATCAAGGCTGGGCTTAGGCCTGCTGCTGTGGTTATTCATCGCCACTGCGCAGGCGCTGACGTTTCCGACACTGAGTGGGCGGGTAGTAGATGATGGGCAAATGCTCGACCCTGCTACGCGTCAACAATTGACTCAACAACTCGAAGCCCATGAAAAAGCCACCGGCGAGCAGGTGGTCGTGGTCACGGTGCCGAACCTGCAAGGCGAACCGATTGAAGACTTCGGTTACCAATTGGGCCGCGCTTGGGGTATCGGCAAAAAGGATGAAAACAACGGCGCGTTACTGATCGTCGCCCGTGATGACCGTAAACTGCGGATCGAAGTCGGTTACGGCCTAGAAGACCGCCTAACTGACGCGCAGTCTTCGGTGATCATCAATCAGGTGATTACCCCGGCATTTAAAACCGGCAACTTCAGCCAAGGCATCCGCGACGGCGTCACGGCCATGCTCCAGGTGTTGGGTGGCGCACCGTTAGCCGAGCCTGCCTATGCGAGCGGGCAGGGCGGCGAAAATGACTTTATGGCTGAGCACCCTGGCGTGGTGCTACTGCTGTTTTTAGTGTTCATCGTGGTCGTGGCGGCTTGTCAGTTCTTAGGCATTTGCAACTCCGGCGGTGGCGGAGGGTCGCGCTCCGGCGGTTTTGGCGGCGGTGGTTTCGGCGGTGGAGGCGGTGGCGGTGGTTTTCGTGGAGGCGGCGGCAGCTTTGGCGGCGGCGGTGCTTCGGGCGGCTGGTAATTCAACTTTTCAAATGAGCATCGACACGTATGGCTTTACTCACGCAAGAGCAAAAACGGCAGGTCGAAGAGGCCGTGACCCGCGCTGAACAGCGCACCGACGCTGAAATCGTCACCGTGCTGGCACCGCGCGCTGACGATTACAGCTACATCCCCTTACTGTGGTCCAGCCTGATCGCTTTAGTGGTTCCGGCGCTGGTGCACTTTTTAAACAGCGACATGACGATCTACACATTGCTCATGTTGCAATGGGCCACCTTTGTGTTCCTTAGCCTGGTCTTCCGCATTCCGGTGCTGACCACCTTTCTCATCCCCGCCCGTGTTCGTCATTGGCGTGCCAGCAACTTGGCGCGGCGCCAGTTTCTCGAACAAAAGCTGCACCATACCCAAGGCCGCACCGGTGTGTTGATCTTTGTCAGTGAAGCCGAGCGCTACGTTGAAATCATCGTTGATGAAGGCATATCCCAGCGCTTGGACAATAGTGATTGGGGCACCATCGTCAGCGATTTCGTGCGCCGTGTGGCGCTAGGGCATACGGCTGAGGGCTTTATCGCGTGCATTGACGCCAGTGCAGAACTGCTCGAAAAACACGTGCCGAAAACCCAGTCGCGTAATCAACTGCCGAATCGTTTGGTGATGTTGTAGTTGGTTGAAAGCGAATTGTTGCAAGTCTGAAGTTTCCTAGGAGGTTTCAGGCTTGCGCTCTAAAAAGCATATGGTTTTTCTGATGTTTTTGTAAGTTTATTCTTTGTGTCTTTAGTTTGTGTTGGTTATACATCTGGTTTTTAGTGGGTGTCATTTTTCTTGTTGTCATTTTTCGAAATGATGGATAGCGTGTGTTCGTGAATTTAATTTATACCGTTTTTTTTTAGTTGTGATAGTTGCTGTGAATTATCATTTGAAGCGTGAGGTTGGGAGATGGGGATAGAGCTTACATGCAGAGAGAAAGACGTTCTGGGTTTACTGGTGCAGGGCTGTTCTAATAAAAAAATTGCGATGTCCTTGTGTATCAGTGATTTTACAGTAAGGGATCATGTTTATCGCTGCTTCTTAAATATGGAGTGGAGAACCGCATGCGGCTGATGGTGGTCAGTGGGTATTTATCGGTTGGGCATCTGGGTTTGCAGGACCCCCTACACTCGTAGGGTTGTCTCTGCAATTCAATGATTTAAAGTCATTGTGGTATGAGGCTAAAGTGAAAAAGTTTTCTTTTTATATGCCGCCTGCGGCGTATGTTTCGAAGCCTGCTGAACTGATTGTCTTTTTCTTGATGGGTTTGGCGTTGGCAGGTGTCGTTGTTTTTACGTGGAATGGGATAGTGGATGTTCCCCCTGTGCCCAAGCGTTTAGTGTTGCGAAGTGCGCAGGTTACCCATCCTCTCTATGTTTCCAGGGGGCAGGTTGATTTGTACTTATGTGTGAGTTCAGATGGTGGGTGTTACAAGCATAGGCTGGAAATGGTGCATAAAAATGTTGCGCGTTTAAATTTGCGCAAGGGTGAAAATATATGGGTGTCCTTAGACTCTGATAGCAGTAATTCCTTTGTTTGGGGTATCTATGATGATGAGCTTAAATTATTGGTCGGCCGACAGCAGATTGAATGGGGGCAGCGGTATATCAATGGTGGAAATTACTTTATGGCTTTTTGGTTTGGCCTATGTGTTATAGGTTGTCTGTATTTTTTGGTGCGTGAGGTATGGAATAGATACTTTTATAGAGGGGGTAGTTAATGGAAATAAAAAAAGTTGATGGTTGTATTTATGTGGTTGATGATTTTTTGACGGAGGCTGAAGAGGTAGAGGTCAATGCCCAACTCAAGGGCGCGGTGTGGAGATACAATTGGCCTAACTACGAAGAACTACCGTTTATAAGACCTTGCTGGCATGTGTTTATTGCGGGTAAAGGTCGTCCCTTGGGGCAATCAAGTCTCGAAGAGTTAAATGGCAATCAATCTTGGTGTTTTCTGAGCGGCGTTTGGGAGCGTTTTCTGAGGCTGCACACATTTCAAACTACCTTACTAGGTGTGTACGCGAACGGACAAACCTTCGGTCAAGATACGATTATTCATAGAGATAATAAAACTCATCCAGGGTTAACCATTATTATTTTTTGTAATGAATATTGGCCTACGTCCTGGGGTGGCGAGTTAGTGTTTTACGATGATGCTAAAGAAAATGTCGTGAAAGCGGTACTTCCAAAATCACGGAGGGCAGTCATTTTTGATGGGAGAATTCCCCATGCTGCACGTTCGCCTTCTATCAAGTGTGATCAGGTCAGGATGACACTTGCTTTTAAAACAATAATCAAGGAGTAAGAAATGGCAGGAAAGGCTGAAGTAATTGTGGGTGTGATTAATGATGGTGTTACAGTTGCTTCTGGAGCAACTGCAATTTCAGATCAGTTCGTAACGAATAATCAAGGGATGGTGTTGGTGAGTCAGACAGCGCAAACAGGTGCTGTTATAGCAAGTGTCACGTCTGTGACGAAATTGGCTGGACCCTATGTACCCATCATTAATATGCCCGCTA
Organism: Pseudomonas psychrophila HA-4; assembly: GCF_000282975.1. Lineage (GTDB taxonomy): Bacteria > Pseudomonadota > Gammaproteobacteria > Pseudomonadales > Pseudomonadaceae > Aquipseudomonas > Aquipseudomonas psychrophila_A. The sequence goes on from NZ_ALJC01000090.1 coordinate 23,676, forward strand.
ATATTGTTGCGGGTACAATCACGTTTCTAAAACTTGGGGTAGATGTTAGGGATGGTCGTAAAATAGATCAGGGGGATGTGTATAGTTTAATAGGTAACGTTGCTGGTATTATCGGTACGGTAGCATTTTTGGCGGGGGGAGGGGTTTGGCTTGTTGGAGGAGCTGCTATTGTAAGTGTGGGCGCTGGCTTGCTATCGATACATAGGTCGAATACTTTTAATCAGATAGTTACTGCTGCTGAGGATTTTTTCAGGAATAACCCTTCCGATAATTACCTCGACTACCTGTGTGCCCCAGATATGAAAATTGTTGATCGAAACACTATTAGGATGGCCTATGCCAATACGATGCTATCTTGTCACTGGATATCAGATACAGATGAGCTACTTCCCTTTCCACTGATTGTTTCTGATATTGGTGCTGGTGCTGGAGGAGGTGGCACTGCGTTCGGTGGCGCTCCCGCTTCGTCGGGGCCTGTAGTTACTCCCCCCCCACACGATGTGGCAAATGTGGGCATCAGTATTATCGTTGGTGGAAATACATACGATGCGGGTGATCAATATGGATGTTGTACTGGTACAAGTGACGGTTATATGTAGTGGGTTGTCTAATTAATCTGTGCATAAATTAAGATAATTTTTTTGGAGCCTCTGCGAACATCGTACGTGTTAAGCCCGACGCTCCGATACTCTCTGTCTGTTTAACTGCCTGCACCAGAAATACCCCGTGCTCTCAAGCGCCAACACGCCTAAAATGGCCGCCATTGTTTTTTTGATTTCCCCTCCTGTACCCCCCCCCGAGGCACCTTTTTCAATGTCAGTGACTGCTACCCCCGCCGCGTCTGTGCCGGATCATCGTGCGCAATTTTTGAACCTGCTGGAAACCGGCCTGGCGCAAAATTCGTTTATCAAGCTGGTACTGGCCAAGTACGTAGGCCCGGAAGCCGAATTGCAGCGGATTATCATCAAGCAGGTCACGGTCAAGGATCAGCCTTGCCTGTCGTTTGTGTACCGCTACAAAACCCGCGACATCACTAAAAACTTTCCGCTCGACGAAGCCGTTGCAACGATTGCTGGCCTGCTGCCGGAGGCGTTCAAGAATGCACATTTGCTGACCCTGACTGACGAAGTGCAGTTGGAGTACAGCAAAAAAGGCAAAAGCTCGTTGTTCAAGGGCAAAAGCCAACAAGCGCGTGAAGTGCCCTCGGCTGAGCATAATCGTGAGAAAAATCGCTTTCTGGATCTGACCCGGCCGTTTTTGGCGGACCTGGGCGTCACCAATAAGCAGCAAGAGTTGATCCCGGCGATGTCGCGCAAGTGGAAGCAGATCAACAAATTTATCGAGGTGTTTTCCCATGCCTTGAGCAACTCGCCACTCAAGCTCGATCAGCCGATCAAGGTGGCAGACTTTGGTTCTGGCAAGGGTTACCTGACGTTTGCCATCCACGATTACCTGCGCCATAGCCTGCAAGCCGAAGGCGTGGTGACGGGGGTTGAGTTGCGTGAAGACATGGTCACGCTGTGCAACACCGCTGCCCAGCGTCTGGAACACCCTGGCTTGAGCTTCCAGCATGGCGATGTGCGCAGTTTTGCGCCGACCCCGATTGACGTAATGATCGCCCTGCATGCCTGTGACATTGCCACCGACTATGCGATTCACATGGGCATCCGCTCCGGGGCCGCGATTATCATGTGTTCGCCGTGCTGCCATAAGCAGATCCGCCTGCAAATTCAAAGTCCGGCGCTGCTCAAGCCAATGCTGCAATACGGTTTGCACTTGGGCCAGCAGGCCGAAATGGTTACCGACAGCTTGCGTGCGCTGTTCCTTGAAGCCTGTGGCTATGAAACCAAAGTGTTTGAGTTCATTTCGCTGGAGCACACCAACAAGAACAAAATGATCCTCGCGGTCAAACGCGCCGAACCTCAAGACCCGGCGCAGTTGTTGGTGAAGATTCAGGAACTCAAGGCGTTCTACAACATTCAGGAGCACTGCCTTGAAACCCTGCTCCAGGCCGATGGCTTGTTGAAGTAAGCGTGTAAGACACGTCCGGTCGGGTACGTAGTATTTGGCTATTACCCGCGCGGGCGCTTAGGGGTTACCTTGGCTACTCTTAGTGGCCCAAGGTCTTACCCATAAGGAGCACGCACCATGGCGGCGAAAAAAATTCTGGTTCTGGTTGGCGATTACGTCGAAGACTACGAAGTGATGGTGCCGTTTCAGGCGCTATTGATGGTGGGGCATCAGGTGCACGCCGTGTGCCCGGGTAAAACGGCTGGCCAGACTGTTCGCACGGCGATTCATGACTTCGAGGGTGACCAGACCTACAGCGAAAAGCCTGGCCATCTGTTTGCCCTGAATTTCGATTTCGACAAGATCAAGGCCAGCGATTACGACGCCCTTGTGGTGCCCGGTGGTCGTGCGCCGGAATACCTGCGCCTGAACGAAAAGGTGCTGGAACTGGTGCGGGATTTCGACAAGGCAGGCAAACCGATTGCTGCGGTGTGCCACGGTGCGCAATTACTGGCGGCGGCGGGCATCCTTGAAGGCCGTGAATGCAGCGCCTATCCGGCGTGTGCGCCAGAAGTGCGTTTGGCGGGCGGTACTTACATTGATATCGATGTGACCAAGGCGCACGTTCAGGGCAATTTGGTCACCGCTCCGGCCTGGCCTGCGCATCCTGCATGGCTAGCGGCTTTCCTGGGGCTGTTGGGCACAACGATCACGTTGTAAAACGAGGGTGTGACCATGTGTGAGCTCTATGTAAAAGCCGATCCGATCCTGTATGAGTCGCGCTCGCGTTCATTGCGTATTTGCGGCGTGGTCACAACCTTGCGCCTGGAAAATCAGTTTTGGGACATCCTCACTGAAATCGCTGAAGCTGACGGCATGACCACCAACCAATTGGTGGCCAAACTGTATGAGGAAGTGATGAATTATCGCGGCGAGGTAATCAACTTCGCTTCTTTTTTGCGCGTGAGTTGCACCCGGCATTTGAGCCAGCGCCGGTTGCAGGCCCCGGAGTTGAGCGTAGTGCCGCGCAATACCGGCCACGCGTGAACGAGAGTATGGGGCTTACACCTCGACCGGGACTGAATGCTTGGTTGAGCCCAACGGGTGAGTTTTCGAGTTATAGAAGCGTAATGTCAGTTTCTTGTCGGCAAATAGTGTTGTGTAGTGATTTTTTTGAAAGCGGATGAATGCTTCGCTGCGCGGGTAAATCGAGATGCACAGCGTTTTCAGTGGTGCTTGGCGCACAGCGTTGATCAGGTGTTGATCTTGCTCGCCTAAACCATGGCCAAAGATGCACAGTGCGTCTTTGTGGCTCATCAGCTGTTCATGGCAGAAGGACAGGTAATCTGAGTGACGAATGGATTTTCGCTTGTCATCACTGCTGCTTTCACTGACAAACAGCGGCACATCATCCAGCGCGCTGATTGAGTGGTTGATCGCGAAATTGCTCAGTAACGTCGCTTCATTCGCCTGGATTTTGCGCGCCTTACCCTCCTGATTTTTCACCAGATGCAACGCGCCGTGCAGGTACAGCACACGCGTGGCTTTGCTTTTGCTCAGTACGCTATCAAGCTCAAAGGTGGCGTCGGGGCGACTGAACAAATCGTTGAACTGCTTGGGTGCCTGCATCACGGCCCACGGGGTGAGCAGGTCGTAGTTGGAGCAATAGACAGTGGCATAACGTGCCAGCTCTTGCTGCCAGCATGTCAGGGTATCGGCCTGCATCAGCCGCCAGGGAATGTGCACGTCTTGCGTGCTGTTGATTAGCGCTTCTTTGATTGCGTAGTAGCGTTTGCGCGGCGAGGCTGAGTTGATCGCTAGGGCTTTGTTGACCTTGCTCGCGGTTTTTAGGGCGCTGAGCACGTGCTCGAAATTACGCGTGCCCAAGGCGTCAAAGACGCTGAGTTCGGTCTGGCTAAGGGGCTTTTCGGCGACGCTTTTGGCTTTTTCAAACAACGAGTCGTAATAAAAGTCATGCCACACAGCCATGCTCGCGCCGTTGCCCAGCAGCAGCCCGCTGCACGGTGTGCTGGCGTTTAGCGCGTTCCAGTCTTCTAGTTCGGCATCAAATTCCTGGAAGGGGGTCATGTCTAATATCGTCTCGAAACAGTGGCGGTGCAGAACTTTATCACGCTCAAGTGTTGAGCCAGATCAACATATGAGCCACTCAGTTGGAGGAAGCTACTCTGACCGATTGATTTAGCGTCGCGGGTAGCGCCCGCCAACAGGACTCGCCATGACCAGCACTTTTTTTATCCCTGCGGTAAATATCATGGGTAACGGCTGCTTGAATGAAGCCATGACCGCGATTCGTAATTATGGATTTCGCAAGGCTTTGATCGTTACCGACGCCGGGCTGGCCAAGGCAGGAGTTGCGGCGCTGATTTCAGAAAAACTCGCGTTGCAGGACATTGATTCGGTGATTTTCGACGGCGCCAAGCCGAACCCGAGCATTGCCAACGTCGAAGCGGGTTTGACGGTGCTGAAACAGCATCAATGTGATTTTGTGGTGTCACTGGGCGGTGGTTCGCCGCACGATTGCGCCAAGGGCATTGCCCTGTGCGCGACCAACGGCGGGCACATTCGTGATTACGAAGGTGTCGATCAATCGGCCAAGCCGCAATTGCCGCTGGTTTCGATCAATACCACGGCGGGCACGGCCAGTGAAATGACGCGCTTTTGCATCATCACCGACGAAGAGCGCCACGTGAAAATGGCCATTGTCGACCGTAACGTGACCCCGCTGCTGTCGGTTAACGATCCGGAGTTGATGGTAGCGATGCCTAAAGGTCTGACGGCCGCAACAGGCATGGATGCACTGACCCACGCTGTGGAAGCCTATGTGTCGACGGCCTCAACTCCGATCACTGATGCCTGTGCGATCAAAGCAATGGAACTGATCAGCCATAACCTGCGTCAGGCCGTGAACGACGGTAAAGATCTGACCGCACGCGAGAACATGGCTTACGCACAGTTCCTCGCTGGTATGGCGTTCAACAACGCGTCGCTGGGCTTTGTGCACGCCATGGCGCACCAACTGGGCGGTTTCTACGACTTGCCGCACGGGGTGTGCAACGCCGTGTTGTTGCCGCACGTGCAAACCTTCAACGCGAGTGTCAGTGCGGTCCGTTTGACGGATGTAGCACGTGCGCTGGGTGCCGATGTGCGTGGTCTGAGCCCGGAAGAGGGCGCGCAAGCGGCCATCGCTGCGATTCGCACCTTGGCTAAAGACGTGGAAATTCCGGCAGGTCTGCGCGACCTGGGCGCCAAACTTGATGACATTCCTATTTTGGCCACCAATGCGTTGAAAGATGCGTGCGGCTTCACCAACCCGCGTAAGGCGGACCAGGCTCAGATTGAAGAGATTTTCCGTAACGCGTTCTAAGTGAGATGGCGAGAAACAGCGCTGCTTTTCATTGGATATAAAAAAACGGCCGGGTGATTAACCCGGCCGTTTTTTGTCTGGCTAAAAGCGCTTACTGCACTTCAACCGCCAAGCTGTCGTGGATCTTCTGTTGCCAGATCGCCGGGCCGGTGATGTGTACCGACTCGCCGTTGCTGTCGACAGCCACAGTCACTGGCATGTCTTTTACGTCGAACTCGTAGATCGCTTCCATGCCCAGTTCGGCAAAGGCCACCACGCGCGATTTTTTAATCGCTTGGGCAACCAGGTAGGCGGCACCGCCCACGGCCATCAGGTACACCGCTTTGTGTTCCTTGATCGCTTCGATGGCAGTCGGACCACGCTCAGATTTGCCGATCATGCCCAGCAGGCCGGTTTGATCGAGGATCTGACGGGTGAATTTGTCCATCCGCGTTGCCGTTGTCGGACCGGCAGGGCCAACCACTTCGTCACGCACCGGATCAACCGGGCCTACGTAGTAGATAAAGCGGCCTTTAAGGTCGACAGGCAAGGTCTCGCCTTTGTTGAGCATTTCGACCATGCGCTTGTGCGCCGCGTCGCGACCCGTGAGCATTTTGCCGTTCAGCAAAACGGTCTCGCCCGGCTTCCAGCTCTGCACGTCTTCCGGGGTCAGGGTGTCGAGGTTGACACGGCGGGCTGATGGGCCTGCTTCCCACACAATTTCAGGGTAGGCGTCAAGCGATGGCGCTTCGAGGGACGCAGGACCGGAACCGTCGAGTACGAAGTGTGCGTGGCGAGTGGCCGCGCAGTTCGGGATCATGCACACCGGCAAGGAGGCGGCGTGGGTCGGGTAGTCCATGATTTTGACGTCGAGCACGGTGGTCAGACCGCCTAGGCCCTGAGCGCCGATGCCCAGTTGGTTGACCTTCTCGAACAGCTCGATACGCATCTCTTCGATACGGTTAGATGGGCCGCGCTTGATCAGGTCGTGAATGTCGATGGACTCCATCAACACTTCCTTGGCCATCACTGCTGCTTTTTCAGCCGTGCCGCCGATGCCGATGCCCAGCATGCCCGGTGGGCACCAGCCCGCGCCCATGGTCGGAACAGTCTTGAGCACCCAGTCAACGATCGAGTCGGACGGGTTGAGCATGGCCATTTTCGACTTGTTCTCGGAACCGCCGCCCTTGGCTGCCACGTCCACTTCCACAGTGTTACCCGGGACGATGGAGTAGTGGATAACGGCCGGGGTGTTGTCCTTGGTGTTGCGGCGAGCACCGGCTGGGTCGGCCAGGATGGAGGCGCGCAGGACGTTTTCCGGCAGGTTGTAAGCGCGACGCACGCCTTCGTTGATCATGTCGTCCAGGCTCATGGTGGCGCCGGTCCAGCGCACATCCATGCCCACGCGTACGAACACGGTGACGATGCCGGTGTCCTGGCAAATCGGGCGGTGGCCAGTGGCACACATGCGCGAGTTGATCAGGATTTGCGCCATCGAGTCACGGGCCGCTGGCGATTCTTCGCGCAGGTAGGCTTCGTGCATGGCCTGAATGAAGTCAACGGGATGGTAATAGGAAATGAATTGCAGGGCGTCAGCAACGCTCTGAATCAGGTCGTCTTGCTTGATCACGGTCATGGGTCGCGCTCCTCTATAAGACGGGAACATTCAATTAAGGTGTTTGCGACCTTGGTGCATCGGTCTGTCGAAAACATCTTTAAGGGTGTACCGGGCACGCATGACCGGTACAAAAAAGGCGCGGCAGTATAACCCGGCCCTGTCTTTGATACACCTGCTGAGGGCCAAACGAAAGTAGGGGGCGTCGTAGCAGTTGCCGAAGGCTACGTCCGGCGGCGAAGCCGTCGTAGAATCCCCTACCGCGGTCTTTCAGTTACACCGCACACTTAGGCTTTACGATCGCTTCGCGATCGGACGTAGCCTTAGGCAACTGCTACGGATTCAACTCTTCCCGGAGGCCAGAAGTGCCCGAGTTACACGTCGCTGACAAACGCTGGTCAGTTGCTGATGGCTGCAATTTGCTGGATGCCTTGAATCAGGCGGGCGTGTCTGTGCCTTACAGTTGCCGGGCGGGCAGTTGTCATGCCTGTCTGGTGCGTTGTGTGCAGGGTGAGCCGTTTGACCTCAAGCCCGACGCGTTGAGCCGAGCCCTGCGCGAGCAAGGCTGGCGCCTAGCGTGTCAGTGCCAGGTGAGCGCTGACCTGCATATAGAAGCCTTCGATCCACAGCGCGATGGCGTGCCTGCGCAAGTGGCCGCCCTCGATTGGCTCAGCGCCACGGTGCTGCGTTTGCGGCTGATAGCACAGCGCCCGTTGCGCTATAGGGCGGGGCAGCATGTGGTGCTGTGGACGCCCGGCGGCATCGCCCGGCCTTATTCGTTGTCCAGCCTGCCTGATGAAGACCGTTTTCTGGAGTTTCATCTCGATTGCGCGCACCCGGGTGAGTTTGCCGACGCGGCGCGGCAGTTCAAGGTGGGTGATGCTGTGCGCCTGGGGGAGCTGCGCGGCGGAGCGTTGCGCTATGACCCGGACTGGCAAGAGCAGCCGCTGTGGCTAATGGCGGCGGGGACTGGGCTGGGCCCTCTGTTTGGCGTACTGCGCGAGGCGCTGCGCCAGGACCATCAAGGGCCGATCCGGCTGGTGCACGTGGCTCGCGAAGACAGCGAGTTTTATCTCAAGGCAGAGTTGCAGGCATTGGCGAAGGAGCATTCCAGCCTGGCGGTTGAGTGGGTGCTGCGCAGCGAGTTGGCAGAGTATCTGTTGCAGTTGCGTGGGATTGCGCGGCAGACCCACGCGTTGGTCTGCGGCCACCCTGACACGGTTGAAGCGTTTGCCAAACGGCTTTTTTTGGCCGGACTTTCGCGCAACAAACTACTGGCTGATTCGTTTTTGACCCGTAGCTGACCCATCATCCAGCGGCTACAAGATTTTTTTGAAATCCAAAAAAGCCCCGCCTGATCACTCAGGCGGGGCTTTGGGTGTGGCCGGTTAGGGCTTACACCATTTTGTCGCCGACATGTAGGATCTTCATGCCGTTGGTGCCACCGATGGTGTGGTAGCTGTCGCCCTTGGTCAGGATGACCCAGTCGCCTTTTTCTACGACGCCACGCTTGAGCAGTTCGTCGATAGCGGCTTGGCTGACTTGTTCTGGCGGCAGCGAAGCCGGGTCGAACGGTACGGTGTAGACGCCACGGAACATAGCTGCACGGGCCTGGGTTTCGCGGTGCGGGGAGAACGCGTAGATCGGCACCGAAGAACGGATACGCGACATGATCAATGGCGTGTAACCGCTTTCAGTCAGGGCAATGATCGCTTTGACGCCAGGGAAGTGGTTGGCGGTGTACATGGCCGCCAGCGCAATGCTCTGGTCACAGCTTTCGAAGGTTTTGCCAATGCGGTGGCTGGAGGTTTTGCTGGTCGGGTGCTTTTCAGCGCCGACGCAAATACGCGCCATGGCCTGCACGGCTTCCAGTGGGTATGCACCCGCAGCACTTTCAGCCGAAAGCATCACAGCGTCGGTGTAGTCGAGAACGGCGTTAGCAACGTCGGACACTTCGGCGCGCGTTGGCATCGGGTTCTGGATCATCGACTCCATCATCTGGGTCGCTACGATCACTGCTTTGTTGTGGCGACGTGCGTGCAGAATGATTTTCTTCTGAATGCCCACCAGTTCGGCATCGCCGATTTCAACGCCCAGGTCGCCACGGGCAACCATGACCGCGTCACTGGCTTTGATCAGTGCGTCGAGAGTCTCGTCATCGGCAACAGCTTCAGCGCGTTCAATTTTTGCCACCAGCCAAGCGGTACCGCCGGCTTCGTCGCGCAGTTGACGGGCGTATTCCATGTCGGCAGCGTCGCGTGGGAACGACACCGCGAGGTAGTCGACTTCCATTTCGGCAGCGAGCTTGATATCGGCTTTGTCTTTTTCAGTCAGGGCCGGTGCAGTCAGGCCGCCACCACGGCGGTTGATGCCTTTGTGATCCGACAGCGGGCCGCCGATGAGCACGGTGCAGTGCAGGGCGTCGCCAGTAGCGGTATCAACACGCATCACGACACGGCCGTCATCGAGCAGCAGTTCGTCACCGACGCCGCAATCTTTGACCAGGTCCGGGTAGTCGATGCCGACGATTTGCTGGGTGCCATCAGTCAGCGGATGGCTGGTGGAGAAAGTAAACGTGTCACCGATTTTCAGCTCGATGCGTTTGTTGGCAAATTTGGCGATGCGAATTTTCGGGCCTTGCAGGTCACCCAGCAATGCTACGAAGCGGCCATGCTTGGCTGCGATCTCACGCACCAGCTTGGCGCGAGCCTTGTGCTCATCGGGAGTGCCGTGGGAAAAGTTCAGACGGGCGACGTCCAGGCCAGCGAGGATCAGCTGTTCAAGCATCTCCGGTGAATTGCTGGCAGGGCCAAGTGTGGCAACGATTTTAGTTCGACGAACGGACATGCAAAGACTCCTGAGTTCAAGCGCTGCCAAAGGCTACTATGGTCTTTGGCTGTAGTCATTGTTCCTCTGCACTACTTTCGACTTAAGTTGTGGTGCACAGGATGTGAAGAATTTTGCTTAGGGGTCGATACACTGTTGAGAACAGGAGATGCCCATGCGCTTTTTGCTTATTTTAGTGTTGGCCAGCAGTGTGGTCGGTTGCACCCGCTGGTCGATGAACCACCATCTAAACAGTGCTTATCGGGCTTATGATCGCGGAAACTGCGAAGCGGTGATGCTGCAATTGTCCGAAGTTGATCGCGACAGCCGCAGTCGCCCGTATATCTGGCCGCAAACGGCGATGCTGCGAGGGTTGTGTCTGGAGCGTACAAAGTTTTACCTCGATGCTGCCCAGACCTATCAATACATCATCAATGAGTTCCCGAAGAGCGAGTATGCCTACAGGGCGAAGGCGCGAATTGAGACCTTGCGTATTCTTAAATTCATACCAGGCCCAGGCCCAGGCACAGCTCAAGCGTTGCCAGCCTCGCTTTAGGCGCTGTGCGAAATGAATCTGCACTCGTTTAAGCTGCGTTGAAAATAGGCCGAAATGTTCATTTGTAACCCGTAGACACGGCTTTCTCGCCTGTTTTCGCCCTGCATAACCTTGGTGCGAAAACGTTTCGTATAGAGTCCAAGGTTTGATGATGGCTGAAAGGCGTGCTGGCTATTTGCTATCCATTAGCTACGCTTTCCAAGCATTTGAGCGGTTTGGATCAAACAACAAGAGTCTCTGTCTTCGGTTTGCGGTGTTTTTGCCTGTGTCTCTCCGAACGGTTACACCGAGCCTTGGATCGCTTCAGGGTCTCTGGGGTGTAAACACCGTCGTGTTAAACGGCCTTCAATACAGTGAAATTTGACATGGTTATAGAGCGCCGCATCCAGCGTCACCAATTGACGTGTTTTTTGAAAGTATTCAACCGGTTCACGGACAAGCCCATGGGTTATTTGGGCAACGTATCTGAGGGCGGTTTGATGCTGATCAGCCAGTTGCCCCTGTTGGTCGATGCCGATTTTGAGCTTCGGCTCAAGCTTCCAGGTGCTGATGGATGTGTGCAATGGGTAGACCTCACTGCGCGATGCCTGTGGTGCCGTGAAGATATGACACCCAATTTCTACGACTCCGGTTTTATCCTGTATCAACCGCCTGCCGAGTACCTCAAGCTGATCAATGATTTGAGCCAATACTTCAGCTTCCATCCTTTGCAGACTTCTGCGTGATGCATCGGAGCGGGTTGCTAGGCCTTGGCTGCGGGGCTGGTATTGTCCGGCTTTGAGCGCCTAGACTGAGCGCGAATACTGCTCAGGAACACCCCGTGACCTCTATTTTTTGGTACGACTACGAAACGACTGGCATTAACCCTCGCTGCGATCGAGCCGTGCAAGTGGCCGGTATCCGCACTGATCTAGAACTCAATGAGATCGATCAGCCGCTCAATCTGTACTGCCAGCCCAGTGACGATATTCTTCCTCATCCCATGGCGTGCCTGATCACCGGGATTACGCCAAGTCGACTCGAAGACAAAGGGTTGGGGGAGGCCGAGTTTATGACTCGCACCCATGCGCAGTTGGCTCAGCCTGGTACGTGCGCAGCGGGCTACAACACGTTGCGCTTCGATGACGAGGTCACGCGCTACAGTCTGTACCGAAACTTCTTTGATCCTTACGCGCGCGAGTGGCAAGGCGGCAACAGTCGCTGGGACCTGATTGATGTTGTGCGTACAGCCTATGCCCTGCGCCCTGAAGGCATTGTTTGGCCCCAGGAAGAGGGGCGGGTGACGCTCAAGCTTGAGCGTTTGACGGCAGCCAACGGGATTGATCATGGTCAGGCGCACGATGCCTTGTCCGACGTGCGTGCAACTATTGCCCTTGCGCGTTTGATTCGTGAAAAGCAGCCGAAATTGTATGACTGGTTATTCCAGTTGCGTACTAAGCAGCGAGTGTTGGATCAAGTTCGTTTGTTGCAACCGATGCTGCACATATCTGGACGCTTCTCGGCGGCGCGACATTATGCGGGGGTGGTATTGCCGCTGGGCTGGCATCCTAAAAACCGTAACGCACTAATTGTGTGCGACCTGCACTTTGATCCGCAGCCCTTGTTGGACATGGACGCCGACTCTTTGCGCGCATTGCTTTATACGCGTCGTGAACAGTTGCCCGAAGGCCAACTGCCAATTGGCCTTAAGCTGATTCACGTTAACCGTTGTCCGGTGGTTGCGCCTTTAAATGTAGTGCGTGCTCAGGACCAACAGCGCTTGCAGTTGGACATGACTGAATATCAGGCGCGAGCCCGCCTGCTGATTGATGCGCAGGAAGTTTGGAAGCAAAAGTTATCTGATATTTATGCGCGTGAAGACTTCACGCCCAGTGATGATCCTGAGCAGCAGTTGTATGACGGTTTTCTGGGTGATCGTGATCGCCGGCTGTGCGAACAAGTCCGTTTGAGTGATCCTGAACAACTGGCCAAAGATGCATGGCCTTTTGATGACGAGCGCTTGCCTGAATTATTATTTCGTTACCGCGCACGAAACTTTGCGTACACCTTGACTGCAGAAGAGCAGGCCCGTTGGCAATTGTTCTGTCAGCAGCGATTGACCGACCCTGCATTGGGTGCTCCGCTGACCCTGAGTCAATTCACCGAGGCGGCAGATAAGCTGTCGCACAACGCAACGGCGGCCGAGCTGAAGCTTCTGAGCGAATGGCAACGTTATGCCCAAGGGTTGAGTCAGCGTGTGGGCCTGGGGTTGCAGGCAAACTATTAGGATTAAAATCTAGGCAATAAAAAACGCCAGCGAGCTGGCGTTTTTATTAGAGTTGCAGAAAACTCTGCGCGTCCGGTATCACTTAGCCGAGCAAAGTTGCCCAACCTTCAACCTCGTCGCTGCCCCACTTGGCTTTCCACTCTTTCAGCGTTTTGTGGTTGCCACCTTTGGTTTCAATCACTTCGCCGTTGTGTGGGTTTTTGTATTGTTTAACTTTACGGGCACGTTTGGTGCCGGTGGTTTTAACAACACCGCGTGGTGCTTTGCTTGCCTTGGCTTCTGGATCCAGCAGGGCGATGATGTCGCGCAGCGACTTTTGGTATTCGCCCATCAGCGTGCGCAGTTTGCCTTCAAATTCCAGCTCGGTTTGAAGTTTGTCGTCTTCCGACAGGTTCTTCAGGCGGGCTTGCAGTTCTTTGATAGCTTCTTCTGTTGCGCGATATTCGTTGATCAAGGACATGAGGATAACCTTATGCTGAAGAGGTGACAGGGATACAGTGGCGCAATAATAGTCAGACAGTTACAGCAAGTAAATATCCAATACCGGATTAATTTAAAATTTTATTCATTAACTTTTGGTCTTTTGCAATAAGTCGGCTTTTAAAAAGGGCTGATACCTTGGCTTTATCAATGTCATTAATAAATAATATCAACGCAACGTAAATTCAATGCAGGCCACGGTGCTGTTGGCGTCGACGCTTTGCAAGCGCGACCAGGTGCCTCAGGCAATAAGGCTCACGCAATACTGTAGTTTTGCTGCGTACTCGCTAGAATGGCGCCCTTAGTAAAGTTTTGGAGTTTTTCCCTCATGCGCACTTTTCGGTTGGTGATTGCCTGCCCCGACGGCGTCGGCATTGTCGCCAAGGTCAGTAATTTCCTGGCCTCCCACAATGGCTGGATCACTGAAGCGAGTCACCACTCGGACGATCAAAGCGGTTGGTTCTTTATGCGTCACGAAATTCGTGCCGACTCACTGCCATTTGGGCTAGAAGCTTTCCGTGAGGCATTTGCCCCAATTGCTGAAGAGTTTTCGATGGTCTGGCATATCACGGATACCGCGCAAAAGAAGCGTGTGGTCTTGATGGCCAGCCGCGAGTCGCACTGCCTTGCAGACTTGCTGCACCGCTGGCACAGCGATGAACTCGACTGCGATATTTCTTGCGTAATTTCTAACCACAACGACTTGCGCAGCATGGTTGAGTGGCACGGCATTCCGTTTTATCACGTGCCGGTTGACCCGAAAGACAAAGAACCGGCTTTCGCTGAAGTCTCGCGTCTGGTTAAACATCATGATGCTGAAGTTGTGGTGTTGGCGCGCTACATGCAAATCCTGCCGCCTGATCTATGCCGCGAGTACGCAGGCAAGGTGATCAACATTCACCATAGTTTCTTGCCGTCATTCGTCGGCGCCAAGCCTTACCATCAAGCGTCGATGCGCGGTGTGAAGCTAATCGGCGCAACCTGCCACTACGTTACCGAAGAGCTGGACGCGGGTCCGATCATCGAGCAGGACGTGGTGCGCGTGAGCCACAGTGACAGCATTGAGGACATGGTGCGTTTTGGTCGTGATGTCGAGAAGATGGTGCTGGCCCGTGGCCTGCGCTATCACCTCGAAGACCGCGTGCTGGTCCACGGCAACAAAACCGTCGTGTTCTGATCTGACTAGCCTGTGTAGTCGCTGCCGCAGGCTGCGAAGGGTTGCGTAGCAACCCGTTTCCTTGAAAGCGCCGCGGAGCTTATCGCAAGTCCGCGGAAAAAAGGGGTTCGCCATGACTGATCCACTCGACAAGGCCACCTCCAGCGCCCCTGCAACCTTGGGCGAGGGTTGTTTGAGTCGTTACGACCCGGACGCCCTCAGCCCCGAGGATGGTACTGATTTTCCTGAGGCCGCCAGGCTTTGGGAACAATTACAGCAAGACGCTGAAGCAGACTCCGGGCCGTAAGATATTGCTTAAATACGGAAACTGCCCACCAATTGCTTGAGGCGAGCCGCTTGCTGCTCCAGATCATTGCAGGCACGCAAGGTGGATTGCAGGTTTTCGACGCCTTCCTGATTGAGCGTATTGATCTCGGTAATGTCCATGTTGATCGACTCAACCACCGACGTCTGTTCTTCGGTCGCGGTGGCGACGGACTGATTCATGCCATCAATCTCGCCGATGCGTTCAGTCACACTGATTAGGCGCTCGCCTGCGCGGTTAGCGATTTCAACGCTGTCCGCGCTGTGGCGCTGGCTTTCTTCCATGGTGCTCACCGACGCACGGGCGCTGACTTGTAGCTCCTCGATCATGGTTTGCACTTGCTGCGCTGACTCTTGAGTGCGGTGCGCCAAGTTGCGCACTTCATCGGCAACCACGGCAAAGCCGCGGCCAGCCTCTCCAGCACGGGCTGCCTCAATCGCTGCGTTGAGCGCCAACAGATTGGTTTGCTGCGAGATGCTGGTGATCACTTCCAAAATCTGGCCAATATTAACGGTCTTGTCATTCAGCGACTCGATATGCCCACTGGAAGTGCCAAGCATTTGCGACAGTTGTTGCATCGAGTTGATGCTGCGCTCTACCACCTGCTGGCCTTCTTGTGCCAACCCGCGGGCATCACTGGCCTGGTGCGAGGCTTGGGCTGCGTTGCTGGCGATTTCCTGAGCTGCGGCGCCCAGTTCGTTGATCGCTGCCGCCACGCTGTTGGTGCGGCTGGCTTGTTCGTCAGAATTGAGCATTGAGGCGTTCGAGGCGCTGACAACCCGCAGCGCCACTTCGTTAACGTGTTCGGTGGCCGACGACACTTCTCGCATGGACGTGTGAACACGCTCAACAAAGTGGTTAAACGCACTGCCCAGCGTGCCGAATTCGTCTTTGGAGTTCACAGCTAGGCGGCGGGTCAAATCTCCTTCTCCCTCGGCAATGTTTTGCATCGCACGGGTCATCACGTGTAGCGGTTGCAACAGCATGCGGATCAGCAGACCGAGCAGGGCGATGATAGAAATAACCGCAATAAAGGTAGCAATGAGCGCCGAGGTACGAAATGTGCTCAACGCGGCAAAGGCTTTTTCTTTATCAACCGACAGGCCGATAGACCAGTTGACTGTGCCCAGTCCTTTGATTGGGGTGAACGTCACAATCCGGGTTTTGCCATCGACCTGGATCTCGCTGATCTGCGTGCTGATTGTCGGGGTGTCTTGTGGGTAGATGTCCTTCAGGTACTTTGTGATCAGCGCTTTGTCCGGGTGAACCAGAATTTTGCCGTCGCCACTCACCAAAAACGCATAGCCCAGACCGTTAAAGTTCAAGGCATTGATGGAGTCGGTGATGGTTTGCAGGCTCAGGTCAGCACCGACGACGCCCAGTGTTTTTCCAGTTTTTTTCGCAGCGGCGCCAATCGATATGATCATCTGCCCGGTGACCGCATCAATGTACGGTTCGGTCAGGCTGGCGCCACTGCTGTTGATGGCGTCCTTGAACCAAGGGCGGGTCCGAGGATCGAAACCGTCCGGCATCTTGCTGTCAGGGCGGATGGTGAAACCGCCTTGATTATCGCCAAAGTAATCGGCCATAAACGTACTGGTCAGCGCTTTTTGCTCCAGCAGGCTGGCGGTCTGAGAGGGGTCGGGATTGATGGCAATCGATTGTGCTAGGTTTTCAACCAGCAAAATCCGACCTCCCAGCCACGTCTGAATGTTATTGGCCGTGACACTGCCCATTTCGTGGAGGTAGTTGTCCAGATTGTGACGGATGGCATTGCGCTGCAAATAGTCGTTGTACAACGTAAAGAGCGAAAATGCGGCGATGACGATCAGGGACGCGGCAAGCAGGATTTTGTGACTGAAACGCAGGTTTTTATTCATGGCTTGAAGGGTCCGCTATGGTCTGAAAATGTGAGGCCTGTACGCTGTAAACGCGCTCGCTCTGTACGTCACCGTCAGAGCAGGAGCGGTTTCTATATTTATCAGGGTGCTTGCGACGCTAGATCAGGGGTTTTCTGGTCTAGCATTAAGAATGTATCGACGCGGGACCGCGAAAGATTAATGAATGGTGGGAAAATGCCTGACTCTTCTGCTCTTGTTCTCGGTGCTGACCTTGCGGGTCAGCCCATCGCCCAGTCATTGCGCTTGGCAAACCGCCACGGCTTAGTGGCGGGCGCCACGGGGACAGGTAAAACCGTCACCCTGCAACGTTTGGCCGAGCAATTCAGCGATGCGGGTGTGGCTGTATTTGCCGCCGACATCAAAGGCGATCTGTGCGGTCTGGGCGCTGCTGGCAATCCGCAAGGCAAAATTGCCGAGCGCATTGCCAGCATGCAGTGGCTGAATTATGAGCCTAAGGCTTATCCGGTAACCCTGTGGGACATACAGGGCAAAACCGGTCATCCGTTACGCACTACCTTGAGTGAAATGGGTCCGTTGTTGCTCGGCAGCTTGCTGGAACTGACGGACAGTCAGCAGTCGGCCTTATACGCCGCGTTCAAAGTGGCAGACCGTGAAGGCCTGCTGCTGCTGGATTTAAAAGACCTTAAAGCCTTGCTTGGCCACCTGCGTGATAACCCCCAAGTGCTAGGCGATGACGCGGCCCTAATGACTACTGGCTCCAGTCAGGCACTGCTACGCCGTCTGGCAACCCTGGAGCAGCAGGGGGCTGAGGCTTTATTTGGTGAGCCTGCGCTGCAACTCGAAGACATCTTGCAGCCTGCCAGCGATGGCCGTGGGCGGATTCATCTGCTGGATGCCAGTCGTTTGGTGCACGAAGCGCCCAAGGTCTATGCGACTTTCCTGTTGTGGTTGTTGGCTGAGCTTTTTGAGCAGTTGCCAGAGCGTGGTGATGCCGACAAGCCTTTACTGGCACTGTTTTTCGACGAAGCGCATTTGCTGTTTGCGGGCACGCCCAAAGCGCTGCAGGACCGGTTGGAGCAGGTGGTCCGGCTGATCCGCTCCAAAGGCGTGGGTGTTTACTTTGTTACCCAGTCTCCGGCGGACTTGCCTGATACGGTGCTGGCCCAATTGGGTTTGCGTATTCAGCACGGATTAAGGGCGTTCACGGCCAAAGAGCAAAAATCCCTTAAGGCCGTGGCTGACGGATTTCGTCCTAACCCTGAATTCAATGCGCTGGCGGTGCTGACAGAGTTGGGGACGGGCGAAGCGTTGGTCGGCATGCTCGAAGAAAAAGGCACCCCGGCGATGGTTCAGCGGATGTTGATTGCGCCACCGCAGTCACGAATCGGCCCTTTGACCGAGGCTGAGCGGGCGGCCTTGATAACCCGTTCACCGTTGCAGGGGCGTTACGACAAGCCGATTGATCGCGAGTCTGCCTACGAAGTGTTGCTGGCCCGCAAAGCTCAGGCACCGGAGGCCCAAGCACAAGCGGCTCCCCATGAGCCGGGTTTTCTTGATCAGGCGGGTGACTTTCTGGGGACTACCGCGGGCAAGGCCTTGCAATCTATGGCGCGTCAGGCGGCGAGCCAAATGGGGCGTCAGTTGGTGCGCGGGTTATTGGGTTCGTTGTTGGGGGGGAGCAAGCGCAAGTAAACAGATAACCTGTAGCCGCTGCCGCAGGCTGCGAAGGGGGGCATAGCCGCCCGTTTTTTGAAAGTTCTGCGGTCCAGCGGCGACACCATTAATCAGCTTTAGGCTTGGCGTGGCTCGCTAGGCGCTCAAGCGCTGCCCGCAACGCTGGGTCGGTTATCCCGTCGGCCGTCGCTTGAATGGTTTGCGCAGCATCGATGGAAAGGTCAAGCGTGTGACCGTTGACTTTGGCCAGCACCGTAGGCGGCTGAACCTTGAACAAAATCCGGGTCAGGCTGGCAAACTCGTCAAAGGCCTGTAATTGACGTTGCAAACGTTTTTGCTGGTAACGCAAACGTGTAGCCCAATGGCCGTCGGTGACGATTAACAACAAACTGCCCTCGCGCCATGACGCCACGTGACAATGTTCACGTGCGGCAGGCTGGAGTTGGCTTTCGAGCAGGCGTTGTAGGTGCGCCAAGCGCTTGGCGTGGCCAAAAATGGCCTTTAGGGGCTTGGCCTCGCGAAGCAGAACAGAGGGTGCCCGTGCTGGGTGTGGGCGAAAAGCCATGTTCAAGCACCTTAAAAAACTGAGGGGCAATCTTAGCAGAAAGTGCCCATTTCACTCGACATAGTCCTGAATCGCTTCAGTTTATTTGCAAAATCAATGAGTAACTTATGCCTCGCATGGGTTGAAGTTCCGCAAAAAGGCCTTATTTTAGTCAGGCCCCGTCACAACGCTAGACCAGTATCGTGGAATAACGCCACTTTCCTCACCGACGTTTCCGGGTAGAATGCTCGCTCGCATGCGGCCATCAGGGCTGCTCGGGCGACTCACGGGGCCGCCCTCCATCCCTATGTGTGGAAGATCCTGCCGATATGTTTGCGCCTTTGTTAAAGAAACTTTTTGGAAGCAAGAACGAGCGCGAAGTTAAACGCATGCTCAAGACGGTACAGGTCGTCAATGCCTTCGAAGAGCAAATGGTTGCTCTGAGCGATGAGCAATTGCGCGCCAAGACCGAAGAGTTGAAGGCCCGCATAGCTAAAGGTGAGACCCTCGATCAATTGCTGCCTGAAGCCTTCGCGGTCTGCCGTGAAGCGGGTAAGCGCGTCATGGGCATGCGCCACTTTGACGTACAGTTGATCGGTGGCATGACCTTGCACGAAGGCATGATCGCAGAGATGCGTACCGGTGAAGGTAAGACCTTGGTAGCCACCCTCGGGGTTTACCTCAATGCATTGTCTGGCAAGGGCGTGCATGTGGTAACCGTGAACGACTACCTGGCTCGTCGTGATGCCAACTGGATGCGTCCGCTCTACGAGTTTCTGGGCCTGACGGTCGGCGTTGTCACGCCGTTCCAGCCGCCTCAAGAAAAGCGTGAAGCCTACGCCGCCGACATCACCTACGGCACCAACAACGAGTTTGGTTTCGATTACCTGCGCGACAACATGGCTTTCAGCATGGAAGAAAAATTCCAGCGCGAGCTTAACTTTGCAGTGATCGACGAAGTCGACTCCATCCTGATCGACGAAGCCCGCACGCCGCTGATCATCTCGGGTCAGGCCGAAGATAGCTCCAAGCTGTACACCGAAATCAACAAGCTGATCCCGCGCCTTGAACAGCACATCGAAGAAGTTGAAGGGGAGGTTACCAAGCCTGGCCACTTCACCATCGACGAGAAGACCCGTCAGGTCGAGCTGAACGAATCCGGTCACCAGTTTGTAGAAGACATGCTGACCCAGATCGGTCTACTCGCAGAAGGCGAAAGCCTTTACTCCGCACACAATCTGGGCCTCCTGACTCACGTTTACGCGGCACTGCGTGCGCACAAGCTGTTCCATCGCAACGTTGAATACATCGTTGAAGACGGTCAGGTATTGCTGGTCGACGAACACACTGGCCGTACCATGCCGGGTCGTCGTCTATCTGAAGGCTTGCACCAGGCGATTGAAGCCAAAGAAGGCCTGAACATTCAGGCAGAGAGCCAGACCCTGGCATCGACTACCTTCCAAAACTACTTCCGTCTGTACAACAAGCTGTCCGGCATGACCGGTACCGCTGATACCGAAGCATTCGAATTCCACCAGATCTATGGTCTGTCGGTGATGGTTATCCCGCCGAACAAGCCGCTGGCGCGTAAAGACTACAACGACTTGGTGTTCCTGACCGCGGACGAGAAGTACGCGGCGATTGTGGCTGACATCAAAGACTGCATGACCAAAGGTCGTCCAGTGTTGGTGGGTACAGCGACGATTGAAACCTCTGAGCACATGTCCAACCTGCTGAATCAGGAAGGTATTGAGCACAAGGTTCTGAACGCTAAGTTCCACGAAAAAGAAGCTGAAATCATTGCGCAGGCCGGTCGTCCAGGCGCGCTGACCATTGCTACCAACATGGCCGGTCGTGGTACTGACATCCTGTTGGGCGGCAACTGGGAAGTTGAAGTTGCCTCGCTCGAAAACCCGACCCCCGAGCAAATTGCTCAGATCAAGGCCGATTGGCAGAAACGTCACCAGCAAGTGCTGGAGTCGGGTGGTCTGCATGTCATTGCTTCCGAGCGTCATGAGTCGCGCCGTATCGACAACCAGTTGCGTGGTCGTGCCGGTCGTCAGGGCGATACCGGTTCGAGCCGTTTCTACCTGTCACTTGAAGACAGCCTCATGCGTATCTTCGCGTCTGATCGAGTGAAGAACTTCATGAAAGCGCTGGGCATGCAGTCTGGCGAAGCGATTGAGCACCGTATGGTGACCAACGCGATCGAGAAGGCTCAGCGCAAGGTTGAAGGTCGCAACTTCGACATTCGTAAGCAATTGCTGGAGTTCGATGACGTTAACAACGAACAGCGTAAAGTGATTTATCACATGCGTAACACGTTGCTGGCGGCTGACAATATCGGCGAAACCATTGCTGATTTCCGCAAAGATGTTCTCGACAGCACCGTTAGCGCGCACATTCCGCCGCAGTCGTTGCCAGAGCAGTGGGACATTGCAGGTCTGGAATCTGCCATCGAAAGCGGTTTTGGGGTGAAGTTGCCGGTCCAGCAATGGCTCGACGAAGACGATCATCTGTACGAAGAAACCTTGCGCGAGAAACTGCTGAACGAGTTGTTGGCGGCGTACAACGAGAAAGAAGAACAAGCGAGCCCGGAAGCCCTGCGTACGTTCGAGAAACAAATTGTGCTGCGTGTTCTGGACGATCTGTGGAAAGACCACTTGTCGACCATGGACCACTTGCGTCACGGTATCCACCTGCGCGGCTATGCGCAGAAAAACCCGAAGCAAGAGTACAAGCGCGAGTCGTTCAACCTGTTCTCCGAGCTGCTTGACTCGATCAAGCGTGATTCGATCCGTGTGCTGTCCCATGTACAGGTTCGTCGCGAAGATCCGATCGAAGAAGAAGCCCGTCTGCGTCAAGAGGCTGAAAACTTGGCGGCACGCATGCAGTTCCAGCATGCCGAAGCGCCGGGCCTTGATCAGCCGCAAGCGTTGGCTGAAGTGCTTGAAGGCGCCGATGTGTCTGACGTGGTAACGGCTACCGAGCCTGCTCGTAATGAGCAGAAACTGGGTCGCAACGAGTTGTGCTACTGCGGCTCGGGCAAGAAATACAAACATTGTCACGGGCAAATCAACTAAAGCCCGCTTCAACTGCTGAAACACCTGCGCCGCGACCGGCATTAGCCGTCGCGGCGTTTTACCATTGAATTCCCGCCCATTGGCGGAACTGTCATCTCTATTTAGGAGCGCGTCATGGCTGTTGGTCTTGGTCCTTTGCCTACTTTGCACCCGGTGGCCGGTTTTGAGCTGGGCATCGCTTCAGCCGGTATCAAGCGTCCTGGGCGTAAGGATGTGGTGGTTATGCGCTGCGCTGAAGGTTCGAGCGTAGCCGGTGTGTTCACCTTGAATGCCTTTTGCGCCGCGCCGGTGATTTTGGCCAAACAACGTGTTCAGGGTGCTGTACGTTACCTGCTGACCAACACCGGCAATGCCAACGCCGGGACCGGCGAGCCGGGTCTGGCCGCTGCTACCCGCACTTGCGCCAAACTGGCTGAACTGACTGGGGTGGACGCCAGCGCTGTACTGCCGTATTCCACCGGAGTGATTGGCGAGCCGCTGCCCGTTGAGAAAATCGAAGGCGCCCTGCAGGCGGCTCTGGACGATCTCTCTGAAAATAACTGGGCTGAGGCTGCCACCGGCATCATGACGACCGACACCCTGCCTAAGGGCGCCAGTCGTCAGTTCGAGCATGAAGGCGTGACCATCACCGTGACCGGCATCAGCAAAGGTGCTGGCATGATTCGTCCGAACATGGCCACCATGCTGGGTTACATCGCGACCGACGCCAAGGTTTCGCGTGACGTGCTGCAAAACCTGCTGCTGGATGGCGCCAACAAATCGTTCAACCGCATCACTATCGATGGCGATACTTCGACCAACGACTGCTGCATGCTGATTGCCACCGGTAAAGCCGATCTGCCGCAAATCACTGAAGCCAGCGGCCCACTGTTCGCGGCCTTGAAGCAAGCCGTGTTTGAGGTGTGCATGGACGTGGCCCAGGCCATTGTGCGTGATGGCGAAGGCGCGACCAAGTTCGTGACTGTTGAAGTGAATGGTGGCGCAAACCACCAAGAATGCCTGGACGTGGGTTACACCGTGGCTCACTCGCCACTGATCAAGACCGCCCTGTTTGCTTCCGATCCGAACTGGGGCCGTATCTTGGCTGCCGTGGGCCGTGCCGGTGTACCTGAGCTGGATGTAAGCAAGATTGATGTGTTCTTGGGCGAAGTGTGCATTGCCAGCGGCGGCGCGCGCTCGGCCACTTACACCGAAGAACAAGGCTCGGCAGTCATGGCGCGTGAGGAAATCACGATCCGTATCGAGCTGGGCCGTGGCACTGCCAGCGAGACTATCTGGACCACTGATTTGTCCCATGAATACGTGAAAATCAACGCCGAATACCGCACGTAATCAACGATCAGCCGGAGCGGGTTAGTCTCGTTCCGGCAGATCAGGTTTTCAACGGGCTGAAAAGGACGATCCACCATGAGTTTTCACCTGATCATTGGCGACAAGTTGTATTCCTCTTGGTCTTTGCGTGGCGCGTTGGCGTTAGACCTTGCGGGTGTTTCGTACACCGAGCAGTTGATTAAACTGGAGCAGCCCGACACCCGTGCGCTGATCTTGCAGCATTCGGCAACGGGTAAAGTACCTTTGTTGAAGACGGAGCACGGAACCCTTGCTGATTCATTGGCGATTGCCGAATACCTGAATGAGCGTTTTCCGGGGGCTCAATTGTGGCCGGTGGACATTGCCGCGCGGGCTCAAGCGCGATCAGCGTGTGCGCAAATGCACAGCGGTTTTTTCGGCTTGCGCGCCAATTTGCCCTTTGACCTGAGTCGTGATCAGGCGCTCGTGCCGATGCCCGGTGACGCTCAAATCGATATCGACCGCCTGCTGGCTTTGTGGGCTGAATGCCGGGGTGTGGCGACTGAAAAGGGGCCTTATCTGTTTGGCCGTCTGAGCCTCGCGGATGCTTTTTTTGCGCCAGTGGCCGTGCGGCTGCGTACCTATCGTGTTGAATTGTCCGTTGAAGACCAAGCCTACATCGACGCCATTTACCAATGGCCGGCGTTTAAAGCCTGGCAACAGGCCGGATTAGAGGAAGTACAAAGGTGAAACGAGTTCATGTGGCTGCGGCCGTTATTCGTGGCGAAGGCGCCAAGGTGTTGATCGCTCGTCGCGCAGATACTCAGCATCAGGGCGGGCTCTGGGAGTTCCCTGGCGGCAAGGTCGAGGCAGGGGAAACGGTCGAAGCTGCATTAAGTCGTGAGCTGCAAGAAGAGCTGGGGATCATGGTTAACGCCGCCCGCCCGCTGATCAAGGTTCAACACGACTACCCGGATAAACAGGTGTTGCTGGATGTATGGGAAGTGTCGGATTTTAGTGGTCAACCCCATGGCGCAGAAGGTCAGCCCTTGGCGTGGGTTGCACCGCGAGATCTGCTTAATTACCAATTTCCGGCAGCCAATGCACCGATTGTTGTAGCGGCACGCTTGCCGGATCAGTACCTGATTACCCCGGATGGTCTGGAAACCCCAGAGCTGTTGCGCGGGTTGCAGAAGGCCATTGCCGGCGGTATCAAACTGGTTTCATTGCGTGCCCCCAATGGCTATGACCCTAAATACCGCGACTTGGCGGTGGATGCGACCGGGTTATGCGCGGGTAAGGCGCAGTTGATGCTCAAAGGCCCGCTGGAATGGCTGGGGGATTTTCCATCCGCAGGTTGGCATTTAACGGCTGCGCAATTGCGCAAATACGCACCTAAAGGCCGACCGTTGTCGAAAGACCGCTGGTTGGCCGCCTCGTGCCATAACGCTGAAGAGCTGGCGTTGGCTGAGCAAATGGATGTGGACTTCGTGACCTTATCGCCCGTACTCCCGACTCAAACTCACCCCGATACACCGCCTTTGGGTTGGGAAGAGGCGCAGCAGTTGATTGCCAACTTCAGTAAGCCGGTGTTTCTGTTGGGCGGGCTGAGTGCGGATGATCGTCAGCAGGCATGGAGCATCGGTGCGCAAGGCGTAGCGGGTATTCGTGCGTTCTGGCCGCAGGATTGACAGGGCAGGGGCTCTAAGATCAAAAGATCGCGAGCAAGCTCGTTCCTACAGGGGCGGGCCTGATCCCTGTAGTCGCTGACGAGGTTCGAAGGCTGCGATCGGCTACGTAGCCGTCGTAACACAGCTCATTTGGCTGGCTTTGCTGCGGCCTGCCACAAGATTTCGGCAATCCCTTGACGTTTGGCAATCAGTCGCGCAGCGACAAACAGCAAATCTGATAGTCGGTTGATGTACGCCAATCCCACGCCCGCCAAAGGTTCCAGTGCATTCAGTTGCTGGCAGCGACGCTCAGCGCTGCGGGCCAGGCTGCGGCACACGTGGGCTTGGGCGATCAACGTAGAGCCGCCGGGCAGGATGAAATTCTCCAGCGGGCCCAGCTCTTCGTTCCACAGATCAATTGCCGCTTCAAGCCGCTCAACCTCGGCACTGTCGAGCGCCTGATACACCGGCATCGCCAGTTCTCCGCCCAGATCGAACAGCCGATGCTGGCACGGCTCAAGCACTGTTATCAGCTCATTGAGTCCCGGGCACTTGAGGCCGTGCTCAGTGAGCCCGGCCAACAATAAGCCAAGCTGACTGTTCAGGGTGTCAACTTCGCCGATGGCCTCCACGCGAGGATGATCCTTGGGCACGCGTCGACCATCGCCCAGGCCGGTTTCGCCCTTGTCGCCTGTGCGGGTGTAGATCTTTGATAAGCGAAAGCCCATGTTTACAGTTCCATCGTGGTTGATTCGTGAGAGGGCAAAAGGTTGCTGGCCAAGGGTAGGCGCAAGGTAAAGCAGGTGCCTTGGCCAAGTGTGGATTGCACTTCCATCTGCCCTTTGTGGTTATTGGTGATGATGAAGTACGACACTGACAGGCCGAGCCCTGTGCCCTGGCCAACCTCTTTTGTGGTGAAAAACGGCTCGAAAATGCGCTTGCGTACGTGTTCTGGCATGCCAACGCCGTTGTCTTCAACCTGTATTTCAGCCCAGGGTGGACTGAGTTTGGTGCGCAAAATGATGCGCCCCGGTTCCATGTTGGCTGAGCGCTGGTTAATCGCCTGCGCCGCGTTTTTCAGCAAGTTGAGCAGCACTTGCTCAAGTTCGTTAGGAATGCCAGGGACAGGGCCCAGTTGCGGGTCGAACTGGCGAATAATGGCGTGGCCCTTAAAGTCAAAGCCCAGCGCCAGATCAAAGTCATTATTGGCAATATCCACCGCTTGTTCGATAAGTGCTGACAAGTCGCAGGGGCTCATTTGGCGATTGCTGCGCCGGCTGAAGCTGAGCATGTGGGTGACGATTTTTGCGGCGCGAGCCCCGGCTTGTTGTATACCGTCGAGCAATTGAGGGACTTCGCGGGCCTGTAAATACTGGCTGATGGCATCCAGGGTGATACCAATCTGTTCTGCTGTCTCAACGTTTTTCGGCAGTTCGTTAGACAAGCGTCGGCGAATGTTCTGCACGTTGTGCAGGATGGCGCCTAAGGGGTTGTTGATTTCGTGGGCCATCCCGGCTGCCAGCCCACCCACCGAGAGCATTTTTTCTGACTGCACCATCATGTCTTCCAGTGACAGGCGCTGGGTAATGTCATCGATGCGAATCACCACACCTCGCCCGCCGCTGCCCGTCAGAGGGTAAAAGGTCAGGGCGTAGTGGCGGGCGTCTTCGCCCTGGCCCCAAGTCACGCGCTCGATTTTGACCACCTGGTGATTTTCGATGGTGTCTTTGAGCTGTGGCAGAAAAGGCTTTAAGGGTTCAAAAGCGAGGTAGATCGGCTGACTCAGCGCCTCATCCAGTCTTGTCCCTGAGAGGGCGCTGGCTTCCTGATTCCATTGCGTCACGTAGAGCTGCTCATCTAGCGCGATCAAGGCGGATGGCATGGAGTCAATGATGCTGTTGAGGTAGTTCTGAAAGCCGGTCAACTTTTTCTCGATTTTGCCGCGAACCTGCACCTCCAATTCCAGTTTGCGATTGGTGTGACGGGTTTCCTCGGCCAGCGCTTGGGCCTGATCGTAGGCCGCCTGGGCTTCGTCTCTGGCACGTTTGAGTTCTTGTTCGCGAGCTTCGATGCGCGACAGCATGGTGTTGAAGGCTTCTGCCAAGCTGCCGATTTCGTCGTTGTTGCCCGGTGCTGCGCGTAACGCGTAGTTTTCTTCACGGGTAACCTGGCGAGACAGCTCTTCAAGGCGGTGGATGGGGTGGGTGACCAAGCGCTTGATTTGCCGCGAAACCACCAGCCACAGCAAAACGCTGAACACCAGAATCCCCAGGCTCGCCGTAAAGGTGCCGGTGTAAAACGCCGTGGGCAGTTCGCTGCTGGCCACAAGCAACAAATGCCCGAGAGGTTGATCGCCGTGGTGCAAACGTGTGACTTGGTGGCTGCGCAGTTCCGTCAGGCTCCAGGCTTCGATCTGGCGATAATGCTCTGGCAGCGGTAGGTGCTCGCCATGTTGCAGTTGCGCGATCAGGTTGCCGGAGCTGTCGTAAATAGCGGCGGCCCGTAACGGTGCATAACTGCCTATTTCATTGAGCAGGGCTTCAGCTTTTTCCGGCGAGTCCAGTGCTTGAGTAATAAGATCGGGGTTTGAGGACAGCCGCCCCAGTGTCTGCAAGGCTTGTGGTGCTGTGCTTTCGTGGGAGATCCAGTAGGCGGCGCTGATGAACGTGAAATTGGCCACCAGCAAAACGGTCGCCAATAACATCAGAAGGGCCGCTAGCAACTTTTGGCCTACCGGAAGGTTTTCTAGGCGCTGGCGCAAGGGCATGTGGATGACCGCATAAAGAAGAACGTGCCCGCAGAGTAGCGCGGGCCTCAGTTGCAGGGCAATCCGTGCCGCTTAAGGTAGTCGGTGAGTCGTTGATGCAATGCCTGTAAATGCGGTACAGCCAACTGCTGCTGTCGCGCGGCTTCGCAGGCGTAGCCCAGCAGGTAGCTGATCTCGGTACGCCGGCCTTGTGTGACGTCTTGATACATCGAGGAATAGTTGTTGGCTGTGGCATGGATGACGCGATTGACTTCAGCCGCCAAATCGACTGCCGCGTCGGGCTGACCGCACTGTTCTAGTAGGGCGCAGAGTTCGACGCATAAGGTATTGACCTCATCGCTGTGCGCGTGCAGACCGCCATTTCGGCAATTGTGCAGGACGGTCAGCGGGTTGATCGCGCAATTTAGGGCCAGCTTGCGCCACAGGCGGCTGAGGATAGTTGGGCTCCACTCGTGGGTAATGCCGCTGCGTTGAAGTTCTTCGAGCCACTGCGGCGCCTCGTCTGCAGAGATGTCGCCCAGCCAGGTGTGGCCATGCCCTGCAAACACCACGCGCCAGTCCCCGTCACGGTATGCACCCTCGGTGCTGGAGGCAAAAATGCAGCGCGCGTGTGGCACGCGCGCCGTAATGGCTTGCTGACTGCCAAGGCCGTTCTGTAACAGGATGACGTCGGCATTGGGGCTGAGTCGGTGGGCAACGTGCGCGACGGCTTGCTCGGCGTCATAAGCCTTGCAGGTGACCAGCAAACGCTGAATAGGCTCATCGGCCTCGGGCAACTGTGCCGTGACGTTTAAACGTCGTGATTGTTCGCCTTCAACTAGAGTTAGTCCTTGTGCGGCTTCATAGGCGTGCAGGCGCACTTGATTACGCAGTATCAAGGTCACGGGCAAACCCGCTCTCGCCAGCCGCGCGGCCCACAGGATGCCCATGCTTCCAGCGCCGAGAATGTGCCAGCGTGTAGCGGTTTGTCTGCCGTTCGAATGTGGCATGTGTGCTCGCCAGTGAATGAAGTCGAAGAATCGCTATAATGCCCGCGCATTTTAACTGTCAGGCTAGGCGCGCTCCATCTGTGTTGTGCGCGCCCTTTATTAAGTGGAGAAATTACATGCCGTCGTTCGACGTGGTATCCGAACTGGACAAGCACGAAGTCACCAACGCAGTCGAGAACGCCGTCAAGGAGTTGGACCGCCGTTATGACCTCAAGGGCAAAGGCAGTTTTGAGTTCAAAGAAAAAGACCTCACGGTGAATATGACCGCAGAGGCGGATTTTCAGCTAGAAGCCATGATTGAGATCCTCAAGCTGGCTCTGGTCAAGCGCAAGATCGACGCGCAGTGCCTTGAAATCAAGGATGCATACGCGTCTGGCAAGTTGATGAAGCAGGAAGTTGTGCTCAAGGAAGGCATCGATAAAGAGCTGGCGAAGAAAATCGTTGCTCACGTCAAGGACGCCAAGCTCAAGGTTCAAGCGGCCATTCAGGGCGAGCAGGTTCGCATCACCGGTAAGAAGCGTGATGACCTGCAAGAAGCGATTGCTGCGTTGCGCGCCAAGACCTTTGATTTGCCGCTGCAGTTCAATAACTTCCGCGACTGATTACCGCCCGGGGAACCTGTGGCGATCATTGGCGTCCGATTTTTCTGGGCATGGCGTAAACGATTCAGCTGCTACGCTTGTTTTATCGTTTTTGCAGAATAAATGACGTTGTCGTGAGGAGAAATAAATGGATTTGAACGCTGAAGTTGATCACTTGATCAAGGCCTCGCAGGCTTGGATTCCAATGATCATGGAGTACGGCAGTCGTGTGCTGCTTGCGCTTGTGACGCTGGCCATCGGCTGGTGGTTGATTAACCGGTTGACGGTGAAGCTGGGCCAATTGC
The DNA here is from genome assembly GCF_000282975.1 of Pseudomonas psychrophila HA-4. Classification (GTDB taxonomy): domain Bacteria; phylum Pseudomonadota; class Gammaproteobacteria; order Pseudomonadales; family Pseudomonadaceae; genus Aquipseudomonas; species Aquipseudomonas psychrophila_A. Next base: position 53,039 of record NZ_ALJC01000090.1, read on the forward strand.
TGGCATTGAGAAAAGCTGACCTGGCGTTGCAAGGTTTTATCAGCAGCCTGGTCAATATCATCCTCAAGGTGCTGTTGGTTGTCAGTGTCGCCTCGATGATCGGGATCCAGACCACCTCATTCGTGGCAGCTATCGGTGCGGCGGGTCTGGCCATCGGCTTGGCGTTGCAAGGCAGCCTTGCCAACTTTGCGGGTGGCGTGCTGATTCTGCTTTTCCGTCCGTTCAAGATCGGTGACTGGATTGAAGCGCAAAGCGTGAGCGGCACTGTCGATAGCATTCAGATCTTCCATACCGTGCTTCGTACCGGCGACAACAAAACCGTTATCGTGCCGAACGGCAACCTGTCCAACGGCATCATTACCAACTACAACCGTCAACCGACGCGCAAAGTGGTGTTTGATGTCGGTGTGGATTACGAGGCGGATTTGCAAAAAGTTCGCGAGGTTTTGCTGGCGCTGGCTGATGATCCTCGCATCTTGAAAGAGCCTGCTCCGGTTGTGGTTGTGACCACGCTAGGTGAAAGTGCAATCACCATGTCGCTGCGTGTTTGGGTTAACACTCCAAACTACTGGGATGTCTTGTTCATGTTTAACGAGCATGCCCGTGATCGTTTAAAAGCAGAAGGTGTTGATATTCCATTTCCGCAACGCGTCATTCGTGTTGTCCAGGAAGTGTCTGCACAGTAAGTGTTAATTCGATAGCCTGCTATTGAAGAGGCATAAACACACAATTAAAGGGGCGTAGGCCTCTTTAATTGTTTTTGATCTTTGAGTCAGGTTGTTAGTGACGAATCCCAGAGCAGTACGAGGAAAGTGATAATTACTCGCATTGGTATTTGTTAGTTAGCTTGCTATATATAAGACTTTTTTGCGGGCAATAAAAAACCACGCACCTGTATAGGGTGCGTGGTTTTTGCTAAACAACGTGTTTGTAAAGGTTGCCCTAAGGCTGCAATTACAAGATGTTCAGAGGGTATTCAACGATGACACGAACGTCGTTGTTGTCCCGGTTTCCGCTGGCTGGAACGTAGTTGCTGGTGTTGCGGTAGACCGCGCTACGCAGGCGGAAAGACAGGTCTTTGGCCGGGCCTTCTTGCAGTACGTATTTGCTCTCGAAGTTGAATTCGTGCTCGCGACCTTCGCCATCGTTGGTGGAAATGTTGTCACCTTTTACGTAACGGGCCATGAAGCTCAGCCCTGGTACGCCGTAGCTTGCCAGGTTCAAATCGTAACGAGCCTGCCAAGAGCGTTCGTCTTTGCCATTAAAGTCGGAAATTTGAACGGAGTTGGCAAGGTAAATCGTGCCGTTACCGTCTACGCCGTAGTAGTAACCGCTGTCACCGGTTGAGCGCTGGTGAGCCAGGGTGAATTTGTGAGCGCCGATGCTGTAGGCCGCTGCCAAACTCCAGATTTTGTTGTCGAAATCGACACCTTCTTGTTTGCTTTGGTCGCCTTGGTTCGTTGTTCTATAGCCGTTGAAGTCGAAATTCAGGGATTGAGAATCATTGATCGGGAAGGTGTAGTTCAGGTTGATGTACTGTTTCTTGAAGTAGTCTTCAACGTCCGATGCTGCCAGGCCGCCGACAAAATTGTCGGTGAACTGATAAGTCGCGCCGGCAATGTTTGCAACTGGTAGGTGCAGGCTGTCATGGTACATGCCAGTCTGTGAGCTCAGCGCTGTAAAGCGGCCCGCGCTTAGTTCCAGCCCTTTGATTTCGTGGGACGTAATCAAAGTACCTGTCGCCACTTCAGGCAGCAAACGGCTGTCATCAGTGGTGAAAACCGGGCTGGCAACAAACTGGTTACCGTATTTCAGTACAGTGTCGGACAGACGGAATTTGACAGCGGCGCCGGCCTTGGACTGAGTGTCCTCTGGCGAACCGTCGCTCTTGCTAGCGAACAGGCCGTTACCTTGACGACCCGCGCCGCCGTCCAGACGCAGAGTACCCATGGCGAATGCATCAACACCCACGCCGATAGTGCCTTGGGTAAAGCCAGAGTTGTAGTTCAGCAGCTCGCTCAGGCCCCAATCTTCACGGTAACCGCTTTTTCCACCGTTAGTTGGGTTGCTGTAACCACTTTTGAAGTCGCGATTCATATACAGCATGCGGGTTTTGGAAGTCAGCGTGCTGTCTTCGATGAAACCTTTGGCGTCGTCCTGGGACGAAGCCATTGCGAACTGAGTAGTACCGGCTGATACAGCCAGGGCGATCATGCTCCACTTCATCACGCGCATCGTGATTTGCTCCTTTGGTTTTAGGAAGAGTACTGCCGTCCCACCTGAATTATTATCTGGGCGGCTCTTTCTTTTTGTGTCGGCGCAAACTTATATCACGCCGACAATATTGGCGATACTTGCTCTCATAAGCTTTCAGCTTCTTTACAGCTATGTCGCAAAATTCACTCTACATGTCGCAAAGGCACAGCTGTGTGCGGTATTTCGCATGTTTTTCATATGGTTTCAATAACGGACGCCGGAAAAAAGGTTGTATCAGGTATTGAAAACTCCCATTCCTTAAAGCTCCGCTAGAGTTATCTATCGTTAGGTCGCTGCACCCCAGCTGCGCCCTTGGCGATTTTGTAAGTACGCAATGCAACAAGCGTGCTCAAACAGTAGTCGCAGCCAAAATAAAATGTATTTGGGCGTTTTTGGGCGGCAACCCCCTTGTGCTGCTTGGGTAGAAAGGTAGTTGACTGGTGCTGGCTGTCGAGTTTTTTGCGCATAAGAGCAGTTCTTCCGCAAAAAATACGCACAAAGCGTTACCGGTTCACACTGGTTGGGGTGGCGGGTGACGTTTCGGTGCACTAAAACCAAACATTCTGTGCTGTTTTGGTGCATCGGTGTTCGCGGGCCGCTGGCCAAGTGTTTAGCTGGCGCTGCGCGAATGCTGGCGGCTGCACTCCCGCTAATGAAGAGTGGTTGCTGGCGTGAAGTGAGCATCAATCAAGGGTATCCTGCGTCCATGCGGCTCAATGGCTGATGAGTTTCCTCAGGCGCTGCGTTGAGCTGAAAATTTCCGTTAAACAGGAGAGCACCCAGTGTTCGTTTTGGATACACGCCTTCAAGAGGATACCTGGCTGATAGGGGACTTCCCTTTGTGCCGTTTGTTGCTTTCCAATGACTCGAATTATCCCTGGTTTGTCTTGGTGCCGCGGCGCGAGGGTATCAGCGAGCTGTTTCAATTGAATGACGATGAGCAACAGTTGATGTGGCGTGAAACCACCGCGTTGGCTAAGGTGCTGAAAGGGCTGTTTGACGCGGATAAAATGAACGTTGCCACGCTGGGTAATGTAGTCAGTCAATTGCACATGCATGTGATTGTTCGTTTTCAGGCTGACGTGGCGTGGCCCGGCCCTGTGTGGGGCAAACATCCTGCCAAGCTTTACAGTCAGGCTGAGGTACAGGCTATTCGTGACAGGCTTAAAGCTGTTTTGGGTGAGGGCTTCACTTTTTTGGAGGGTGAGCTGTGACGCTCGAAGTACGGGTAATGGATTTAGAGAGTCGTTTGGCTTTTCAAGATGACACCATTCAGGCATTGAATGATGTGCTGGTCTCGCAGCAGAACGCGGTGGACCGGCTGCAATTGCAGATGGCGGCCTTGCTCAAGCGCCAAGAAGAAATGGGTGGTCAGTTTGAGTCATTTGAAGAGGAAGCTCCGCCGCCGCACTACTGAGTCTTTTCGACAGGCTATAAAAAACCGCGACGCAGCCAGGCTGCTCGCGGTTTTTTTTCAGGCTGAAATTAGCGGCGCGGTAGTGCTGCGATTACATCTTCAGCTTGAAGTCCTTTATCGCGGTTCATCACCGAGAACTCAACGCGTTGCCCTTCCACCAGTACGCGGTGGCCTTCGCCGCGTATGGCACGAAAGTGGACAAAAATATCATCGCCGGAATCCCGGGAAATAAAGCCGAAGCCCTTAGAGGTGTTAAACCACTTTACGGTGCCTGTATCGCGGTTGGTCATGTCGTAGCTTTGTGAAGCCGACGAAGAAGGTGATGATTTGTAGAAGCTGACAACCAGATGCAGCAATACCGCAATGACAGCGGGTACCAAGCTGATCAGGATCGCTGGTTGGTCGCCGATTGGCAGCAGTAATCCAAACAGAGTGAGCGTTTGTAGAACAACAGAAAGCACCAGTAGGGCGCTTACCAGGTTTTGCAGTTGATGACGTGGACCTTTATTCCAGAATGGAATGACAGGAGCCAGTGTTAGGTTGAGCAGGCCCAGAAAAGCCAGGTAAAGAGCGTCAGAGTGGAGGAGGTAAGGTACAGCGTCGGATTGCAGGCTAGGAATGAAGGACAGCAGCAAAGCAGCTGCGCCCGTTAGTAGGTGAACGATTTTCAACATTTCAATTAACTCACGTTTAGACGGATCGCAAGGAAGAGCTGATTGCACACGGTTCGCTTCTGAAAAAATGGAGGCGCTGGACACGTGCGAGGTATCAGCCTATGCACCGCCGCCAGAGGCTTGGCGAAGGCGACACGCTGCCTATTTAACAGCAAAGCTTTGACCTTCTCAAATTAAGTGTCTTGTGGTGCCTGTTGCTGTCATTTCTGGAGTAGGTCCAAATTATGCGTGTTTTTTTAGAAACCCTTGTTCTAGAGGCTTGTGGGCTAATTTTCAAAATTGTGAAGTGTGCAGCTGATAGCAATTTTTATAGTGTTGTGAGTATAGGTGTTACCGTTGGTCGTATTTTTATTGTTAGGCGCGAGGGTATGTATAGATGACTGCTTATATGGCTGGGTTATACATATATTGGTGTCTGTTGGTGGGTATGCTTAGTTCGGTTTTTTTAATTATGTAAGTGTGGTGGGGGTTGTTGTGGTTTTTCTAAGTTTGTAAAAAGCAATGTGTGAGTTTTTAATATTTCATAAAGGCATTCGAGTTTATTTTTTTCGTCGAAAGAGGAACGGCGTAGGCGCGACCTCATGTCAGGCAGTGCTATGTGACGTTGGGCTGTGAGATGTTTCTATGTGGCTGGGATGGGATTTTTATTGCGCTAGGCGAAATATTTTTTTCAGGCGGTTGGAGTGCTGAGGGGCCAGAGCTCTTGGGGTTTGTGCCAGGGTGCGAGTGCTCATATTCAGCTCTCGCACCGAGAGTACTCCTACAGAGTTGAGGGTTAAGTCTGCTGGATTAGAAGTTTTACATAATGTTTTATGGGGTGTGTTTTTGGAAAAAATTATTAATTGATCGCAATGGCGCTGTAATGAGGAATTTTGAATATGAGTCGATTGGTTCGGCAGGAAAGTATTGGGGGGCGAGTGTTGCAAAGAGCCAGGATTGATCCTGTTGTTCTTGATTTTGGAATGGGGTTGGCACAGCCGTTGTCGAAGTCTGTCCGTTTAAATGGCTTTGCAACATGTTTGCGGCTTGAAGAGGTGTACTGGGATGTGTTGTCTGATATTTCACAGGGCAATGATTGCTCAATCAATGCATTGCTGTCGTATATCGATAGGGAGATTCACTTGCGGCATGGCGGTGTGAAAAACTTCAGTGGCCTCATCCGGGTTGTCTGTGTGATGCACTTGTTGAAAGCCGGGCGGGCTTCTCGTTGCTCGGCGTCGAAGCAGTTATTTGTAGGGTAAGACACCGTATCGAGTTGTCGTCGGGTGTTCGCAGGCTTGCAATCTTTCAAAATTCAGGGCTTCTTTGGAGCGTTATGGCTGCTCATGCGGCTGCAATGGCTCGATTTACCAGATATAATCTCGCGCTTTGCTGTGTGGCCCCTTAAGGGTTGCCGCTTACGGATTGTCGAGACGCGCCAATGCCCATGTACGATTACCAATGTGCTTCCTGTGGTCATCAACTGGAAGCCATTCAAAAGATCAGTGACTCGCCACTGGTTGATTGTCCTGCCTGTCAGGCACCTGAGCTGAAGAAAATGCTGTCCATGCCAGGCTTTCGCCTAAGCGGCACGGGCTGGTATGAAACAGACTTCAAGACAGGCTCGAAAAAGAATCTGGCAGGCGGCGACAAGTCCGACTGAGGTTGAGCGAAAGCAGTCTGAACACAAGCGGGCTCTTGCAGTGTTATCAGCACCGACGGTGCGCAAGACCTCCACCGATTTTCGAATTACGAGAAGTGAAACCACTACCATGATGCGCAGCCATTATTGCGGCCAACTGAACGAAAGCCTGGACGGCCAGGAAATTACCCTTTGCGGATGGGTTCACCGTCGCCGTGACCACGGTGGGGTGATTTTCCTCGATATCCGTGATCGTGATGGTCTGGCCCAGGTTGTGTTCGATCCGGATCGTGCTGACACCTTTGCTGCTGCCGACCGCGTGCGCAGTGAGTATGTAGTCAAGGTGACCGGCAAGGTTCGCCTGCGTCCCACCGGTGCTGGCAACGCCAACATGGCGTCGGGCATGATCGAAGTGCTGGGTTACGAACTGGAAGTCCTCAACGAAGCCGAGACTCCTCCGTTCCCGCTTAACGAATTTTCTGACGTTGGCGAAGAAACCCGCCTGCGTTATCGCTTTATCGACCTGCGTCGTCCAGAAATGCTCGAGAAGCTGCGTTTGCGTTCGCGCATGACCACTAGCATCCGTCGTTTCCTGGACGAGAACGGCTTCTTGGACGTCGAAACGCCAATCCTGACACGTGCCACCCCAGAAGGTGCACGTGACTACTTGGTGCCAAGCCGTACTCACGCAGGCTCTTTCTTTGCTTTGCCGCAATCGCCACAACTGTTTAAACAGTTGTTGATGGTTGCCGGTTTTGATCGCTACTACCAGATCGCCAAGTGCTTCCGTGACGAAGACCTGCGTGCCGACCGTCAGCCTGAGTTCACTCAGATCGACATCGAAACCAGCTTCATGAACGAAACCGAGATCATGGGCATCACCGAAAACATGATCCGCAACCTGTTCAAGGAAGTGCTGGATCTGGAGTTCGGTGAGTTCCCGCACATGACCTGGGAAGAGGCTATGCGCCGTTATGGCTCCGACAAACCAGACCTGCGTAACCCGCTGGAGTTGGTTGATGTTGCCGATCAGCTTAAAGATGTCGAATTCAAAGTGTTCAGCGGCCCTGCCAACGATCCGAAGTGCCGCATTGCTGCTCTACGTGTCCCAGGTGCTGCGAGCATGCCGCGCAAGCAGATCGACGACTACACCAAGTTCGTCAGCATTTACGGTGCTAAAGGCCTGGCGTACATCAAGGTCAACGAGCGCGCCAAAGGTGTTGAGGGTCTGCAATCGCCGATCGTTAAAAACATCCCGGAAGCGAATCTCAATGTGATCCTGGATCGCGTTGGTGCAGTTGATGGCGACATCGTGTTCTTCGGTGCAGACAAGGCCAAGATCGTTAGTGAAGCGCTGGGTGCATTGCGGATCAAGGTCGGTAACGATCTGGACTTGCTGACGTGCCAGTGGGCACCGATGTGGGTTGTCGACTTTCCGATGTTCGAAGAGAACGACGACGGCAGCTTCAGCGCCTTGCACCACCCGTTCACCGCTCCAAAATGTTCGCCAGAAGAGTTGGAAGCTAATCCGGCAACCGCTTTGTCACGCGCATACGACATGGTGTTGAACGGCACTGAACTGGGTGGCGGTTCGATCCGTATCCACCGCAAGGAAATGCAACAAGCTGTATTCCGTCTGTTGGGCATCAATGAAGCTGAGCAAGAAGAGAAGTTCGGCTTCCTGCTCGACGCCCTGAAGTACGGTGCACCGCCCCACGGTGGCCTGGCCTTCGGTCTCGACCGTCTGGTTATGCTGATGACTGGCGCGCAGTCGATTCGTGAAGTAATTGCCTTCCCGAAAACCCAGAGTGCTGCGTGTGTAATGACTCAGGCACCGGGCGTGGTTGACGCCAAAGCGTTGCGCGAACTGCATATTCGTTTGCGCGAACAGCCTAAGGCAGAGTAAGTCTGACCTTCAAAGGCGCATCTTCGGATGCGCCTTTGTCATTGGGTCAAGCATTTTTATTGTGGGTCTGTGGCCTGGTGCCTGGACCGGCAAGGTTTCATCAAGGATTCGGAGTGGGTTATGGCAGGTCATTCTAAGTGGGCGAACATTAAGCACCGCAAAGAGCGTCAGGATGCCAAAAAAGGCAAGATTTTCACCAAGTGGATTCGTGAGCTGACCGTCGCTGCTCGTCAGGGTGGCGGTGATCCAGGTTCGAATCCGCGTCTGCGTCTGGCGCTGGACAAGGCGCTGGGCGCGAACATGAGCCGCGACATCATTGATCGCGCAGTTGCTCGTGGTGCCGGAGCGGCAGATACCGACGACATGGTCGAGCTGAGCTACGAGGGCTATGGCCCGGGTGGCGTTGCAGTCATGGTTGAGTGCATGACCGACAACCGTAACCGTACGGCGGCTGCGGTGCGTCATGCGTTCAGCAAATGCGGCGGCAACCTAGGGACTGATGGTTCTGTCGCTTATCTGTTCGAACGCAAGGGGCAAATCTCCTATGCGGCAGGTGTTGATGAAGATGCCTTGATGGAAGCTGCAATGGAGGCTGACGCCGACGATGTGGTGACTAACGATGATGGTTCAATCGATGTCTTTACCTCGTTCTCGAGCTTTTATGCTGTTCGCAATGCTCTGGAAGCAGCGGGTTTTGCCCCAACTGATGCAGAAATCGTGATGCTGCCGACCACCAGTGCCGAACTGGACCTGGAAGACGCTGAAAAGGTGCTCAAGCTAATCGACATGCTTGAAGACCTCGATGACGTGCAAAACGTCTACTCCAATGCGGAAATTCCTGATGCGGTGCTGGAACAGCTAGCCTGATACTTGTTGCCTATCCTGGAAGCCGGAGGTGCAACGCCGCGATGATCGCGGCGCTGTGCACCTCCGGCTTCTGCCTTTAAGCTGTCCGGGTATGTGCCGGTGGGCGTCACTTCATAAGCTGCAGGCGTTATGACTCTTATTCTTGGTATCGACCCTGGTTCGCGAATCACTGGTTATGGCGTAGTGCGAGACACTGGGCGTGGCTGTGTGTACGTGGCTTCTGGTTGTATTCGTACAGGTAGTGGCGAACTGCATGAGCGTTTGCAGATCGTCTATCGCGGGGTGCGGGAGGTCATTCAGACCTACGGCCCGGTGACGATGGGCATCGAAAAGGTGTTTATGGCGCGTAATGCCGACTCGGCATTAAAGCTAGGCCAGGCCAGGGGCGCGGCCATTGTGGCGGGAGCCGAAGAAAGCCTTGAAATCGCCGAATACTCTGCGACCCAGGTCAAGCAGGCGGTGGCGGGCACTGGCGGAGCGAATAAAGAGCAGGTGATGATGATGGTCATGCATTTGCTCAAACTGACGACTAAGCCGCAAGTCGATGCTTCTGATGCGCTGGCGATTGCTTTGTGTCATGCCCACACCCGTTCAAGCCTGCTGCCCCATGGCTTGGGAGCGGCGCGCAGTCGTGGTGGGCGCTTGCGTCTTTAACCTGATTAAACATGCTGACACAGTTGTATCTGCAAATGATGCGGCTTTGTCGTTCTACTTGTCAGCCATTGATCTGGCCAGAGAAAGGATCTGAAACGTGATTGGACGCTTGCGCGGGACTCTGGCTGAAAAGCAGCCGCCGCACCTGATTCTTGATGTAAATGGCTTGGGTTATGAGCTAGAAGTGCCCATGACCACGCTTTATCGTTTGCCTTCGATTGGCGAGCCACTGACTTTACACACTCACTTGGTGGTTCGCGAAGATGCTCAGTTGCTCTATGGTTTCAGTAGCAAGCGTGAGCGAGACTTTTTCCGTGAGCTGATCCGTCTCAATGGCGTAGGCCCCAAGCTGGCGCTGGCATTAATGTCCAGTTTGGAAGTTGATGAACTGGTACGTTGCGTGCAGGCTCAGGACACCTCTGCCTTGACCAAGGTGCCGGGCGTTGGCAAGAAGACCGCGGAACGTCTACTGGTCGAGCTCAAGGATCGCTTTAAGGCCTGGGAGCAAGTCCCGAGCATGTTCGCGCTGGTGCCTAATCAGCCAGATGCGCCGGTGCAGGTGGCGAGTGCAGAAAGTGATGCCGTCAGCGCCTTGATTTCCTTGGGCTACAAACCGCAGGAAGCAAGCAAGGCGGTGTCGGCCATCAAGGATAAAACGTTGAGCAGTGAAGACATGATTCGCCGTGCCCTTAAGGGAATGATTTAAGTGATTGAAGCTGATCGTTTGATAACCGCCTCCAGTGGGCGTGACCGGGAAGAGGTTCAGGATCGTGCTATCCGGCCTCTGAGCCTGGCGGACTACATTGGTCAGCCTACCGTACGTGAGCAAATGGAGCTGTTTATCCAAGCAGCTCGCGGGCGTTCGGAGTCGTTGGATCACACGTTAATTTTTGGTCCGCCTGGCTTGGGCAAGACGACGTTGGCCAACATCATTGCCCAAGAAATGGGTGTGTCGATCAAAAGTACGTCGGGGCCTGTGCTAGAGCGGCCAGGTGATCTGGCGGCGTTGTTGACCAACCTCGAACCTCATGACGTGCTTTTTATCGATGAAATTCATCGACTCTCGCCGATTGTGGAGGAAGTACTGTACCCGGCAATGGAAGATTTTCAGCTCGACATCATGATTGGTGAAGGCCCTGCCGCTCGTTCGATAAAGCTCGATCTGCCGCCGTTCACGTTGGTCGGTGCAACGACCCGTGCCGGGATGCTGACCAACCCATTGCGTGATCGTTTTGGGATTGTTCAGCGTCTGGAGTTTTATAGTACCGATGACCTTGCAACGATCGTCAGTCGCTCAGCCGGTATCTTCGGTTTGCCGCTTGATCCAGAAGGGGCTTATGAAATCGCACGGCGTGCGCGTGGAACGCCGCGAATCGCCAACCGCCTGCTGCGTCGGGTGCGTGATTTTGCCGAAGTACGGGCCCAGGGCCATATCACAAAGCCGGTGGCGGATCTCGCCCTGAACCTGCTGGATGTTGATGAGCACGGTTTTGATCATCAGGACCGACGTTTACTGCTGACAATGATCGAGAAGTTCGATGGCGGTCCGGTGGGTGTTGATAGTCTTGCAGCTGCTATCAGCGAAGAGCGTCACACCATTGAAGATGTACTTGAGCCGTATTTGATACAGCAGGGGTACATCATGCGCACGCCGCGGGGGCGAGTCGTGACCCGGCATGCGTACTTGCACTTTGGTCTGAATATTCCTTCACGCTTGGGCGATATGCCAGTGGTGGACGAGTTTTTGAACGCTGTGGACGATTAATAAGCCGTCTGCGGCCGATTTTTTCAAGGTTTTTGCTGTCTCAAGGGCTGGCGCTGAAAATCTTGGGTATTAAAGTCTAAGAAGCGTAAAAAACAGTGGTTTGGCGGATTGGCAACCTGAGGAGTAAGCACTAGAGTATGCGCGCGCAAAACAGGCTTGAGCCGTTCGCACATCGCTGTCGCGTTTATTACGAGGACACCGATGCGGGTGGCGTCGTGTATTACGTAAATTATCTAAAGTTTATGGAGCGGGCTCGAACCGAAAGGCTGCGGGAGCTGGGCTTTGCCCAATCCGAGCTTGCGGGTGAGAACCTGTTATTTGTCGTCCATTCCAGCGAGGCGCGCTACCACGCACCGGCGCGACTGGACGATGAACTGTTGATAAGCGCACAAGTAATAGAACTCAACCGCGCCAGTCTGCGTTTCAAGCAGCAGGTTTGGCGGGCTGCGGATGCAACATTGCTCTGCGAAGGGCAATTTTTGGTGGCCTGTGTGCGCGCCGATAGTTTTAAACCCCGGGCCATTCCCGAAGCTTTACGTACGGCCTTTGCCGACGTGAGCGGCGCGGGTAAACATTTAGAGCAGGAGATAAAGCGTGGAAGCTAACGTCGTCGACCATTCCTCCATGTGGAGCTTGGTCAGCAATGCCAGCATTGTTGTGCAGTTGGTAATGTTGATCCTGCTGGCCGCATCGGTTACCTCGTGGGTCATGATTTTTCAGCGCAGTACTATGCTGCGCGCCGGTCGACGTGCCCTGGATAGCTTTGAGGAGCGCTTCTGGTCGGGTATCGATTTGTCGAAGCTGTACCGTCAGGCCGGCAGTAACCCGGATCCAGATTCCGGTGTTGAGCAAATTTTCCGTGCTGGTTTCAAAGAGTTCTCGCGTCTGCGCCAGCAGCCGGGCGTTGATCCTGAAGCGGTTATGGAAGGCGTTGCACGTGCGATGCGGGTAGCGATTTCTCGTGAAGAGGAAAAGCTTGAGCAAAGCCTGCCGTTCCTGGCAACTGTGGGTTCCGTCAGCCCGTACATCGGTCTGTTCGGTACCGTATGGGGCATCATGAACTCTTTCCGTGGCCTAGCGACTGCGCAACAAGCCACTCTGGCGACTGTTGCGCCGGGTATTGCCGAAGCCTTGGTTGCCACTGCGATTGGTCTGTTTGCGGCTATTCCAGCGGTAATTGCCTACAACCGTTTTGCTGCACGTAGCGAAACCTTGATCAGCCGCTACTACACCTTCGCCGACGAGTTCCAGGCGATCCTGCACCGTAAAGTGCACACCAGCGAAGAATAAGCAGGTAATTTCCAATGGCTTTAATCGCTCGAGCTCGCAAGAAGCGCAAGCCGGTTGCCGAGATGAACGTGGTGCCATACATCGACGTGATGCTGGTGCTGCTGGTCATTTTCATGGTGACTGCACCGATGCTTAATCAGGGTGTGAAGGTCGATTTGCCCAAAGTCTCCAGTGAGGCTTTGCCGCAAGACAACAACACTCAAGTTCTGACTATTTCGATCAAGGCAGACAAGACCTATTTCTGGAACCTTGGCAGTGAGGTCGATACCGAAAAGCAGATGGACAAGGCGATGACCTTGCCTCAAATGACTGACGCCGTGACTAAAATCATTCGCTCAGGAAATGAGGGTGGCAAGCACACCCAAGTCTTTATTCGCGGCGATAAAACTGTGGATTACGGCGCAGTAATGGGTGCTATGGGAGGCCTGCAGAAAGCCGGGGTCGGTAACGTTGGCTTGATTACCGAGGCTCCCTGATGCGCGAACAGCGGGAGCCGTCCGCCTCTGAAAATTATTTCTGGCCTACAGTTTGGGCGGTAGGGCTGCACATCCTGATTTTTGGCATGCTGTTCGCCAGTTTTGCCATGACGCCTGAACTGCCGCCTTCAAAACCGATTGTTCAAGCTACTTTGTATCAACTGAAGTCAAAAAGTCAGGCGACCACCCAGACCAATCAGAAGATTGCGGGTGAGGCAAAGAAATCTGCCGCACGTCAGACCGAAGTCGAACAGATGGAACAAAAGAAGGTCGAGCAGGAAGCTGTAAAAGCTGCGGAACAAAAGAAAGAAGAAGCTGCCGAAAAGGCAGCGGAGGCCAAGAAGGCTGACCAAGCCAAAGCGAGCGAAGCTAAAAAGGCAGATGAGGCGAAGAAGGCTGATGAAGCCAAGAAAGCCGACGATGCCAAAAAGGCCACGGAAGCTAAAAAGGCCGAAGAGAAAAAGCTGGCTGATATAGCCAAGAAAAAATCTGAGGAAGAGGCCAAGAAAGCCGCTGAAGAAGAGGCGAAGAAAAAGGCGGCCGAAGAAGCCAAGAAAAAGATTGTTGAAGATGCGAAAAAGAAAGCTGCTGAAGATGCTAAGAAACAGGCCGTAGCTGACGAGGCGAAGAAGAAAACCGCCGAGGATGCGAAGAAAAAAGCGGCTGCCGATGCTGCTAAGAAGAAAGCAGTAGAAGCAGCGCGTAAATCGACGGAAGAGAAAAAGGCTCAGGCCTTGGCAGATTTGCTTTCTGATACGCCACAACGGCAACAAGCCTTGGCAGATGAAAGGGGTGATGAGGTCGCCGGCAGTTTTGATGACCTGATTCGTGCCCGGGCAGCAGAAGGATGGGCTCGTCCCCCTTCCGCTCGCAAGAACATGACAGTGGTGTTGCAAATCGGCATGTTGCCAGATGGTACGGTAACGTCAGTGACGGTAGCCAAGTCCAGTGGTGATGGGCCTTTTGATAGCTCGGCTGTGGCAGCGGTCAAGAACATTGGCCGTTTAACGGAAATGCAGGGCATGAAGCCTAGCGATTTTAATCCTTATCGATCGTTCAAGATGACATTCACACCTGAGGATCTAGCCTTGTGATTAACTTTTTTCGAGGACTGCTAGTCGTCGTCTGCTGCTTGGCAGGGATGGCAGTGGCAGATGAAAAGAACATTCTGGTCACCAGTGGTAGCGACCGGGCAACGCCCATTGCCGTAGTACCGTTCGGCTGGCAGGGTGGCACCGTCCTGCCTGACGATATGGCTGAAATTATTGGTAACGACCTGCGTAACTCAGGTTATTACGCGCCGATTCCAAAACAGAACATGATCAGCCAGCCTACCCAGGCCAGCGAAGTCATTTTCCGTGACTGGAAAGCCTTAGGTGCCCAGTACGTCATGGTGGGTAATATCGTGCCGGCGGGCGGTCGCCTGCAGGTGCAATATGCCTTGTTCAACGTTGCCACCGAGCAGCCAGTGCTGACCGGCAGTGTCTCGGGTACCGCAGAGCAATTGCGGGACATGGCGCACTACATCTCTGACCAGTCGTTTGAAAAACTGACCGGTATTAAAGGTGCCTTCTCCACTCGTCTGCTTTATGTGACGGCGGAACGTTCAAGCGCAACAAATACTCGCTACACCCTGCAGCGTTCGGACTATGATGGCGCTCGTGCAGTCACTCTGTTGCAATCGCGTGAGCCGATCCTGTCGCCTCGCTTCGCTCCAGATGGCAAGCGTATTGCTTATGTTTCGTTCGAGCAAAAACGTCCGCGCATCTTTGTTCAGAACATTGATACCGGTCGTCGTGAGCAGATCACCAACTTTGAAGGCCTTAACGGTGCGCCCGCTTGGTCGCCAGATGGTTCCAAGCTGGCATTCGTATTGTCGAAAGACGGTAACGCTGAAATCTACGTGATGGATTTGGCCTCGCGTGGTCTGACCCGCGTTACCAATAACCCGGCAATCGATACCGAACCGTTTTGGGGTAAAGATGGCAACACTATCTATTTCACCTCTGACCGTGGCGGCAAACCACAGATTTACAAAACCACAGTCGGTGGCGGTAACGCCGAACGCGTGACATTTATCGGGAACTACAACGCCAGTCCGAAGCTTTCGGCTGACGAAAAGACCCTGGTAATGATTCATCGTCAGGATGGTTTCACTAATTTCCGAGTTGCAGCGCAAGATTTGCAGCGTGGAACCGTGAAAATACTCACAGATACCAACCTAGATGAGTCAGCTACTGTTGCGCCCAACGGCACCATGGTAATCTACGCCACCCGCCAGCAGGGCCGGGGAGTCTTGATGCTCGTGTCTATCAATGGACGCGTAAGGCTCCCTCTTCCTACCGCTCAAGGCGAAGTCAGAGAACCTTCCTGGTCCCCTTACCTGAACTGACGTGGTGATAGCTGTACGTTGCACATAACACTTGGGGTTCATTAGGAGTTTTACGATGGAAATGCTGAAGTTTGGTAAATTTGCTGCGCTGGCTCTGGCCATGGCTGTAGCTGTAGGTTGCTCGTCTAAAGGCGGCGACAATGCCGGTGAAGGCGCGGCTGTTGATCCAAACGCTGGTTACGGCGCAAATACTGGCGCTGTTGATGGTTCCCTGAGCGAAGAAGCTGCTCTGCGCGCTATCACTGTTTTCTACTTCGAATATGATTCTTCGGACCTGAAACCAGAAGCAATGCGCGCTCTGGACGTTCACGCTAAAGACCTGAAAGCTAACGGCGCTCGCGTTGTTCTTGAAGGTAACACTGACGCCCGTGGTACTCGTGAGTACAACATGGCCCTGGGCGAGCGTCGTGCGAAAGCCGTTCAACGCTACCTGGTACTGCAAGGTGTTTCTCCAGCACAGCTGGAACTGGTGTCCTACGGTAAAGAGCGTCCAATCGCTACTGGCAACGACGAACAGTCGTGGGCTCAAAACCGTCGCGTCGAACTGCGTAAGTAATTCGTCATGCGAACGTGCCGCCGTGCTGTAACTATTCTGGCTCTCAGCCTCATGCCGCTAGCGGTATGGGCTGCGGTTCCTGTGGTCGATGACAACTCTGGCTATAACAATAGCGGAGGGAGTTATCCGTCACCAGGTTATGGTGCGAGCGGCGCCTATGCGGGGGGAGGGGTTTCGGCCCCTGTCTCGGCACAGGGCGAGCTGTTCAACCAACTGCAACAAATGCAGGATCAGATTGCGCGCCAACAAGGTGTGATTGAAGTTTTGCAAAATGATATTTCACGCATGAAGCAAGAAAGCCTGGAACGATACCAGGAACTTGATCGGCGTATTGGTGCTGGCATTGCTCCTGCTGCCGCTCCTGATAATTCTGCTGCTGGCGGTGCCTCTGCCGCCGGCAATACAACAGCGCCTGCATCTCAGGCCGCTGCTAGTTCGGAACCGGGTGATCCGGCGAAAGAAAAGCTCTATTACGATGCTGCTTTCGACCTGATTAAGGCCAAGGATTTCGACAAGGCCAGTCAGGCGTTTACTGCCTTTCTGCGCAAATACCCAAATAGCCAATATGCGGGCAATGCTCAATACTGGCTAGGTGAAGTGAATCTGGCCAAAGGCGATCTGCAAGCCGCAGGCCAAGCTTTTGCCAAAGTGAGTCAGCTGTATCCCAAGCATGCCAAAGTGCCGGATTCGCTCTACAAGCTGGCTGATGTAGAGCGTCGTCTGGGTCACACCGATAAGGTTAAGGGCATCCTGCAGCAAGTTGTTGCTCAGTATCCTGGTACATCGGCGGCACAGTTGGCACAGCGCGATTTGCAGCGCATGTAAGCTATACGATGCTTTCATCGAGAAACCCGCACCTGTCGCGGGTTTTTTCGTTAGAATCCACGCCCTTTTATGAAATACGCTCTTCTGCGTCCTGCGTAGGCAGATTCTTTAGAGTGCCTGACGGAGGCGGACAGCCTGTTTAGCTGTTACGCCCGTGGCGGATATGCAAGACACATTGAGAATTACCGAAGTTTTTTACTCTTTACAGGGTGAAACGCGCACGGCTGGCCTGCCCACCGTTTTTGTACGCCTTACTGGCTGCCCTTTACGCTGCCAGTATTGCGACAGTGCTTATGCCTTTAGTGGCGGTACCGTACGCTCCCTCGACAGTATTCTTGAGCAAGTGGCCGATTTTCGCCCTCGTTACGTGTGTGTGACGGGTGGCGAGCCGCTGGCGCAGCCCAATGCCATCCCATTGCTCAAACAGCTTTGTGACGCCGGTTACGAAGTGTCAATCGAGACCAGTGGTGCATTAGATATTTCTACGGTCGATCCGCGAGTCAGTCGTGTTCTTGACCTGAAAACGCCGGGTTCCAAAGAGTCCCATCGTAATCTGTACGAAAACATTGCTTTGCTGACCACTAATGACCAAGTGAAATTTGTGATCTGCTCGCGTGAAGACTACGACTGGGCTGTGTCCAAGTTGATCGAATACGGTTTAGAGCGTCGTGCGGGCGAAGTCTTGTTTTCGCCGAGCCATCACGATCTGTCGGCCCGTGATCTTGCCGACTGGATCGTGGCTGACAACCTGCCTGTACGCTTGCAGATGCAGTTGCATAAATATCTTTGGAATGACGAGCCGGGTCGATGAAATGACTGGGCAGAGAGTTGTCACTAAAAAAAGAGCCGTTATCCTGCTTTCTGGCGGCCTTGACTCAGCCACAGTTTTGGCCATGGCCCGCTCTGAAGGCTATAGCTGCTACACCATGAGCTTCGATTATGGTCAGCGCCATCGTGCTGAACTCAACGCCGCTGCACGTGTGGCGCGTGACTTGGGCGCTATAGATCACAAAGTCATAGGCTTGGACTTAGACGGCATGGGTGGCTCAGCCCTGACCGACAACTCGATCGACGTGCCCGAAGCGCCGAGTGAAGGCATTCCAGTGACTTACGTACCTGCACGCAACACCATATTCCTGTCGTTGGCATTGGGCTGGGCAGAAGTGCTACAAGCGCGAGACATTTTCAGCGGCGTCAATGCAGTGGATTACTCGGGTTACCCGGACTGCCGCCCTGAGTGCATCGAGGCGTTTGAAGTCACGGCCAACCTAGCGACTAAGGCCGGCGTAGAGGGGCACGGGTTTCGCATCAAAGCGCCTTTGCAAAACATGAGCAAGGCGCAAATTGTGCAAGCGGGCGTTAAGCTTGGTGTGGATTACTCGCTGACCGTATCCTGCTATCAGGCCGACGCTCAAGGCCGTGCGTGTGGCAAATGCGACAGCTGCCGTCAGCGTGCAGAGGGCTTTCAATCCACCGGAATTTCGGACCGAACACGTTACTTTTGATTTATTTCAGATTTATTTTTAACAAGGTGTTGAATTCTCGTTAAAAATCAGTATTATACGCACCACAACGAAGCGGGTCGTTAGCTCAGTTGGTAGAGCAGTTGGCTTTTAACCAATTGGTCGTAGGTTCGAATCCCACACGACCCACCATATGCAACATCAAAACAGCCGGTACGCACCTCAGGGTCTACCGGCTTTTTTGTGCCTGCGATTCGGTGGGACGTGTCCTCTTCAAGTGTGCATTTTGCTGAGATATCGGCGTGGACATGCAGCCGTCTATGGCGAACAGTAGTTTCGCGCCGGGGTGATGTCAATCTGCAGTAGCCCACTGACGGTACCATTTGATCAAAATACGAAGTGTCTGCCGGATGTCGTTCTTTGCTAGGTAGGAATGTTCGTATCTCAAGAGTGTTGCTGTCTGTTGAGCGTATCTGAAGAAGGCTCCGCATCGATCAGCCACTGACATTAACCTTGTACGCGTTAGCCCCAATCATAATTTTTTATACAGCCACGCGTGATCATGAGGGCGAAGAGGGTTGAGGGTTCTGAACCATCGTCTCTATTGCAGGGCGCTGGCAAGTTCAGGTCTTGCCACCAGGTCCCAGGGCCATCCCAAGACAGTTCGTGGCTCAGCCCTGTGCCGACGGGAAGGATTGCTTGGTCCAGCGAATAGCGTTCTGACGGCAAGCGTTGAACCTGTGTCAGCAGCTTTGAGCCTGTAGCCGGTTGATGCTGCAACTGGAGCGTTTCGGCCACGATGCATTCAACGTCTTTGTCTTCGCATAGCTCTGGCGTTTGCTCAATCAAAAGAGCGGGTGGCTGCGCCTCAGGCGTAATGAACTGCCCCCAAAAAGTTGGACACCCATCCAACTTTTTGG